>CAZYOA010000010.1:0-62962 GCA_964648665.1 uncultured Planctomycetales bacterium | reverse complement strand
TTGGGGCTGTAGCTCAGCTGGGAGAGTACTTGCATGGCATGCAAGGGGTCGAGGGTTCAAATCCCTCCAGCTCCACCAGATACATATAAGATCATTGCTGGAGTGGCGGAACTGGTATACGCGCTGGTCTCAAAAACCAGTGTCTTCGCGGGCATGAGGGTTCAACTCCCTCCTCCAGCACTTTTCTTCTTCTAGAAAAGCACTAAAGAATAATCCCACAAAATACAAATTAAGTTGTTAGAAGGTCAATAAAGTCTTTAAACGAGACGGATGGATGGGGTATTTTTTGATTACGCCTTAAATCAACAGTAACTTCTTTAATAATTAAATCTTTGTGTCGCGCGAGAGCATACATCTCCGGGAAAATTCCTTTTTCTTTTGCTCTTAAAGTCAGATCTATTACTTTTTCCCTGCGCATCAAAACCATAGCAGATTCAAGATCTTGGATGTCAACATTCAAGAAAACTTTACTTAAGAACTGATAGATTCTTGACGATAATCCTATTTTTACATTCTTCAAATTCTTATCTCCTACGAAGCGAGAAGCAACAACAATATCACGATTTCTAATTTTAGCCAAAATAGCAGAAAAGTGATCAATATCAAACGGTAAAGTCGGATCTAAATAAATAACAATTGTTCCCTGAGATTCTTTAAGAAGTTCGCGAAAAGTTTCACCAAATCCCTGATGCCGTTTATGCAGAATCTCCTTGATCATCCAACGCCGAGCAGAAATTTCTCTAACCACCTCAGTGCTACCATCTTGGCTAGCATCATCACATAATAAAATTTCACATTTTAAATTTACATTCTTTGCAACATGCTCAAGGGCATCGCAGGCATAAGCAATAGAATTTTTTTGATTATAAACAGGAACAATAAATGAAAGGTCCATAAAGTAGCTAACTATCCTAACTCAAGTTGATCGATAATACGCTTTTCGTTCTCAATTTGCTGTTTTTTAGCAACTTCAAAAATATAATCTGATGTCAAAATCGCATCATCACAAGACATATCCAGAAGTATAATTCCCATAGTATAATACGACTTTTGATTATCAGGAATATATCCACATCGCTTCTGCCAAACAACTTTTGCAGATGAACAAATTGGATCTTTTTGATTTTCAATAAAAAACTTAATCGAAAGCTCTTCTCCAACATCTATAGGTTGTTTTGCAATAATTTGGGCACCGATTGAACTGACATCAGCAGTGTACGCATCACCTTGAACAGATGAATCGCGCATTGATTCATAAGAAATCTTAATTGTAGTCTGAACGCGAAAAAGTTTTCGATGTTCAATGGTTCCCATTCTTACGAGCTCCTTATCTTCAATCACCCATCCAAACGTAAAATATTATACCTTAAATTAAATCCTATAAGAATAAAAAAATAAGCTTATCTTAAATCCTACAAAATTGTATTTTCCCTATAATTAAGCTATACTATAAAAAATAGAAATCGGAGGATTTATGAAAAAATATAGCTTTAGCCTTATCTTCATGTGCATATTTCTTATTTGCCAAACTTCTTACGCCCAAAACTTAAAAACAATTACGCTTAACGATGGATCTGAGATTAAAGGTAATATTGTTGGCCTTGATGGAGAAACATATTTTATCAAAACATCTTTTGGAACAATAGAAGTTGAAGATAGCAATATTACAAGCATATCTTCAAGCAAACCTTTAACTGAATCTTCCAACCCTTCTTCTCGCCTAGTATCAGAGGAGCAGATGACTCAATATCAACAACAAATTCTTGGAAATCCAAAAGTGGCCTCTGAAATTGAATCTATTTCACGCGATCCGCAAATTCAAAAAGTTCTATCAGACCCTGAACTTACAAATGCCATTATGGCTCAAGATTTCCAAAAAATTCAAAACAATCCAAAATTTCAAAAACTTCTTCAGAACCCAAAAATGCAAAGTTTAATTCAATCAGCTGGCCAATCAATAGGCCGCTAAGACTGTATTTTTCTTTTTTTCGTATGTCGATAACGAAGCTGGCCACACGCAGCATCAATATCCTCTCCGCGAGGCATTCGAATTGTTACAACGATTCCCTTTTCTTCCAATGCACTCTTAAAAAAAGCAATATCTTTACGCGTTACCGATGAACATCGACTAACATCAGCATGATTGTAGGCAATCAAGTTAACCTTACACAACATTCCCTTTAAAAGCTTTGCAAGCTCTCTGGCATGCTTCATACTAGCATTAAAATCTTTTATTAGAACATACTCAAATGTAATTTGTCGGTTTGTTTTTTTGCTGTATTCGCAAGCTGTTTCCAAGAGATTTTCTAGCGGATATCTCTTATTCACCGGCATTAGCTGACTACGAATTTGACTATTCGAACCGTGCAAAGAGATTGCAAGCTCAATCTGCATGCCGCAAGTTGAAAATTCTTTAATCTTTGGAATAATGCCACATGTTGACACTGTAATTTTTCGTGCAGCAATGCCAAATGCTTTCGGATCATTAATAATTCTTATAGCTTTTAAAACATTATCATAATTATCAAAAGGTTCTCCGACGCCCATAAAAACAATATGAGTGATCTTGCCTAATCCAGATTCTTTTTGTGCACATAAAATCTGGCTAACAATTTCACCACATGTTAAATTGCGCATCAATCCGTTCTTTCCGCTTGCACAAAAAAAACATTTAAATTTGCATCCAATTTGAGTCGAAACACACAAAGTCAATCTTCCTTTTGCCGGAATTAAGACTGTTTCTATATACTGGCCGGGATCGACCTCAAACAAAAATTTTATTGTTCCATCTTTAGAAGCAAGCTTTTGGGAGGAATGAAAATGAAAAAAATTAAAATGGCTAGAAAGCTTCCTTAGAAGCGTAGGGGCAACATTTTTCATTTGATCGAAGCGATCAATATTCTTTTTATAAATCCAATCAAAGATTTGATTTGAACGAAATGCTTTCTCATCATTTTCCTTAAGATAAGAAACTAATTCTTCATATGTAATATCTTTAAGATCTTTTTTTATTGTGGGAGAGCAGCTCATAAATAATTAGCCGTTTAAAATGCAGACAAAAATATCATTGTTTATTTTTCTTCGGTAAATCTTCCTATCTTACGAAAACGCTGATAACGCTCATCTAAAAGCTCTTTTTTAGATAACTTTTTAAGCGCTTTAATATATTCAATCGCATGAGTTTTGATCTTCTCGGCAACAGCTTCTGGATCTCGATGAGCACCACCTAAAGGCTCTTCAATAACAGCTTCAACCATTCCAAATTCCAATAGATCTTCGCCCATAATTTTAAGCGCTTTAGCTGCATCCGGGGCACGCACACTATTGCGCCAAAGAATCGAAGCACATCCTTCAGGAGAAATAACAGAATAATACGCATGTTGCAAAATAAGAACCTTATCGGCAACTCCAATACCCAGCGCTCCTCCACTACCACCTTCTCCAATAACAATAGCAACAATAGGAACAGATATTTGTGCCATTTCCATTAAATTTGTCGCAATCGCTTGAGCTTGGCCTCTTTCTTCAGCACCAATGCCTGGATAGGCTCCGGGAGTATCAATAAAAATCAAAACTGGCAAATTAAACTTCTCCGCCAACTTCATCAATCGCATAGCTTTTCGATACCCTTCTGGATGCGCACAACCAAAATTCCGCATTACATTTTCTTTAATATCACGTCCCTTTTGATGACCGATAATCAAAACCTTTTGATCTGCAACCGTTGCAAACCCAGAAATCATTGCATAATCATCAGCAAACAATCGATCACCATGAAGCTCAACAAAATCCTGAGCAATCATTTTTATATAATCAAGAGTATACGGCCTATCAGGATGACGCGCGATCTGAATACGTTGCCAAGGAGAAAGCTTTTGATAAACATCCATTTTCATCTTTTCAAGCTTGTTTTGAAGCTTCTTAACTTCTGGAGATAAATCAACACTTTTTTTAGAATCAAAATTCTTTAACTCATTAATTTTAGATTCTAATTCATAAATAGGTTTTTCAAAATCTAATCTGCTCATTTTTTCCCTTAAAAAAAATTAATAATTAATCAACAACTGTAATCTTGGTTCCAAATGGTAAAATATCATAAAGCTCTTCAACTTCATCATTACGCATACGCACACATCCAGCAGTAACCTGTTGACCTAGAAGTTCCGGCTCTGTTGTCCCGTGAATACCGTATCCAGGAATATCAAATCCCATCCATCGTGTTCCCAGGACATTTTTTGGACTATCCGGCGGAATAATTGCCCCACTCTTAAACCAAACTGGATCAACAAGCTTTGTTTCAATCACAAATGTTCCAACAGGAGTTGAATTGTTTTCTCCCGTAGAAATAGTATAAACCTTAACAATTTCGTCATCAGACTTTAAAGTCAATGCATTTTGAGACTTATCAACCAAAGCGCTAAATTGTCCTGTCCAAACACGAAGTCTTTGGTTTAAACGAATCACATCATTTTTAAGATTATTGCTTTTCTTAATAAGCGCAATCGTACAATTATATTTTTGCCCAACCTTACCTAAAGAATCTCCTTTTTCAACAATATGAATAACACTACTCGGAGTCTGAATATTAGAAAAAATAATTTTCAAATTTAACTCTTCTAATTTCTTTTGAACATCCTCGATTTGATCAAAATCAAAATGATCATTCATGATCTGATCATAAACAACTTTGGCTTCAGACCAATCCTTGCCTTCTTCTAGCTTTATAGCCTGTTCATAAAGCTCTGAAGCTTCTTGCGTAGAAGCGCGACTCTTTTTAGAAATATCACTCGATGACTTTGGAGTTGAAACAACCTTTAAAAGCACAAGAAAAACAATAACTCCTGCAACAATCCATAACTTCTTATTCACGATCACCTCGCTTAAAAATTAAAGTTTATAATAAAGAAAAATTGAAACAACAAGCCCTAAAAGAGATCCTGCAAAAACCTGAATTGGTGTATGGCCTACAAGCTCTTTAAGATGCTCAGATTCAACCTTGCCGCGCCAATAGATATCATCCATTATTTTATTTAGAATCTGCGCTTGTTGACCAGTTGCCCAGCGAACCCCTTGCGCATCAAACATCGTAACCATAGCAAAAATAGCTGCCAAAGCAAAAGACACAGAATCAAAACCAAGATGAATACCACATGTTGTCGCAAGAGCTGTTACACCTGCCGCATGACTCGAAGGCATGCCTCCGGTACCAATAAACCATTTAAAATCAAATCTTTTTTCATTAAAAATGCCAATAATGACCTTAATCGTTTGAGCAATAAACCAAACTAAAAGCGTAACAATCAAAACTTTATTAGAAACAAATTCCTGTAAAACAGTATTCAAATTTTCTCCTTTTAAAATAAGCAGATGTTTTATAAAAAATAGGCTATGAAGCCGTCTGCGCCTTTATCCCAAAAATAAAGCCTTCAAAACTTCCTTGAAGATCCTGCAAGCAAATACTCAATATTAATGTACCATTATAAAATTTGACCCTCTAAAAAGCAAGATCTTTTATCATTTACCTTTAAATTATAAATTATTATACATTATTTTTATTAGTAATAATATTAATAAAACAAATCTTGCCGATCTTATTTTTGGCTTGACGAAGAGATTCATTTTATGCTACCTTATTTATGCTTGCGTCCCCACAAACAAAGTATAGGTTTATGCTTTCAAAAATTTACAGTTTTGGTCTTTCCGGCTTAGAAGCTACCCTTATTAGAGTTGAAGTTGATATTTCTCGCGGTCTTCCCTGCATTATTATTGTTGGGCTTCCAGATCCAGCTGTTAAAGAAAGCAAAGAACGCGTTCGTTCTGCCATAAAAAATAGCGGCTATAAGTTTCCCGCTCAAAGAATAACAGTTAATCTATCTCCAGGTGATATCAAAAAAGAAGGTCCCTTCTTTGATCTAGCCATTGCCCTTGGTATCTTAAATTCAAATCAAACAATAACAATATCAAATCTTAAAAAATATATTATCTTAGGCGAGCTTTCTTTAGGCGGTGAGATTGAGCCTGTCAAAGGTGCATTCTCTATTGCTATGCGTGCATCCAAGAAGAAATTTGACGGTATTATTGT
The DNA here is from genome assembly GCA_964648665.1 of uncultured Planctomycetales bacterium. Lineage (GTDB taxonomy): Bacteria > Omnitrophota > Gorgyraeia > Zapsychrales > Aceulaceae > Aceula. Next base: position 56,880 of record CAZYOA010000010.1, on the reverse strand, counting down.
CCCAGAAAAGAATGCTCATGAAGTAGCTCTTGCCAATAATTTAGATGTTTTTCCTGTTCAATCATTAAAGCAAACTGTTCATTTTCTTCAAGATCCAAGCTCTATAAAACCTTTTAAAATAAACATCGAAGAAATATTCAATCAATCCAGCTCATATGATATCGATTTTCAAGAAGTCAAAGGCCAATCGCATGTTAAAAGAGGATTAGAAGTCGCTGCTGCAGGTGGACACAACGTTCTTCTAATCGGTCCACCTGGAAGCGGAAAAACGATGCTTGCAAAAAGACTTGCAACAATATTACCAAATTTAACTATCGCCGAAGCTTTAGAAACCGCCCAAATTCACTCAGCATCTGGATTAATCGATGCAAATCTAAAAAATATTAGCAAGCGCCCTTTTCGCTGTCCTCATCACACCGCAAGTGATGCTGCTTTAGTCGGTGGAGGGACTATTCCCAGGCCCGGCGAAGTCAGCCTTGCACATAACGGCATTCTATTTCTAGACGAACTGCCTGAATTTAATCAAAATGTCCTTGAAGCACTCAGACAACCCCTTGAAGATCATTGCGTTCATATCGCTAGAGCCCATAAAACTGTGAAATTTCCATCTAAATTCATGCTTGTTTCTGCGATGAACCCATGCCCGTGTGGCTGGTATACGGATCCCAAGAAAGAATGTCATTGCACACCGCAAAAAATTCAAAAATATCTATCTAAGATTTCAGGCCCTCTTTTAGACCGCATAGATATTCATCTCGAAGTTCCATCCTTAAAATCACAAGATTTATTTTCTGACAAGCACAGAGAATCGTCAGCTGATATCAAGAAAAGAACTGTTGCCGCGCGAGAAATTCAAAACAAAAGATTTGTTGATACAAAAGTATTTTCCAACGCTCAAATGCAAAATCGTCAAATCAAAGCTTTCTGCTGTGTTTCCCAGGAATCACAAGATCTGCTTAAAGTTGCCATCGATGAATTGAGCCTATCTGCTCGAGCACATAATAAAATCTTAAAAGTAGCGCGAACCATTGCCGACTTAGATCAACAAAAAGAAATCCTGCCAGAACATATTTCTGAAGCTATTCAATATCGATCACTAGATCGAATGTGGTAAATAATACAATTATTTACAATGCATTGTTTTCTTAATCACAACTTTAGCTTATAATGATTTTAAAGGAAAATTTATAATGAATTCATCTTGGAAAATAATTATTCCATCTGTCGCTTTTCCTTTCCTGGCAAGTAACATGGTTAACCTCTAAATCCTTAAAAATGTTATTAGTTCAGCGTGTGGGTTAAAACTGATGTAAAATAAAATATTACTAACCATCGCCTAGGAGGAAACATGACCAGTCCAATGAAAAGATGGAAAACGCAGGAGTGGACAATATTTGCAATGTATCTGCTGAATATTGGAGGATTAATGCACCTCACTAAAAAAATCATTTTCGCCATTGTAATCCCAAACTGGAGAAGTGGTACACTCATTTTTTCGAATTTCTTTTTAGTTTTTATAATCACAGTGTTTATTATGAAAGTTTTCCCTGAGATGTTCAAAGCTTCTGATAAAAAAGACTAATCTCATAAAGTTATTATAATTTAGAGAGCGGGTAAACTAGTTGCCTCTAGTTTCTTAAAAATGTTATTAATTCAGCGTGTGGGTGATACAATAAAAGCAACCTAGGAGGAAATAATGAATATTTTCAAGAAGCTTCTAAAGATGCTCTTTGTATTTATTTCCACATTCATCTTTACGCTCCAACTTTTGCCACTATTAAGAGAAATGAGCGTTCCTATCTATGACGGAATTGGAATAGTCTTACTAAAAATATTAATACCTCCACTCATTCTCATCGCAATAACATTCTTCGTAGCATATCGGTTTCGAACCCTAGAAGCTGCTTTAGTGGGATACGCCATTCCTGTTATCATAGGATGTTCGAATAACCTTGCTCAACACGAAGTAGTTCAGACGGAAGGTATTATTTTTGTCTTTGCTCTTCTCCCTGGAGGAATACTCTATCTAATTCTTAAAATTATAGAGTTTGAGAAAGATAACCGTCTCAAAGCAACAAAGTAAACTAGTTACCATCCCTTTTCTAAAAGTATATATAATTTAGCGTGTGGTGATATAATAAAAATATGAAGAAATTCCTCACTAGCTTTATTGCTATTTTTTGTATTTTAACAGGATTGATAACATTTTATTTAAGCATGGCTTATTCGCCACGCTCTGGTAGTTACATTTTAGACACATTAATAAAGAATTATTCCATGCTTGCGATTATCAGTAGTTCGCTAGTTTTTTTTGGCATTATTGTATCCTTCAAAAGAACTAAAAACTTTCAGTTCATATTTATTTATTGGACAATAACAATTCTGCTTGTTGTTTGTAATTGCATACGATTGAATAATGTGCATCGTGGGCATATTCTTATGGAACAGGAAAGGATTTCCGATTATTGTAGAAATCCTGTAAAAGGCTACGAGTGCTTTAAGAATAAGAGTTTATAAGTAACATGGTTAACCTTGAATCCTTAAAAATGTTATTAATCCAGTGTGTTGGTTTATAATATACATAGGGGCAGGGGATGGGTGGGAAGCCCTCTGAGCCAATGGGAACCCTTACTTTTATATGTACTATTTCTCTATCCTCCTCGACAAACACACTAAAGACTAGCCTTCATTCGCTTGAGGTTACGTCCTGCTGCACGCTGTTGACACATACATATCTTTCTACATCTTAAACAACTAGACGCTTAGAAGCGTTCCTAGACGCTGATGCTTAAACTAAATAAACGACCGTATGTTTATTGTTGAAATATTAGCTTATTCTACGCAAAGAAATCTTGTTAATTACAGGGTACCTTTGTTTATTCTCATAATTTCTTAATTATTCATTGTCTTTTGGTAATAGTGGGGATTTTCTTTACCTGTGACGATTTATGTTATAGAATAATTAAAAAGGAGGTTACGATGGAGATATTCCCGCTAGACCCAACACCATTTGTTATTCCTTATGCAATTTTAGTTTTTGTCGTGCCCTTTATAGTTTTTTTATACTATAATCTTCAAAAATTCATTTTCGTATGCAAAGAAGAAGATTCACCTTTTTGGATTTTTTATTCTCTAAAAGAAAAGCTTAGAATAGTCCGAGAGTTGACTCAAAAAAATCCAGAATATAAAATTATATCAAGAAAAGTCGAAAAGATGCTTGTTGTCACGCTTTTCTGTTGGATTTTAGGGTTTACTATCTTATGTACAACAGTATTCTTGATGGACCAAAACAATTTACTTATTAATCATAGTAAAGGTTTGTATGGCTCGTCTGAAAAATAAGGGACTTGGCACAAATCTGGTACATCATTAAGAAATTAAAAGTCCTTCTAACCGCCAAAAGATGCAATTGCTTGTCGCAGGGCAACCTAGGCGATTCATGTTATAGAATAATTAAAAAGGAGGTTGAAATGTTTAAAAATAAAATCATACTTTTCGCAGCAGTAGCCGGCTTACTTATTCCCTCGCTAGCTTTTGCTAGCACTGCTTCATCAGATAATTCATTGTTAATCAAAAAAATAGAAAAACAAGACCAAAAGATTGACAAAATTCTCAAAATTTTAGAAGAGCAAGATTCTAAATATAAAGAACGACTTAAAACATATAATAAGCAATCTAAAGAGTACAAGGAACAATACAATAAACAGCTAGAAACATATAATAGGCGATATGAAGAATATGAGAAACAGTATAATAAACAGTTAAAGGAAAATAAAGCTAATAAAGCATGGTATGAATCAGAAAGAAAGCGTTATGAAGCTTCGAAAGTTGAATACGAAAAATTACGACAAGAATATAAAATATTAATGAAGAAATATGAAGAAAGTTGTTTATAAGAAACAGGGGTTGCTTAAATAATTATCGGAAAGATAATAGAAAAGAAGAATAGATGCGGAAAGTTTTTATTTAATACCGGCGACATCGCATTCGCATCTATTATTTTATCACCATAAACAAAAAGAGCCAATAACCTGAATCATTGACTCTCTCGCTATTACATTGGCTGCAGGGACAGGATTCGAATCTACAACCTTGATAAAGCTTGCTTTGATATTTCCATTCCCATACCTCTTGCCATTCTTCCACTTTACTTCATATATTCTCCAAGCACCATCTTAGGTTGGGACCTGCTGCCCTTGATTACTTACGATTCATCATTGATCAACATTCAATACTCTTATGGCAATATGATAAGAAATATCTTTTGATCCATCATGGACCAACACGCGAAACATGCAATTCTGCGTCGACGCAACTGATGGTGTAGCAAAAACCATTGTTTGGCCATCGTGCACTCCTCCCTCAGTCACAGGGACACCAGACACTTGCTCCCATGTATAGCCTAGCAGCGGCGTTGTCTCTCGATCAAAAATATTTTCAGTTAAATCATAAGTGAACTTTTCATTTTCATAAACAGAAAACAACATCCTGCTTTGTTCTTTTTGTGGCAACGTATTCGGTTCAACAAAAACCTGGACAGTGTCTTCACTGCTATCAATCCCATCACTCACCGTAACCCTAAATATGAAATTTGTCGTTTCATGTACTAACGGTGCTTCAAAAGAAATAATACCTTCTTGATCTAGAACAAACATAACCTCCACCGGACCATCAATCTGTTGCCATGCATACGTAAGAAGTTCTGGCCCGCTATCAGGATCATACGACTGCGTCGCATCTAACGTCATTGGATACCATGCATAGCCTTTTTGATCTTCTCCTGCATCAGCTATTGGAACTTGATTACCTGCTGGATTAATTATTATTTCGACATCATCAGTGCCAATTGCACCATCATCATCAGTAACTGTTAATGTAATTGTATGAACACCTTCAGCAAGGTCTACCGTTGGAGTTACCCCTGTACCTAATTGATCATCACCTTCGGTCCATACGTAACTTTCAATAGTTCCATCTGGATCGCTTGAAGCTGTGCCGTCAAGAATAATGCTTGCTGATATATTAGGGAATGTTAAAGCCTCTTGTTGATCTACTCCGGCGTTTGCAATTGGAGCTTGATTAATTATTATTTCGACATCATCAATATCACTTGCACCATCGTTATCAGTGACTATTAATGTAATTATATGAACGCCTACAGTAAGGTCTACAGCTGGAGTTACCCCTGTACCTAACTGATCATCACCTTCGGTCCATAAGTAACTTTCAATAGTTCCATCTGGATCGCTTGAAGCTGTACCGTCAAGAATAATGCTTGCTGATATATTAGGGAATGTTAAAGCCTCTTGTTGATCTACTCCTGCGTTGGCTACAGGCACCACATTTATATTATTGACAATCACAACGACTTCATCGCTTGCTGTCACATCGTCATCATCTGTAACAGTAAGTTTAAATGTCAACTCTGTCAGCTCACTCACAGCAGGAGCACTAAACGATACCGTTGCTTCATTCGAATTCTCAAGAACAACATCTGGTCCGTCAATTTGTTTCCATGCATAACTAACAATGAATCCATCTGGATCATATCCAGATCCAGCTAAAGTTACTACTGAAAGTTCATTCGCTGCTACGTCTTCACCAGCATCAGCTACAGGCGCCATATTTACATTAGTGACAGTCACAAAAACTACATCAGATGCTGTTGCATCGTCATTATCTGTGACAGTAAGCTTAAATGTAATAGATGTCGTATCCTCCACAGCAGGAGCACTAAACGATGCCGTCGCTTCATTCGCATTTTCAAGTGTCACTTCTGGACCATCGATTTGTTCCCATGCATAATTAACAATAAATCCATCTGGATCATATCCTGATCCAACTAACACAACCTCTATATTTTCATCAATAGTAATGTCAGGCCCTGCATATGCAGTCGGTACATAATTCGGAACCACTGGTTCCTCGCCATGCACACCTGAATGCTTGAGATTCTTCTGAAACATTGGCCATTCTTGTGCCTCAGGGTTAAACTGGTACTCCAACCCATACGCTAACACTTGCCCAAAAAGATTCCCCACTAAAACATCAACCTGCCCATCATTATCCATATCTGTAATAGTTGGCTGCGAATATATCAAGTCAAAAGGCTGAACATATTTAGGCCACCCGTTGAGTAGATTTCCATACCTATCAAAAGCCTTTAATGAGGCATACGGGTTATCAGACCCAGCATTCGCAATCACTACAATATCAGCGTAGCCGTCTCCATCCACATCCGCAATGCTCGGACCTGCAGAAGGAACGGTATTCCCAAATACAAGGGCAGTCTGGTACACTTTTGGCCACCCTGGCAATGGCACCAGCTGATCGCCCTCTAGCGACGAAACATACAATTTCCTATTTTGGGTTATATAAATAATTTCAGGCGTCCCATCGTCGTTCATATCTGCAAGAGAAAAGTTAGCTGAAAGCGTTGCCCAAGCACCAATACTTGCTATCTCGTCACCTTCACAAGAAAATATCTTCGTTGTAGGGTATCCTACTGCTCCAGAACTCGTCTGCGCAATAATTTCGATGTCTCCGTCACCGTTAACATCTCCTGCAACTAAATTTTTGTTACCCAAAGTCACTGTATCAGAAATCCAAGGCCACTGCGTGTTTTCGGGAGTATTCCCATACGCATCAAACACCTTTATTTCTGAATAATACTCTCGCGGTATAACAGATTGATTCCTGAAATTAACTCCTTGTACAATTTCAAGCATACCATCATGGTTCAAATCAATAAGCAACGGCGTTGGCGAGCATTCTAACAATCTCCCGCTGAGAATGTTATTTACACTAAGAAAACGCGGCCATTGTGTAGTATTCTGTGAGTCAACAACTAAACTGCCATCCTGTTCAAATGCCAAAAGAGCACAGCGGGTTTCTCCTCCCATTCCTGCACCATATCGTACTGCAATAACAATCTCCTGCGCGCCATCAGCATCAATATCGCCGACACTGGGAGAGGAATACCCAAGATACGTCAATCTAAGTAACCCAGGCAAATGATTTTCCAATGTTTGTGGCCATTGATCATTATAACGACTGCCATCATGATGCCAAATATGAAGTCCTGCGACAGGCTCATTAGTGCCAAAAATAGTTAAATCCCCGACAGAGCCTGAACCATCATATCCCATTGCAATAATTTCCATATCACCATCACCATCTAGATCAGCAATAGCTGGTGTTGAAAAACCACCACTCCCTTGCGGCCATAAATAATTTTTAGGCCAGCCACTCAGGATAGTCCCATTTGCATCATAAACAAACAACCCGCCGATAGCATTCACGATAACTTCTTCTGAACCATCAGCACTATTATCAATATTTGCAACCATTGGTGAGCTAAAAATAGGATAAGCGGATATACCTTGCTCCTCGTCAAACACATTGACTGGCCACCCTGACTTCTGCTCTTCAATAATAATAGTATTAATGAAATCCTGATAAGAATCATTGCTTTGATCATACCCAGTCAAACGCACATACACGAATCCAGATAATCCCTCTGGATCAACAGTACCCAAAACTGGATAGCTGATGTTCCCGTCAGGATTAAGTGTCCCTTGTTTTTCTCCAGGAACAATATTGTCTGCCGTCATCCATGGTCCTTCTAACGACTCTGCGTATTCAAGGAAATACGAACTAAATGAATCTCCATACACAACACCACGAACCTCAATCGTTTGATTATCAATCTGTTCAATTGAAAAGATGTTTGCAGCAATCGGTGACACAATGTCAAGTGCTGCATCTGCATTCGCTAATCCAGAACCAAACTGGGTATCAAATCCTATCGCACCTAAGTCTGTAGCTGAGGCACGCAATGCAGAACGTAATTCCTCATTACTGTAATCAGGATTAGCAGATTTGATTACGGCAAGAACACCTGCAACATGTGGACACGCCATTGATGTTCCACTTGCATAATAATAATCATCATTCACAATATGAGTTCCTGTACCATACATATCAGTCCCTGCAGCTCTTAAGGAAAGGATATCAACACCTGGCGCAGACACGTCTATCTTAGTACCAATATTTGAAAAGCTTGCACGTTCGTGATTTGAATCACTTGCAGCAACAGTAATAACACTCTGTATTCCTGCAGGCGTAAAATACGCAGCATCACGCGCACTGTTTCCCGCTGCAGCAACACTCACACACCCACTTGCATGTGCATAATCAAACGCCTCTGTAAGAAGACCTGAATTGCCACCACCACCCCACGAATTACTTAATATATCAGCACCATTTTCAACAGCATACATGATGGCTGCGGAAAGTACATCCGTATATCCCCTACCACTAGCCTTGAGACCTTTGATTGCCATAATCTTTGCAGATGGCGCAACCCCAATCACTCCAAAACCATTCTCGACTGCAGCAATAGTCCCTGCACAATGCGTTCCATGACCATGATCATCAATAGGATTATCATCGCCATTGGCAAAATCATATCCGTAATGTCCCTCTGCATCCTGCCACATATTATCAACAAGATCAGGATGATTATAATCAACACCACTATCAATAACCGCAACCACGATTCCTTCTCCTTTTGATTGCGCCCATGCACCTTCATCTTCAACAGGATCACCACAATGAAGAAAATCTGGACGCAAACCATACATATCTGAAAAATCTTGCCCCCAGCTTCCTGATGATGAATAATACGGATCCGTTGGCTCAAAATTAACATACACCGCTTGTATCAGCTCAGCTTCTACGACAGCAGAATCTTGCATATATGCCGCCTTGATTTCTTGGAGGTTATCTTTATCTGCATCAAATGTCACAATGAATGTATTAGAAAGTTTTGTCGCAATGGCAATTTGTTTTGCACTATCCGCATACCGTGCGCGGTCAGGATAGCGAGCATTCATACCTACGATACTCGTCGCAATATGAGCATTTCTCCGAATCTCTAATGCCTGTGCTATATCAGAAGAAAAACGCGTTGTTTTTTTTGTTTGCAAACTAAATAGTTCACTTGTAATTAACGGTTTTATTGCAACTACACCATACATTTCGTTAATGCTATCAAGCGCCCAATCGCCAGTAACTGTTTCAAATTTCATCTTCTCATTCACCAAATCAGCAGCAACAGCACCAAGACCAGAGCCTTCTTTAAAGCGAATTATAATACGATCCTTTCGATAGTCATTCGGAAGCAAAAAATCATCTACTGGCTGCGTAAATACTTCGACACCGTACTCAGCATCAACCAAAGGATCTGCTCCTTTAGAAACCACATCAGTGCGACGCACATCATCAGAAACAGCAAATACATATTGTGGAATTGAAAGATTCAAAAAAACACATATAATGACAACACTGACTATGAAAAAATTTCTCATGTTAATCCTCGCGTGAGTAGACTGTTAATATAATGAAATGGAATAGACATCTTTTTCAGATACGCCGAGACAGACTCAGCACCTAAAGAGATCTCCTATTTATTGTTTAGATTTACAGAAAATATAGCATATAATGGCGAAAAAACAAGGGGCGGGAGATTTTTATATATGTCGAGTTTTAGTAGGTACATTACTTAAATAGTTACGAAATATTTATAAGACTAATCTTATTTTACATCGTAATAATTATTTTTTATCCTGCTTTTATTGTCACCAGCATTGCATTAATAATTATCGAAAAGATAATAAAAAAAAAGAATAAACACGGAAAGCTTTTGTTTAATCCCAGCAGTATCACATTCGCTATTTTACTTCCTGGGATTATTCTAGGTCTTGCTAGAACTTTAAGATAATTAGATTTTCTTCTTCTTTTTCCAAAGAAAAACTTTATCTTTTGGCCGAACGATAAAAGGAAGCTTGATGCCAACGGCATCTCCCTTTTGACCTTTTTGGACGGAGTGATGATCAGATTGTATTTCTAAAACTTTACAACGATACCCTGGTGTCTTGGCACCTAAAAAAAGAATGATATCCCCTTTTTTTATTTCTTTAGTGCGAATACGAATATCAGCAACACTTAATTTCTTATAAAACTTCTTAACATCCCCAACATAAACTTTTTCATGACTATGACCAAGGCCTTTGCTCATATCTTTTTTTGAAGGCATACCAAAATAAAATCCAGATGAAAAGCCTCGATTATAAACCGTCTGAAGTTCTTTTTTAAATTTTACTTTAAGAGCCACATTTAATTTTTTGTTAAAATAAGCATCCATTGCTTTTCGATAAACTGATGTTGTCACGCCAATATACTCAGGCGAACGCATGCGTCCTTCAATCTTAAAACAATGAATTTTCGCTTTAATCAAATCATCAATAAAATCAATACTGCACAAGTCTTTTGGACTTAGCACATAATCTTTACCTAAAATATATTCGCTTTCATTATCCACATCTTTAATCACAAACTCTCGTCGACAAGGCTGTAAGCATTCTCCACGATTCGCTGATTTATCAAAAGTAAGCTCAGACATAAAACATCGGCCTGAAATGCTAACACACATCGCTCCATGGATAAAAGTTTCAATCTCGCAATCAACTTTTTCTTTCTTAATCCCTTTAATAATCTTCTTAATATCTGCTAACGTACATTCCCGAGCCAAAACAATACGCTTTACTCCAAGGCTCACATAAAGTTTAATAGATTCTAAATTCGAAACACTTGCCTGCGTTGACAGATGAATATCCAATCCTATCTTTTTAGTTAAAGACAGAATAGCCATATCCCATAAAATAACCGCATCAACTTTTGCCTTTTTTGCTTCTTGTAAAATCTTTTGAACAAACGCAATGTCACTATCTTTTGCGACAATATTTAAAGTTAAGTATCCTTTTTTGTCATGCTTACGCAAAAAACTCATAACTTTTTTAATTTCTAGAAGATCAAAATTGCTTGCCAAGTTTCGCATGTTCAAACCCTTAACACCAAAGAATATACCATCTGCACCATTCTCAATAGCAGCAATAAGGCTTGGCCAATCACCAGCCGGCGCAACAAGTTCAGGAATTAATTGTTTTTCTTTGATCATGGGATTAAAAGATATTCTAGAGGAGCACCCGTCTTATAAAGGCGCGTCATGTCTATAACAAGAGTTGGCTCATCAAAAGGTGTTTTAAGCTTTTTTGCTGAACTTGTAATAATTTTTTTAAATGCTAAACCACTTTCTCTATCGTCATTGCGAACAAATAAAAATTCTGCTTCTTGCAAATCAAAATCAAAAAGAATGCCATAAAGAAACATATTATCTTGCTTAAAAATCTCAGTATATCCGCCTGAAACCAAGCCTAATCGATTCTGTGCCATGCTCGATGATACAAGTCCAAATTCATCATAATAAGTTTTCAACTTGTCTTGATCGGCATGAATAATATGAATTCGCTTATAGGTTTCAAATTCATTTCTCAAGACATTTTTCATAACATCCATTTCAATATATCCTGGAAAAACAATATAACGAAAAACGTTATGATGTGCCCTAAGAAGTCCGAAAATCATTAAAATCGCCAGCAAAAGAGAAAAAACATTTCGCGATTGAAATTTTAAAATTTGTGTCATGCGCCAAATGCCCCAAACAAGCAAAGCAAGAATAATTGTTGCTGGTCCCGAAAGACATCGATAAAATGCAAAATTTCCTGTTGATAAGAGATTTGGTAAAAAACTTAAGAACAGGCACGATAAAAACACAGAAGAAAGAATTATAATCTTAATGCTGATGCTCTTTACCTCTTTAGACTCTTGCGCTCTCTTGATTCGTAAAGTCAAAATAACAAGAGTTAAAAATCCTATAAAAACTGATGCCAAGACAACATATAAACTTTTAGGAAAGACATTCCAGAAATTAAGACAATTAGAAACCGCTTCTGAGAAAAACCAATATATTTTTCCAAAATAATCAGTCGAAAGACTATATGGGTTATACCCTCCTGCAATTTGCGAGAGCATTTTTTTGAAAACCTGAAGAATAAGAAAATAAATCCCTAACGCAAAAAAACCAGATACAAAAATATTAATCAAGCGCTGTTTTGTTTCTTCAAACTTATCTAAAGATGAAAACAAAATAACTAGTGCTGGAATAATCCAAAATATCACAGCTGAAGGCTGATAAGCCATGAGACCTAAAATAAAGAATATGACAGAGAAAATAAACGACTTTGATTTGATACGGGATAAAATTGTACCTTCAATCGACATGCCAAAGGCAAGAACTCCAGACAAAAGCCCCATCCAAACGCCAGTTGAATTATTAAATCCTGCCGCAAAAGACGCCATAATCTCAAAAGAAGGAAGCGTAAAAAGTGCGACACTAAAAAGAAATGCATCTCGCTTTGATAAAAAATGACTTTTAAGCCATCGCATCAAAATACAAGCAGAAATCCAAAGCTGAACAATCATAAAAAAGCGTGTCACCTTAAGATCAAATAAAGAATTTACAAGATAATTTAAACCCGTAGCAATATAAGCGCCAATGAAGCGCCCCATAGACAAGACAAAAAGTCTTACAGAGTGAAGAATATAAGTTTTTCCATAAAGAAAGAAATTGACTTCATCGTGATGCGCATAGCCATAACGAAAAACAGTGTTGTAGCAAGCCGCTAAAGCAATGAAAATGCCTAGATACGGAAGAGAAGCTTTAGCCCAAATTTTATATTGAGATCTAAATTCTATTAATCTTGATTTAAAAAATAATTTGCAAGACAAAATCAGCTTACAAAAATATTTTTTAAGAAAAACCGTTAAACAATCCTGCATACCGCAGCCTCCAATAAAGAGTGTAGGTTTACTTCTTATAAATATTAATATTAATAGTATTATTCTATCGGATTATTCTAAAAAGGAAATAAAAATCTTGGGAGTCTTCTGAGATACTGGATAAAGAAACACAGCTTTGGGAACCTTCCATTAGGATTGCACAAAGGAAGAATACGAAAATAAACTATTGGAATAGGATGCGTACAATCTTCAATCGGGATAAATTCTTCCGAATGCGCACAATAAAATCCAACAATATTAATTTTTATAGGACAATCAAGTTTTTTTCTTATGTGATAACGAATTTTCTCGTGTTTAATAATTTTTTCAAGTTCATAAATATTTTTATTAATGCCAAGAAAAGCCCACGAGTGATTAGGATTATTACAACGAATGGCAATATCAAGAATTAAAATAGGCCCTCCTACATCTGAGACGCGCCGTTGACCAGCAAAGATATACCGACACTCTTTTTCTTTCTTTAAAAAAGAACAATTAATAGTTTTCATAATTTTTCGTATTTTTTTGTTTGGCGCTGGAAAAATATCTCTAATCACTTTCCTGTCCCGACGTTCGCAAGCCTTTCTTTTTCTAAAATCAGAAATTCTCTTTTCTTGTCTCTCTAAGAATCTCCCCCACCTATTAATCTTTCCATCTTCGGTATGTGCCCAATCATTGGTCGCCAAAGCTAAAAGTGGCCCTAAAACTGGCGTTGGCTTCAACCCTATCCGGAAAGATAAAACTGAATTTGTGCCCAAAGGCAAAACAATAGAAGAAAGAATCGACGAAGAAGAAACACGCTCTAAGCCACTCAACACTTCAACAGAATCTAAGACATCCGTCGAGACATCACCCTCATTTCCCGGCTCACTATCCTCTACTCCACCACTATTATTTTCCCAAGCAAAGATTCGATTCTTAAGAGCAATCATCTTAAAAGTTCCCTCTATTTCTTTTATGCCACCCAAGGCTCTTTCTCTTAAATCTTTTAATCCTTGAGGAACAATCTTATCGCCTCTCATCCGATAAATATCTTTTACAATTTTCTCATAAAGAATCAAAGCCTCTTTATGAAACTCTAAAGCTTCCTTATAGATTCCATGATCCATCTCTTTTCTACTTGCGACTAAAACTTTACTTATAAATTCCTTAATCTTTTCAAAAACTACGTTTTTATCAGAAAATCCATTTATCGCTCCAGAAAAAAACAACTCTTCTTTTATTTGCACAAACAGTTTTTTCTTCTTTAGGACAAATTCTGTTTCTTTTTCATCATCTATTTTCGCAAGAAATTCTTTTTTCTCTTGGGAAAATTTTGCCTCTTTTATGTTATTTTCATCTTTTACATCTTTTTTATCTTTTAACCTCTCAACTCTCTCAAAACCTTCTTTTAAAGACGCTCTTAGCGCCAGAGTTGAAAAATCATAGCCAAGTTCATCGAGTATTTGCTTTGCTAAAAAATACTTCTCTCGAACTTTTTCACATTTTCCGCATTCTTCAAACTTTTTAGCGCTATTAAAATGATTTCGAACTCTTTGCAAGATCAATCGACGATCTGCAGAAAAAGGATATTTCTTTCTATCCATAAGCCGCGCATAAATAAGAGGATGCTCAAAAAGTTCTTGTGTTGAAAAAATAGCATCCTCGAATTTAAAATCTTTCCGGTCTCTTATTATTTCAACTTTCAAAAGATTTCCTTCAGCCATAAATTTTATAGCCGAAATTCTTTCACCTCTTTTCTTTTCTGGATCAACCAAATAACTAAATGCTCTCTGAACGCCTGGAAGATATGAATAAGACACTATAATCTTTTCAAGAAACTTTTTATTGTTTAAAAAAGCATCACATAAAATACCTCTAAGATAAATCGCAAAAAGCTGAGTTTCTCGCTCGAAAAATTTATTAGCAAATTTTTTCTTTTTCTGATATTTTCGAACCTTTTTTGCAATATAAGTAATTTCTGCAAAATGCTTAAGATATTTAAGAATTTGCTTTCTATGATTATGAACATACCCACCCATCTCTGCATGTCGTTTCATTGCAATATCAAAAATATGCTCTCCGTTAGCAATGCGTCGAATTATTTCGACAGACTCAGAAACAATTCTTACTGCATGATGGTAACGCTTAGGATTCATCGCTGCGGGAAACAAAACAAGAAAACGTTCTAGCTTTTTCTTTTCGTTAATGCTCATCGAATACAAAACCCATACAATATCACTCCAATCTTCCCCCTTGAAATTCTTATCAACAGAGTCGCTTTCATCGATAAAAAGTGTTTCCGCCTCAACATAAAGACTTCTTACTTCATCAATGGATTCTAAAACAACATCAATCATTTTATCCCAAAGCCGATCAAATCTATGTGTGTCCATATGAATATGCGTGTGAATAACAGAAATTCTAATATCTCGAAGATCATTAAGACTTTTTAAAATATTCACATAATCAGAATTTTCATTAAATTTATTCTCAATTTTCTGAAATACTTCTGGAAGGTGATCAGAAATAGACCTTATTAACCAAACCATCCGATGACGACGAAGACTAGATGAAGGATTTCGCATATTGCTCGAAACCAGGAGCGAGCTAGAAGACTTTTTTAAATTATGCTTTTTAGAACTCATTCCTATCCGCCCCTTAACCTTATCTAGCAACTCCTTGTAAACTACGACTTTCTCAGAGTTAGCAGCCCAACTAGCTACAACAAGCGTTAAAGAGCCCCAAAACATAAGCACAGCTGGCTGTAACAATTCTGGCAAAAAACGCTGAATAAGAAAATATTTTAAGAAAATGATGAGACCTAAAACAGGGGACACTTTAACGATCTTTCTCATTTGATTCTTAAGATTAAAATCAAGCTCTGCCTCGTCGGTCAGGTCTTTGTCTCTAAGAAAGATCTTGTGCAATAAATGATTAAATAATAAATACTGAACTCCAATGAATCCTCCTATCACCATAAGCGATACAGCCCTAAAAATATCATTCACTCCAAAGCTAAGCAAAGGTATCTGAACATAAACAAAATCCGTTAATGAAATAAACTCATATCCTGCCAACGCGCCAAAAACAAAAAATGGCAAAGCATGCTTAAGATCAAATTTCTTAGTAGCAAAATAATTTCCTAAAAACTCTGCCGCAAACGTCAAGCAGCCAGAGCCTATCATATAAGTTAAAGCAATACTTGAAGACACAGCCTGGACAGTTGGAGGCTCTTGTCCGCCTCGAAAACAAAACAGATTTGTCTTCTTTACCGACGAAAGAAAAGATTTATTCGAAAAATAAGTTAAAAAACTTAAATCAAATCTATCAATCACCAAGCTTACTTTTCGCAAATATGATCTTGAATCATTATTGACATTGAGCGCGAAATCATTAAGAAGGTTAAGATCTTTATGCCAAATAGCCACATTTCCAATACACGATTCTATGATTATTTTTTTTGCCCCATCTAATACCCATCCTAAAAACATTACTCGTCTTTCTTCTAATTTCTCAACAAACCTAATATACTCCTCGTTAACAGCGGAATTATCTAGCTTAATCTCCTTTCTTGGATCAAAAGGATAATTAAAGAAATAGCTATAAGTTTCTTCAAAATGAAACTCATCAGAATTCCCATCTGAAAACTCTACTTTAAATCGAAGAACTTCATCTTCTACTTCTTTCTTATTGCTATATTCTATGTACGCTCTATGAAAAGGACTGTACAGGTAAAATTTCTCAACCAATTCAACTAGATCATCATACTCCACAATCATTCCCATAAAATCACCTCTACTCGGAAAGTAACCTGCACCAATAGGATGATTATGTAATGCAAATAATATCTTTCCTTTATAACTACTCAACACGCTCCTAATTAATTTTTGAATATGCACAGCCTGCCTACTTGTTCGCCCCTTAATCATAAACAACTTTGGACCTTGATTTGTGATCATCATCACAAAGGCAAATTCCATGTCTTGATTATCAAGAAAACTCTTCAAATTTTTATCTGATGGAAGAGCTTCTAAGACATACATTGTATCTTCAAAATCATAGTCAAAACAATAAGAATCCAGCTTTGCAACAAGTATAAATTTCACAGGCGAGGAGATAACGCCTTGCGGCGGAGCATTCGCACTATGCTCATAATCGACTATTTCCAAAACGATTCCTCTATTAAAAAAATTATTAAGAACTTCTTGAGCAATCAAAACACTGCTACCTGTTGATTTTTCTATCGCTTTTAAATCAAGCAACATTTTTCTAGTAAAAACATTCAATTCTTTTGCAGTAAATTTAAATTTTCTTCTTTTTTCTATATTTTTTTTTAATATCATCTTAATTTCTTCATCAGCATTACCTGTTACGACACCTAATTCTTTGTTTTCAAGAATGTCAAGATGACGATTACCTGGCATTGCAGATGTAGAAGTAAAAAATACACCTCCAAAAGGATCAATTATAATTTCAAAGGGGTATGTTCCAAACTCAGAATATGTATCTACGTCTTCTGGATAATCTTGCCATTTGATAAAATAACCATCAAAAGGAAGAAAGCAAACAGGAAAACTGATCCTTAAATCTCCATATTTCTTTTCACTCGTATTTCTACGAAGCTTTCCCATAAGACCTACAAGCTCTGCTTCTTGCTCTTGTGTAAAATATTCACTATCTTGAAAATCTAAACGAATATCCAAGAAATCTAATCCCAAATCATAAGCCAAATCAGCTATCAAAACAATTTCATGATAATTAAACTCAGTTAAAACAATATTAATCCCCAGGCAAGTCTTGGATATTGGATCACTATTTCTTTTTTCAACGAGTAAACGCAGATTTTCTAAAACCGAAAGAAATATTCTCTTAGATTGTTCCTCCTTAGTGCTCGGCCGAACAACCTTATGATATGTCCCTGACGTTGCAGCATGCAAGCTTATCCTCACCTTACTTGTCTTAAGTAACCAAGGCATACCTACCTGAAATTGCCTTGGAATTCCTGAAGTATAAATATAAACTATTAAATCTTTTTTTATTGCAGCCTTAATTATTGCAATCACAGCAGAAACATCAGTAAGCGGCTCGAGCCCTCCGGTTATTTCAATTTCTTTTGTTCCGTTGTCAGCACAATCATAAACCAATCTAGTGTATTGTTCGGGTGAAAGCTTAACCAAGCCAGCTTCTGCCTCCGTATCATAATTACACATCTCCCCATCAACATTTCTTGGGCAAAATATACAATTTCCGGGGCAATGTGTTCCAACATAAAATTCAACCTTAAATGGATACTCTGTATATTCTCCTCTAATAAAAGCCTCTGCTTTCCCTTGAGGCATATTCTTGCTAATATCTATATCATAAAAACTTGCAGGCAACACTCCATTCTCTGCCAAGACAAGATGATTAATCTGGCTAGTTAGAGCTGTTATCCACAAAACATTCTCAGCACTATTAATAAGTTCACTACCTGTCTCGATTGCTTTTAAAACCAATTTAAATTCGGCCTCCAACGTTGAAGGTGAATTTCTTTTTTTAGCCAACAACTGCTCTGAAAGCCCTAGATCATCTTTACTAATCATATTTCCATAATTATCTTTCGCTATAAAACTGCCAATAGCATAATCTAATTCAATTGTCCCGTTGTCTCCCTTGACAATAATTGTTCTTTTTTTATATTGAGCTTCTGTTGAAACATTTATCATTACCTTTATGCCATCATGAATAAATCCAACCTGAGCTTTATTTTCTTTTACAAGAGCACAAAGTTCCGTCGTTTCTCTCACCCCAAAAAGAACTTGAACAATGCTAAAAGCATGCACACCCAATTCTTCTACAACATTAACGCTTATGTTCAATTTTTCTTCTAAAGACAAATTCATAATATTAATCTCGGCTCCGATAACACGCCCAATAGCTTTGTTTTCTATAATATCTTTGAGCAAATTAATATAATAATCATGCATAAGCTCATACCCAACAGCCAAAACTTGATTATTCCTATTGGCAAGCCCTATTAACTCTTGCGCTTCTTCCAAGCTCTGTACAAATGGTTTTTCAACAAGAACATTCTTCCCTGCTAAAAGAGCATCTTTGGTTAATTGATAATGACTGGAAGGCTGAGTAGCAATAACGACTATTTTTATATCAGGATTATTTAATACTTGCACTTGATAATCTTTATGACTAAGTATTTTGACATTTACACCAAGAGGCCCTCTTTTCTTTAGCTCTTCATAATTACTGCGAGCAATTCCAATAATATTATATTCTAGAAAATCATCTAACACTTTTACCAAAATTTGACCCCATCTACCAAGGCCAACAATAGCTATTGTTGTTCCCAAAGAAACTACCGGCGAGGAAATGGCATTTTCCTCTTCTTCTTGCAGTATCTTGAATTTAACATTCAATATGTCATTCTTTTTAGCCTTACTGAAAAATTCATTGCGATAAAGAAAATAATACCTGTAACTTTCTGCAAAATCTTCGCTACAATTATGAGTGGCGTAATCGGAAACATAACTTCCTTGTAATGATAAGATTTTCCGCATGGTTCGACGCGCAAAAAACCAATAATAATAATAGAAAATAAACAGGGCAATTGGAACATGATAAGAAACGTGCATGCCGAACATGTTAACCATTATTAATAAAGCTATGAGAGATGTAACAAGGGCCCTGGGAGCATAGACGTCAAGGTGAGTAATCATACTAACTGGCCAACTTCTTCTCGTCTTTTTATCTAGATGACGCTGAACCAAATGACCAATCTCGTGGAATATTTTTTCTTTTAGCTCATAATCTGAAAGCAAATCTATATTATAAAAAATAATCCCATGCTTATCACGCACCATACCTCCCCCCGCTCGAGTAAAGAGACCCGTAAATTTATTCCAAACAAAACCAGAGCGTAGGTGGATATATTTTAAATACTCACAATGTTTTTTAGGAATAACTTGGCTTAAACCAGAAAGCAAGCGTTCAATTCTTTCTTTTTGCTCCAAAGAGCCGCCTTCCCAAGAATAAATTGAAAGCGACTTTCTGACCTTGGAAAAATGTATTAAAAACTTACAATCGATTGCTGAGGAAGACGCTCTAACCACACCTCTTCTAAACCGCTCAACACGTTCTCCGCCCATATCCTTAAGGAAAGGAACCTTAGCTCCAAACGCCTTCATAGTGAGTTCTGCAGTAAAATAAGCCATTCCCTGAGACATCAATGCTGTAATCTGATCCTCTTTGCTTAAACGAGCAACGTCCTCTATTTTTTGTTTAGATGAAGATTGAAAATACGTGTCATAATCCCCTTGCCATGGCGGCATATAATAGATAATC
The DNA here is from genome assembly GCA_964648665.1 of uncultured Planctomycetales bacterium. Classification (GTDB taxonomy): domain Bacteria; phylum Omnitrophota; class Gorgyraeia; order Zapsychrales; family Aceulaceae; genus Aceula. The sequence continues at coordinate 36,819 of CAZYOA010000010.1, read as the reverse complement.
TGAATTTCAATATTATACTTTACGGCTAACTGATGAAGAACCTTAATGCTCCTCTTGTAGGCATCAATATGCGTTGGATGCCTGTCAACCGGATGAGTAAGCGCAACAACAAATGGTAGATCTGGCTTGTTGATTCCTTCTTTCGAGCTTGCTCTAAACCTAAGATGATTCTGTAAGACTGCCGAAAACCTTTTATAAAGACGAGTATCTTTTTCTTTGCCATTAGAAAATATCTGATCTGCCGTTAAGCTCAAGACCTCAATGTCACCTTTAAGTTTTCCCAAAGCCAATAAAGCCGAACGTAAAAACATAGCTGATTGCCCAGCCTCAAACGTTCTTATTATAGCCTTGGCCATTTCCGGCTCAAAACTAAACTTCTCGCGAAGCTCTTTTAGCAGAGGATCATCATCAACAACACCATTCTTTCCAGATGAATAAATAATATTGTGAATCGAAGCACCCTGAATTAGAAGAAAAATGAGCAAGAATCCTGCAGAGATTTCAGGGTCATCTGGATGGGGAGAAATAAATAAGACTGGCTGCCCTGTATACATATCAATAATTTCAAACCCGTCTTTTTCTTTTTCTCCGTTAAAAACAATTTGATATCTCTTGAATGAATCCGGCGCGAGAAGCTTGCCTCTCTTTGTTATTTTAGTTACAACAAAATTATTTGCGTGTTTTCCAGACGTAAAATTAAGCCCTAAAAGCTCTGCGATCATGGCTGAGGCTTTGGATATATATTCAACGCCTCGGTCATAAGCTGTCCTATAAAGAAAATCCTTACGAGGAACTTGTGTACCATGAGCCTGTATCGATTCTACTACAAGGCGAATATGCTCACCGGCCACACTTAAGTTTGGTTTTTGAGAAACATCTATGTGGTTTCCTTGCAACATGGCTGCCAGATTCCAATAATAAAGAACATTGACTTCTCTTTTTTGCTTGTTGCAATACTCCTGAATAAGCGCTTCAGACACGCTGTCTCTATCTGGGGCAATAATAATATCTGGGTTTGCTTCAATGAGCGCCTTCTCCGTTTCGATAGATTTGTCAGCTAGTATCAAAATGACAGTGTTGTGCTTCATTAACATTTCAATTGTCTGCCCCGCGTCGCGCTCAACATTTTTCCCCATGACAACAATCGTTTTACCTTTTGGTAGCACGCTTTGGCGAATATGGCTTGGAAGCTTTCGAGGCTCTTCGGATAACAATACCCCTTCAGAAGTTCTAAAATTTAATTGATTACCAACCGTTGAGGAAGCTCTAATGTCCGCTAAAGAAACTTGCGGTTTCATAATTTCTACACTAGACCTAGCAGGATAGGAACTTTGGCCTGAAGACGCAACCTGAATAGTTGAAGACCCCTGCCCACCTTCAAGACAAAACGAGCTCACTCTCTTTGCCGATGAAGAAACAAGCAGTAACTTTCCCATAGGGCTTCTCAAACCGAAAGACAAAATCATCGCAGATGAAGCAAGTGCCTGAAAAGCATGTTCTTCCATAGATTCAAACGATGTAAAAAAATCCAAGGTAAAAGTTAATTTACCTTGAGCGGGAATCACACGCAAAATTTGACCATTATTACGAATCACAGCTGTATATTGTTTAGGATAATCTAACGTGAAATAATCTTTGCCATACAGCACATCGTCTTCTTTTCCTGTTGTCAATTCTCCTCGCGTGGAATGCTCGGCAAGAAGTTGCGGAATTTTTTGAGGATGCGGATAGTCTCGAAATTCACCTATATCATTTGCCCTGTAGAATCGATAACGCGTATTAATAGCAAAAAGCGGTAACGCAAAAACTAAGTTCGCTTCGCTTGTTAAAGCTTTCTCATGCTTGAGAATCTTTTTTAACATATCCACAAGGCAAGCCCGCAAAAGGCCACCAAACAAAAGCCATTGAATGCGATCGCCAGGTTTTATCAAAGTATCATTAAAGCAGTCATCTTTATTTACAAAAAAGGATTCTTGCTTACAAGTGCGCCGAAGCCTTTGAACCTGAACAGCTCTTCTTAAAAGCATGGCTTGTTTTTGTATATTTGGCGCCCCATAATAATCGTTGATTTCAATCACCATGCCATCAAACTGCTTAAGACGCGTAAGAAAATCATATTTTATCAATGAAGAACTTTTCGAAACACCAAATGCTAGATCTTCTGGTTTTCCTGAAACCATTTCGAATGGATATCGCGAAATAGAATCTTGAAACTTTTGTTCCTTTTTTACAACAAGTGGATTTCCTAAAAACAATGGAATTGGATTTCTAACCTGATTAACATTCCTAACTATTCGATATTTATGTAAAACTTGAGCTCCTCGATCAGTAAAAAGCATCTCGACATCTTGATCAAAAAAGAAAATTAAATGCTTTCCTTCATCTAAACTTCGGCTAAAAACAGCATTTTGCTCCTCATTTCTTTCAGGAGAAAATCCGTATTCATTTCTTAAAAGAGTTAGAAATCCCGGAAAAACCAACAGAGGATGTGTTGATCGAACATCTTTAAATATACTAAAAAACATCGATAAAACAGGATAAACAAAACCAAGACCCTGAAACTGAGAATCAATATAAACACCTCTTAAAGACCGGCCTCCATTTTTATAAAATTGACTATAAATATAAATATCCGATATGCCAGCTTTTTTTTCATCATTCCATTCAGCAATAAGCTTAATTCCTTGAGTTCCTTCGCATGCCGCGCTCTTATCATCTATTTTAAATGTAAAACCAAGGAGCTTTACCGACGTTAAAGATGAAATTTGTGAACTACTTTTTTTATTTCTTTTATTATCTGGTTTTCTTTTAAGATTTTGCGTTGAAACAACCATAGCCATTCTTACAACATCTTCATAATCAGGTGAGAATTCCTGTTGTCGGCTTAACAACGACACAATATAGTTGCTCCACTCTGGCCCTAGATACATGTCTTGGTACAAAACAAGTTCATAAAGAATCTTTAAAATATTTGTGTCGTACTCAGGGATAAATGACTCTAGAATAACCATCTGCAAAATCTCAATAATCTTTTCAGAAACAATACCTCTCTCAATTTCTAGATTCTGACGAATTTCGAAAATCAAGTTTTCTATTTTTTCTTTGATTCTTTCATCAAACCAATCAAATTTATTTTCCTGACACAAGCTTTCAATTGATTTAACAACTTGAAAAGCTTTATCAAATAAATATTTTTCATGTCTTTCTTTTGAGATTGATGAAAAAACAATATGAGAACGGTCTTCTTTTGTTAACGCATAATCTTCAACTAAAGCATCAATAATATTCATTCGTTCTCTTTGAGATAAACAATAAAAATTTTCTTTGCCCATTTTTATAAATTGATCTATCCATGCTGAAGTTGCGGGAATTTTCTTTCTTGTGTCCTTACGAAGATAATTAAAAGAAGCAAGCTGTTGGATTTCCATGAAAGATAAAAAAGCTGAAAATAAAGGATTTTTAATTCGTTTTCCTTTTTTCTTCAGTGAATCAATCTTAAAAGGAATAAACACGCAAGAGTAAAAAAGAACATGTAACATGTTCGCCTGTACACACGTTAACGACATTTTATTTTCCAACATAAACTTTTTATAAGCAAAATTAAAAATTCTCTTTTTTGGAAACCCTTCACCATCAAGTTTATCTAAAATATAACTCTTTCGAAATATATGCATAAATGAGTTTAAATACTGAGATCTAGAGGTTGCAAACTTGATAGATTGTATTTGTCTTTTAGCAATGTCTAAGTCACCCTTGGTTCTTATCAGCCAGCCTGCAAAGCTTAATGATTGTCGAGCACGCCGAAAATCAGGATTATCAAAACAACAGCTTAAATGTTCTGCGTTTTTAAGCTTCTGAATTAATTTATAAGCAGCATTAAGTCCACCAACGTTAATTTCTTGCTCGATATTAATTATGTATCTTAAGAATTCAAAGCTTTTAGAACTAGACTCCTTCTCTAAGCCTAAAATTTGACAATTATATATAGAATTTATAATATTTCTAATTGCTTTTCCTCTTTGAACCATGAGCCTTAAGGTATCACTTAAAAAAATTGCAAAAGCTGCCGACTTTTGCGTTTCGACATATTCCAAAGCAAACTCTAATCGTTCTTTAATTTGTATCTTCACCTTTTTGATGGGACGCTTCATGCCAGCTTCTTGTTCTCCCTCATCAATTAAGGACTTTAAAACATCTCTAATCTGATCAATTTCATCTTCTCGAAGAGCTACATTCTCTTGATTCAAAGCAATCTTTGCTAACATTCTTCGAATATAATTAATCATCTTATATGATTTCTTAAGCCATCTAAGCTCTTTCGATTCACTCTCAATAATATGATCAGCCAACCTAAATTGCTGCCACAGAGATCCAGCTTCTTTCCCAGAGTCTTTTCCTAAGTCAATATTTGAAGAACTCTTACGAATCTTTTTATTTATTGATAAATCCAGCAGAATAATATTAGATGAATTTTTCTTTTTTGATTCACCAGTCGTCTTTAAGAATGTAATTTGTCCTAATTCAGAATCTATTTGATAAGGAACTTGGTAATTTGATTTTGCAATACATGCAAAAGAAAACGTTTCAGATAAAACATCCAATTGTTTTTGCGCAGAAGGCTTTAAGACATTTCGGATAAGATTAAAAAGCGTAAAAACTCGATTAAGATGAATAACTGTACTTTGCACAGCAACACGAAGAAGTTGGCCATTTTCAAGCTCAAGACCTTCAATCGTAAAAATAACACCTTGTTCTTTATCTTCTAAGACGTGGATAACTCGACACAAAAGCTCTCCGTTCTTTCTGCTTAAGATATCAACCTGACCACCCAAAATACCTTTTTTAATTAATGGATCTTTTATCTTAACCGCGTCCACAGGCTGATTCGCTCTTGCCTTGACCGCTGTTTTATTAAAATAAAAGAGAACTTTTTCATTTTCTTTAAATTTACGTTCTTTTCCTTCTCTATACCTAACGTTCATCTTCGATAAAAATTTAGCAAAGCTTTTGTTCTGCTTAAGATCAATGCGCTTAGTTAAAAGCTTGCCGTTCTTTTTAGGAAAAAGCTCATCAAAAGAAATATCAGAATTGAGAATATAAATCTTTTCTCCAATACGACAGACAACGATAAAAATAGAAGAATCATTTTTATCTGAAAGAATAAAAAATAACGCAGTTTGTTTGTCGCTATCTCGATAACGATTAACATGACCCTGAATTCCCTCTAAAATACCAATCATATGAAATCCTACAAAATCAACATACTTCTGTGTGAGCGTTTTATTTATCTCTTTTCTTTGACCAAAAGCTTCAACTTCTTCAAAAACAGCCTTGTCGACCGAAACAAAAGGATGTCGAGCTATCATCATGCGCAATACAAACTGAAATACAATTCTGTAATTTAAAAGTTTTACGCTTTTCTTAAAAATATCTTTAAGGTAAATTCTTTCTAGCAAAAGTGGAAAAACTTTTTTATGCCAACAAAATTCAGGAATTTTAATAACAAAACAATTTTCACTCTTTTTATAAAGAAACTTAATCCAAAGACCAGACGTTTGATCAATTAGCGTAACTTCATATCTTTCATTCTTACCTCGGTGGCGCCTTTGTGTTTGCTTCAAAAGATACGGTGAAATCCAAAAAGCATGATCCAAGATATAAAATCTTGGCGTCTTAAGTTTAGAAACTTTAGATCTATGGTTACCATCGACGATGTCTTGCAAAAACTTCTGACCGCGACTATAAGGAACTTTGAGCTTTGCTTTAAAATCCAAATTTAGAACCAAATCATATCTTTTCTTCATGTTTTTTAAAGCAAGACTTGGAATGTCTGATTCTTGAATACCCCGCTCCTTATAAATGTCGATATATCTTTGCGCTCCTCGAGCCCCAAAAGCAGCCCTTGTGTCTGCATAAAAAAGAATCTGGCTTTCTATACTTTCTCTATAGACCTTATAATCATCATGTTCATCAATAATTCTTATAGCTAGATCAATTTTTTCTCGTACGAATCCGATGCTTTCTAAGAGAGGCCTTGCCCTTCTAACACTTACACGACCATGACGCATGTCATCGGTATAAGCAATGCCAATATCGTGTAAGAATGCTCCGACAGCTAAAACCTCAAGATCTGCACCAAATTCACCGGCAACTGCTTTACACGCATTCCAAACAGCTAAAGAATGAGGAAGTCCATGATGGCTAATAATTTCTGGTCGTCTTGAAAATTCTTTTTCATTTATAACTTTGAGTTTTACAATAAGTCGATCAAGGCTAGAAGAAGCTACTTTCTTTAGCTGTAATGATAAGCTGCTCTTACGCTGACTAAGATCTTTATTCTGATTTTGAGACTCATTTGCGTCTTTAGCCAAAAACATAAAACCAGCTTCACTTTTTGCTGTTTCAAAAAGCCCTACAGGTCTCTCCAGCAATACTGCTTGAAATCCTAAACCTTTTAAAAACTCTTTCATACTTTTTTCAGAGATTGCTTCTGTCCCACAAGTTACATAATCAAAAGTTATAGCACCTTGAAACTTTAAATCTAAAGATATGTCTTGCAGGCTAAGATTTATAGCTTCTTGAATTAATAATTCAATAAATTCTTTTGACCGATCAAATGATTTTAAAGTTTCAGCAAAAACAATATTAAATATTTCTTTAGGTACACATTCCGGAGAGCCTACATAAAACTTTTCGTCTAAGAAAGAATATGTTTTTTTGTGATAATACATTAAAGCTACAAACTGATTCTTCGCATTTTTAAACCCTGCAATAACACCAAAAGTATTTTCCTGTATATCTTTATTAATGATATTTTTCCATTGATTTTTTGGGAAGGAAGAAAACAATTCAAAATGCGGACTAAGGGGAGAGAAAAATTCATTTACAGAAGATTCATTCACAACAACTACATCTAACCGAAAATTATGCATCTCTTGTTCAATTCTTAAGCGTTCTACTTCTGCCCACCCACTATCAATGCGTTCACTTAAAGATCGAACGGCTCTAGCATCAAAGCCTAACCCTTTTATCAAATCTTTAGCCTTCTGATAAAAGTCAAGTGCTTGTGGATACGATTCTTTTTTTACATGCTTTTGCGCGTGTTCCATGTAGCCTCGAATACTTCTAAGGATACGGCGACGTTCTTTACCTGTAGGATATTTTTCTTTATTCAAAATTTCAGACTGAACAAGAGGGTGCTCAAGTACCTGCTTAAGGCTAACCTGTATATCTTCTAGCTTGAAATCTTCTCTTAAAGTTACAACCTCACGGCTACGGTCTCCACCTTGAACCTGATACTCTAGAGCAGACCATCTTTCACCTAATTTCTTCTTAAAGATACCCCTACCTCTAGACAACTTTTGCATCGAAGGAAGATGAAAGAAATCTTTCTTAAGACGTCTCCAAGATTTCGGATCTAAAGAATAGAAATTCTGAATAATTCCTCTTACCTTTGAAAGCGCAATTCGAGGGCTTTCCTTGACAATCCCGTCAACTTCTTTGCTTTGTTCGCGATACTCAGAAACCTTTTGAGCAACACAAGGAATCTGTGCGAAATGCAAAAGATAAGCAAAGACTTGCCTGCTATTCGTCGCTAAAGATAAGTTCTTGTTCGATTTCTGTCTTTGATCAATGATATCAGCTAGAGATATCCCAAGAGAGGCTTTTCGAACAATGCCTCCTATTTCCGAAATAATTCCTGCCTCATGATTGTATCGAGCCTGGTTAATCGCCGCTGGAAATAGCATAATTAATCGATCAAGCTCTTTCTCTTTTTCAATTCCAATTTGATACAAAACCCAAATAATATTAAACACATCCTCTTTTGTTATTTGCTCAACATGCTCATATCCACCTTCGAAGAGCGCACCAGCCTCTAAATACAATTCTTTTGCTTTAGGGCGCCCCCTTAAAATGCCTTCAATCATCTTATCAAACAGTTGATTCAATTTCCTTGCAGAACTTACTCCATCAACACGCTGATACAATCTTGTAATACCGATATCTCGATGATCATTAATCACATTTAAAATATTTTGCTTCTTCTTATCCCCTCGAAATAAAGTTTTGATTTCGTCAAATAATGATTTATCATAATCGGAGATTGCTCTAATCAACCAAAGCATGCGATGACGTTTTACTTTTCTATTTGTATAACTACATCCTAAGTTTGATGAACTCACACCACCTTTTCGGACGAAAAATCCTGGTATGGTCTCATGAAATTTAAGGTCCTCCCAAACCGATTGCCAGCGCGCTCCAGATTCTCCGCCGTCTCCAAGCATATCATGTTTCTTATAATCATAAACAAATTCACGCAACAACAACTCTCCGCATCTTTTGCCCTTCACAGATTCATCTGTTTCAATGCAATCAATATAAAAACCGTCTTTTAATAAATCAACAGTAAACATTCTTAAAGCAGACCACGTCGCGTCGTTCGGATACGCTGCTATTAAAATAGCAACAATTTCTTTTTCCTCGACAACATAATAAAGATGCTGTGGTGCTTCAGATGGCATAAGCGAAAGCTCTCGCGGCTTTGAATACCAAGCTTTAAGGATTTCTGAAATCTTTTGTGAAGATGTTTCTTTTAGAATTATCATTAAGGAAGAGCGTCGAAGAGGCGATGAAATAGGCGAATCTACAAAATAAGGATAATTCTGTGGATTTCTATTAATAATAGATGGAGAAACAACCTGGATTCTCATTTGTAAAAATGGAAGCAATCCACTCCAACAATTAACCAACACCTCTTTCCAAAGAATTTCGTCAGGAACTAAAACCTGAACGATTTGCATTTCTTTCAAACCATATTTACTAAGCTGGAACTTATCTAATGCATCTTTTGGCCGAGCAAGAAAAGTAGTCATATTAAATACAACGTCTTGACCTTCAACTTTAAGAATGCTATCGCCGAAATAAAAACCTTGTTCACCTCTGTCGTGGCGCTCGCTCGCAAAAAGAATCTCAACAGAATTCTCTTTTGCACTCCATCTAATAGCGTGCCCTCCTTTTTGCCCCCGAAGAGAAATCACAATTTCTTGTTTTTCTTTAAAATAAGTCCATAAAATTCTATGCAATCCTTGATAGTGAAGAATATGTTCTCCATCAATCGCTCCATAAGCAACAGCCTGTGAAACAGTCGAATCAGACAGCACGCAAGCGTTCAATTTGCTATCTCTGATTTTAAGTGGATTTCTTAAAAGACCTTGATCAGCATCAACAAGCTCATATTCAGATCTAACGGCATACAACGCGGACAATTCATCGTCCATGTGATTATAAGTCTGTCCTTCTAAAGCTCTGAATTGAGATAGAATGGATGAGATATCACTAGCTATAGCAGTTTTTATTTTAATATTTGATGAAGTGGCAGCAATAACCTTGCGACGCATATCTAGACTTAAGCTATCTAGAAATGTACGATAAAATTCTTGCTGCACACTGATATTAGAAATTTCAAACAAGGCGTACTTTTTTAAAGAAATCTGAAATCTTTGCAAGATCTCTATTTTTCTGTTGTAATCAAATAAAATAAATCCATGTTTCTCATAAAACTTCTTTTCCTGCATATTTTTTGTTAAAGAAGAATATGGACTACCAAAATCAACATCTTTTATATAAGCCGCCTCATCCCAATCTACTTCCATTCCAGCAAGCGTAATATCATTTTCATGAAATGAAACTTTTGCAACTCCTAATTCTACTTTCTTAGCCTCGGTATAAGCTAATTCTTTAATAATATGGAGAAAGTATTGTTCTTGCGATAAATTTCCAAGCTGCCCCCTGATTCTTAAAAGCTCTGGATCCTTCTTCACAACATCTTTTAAATACCCTAATCTGTCATAATAATCATAAAGAATAAAATGCAAACTTGGATCTCGCTGAAATCCAGCTTCGTGATCTGCCGTAGAGCTTCTCATGCTGTCATCAAATTCTACAATATTGCCATCTTGATCAATAACATGGTTCATCTTGCCTGCGGCTACATGTAAAGGAACGCGAGCACCTTTCGCTCTAAGAATATCCGTGAAATTCTTTGCATTCTGAAAATCATCCAAATAAGCTAATCCTGTATTTCTATATCTTGAAATAGAATATGTCAGACACTTTGAAATTAAATCGCCGGCTCCTTTAACGCCTAAATATAAATAAATATCATCTATCGTATTTTTTAATGGATAAAACAATTGTCTTCCATGAGATAGATGACCACTAAAGGCTACTCTAATCATCTTAGAATCCTTGAAGAACTTTTTGGCTCTTTGCTCGGTTAAAACAATAAAATTAATCTTTTCGGTAAGATAATTTGGGTGTTCCCGATATAAAATTTCAACAACACGCACATTTTCTTCAACAATTTCTCCACCAACAGGACTAACGTAGCGAATGCCAAGTCCATGCTGCCTTGATAACGCTATATCTTTTTCTGTTAATATCAACGAGCTTGCACGAACATTAACAAAATCAAAAGGTGGATCTAACAAAACTTTTTCTTTGCCAGCAAAATCTAAGTCAACTCGCTGGCAATCGCTCAGCATAGATAATAATAATTCTCGAATTTCGTTAACAAGGATTGGGTGCTTTCGACGCCAAGGAATAAGCTTTTCAAATGTATGCGCATTTCTAAAATTTAGACCTGGAATTCCATTTAAAACACATTCTTGCAACAATGGTTTAAACTCTAGCATGCCTTTTCCCTGCCAAACCGCAGCCAAAGGAAACGCTTGATCAGATTCAAAAATATCATATTTCTTAGGCTGATAAATTCTGTAATATTCTTCAATTGCAGAGTGAACACGATGAAGAATAAAACCACTTTTCGATAAGTTTTCAATATCTCCGAAGCCGTATTCGATACGCACTTGCTTCTTACCATCAATGGAAATAGCATCTATATCGACGTTAGCAACTTTCTTTGTCTTTTTTCTTTCTACTCGCTTGCTGCTAACAAAAGCTACGACAATAGCTAACATCAAAAACCTAGAATCTTTTAAAAATCCCATCTTAGAACATTTTCTAAGTGTATTCGCTGGAAGACCAACATTAATCTGCACAGAATTAACATCACTATCGTTAAGGCCAAAAATTTCCTTCATTTTTTCCCACAAATACATTTGCGTTGAAAAACTCCACGATGGACCAAAAGCAAATTCAGGAAGGCCACAAAGCCAATCAGGGCTAAATTTAATATATTGCATTGCTTCCCAGTCTTGAGAATTCTGAATAATCTCTTTTATTCTTTTCTCAGAACAAAAACTTAGCGGACGATCAATCTCTATCTCAAGACCAATCGAAGCTCTAGAATATCCTCTTTGCGCCAAATCCTCGCATTTGCGAATCAGCTGTTCTTCTCCAAAAAGACTAGCTTCTGCCGCTCCTTGCAATATCAACGAGCTTACTTTTAAATTAAAATTCTTATGCGATTTAATCAACAATAAAGAAGAGGCATTCTTTTTTTCTAGAAATCGCTTTATCAAGCAAACAGTAAACCAAGCATCGAAAGACGCCGACTCACCTTTAAAAGATGAAGGTGAGAAAAATATTTTACCTTTCTCCATATCGATGCCAACGCGACAATGCGGATTTTCTTTCCCAAAAGCATCAAATTGATCGCTACCTTTAACGTCCTCGAACCTCACTACATCTTTCTCAAGAAGTTCCTTTAACGAACCTGTAGAATCAACAGGGAAATTAACTACCACAAAAGGCCTTTCTTTCAACATTGCAAGACTCACATTCTCAGGATTTTTGTTCACAAATATTTTCAACATATCCACAGAGCTTTTGTGTCTTTTCTCATCCTCAATAAAAGGCCTTAAAACACGCTCAATAGCACGCTTCAGACTCTCCCGCCATTGACGATCCTTCCAAGCAGCAGTAACGCTAACCATTTCGATTACACAAATAGACTGATCTGGCAAAATAAAATATAAAAAATTATACTGATTATAAAAGAGCTGACACATGCTAACCATTTCTATTATTTTATTAGAAAGGCCTAGATTCAAATGATGCCATCCTAACTTCTTAATTCTTCCAGAACCATCTTGAATATGTTTAATCGCCTCGCCCAAAGTCTCTTCTAGATGAAGATCTTTTGCTTTCTTCCAAACTCTTGGATCAGCTTTAACGATAATAGAAGATGACGAGAAGATTGTCCTTTGTATCTGATGCTTAGAAACAGAAAGCGCACTTGAAGATTCTGATATTCCCTCTACTAAAGCAATCATATAATGCGTCATGTATTCTCCTCTATTCATAACGCCGCTTCCTAAAGAACTAACCTCTCTCAAATATATACCTGGCATAGTCACCCATTTAAGATCTGGCATGACATCAACAATCAAGCGATGACTTGTAATGCGATTATTTATAATTAAAGGTTTAACATATTCAAATAACAAGAAATCTTGAGGACTATCAAAAGCCTCCTCCAAAGCTCTCTTCCACACCCTAAAATTGTTATGAACACCTACAACAACCCCGTTTCCTCCGTCTCCTCTAATCGGCTTAAGAACCAAAAAGTCTTTTTTTCTTATAGCCTCTTGAGCTTTTATCGGACTCAATCCATATTCAGAACACAAAGAATAGGTCTTTGTCGACTTTAAAATCGGTTTTTCCTTTAAGTAAAATCGAATAAACTTATCTACAAAAGGATAGATCAATTTTGAATCTGCAAGACAACATCCAATATGATGGCTTAAAAGTATTTTTCCCTCTTGAGCCAATTTGGCAATACCCGGAATTCCATCGCTTAATTTGACATATTCTAAATCTTTCATTCTTTTAGCAAAAATAAGAGCATCTGGATCTAAATTAATATCATATTCATTATAAATTAAATATTGAATTCTTTTTCTTGCACCCTTAGGAGTAATCACAAACAATCCTTCTCCATCGACAACCTCAAACTTATTTTCCCCATCTTTTCCCGTCCCAACAAAGAAAAATCCCAGCTCTTCAATAAGGTTGTTATCAAAAGGAAATTTAGCATCTTGATCAAATACAGTATCAGCCCAAAATGCAATCTCTCCTTCACCTTCTGGAAGCGCCTGCTTTAATTTCTTAAAATAATTAATCACTAAATCTCTATAGCTTGCTAGCGACAACATCGGAAAAGAATCAAGAATAGCTCTTGTTAAAACAAAAATAGTATCTCTGCCCCCTAGTGATCCGATGTTGTCTTCAAGAACAAAATTGTTATGATAGCTTAAATCCGGACCATAGGTAATCGCTATGCTAGATTCAGGCAAGTAGCCAACCAACTCTTTATATCCTTGAGTTGCAAGAGCTTTTATAACCACACTTTCAGGCACGATTCCTTCTTTAACTACTTTCCATGTACCTGAATAAATATCCTGCAAAAATCTAACCAAAGCTTTACCGCGCTGCACCACTCCTGCCTGAATAATAGATTCAAATTCATCTCGCGCTATAATTTGAAGAATTAGGCTTATATCGCTCGTCATGCCAGAATGTTTTTGCAAATTCTCAAGATCTTGCTCCCACTTACTCTTAAGTAAAGACAAGTCATAATACATAGGCCTGATTTTTCCTTGTTTATCCCCAACTTGTAGCAATCGATCATCAAATAAAACACGCAGAGGAAATATACTTTTTAGTTGAGAAGAAGATGCACAAACCAAACGATGACGTTTTGTTAAACGTAATTTTCCATCACCATTTAATTTCAGACTTATCGTCGGAAGGCCGTAATCTACAACTTCATAATTATGAAATCTTAAAAATTTGCTAAGCTGCCTAACTTTCTCACCTGTAGACAGTGCTCCGTTCAAATAACTATAGTTCATTGTGGCAAGATTTATGCAAAGTTGCCTTCTGCCATTAAAATCAACATCTACCAAATGAAACGCTAACTCTAATTCATCGCGATCTGAGAAATCAGGCAAGAACTCAACAAAAATATTTAATTCTATCGGCACCAAAACATTCTTTATTTTTTGATAAACGATAGACACTGGACCGTTACCGCCAAGAAGAAAGCCTAAAGGAGCAAGAGACTTTGCTAAAAGCTGACGCTGTCTAGTACGTTCATTAAAAGAATAATACATCCACACATTTTGCAAGCGCATAATATTTATCTTTTCAGGATACAAAATTGACGGCGCCTCAAAACCTCCGCAAACAATGCTCGTGTTGTGGCACAACCTTTTCTGTTTAATACACAGCTGAACGTTGTTAACAATTTCGCTCTTGTAATCAAATCCCACCAAACAAATACGTTCTAGTAAAATATCTCTTAGCTCAAAGAAAACAGGAGACTGGATTGAGCTTTTGCAGCACTTATCTCCAATGCCAAAATCTGCAACTACAGATACATCTCTATCTCGTTCTACCAAAGCTTTTATGTATGCATTTAAAGACTTAGATCTATTAGAAAATGTATGATCGGCTGTTGGCTTATTGCAAATTTTAAAATTACTTGAAGCTTTTTTTCCTTGACCCAAAAAAATAAATCGAACATCTGATCTAAAAGCTTGCTCATCACAAAACGCAAAGCTAACACCACTAGAAAAAGAGTGAAGAATGCAAGTAACAGTACCACCAAAAGCTGTTAGATAATTAAAAGCAAGCAGGTTCTTATCTCGGTTCTTTGTACCCTTATTCAAAACGCTTAATCTTTGCGCCAAAGAAACAAGTCGCACATTCAACAGGCAAGAAGAACTCTCTTTTTTTATTTTATTTATATCTTCTAATATCTCTTGAATTAATAAATCTACATCTTGCAAACTGAGCCCTAAGCTTTCATAAGAAACTTCTTCTTTGAACCAAAGTCCATATTGAAATGTCGATGGAGTCTGAAGAACCAGGTGTTCATACGGAGTCTTCATAGCAATGATTTCATGAACAACTTCCGGCAAAATAGCAATAATATCATTTCTCTGAACAAATAATTTATGAACTTTTGAATTAATAAAATAAACAAGGCATCCTATGCCCTGCGAAACCGTATAGATTTCAATTTGAGATTTAACCCCATCTCGGACCGGATGTTTATGCGGTTTTTCCGCCGGTCTAAGAAGGCGGAAAGGAACCGCTCCTTGGTCTTCTGGATAATGAACGCGAGAAACCCCAGCAGCAGGAGAAGTCGTCGAGACCGAATCAGACATCCACTCTGATCTTTCTTCTGGACTCCAAAAATTTCGACGATCAGGATGAGAAAGAGCTGTAACGCCTTGCCTCTCCCAGATGATTCCGGAATTATCTTTTCCACAGGGGTCAAAACGTTCATACCAATGCGGCTCTAAAAGAGAGACGATCATCCAAACGGCCCCTTTAGGATAAACTTTAACGCTCGCATTAGGTTTAATAATAATCGCGCCTGGATTCGACATCTGAAACTCGTCATTATCTTTTTTCAAGCAAACAGATCCGCCATCTAAAACTAAAATCTGCGTCTCTCCGAAGAATACATTGACTGTCTCTAAGAAATTCTTAGTTTGTTCAGGATTATAAAGAACGCTTTGTGTTTTTTCGTCAATTAGATATCCCCCGTCTCTTTTTTGAAGAACGGCTGATCCCTCGTTTGAAATTCTTAAAATATTAGAACTGGCAAAATTATTTTCAATAAACACAACAGAAATCTTTGACCGATCTCTTTCTGAAATTTCTTGAATTATATCAATCATCACATTTTGTTCCCACCAAACAATAAACCCGTCAAAAATACTGACGGGTTTATTCCACACAAAAAACAGTGGGAACACAATATCGGCTTGAACGCTTATATAATTCGGCAAGCGAGCCTGAAAACGCCCATTTTGACTTGCACAATATCTCTGATATGCAAATTCTACTGACATGTAGCTACTGGCAACATTTTTAGGAAATTTTCGTCCAGCTTCAATGTTTAAGGAAGATTTTAGCTTTACTTTATTTAGAGAATCAACAATTGAACTGGATGTTTTCTTCTGTTTTGAAGAAGAGTCAATGTTCATAATTTTCGTACCTTCGTTTAAAGCTTTATCAACATTACTTAACGCGTGTTTAATCTTATCGATTAAAGTTTTATAAACATTCCCACCTTTACTATCAAAATGAAAAAACAACCAAACTTCAGATTCACTTTGTGCATCATAGAAAAATGTATAAATTAATCTATCCTTCTTACTGCGCACACGAAAAACGCGCTCAGATCCCGTAACATAAGCAACCAACACATGATTTTCGCCCAAACGAACACGTCCAATTTTATTAAGAATTGCTAACTTAAATCTTTCTTGATCAGCAAAAAACTCTTTCTCAAAATCATCATTCATTTGTTTTGTAAAGTAAATTTGCACCGGCTTATCAGCTTGAACAATCTCCTCGCCAATTTTCTCTTCTGCAGCAACAACTTTCAGCTTCTTTTCCCTTTTCTTTTTTGACACAACAATATCTTCTTTTTCATCAGCCTTAAACTCCTCAACAAGTTTAGCTGTTCGATCAAATTCAGCCTGAACAAGCTTCTTTTCTTTGGAAGCTGGCAATAAATCCAATAAATCTTGAGCTTTTTGAAGATTTCCAACAGCTCTATCTTTTTTCTTGCTTACTGTCTGGTTTCTAGCTAATCTTAAAAACTCCCGAATTTGCTGTATAAATTTATTCGTCTTATTTGCAGCTTCCTTTTTAATCTTTAAAATCTCAATTTGCTTCTTAGCATTTTCATCTTTTGGATTAAGCTTAGAGATCTCCAAGAAATGAGATAATGCCAACTCAACATTTTCTCGCTCAAGAGCTTTTTCAGCTAAATCATAAAACTTAATTAAATCAGAGATTTTTTCTCTTTGCTCCACAGTTCTCTTATCCCCAGGCTTTGCCTCCCAAACAATTTCAATCTCGCCCTGTGCTTTACCATATTGGCACTGATCAATCATCAAAGAAATTTCAATAAATTTGCGACCAACAAAAGCAAATATCAAATCTTCTTCATCTAAAGAAACTAAAAGCGATACAATGAGCATTCTTTGTGTCTTGAAAAGATGTTTATCATCTAAAAGGGAAATAAAGAAATCTAAAACTCTTTCTTCCAGATCAGAACCAACCTCATAAAATATTTGATCAAAACAATCAAACATTCTTTCACGACTAATATACGGAAGAACATACGTCACAAGCGCTCTTTTTGCTCCCACTAAATTGTTTTCAGCAAGCATAAAAACTGCAGAATAAAAACTAACATAATCCACCATTGAAACCTTATCCTCAGCAATCAATTCATCATTAATTTTTTTAGCCTCAGCATGCTCTTTTTTTGCAGATTTCATATCAGAAAGATTTAAGAAATAACTCATAGCTAAAAGATAAGAATGAATCAAATGATGGCGATATTCTTCAAAACCTGGAACAATCTCTAAAGATTTCCTAATATGCACTCTTGCTTTTAAAATATAATCATAATTAAAAGCACCCATCTCCCAGTATGCCTGAGCTATTTGGTTGAAAAGAAAAGCAACTTGCGCTCTTACCTCAGGCTTAATTGCTCCAAAAGCATTATTGTCATAAAGCCAAGCTTCTTTTTCAGCGATGACAATAAACGGCATAAAATCATTTTCTTTATCATTTCGCTGATTCTCCTTGATATCATTCTGTAACCGTCTTCGAATCATTTCAAAGACATTAATATAAATTGAATTCTCTGTTGTTTTCTTTCCAAAATCAACTTGTTTTGCAAGCTGATCAATTTTCTGAGTAAAATTCTCAACGCCCCTTTCAAGCTCATCTGAGTACAACATGTCAGCAGACAATGTTAAACAAAAAGAAGCTAAATGCTCATCTTCTTCAACAATATCAATAATGCAAGCTCTTAATAAATCCCAAGATTCAAAGAAATTATCTTTTTTAACTTCAAAATAAGATCTTAAAACTTTCTGAATAACAACATTTCTCGAAGATAGCTGTTCAGATGAATATTCAATCACAATTTTACACAACTCAGGCGTATAGTTATCAACAAACAAATCAACCGTACTAACTAATCCCTTAAAATTTAAGCCCTTGATGTAATTATAAAAAGAATCAAATGCGACTATCGGATTTCCGGTTTCTCTAATATCGGTCTGAATTCTCGCTAAAGAAGATTTCAGGATTTGCAATTGCTTGGCACTGTATCGATTAAGATTTGAAGATGATTTGATAGGAGAAGATAAGCGTTGCCGCACCAAGAAAAATCGACCCCCACCAGCCACGGACGAGGTAAGACGATTTATAACAACTTCTTGATGCGGCAATTCTATTATACCAACACTAATTGATGAACTAGACTTATTTTGTTTAAAGTTTCCAAAAATTTCCTGAAGTTTTCGACACGATAAATGAGAATATCTCTCTTTGAACACCTCATAAGAAAATCTATCTGGAGTTTCTTTTCTTAAACACTCTTGATAATGAATTTGTTCTTGTTGCCGAACTTCTGCATACCGCTCTAGATAATCTTCTAATATTTCTAAATAAAGATCTGATAAAATGCTAAACTTTTCAAACCATTCCAATTGTTCAAAAAACGCCATATGAACATAAATAATTTCTACCTCTGCAGTGTTTCCCTTATAAATAACATACGACAACTGATCAGACATGCCATAGGCTTGATGATCATCACTTGTTAAAACAATTTGCCATGAAAAATCAAAAGGAATAGATCGATTTGACATGCCCCCAATTTGATCCAACAAATCTTGAAGCTCTTTTTTAAAACTCGCAAGATTGCCGCCTTTCTCTTGAATCAAAAAGCGATCGACTCTTAAAGAATCTAAAACTTTATGTATTCCATATCTTTTTTCTATTTTCTTTTTTATATCTTGATTAATAACAACACTGGAAGAGGCATGTGTTTTTGAAAACGGCGGAAGGGTTAAAGCAGGATCTTTAAGATCTTGTGTCGGTCCTCGAACACGATAATCATAACTTAAATCATTCTCTTCTTGAATTGAGAAATCTTTTTCCATAAGAAACAAGCTAATAGAAAAAAGAATTCCCGCAAGAAAAGAAAGAATAGAAAATAATCGAGTTATTTTTCGTCCTTTATAAATATCATTAAAAAATAGAAGCCAATTAACACACTTAACGACTGCGATCGCAAGCACTCTTCGAATCCGGTGAGTGTCCTGAATATCCCACTCTTCATTCTTTCTACCATCTCCAGGAAATACATTCTCTTCTAAAGGTATTATTTCTCTTTGGCTTAATTGGTGGCTTGCAAAAATATAGAAAAAATTCTGAACAATTCTCTGCATAGAAAATTTAGAAAAATTCTTATTCTTGAATTTTGGTTTTTTAGCTCTAGAGGGAAACGAATTCTTGCGGATCTCTGGCGAATCAAGATGCACAACTTCTTCAAAGAATATATTTGCAAATTGAGCTAAAGCAGGAGAGTTAAATCTCTTAACAAGATTTTTTGCCTCTTCTCGATACTTTAAAATTCCTTTTATAGTACGTTTGTATCGTGGAGTTTTCACATTAGCTAATCGATCAACAATCTTAACAATTTTTACAGAGTCTGGAGCCTTAACAAGCCTATTTTCATAATCGACTTCATCTTCTTCAGATTGAACAACTCCCTTTTCACAAATTCTTTTTGATAAGAAATCTAATCCTTTCATGATGAAATCAACAACACGCTTATCTTCTACAAATTCCAACAAATACGCGCTCACAAGATTAACAGCTTCTTGTCTTTTTTTAATTAATGTTAAGCTTCTGACATCTTTTTTATAATCTTCTAAAACATCATGCAGCAGCGCTAACACAGCAATAATAATCTCTGCGCTATACCCCGATGAAGACAATTCAGGAATACAAAAGTGTCCCGAAATCTTGAAATCTTCGAACAATGACCAAAATACAGAAAAAGGATGAATGATATACGGCTCTCCGTTTGATCGCTTTTGCTTTGCATGAATTTTCTTCGCAAGCTTATATGCTCGCCTCAAAATCTTCTCTTCCTGACCAGAATTCTTTTGAAAACCAGTCTTTGTAATACAGCTAGCCAGCGCATAAAACTGTCCATCTACAACGTCAACAGTTATCCTATCTATACTCTTTTTATAAATTGATACTTTTCCCCTCAACTTAAGATTTTTATACCTTGTTGTCACAATGGAAACTTGCGGCAAGCCAGGTCCACCTACAATTTGATTATAAGTAAAAATATTTCTAATCCACTTTTCTGTAGTCACCGCAAGAAGTCCTGCTGAATTCAAATTATGATAATGATTAGCCGCAATAATATTTGTTGTAAGAAGATCGCTTTTATCACCCTTCTCCTGTCGCAACTCTTCTTTGTACTCATAAAGAAATCCCATAATAATATCAAATCGATCCAGACTCTTGCGAACTCTAAAATCTTTCAATGAAGAACACTGCACTTCAATCATATCTAAAACAAAATCTTTTACTTTCAAGCTCCCTTTATCTGTAACATAAAAATATTTATGAATAAAATTCTTATTGTCTCCTGTAAGGCTACACTCATTATCAGAAAACCAATTTAAAGAGAAATAACCTCTAGACCCTTGCCACAAAGAAATTGGATTTCTTGCGACAACAACAATTTTAATTTCTTCTGGACGAATGCCTGCTTCAAGACAGAACGTTGCCGCTTGAATGGCATCAAGAAACTTAGATCCATCATTAAAAATAGATACCCCTTCAGCTGAAAGTATCCGCACTTGTTCATTTCTATTTTTATAATTTAAAATACTTTTTATATGAGGAATAATATAGCCTTTAACACTTTCAGTGAATCCATCATACTTAAAGAAATACTCAGATTGAGACTGAGGCGTAATGTGTTCGTCCAACATCAAGCTTGTCAAAATACTCTTGACCCAAATCTTAAAAACCCTTCGTTGCCTTATGCGCTCTAGAAGCAAAATAATCTTCTTCACAACAACTTTGTTTACTTCATGGTCGATTCTTTCATCAAGATAAACCTCGGCTAACGGCTTAAGCATTGATTTTCGAATAAATATATTTCTAAAATTATCAATAAGGCGCTCTGCTCTACGTGTATTATTATCCAATAGCTGCATCCTAAGCCGCTTTACAAATCTATCACCCTGTCTTCTATGAATAACTCTCAGCGATATAACAAGTCCTAAAAATATTGCTACCGCAATCCATCCATCAAAAGCAGAAAATAATGAAATCCAATATTCCGAAGAAATCCAAGGAATAATTCTTTCAAGAGGAACACCTGGAAAAAACAACAACGGTGAAGAAGAAAGCGCTTTCTTTTTAGAAGAAATAAAAAGAATATTTGAAGAAATTCTAACATTCCTATTCTTAACAGAAAATCTTTGTAAAGCATCGCCACAAGCACCAGACACCCAGCTGTTTTGAACAGATGAATTTATCATTAAAGCTTTTAGCGTTTCAGGCAAATACTCAAGAACTTCCATACTTAACAAACATCTTGCTGCCTGGCACTTCACATAATCATCAAAATTTTTCTTACCAGTATCTAGAATAAGGAGGCCTGCAAAAAATTCCTCTGATTTCTTAGAAGAATTATCTATCTGAAAAATAGCATCAACATAATGAGGCCGAAGAAATAAATATCCAAATCGATCTAATACGCTGTATTTGGCAATGCGCATCAAAATCGACAAAGCTTCTACTACTTTATTAGCCCTCGCAATCTCACTAGCTTTTCTAGCATTATTTAAAATATCGTGAAATTTAACACTATTAATATTTTCCTGCAAATTTACTTCTGTAATCTCAGATATTTTATTAAGTGTTTTGCAAATATTTGCTTTTTCTTTTTTAGAAAGATTCGAAGAAGCTTTCTTTGCTTTATTTTGTTGCAATATTTCTTTTTTAACAAAATCACGAATAGCTTTAAGAAGGTTGTTTCGTCCTGTAACGCCTTGATATGAAAAATGTTGATACAGTCCAAAAATATTTTGTCCCCCTAAGGCAGGAACAGCTTGCTCATAAACAATCTTTTTGGAGAGACCAGCGACTTCGCCTGTTGCACGATTAACCGTAACGCCAGGTATTGCATCAACAATTTCAACGACAATGCTTGGTCCGTCTGGATTTTCCTCAATTAACTGTTTCCATTCAATCTGTGGAATTTTTGACTGAATGATCATCGCTGTCAAACTAGAAAGTCTCGGCACCGTCTTAAAAGAATATTGCCTTTGCAAAAAAGCCACATCTTCTAAGATGCAATCAATAACTCTTTTTCCATCACGATCATCTTTCTTAAAATAATACACAGCATAATACTGATAAAGTCCGTTTACGGCTTCACCATTTAAGAAAATTCTCTTTTTACGAAAATTTCTCTCATCAAGATTTCGAATATCTCCTCGAACATCTCTAGCATCTTGGCGAACCATTTCCATTAAGATTTCTAAAATAATTTTCTTACCATTTAAATTCTTCTGAACGAGAATTTTCCAAGGCGTAATTTTATAAATATTCTTCTTCAAAAGATCCGTTAATTCGGAAAGATGAACGATCTCTCGTGCGCTTTTTGTTTTCTCAATCAAACCAAGCTGTTCAAACATAAAAATAGTTATCTGTTTTCCATCTCTTTTTTCTTGGCGGTTATAAAAATCAAGCAATCCAGATAAAGCCTTACTATTAAGCCACTCACGAGTTTCTCTAAAATGCTTATCACCCATTGCAATATAATCTTCAAATTGAAGATTTTCTTGTTTCTTGTCACATGCTTCAGCAACAAAGCGCTTAACAATTTCAATCACAATATCTTTGGCGTGCTCGTTATTATTAAACAAAAACGTCCAAGGAATGTTAACCTTTAAGGCACACGCCAAAAGAAACTGATTCGCATTTTTAGCAGTTCTAATAAGGTTTGAAGATCCCCTCTTAATTGACCCTTGATAATCATCAACAAAAATAAAATCAACACTTGGAATTAAGCTCTTCTCTAAACCCTCTAATTTTGTAGCTACTAGCAATCTATTTTTATGCATTTTCTTAATAAATTCTTCACTTAAGAATTCAGGATAAATAAAAATAAGTGCATCTCGATACTTAACAAGATCCACAAAAGCCTCAATAACATTAGCTTTACTATGAGTTTTGCAATCAATAATTTTTCCAGGCAAAACTCTAGAGGCGATGCTTTTTAACAAAAAAGTATCCTTATTAAAACTTAAAACAAAAATTCTTCCCTTAATTTCAATCTTATTAATCAAATTTGCAATCGCTTCAAGATAAGCTTCCGTATAACCTTCAATATTTTTCGCCCAATCTTGAAGATGAACAAAAAGATCAACATTTTTATCTTTTATCAAGTCAAGAAGCTCGCTAACAATTAAAACTTCTTTATTTGAAATCTCTCGAATACTTTGAAGATCTAAATTATAAACAAGTTCTGAACGCTCTTGCCCTACATTTCCCCACAAGCTAATCAAATATCCATCTCTAGTAAGCTGAATATCAATTTCAACAGCCTTCATGCCAAGCTCTAAAGCTTTGCGTGCCTCAGCCATTGTTTCAACGCGATGTGCAACAAGCTTTGAAGAACTTCGATTTGAAATTTGAGATAATGCTTTTGCTTGGTTTATTCTCAATCCTGCAGGAACACCTTTAATAATCTTTTCAGATTCCCTCCAAGGCTTAATTATTGTCTCGCTCTTGCTTCCACTAAGAACAGCAAATGCAAAAGAAATCTTTGTCGATCCTTTTAACAAGCTTCTATTTTCCGTAATAATTTCTATTATTATCTTGGGCATGCTCTCCGCACTAAAACTTCCCTCTGATGGAATAAGTCTCTCTAGAAAAATACCGTAGAGAGCTGCAAAACCTCTCTTGTATCCTTTTTCAGAGAAATGTATTTGCTTGTTAAGAATCTTTGCCATCTTCTTACCAGTCATATTCCTAGAAATTAATACTGTTCTTTCATGTTCAAAAAATCTTATAAAATCTTTCATCCCTCTTATTCGTTGTTTTATAGTTAAATTTCTCCAAGTATTACTCTTAGGAATAAATATCATCGCGCGTCTTAAGGGGTAATAAAGAAACGGAAAAAGCCACTTAGCAATCCATGCTACAACAATAATCCCTAAAACTATCTGAGCAAGCGTTTCATCGGTCATAAGATTATCGGCTGAGAAAAGAGCAAGAATTGATGAAGAAACCTGAATTGCGATGCTTCCACCATTTGTTGCTTGATAAAGTTCTTCCATCAACTTTTTCTCATCTAAAGCATCCGGTATTCCAACTTGAAAAGAGTAGCAAACAGATTCCTTATCCGGCCCATTAAAACGTTCACTCGGTTGCCATGTATTCATATTTTTATCAAGACGAATATTTAAATCTTCAAATACTGACAAAATACTAATAAGCGTAAGCTCAAAACTCTTGCGGCCTTTACCAAGATCTGCAAAAACGTGTATTGCTTTTGTGACAAAATTCTCGTCCTTCTTCTTAGGTTCTTTATCCAGCGCTTTAATTTCGCCTAAAAGATCTTTTAATTTTAGAATATTTCCTTCAAAAATTGATATCGTCAGCTTAGCCTTTTTTTCAAAATATTGACTGTTGAAAATCTGGGCTCCAACTCGAGCAATAGCTTTAACAATATCTTTCATTAGTTCAGGACGCTCATAATCAAGGCTTAGCGTCAACTCCACAAAAGTCTTCTTAGCTCGTTGTCCACCCTTTTTTACCTTAATAGTCACAACCCGATAAGTAAGCCATGACTTTCCATCAATCGCCTGCTCAGCAACTTCAGCCGTTATAGAAACTTCACAGAGACCAAGAACAGCGCACATATGGAGCGCGTTTTCAAAATCTATACCTCGCGCAATTTCATTTTTCTCCAAAAATCTTCGTACTCCTCCGGTCGAGTCTGCCAAGATTAACTTTTTTGTGCCACGGGACGATATCTTTCTCGCGTTTTCATCCTCCAAGGACATATTATAAAAATCTCCAGGCTTAAGCTGAAGCCTCAGAAGAGTCATCAACCGTCCTGCTTCGCTCATTATTTTCTCTTTTTCTTGAACAGTAAGCTTTGCCCTTTTTGTTGAATCAACCAGAATAAAATCACCCTCCTTAAGTTTTTCGATGACAGTCTTACCAGATCTCTTGACTGCTGGCTCCTTCTTTCTTTGACTCGTTGTTCCAAAGCTAAAGCCATAAACCAATGCATGATCACGGCTGTTCATCCCTTCCAGCAATTTAGCGTTAGTCTGCGTACGAGCCAAGAACTTATCGACTCCAGGTAAACTCAAAACATCCGCCATAATAACGCCTGCTTTAAGTCCTACAGGTTTTAGAGTGCAGCACTCGTCAAAATCATTGTCCTGAACAAAGAAGAAATAAGTCCAATTCTGAAGATAAGAATAAAGATCCTCAAAGGTTGTCTCTGGATCACTTGACATGGTGGTTAATCCACCTAAGGAAAATTCTTGATTCGGATAGCGTCTTTTTAACTCATAAATCCACGAAGCAACTTCTTGGCTGTATCGAAAATACATATATTTATCAGGATCAAAAAGTTTTATCTCCATCATGACAAACGCTGTCTCACCGTTAACCTTTGAAGGCACAGGAATATTAATGCCAAAATGTTGTGCATCATATTTATCCTTTTTAAAACGACTTTTTTGTTCCGTTTGTTCCTCATCTAGCTCTCCTCCTAGATCTTGATATGAGGCAAAAATACTGTCCCAGCCTGCTAAAAGCCCAACAGCTTTCCAATAATCATCATTATTTTTTAAAACAATATGAAGGCCAAGCAAATCTTGCAATGTTCCAATCTTTGCATACGAAGTCTTGTCGCCCCTCTTGTTTTTGACTTTTTCAAAAGCAGCACTCGCCCCCTTAACTCTCAAATAAATTGCTTCAACTTCAATACCTGTGTCCTCTAGCTTAGATTTAATTTTTGCGCTAACTCCTAAAAGATAACGATTTGCTTGGCCGCGTGTCATCCCTCCTAAA
Source organism: uncultured Planctomycetales bacterium (assembly GCA_964648665.1). GTDB lineage: Bacteria > Omnitrophota > Gorgyraeia > Zapsychrales > Aceulaceae > Aceula. The sequence continues at coordinate 10,893 of CAZYOA010000010.1, read as the reverse complement.
GCCCGAAGAATCTCATTTTCAGCCGTCGCCCATTGCTCTGGAAAACGAGCTTTAAAAACAGCATCTACAAGCTCTCCAGCGATTTCTAAAAAACCAACACGATTAGCTAAAGGTGCATAAATATCCTTGGCCACAGTTTCAAGATAATCCAATGATTCTCCTGAAGCTTTCTTTAATAAATCAAGAATTTTAGTAACGTTATCCTTAAACTTCTTCGTCGTACACAAGGCCTGAACGGTATAATTCATATAATCTATAATATTATGTGGCTCCTGATTCTCAGGGAAATACCTTGGCATACCTAAAATGTCAAAAAAGCAATGATAGAGAAAAGTGTTCTTATTTTTATTTTGCTTAGCCGCAGACGAAGCCTTTGAAGCAGATACTGCTGGGGAAGAAAGCTCTTCACTTTTTGTGTAATTGAATTTTACAGAAAGATTCGAAGAAGATCTTTTGTTCGTTTTAACTTTAAGCTTTTCGGAAATAAGTTCTTTTTCTTTTCTTTCTAAAAGCTCTTTCGCGAATGCTAAAACTTCAAACTCATAAAAATTTTGTCTGCCGTTAAACTCTTCAAGCAACTCTTTATATAAAGCTGCAAAATTTATACCATATTGATCGATAAGCCCAACTCGACTATTAATGCATTCCATAGCGGTTTCAACATCTCGAGCAAGAACAAAAGTTTCAGAACTATTTGGATCTTGAACATTCTTAATAAATCTCTCAAACGCTTTAATGCCCTTTTTCTTCTTTTTAATAGAAAAATCATTCCAATCAAGATCTTGATAATTAATTGACGATCCAAAAAGCATTGGGTAAATATAAAAAACACCCCAAGCAACAAGAAGAGCAATAATAGAATAACCAAAGATATCAGCTTGAGAAGAATTTCCGAAATCTAGAATTGCAAGAAAAAGCGATGAAGACGATTTCTTCGGTGACCAATCTAGATGTTTTATAGAATCAACTTTATGATTAATCAGATGAACAATTTCACCATCTTTATTTAAAATATATGTATTTGTGTTTACCGCGACACCGAGATACTCGCTATCAGGAGACCAGCTTAATACTTTCATTCCGCTTAGCCATTCGTTAGTTGGAAACGCACTCATCTTGCGCTTATTTTTCCCATTAACCTCGATAGCCCAAACAACAATTTCTTTCGGGGCATCTTCAATATAAGCCAAGGTCTTCCCGTTAGGCGAAAGCCGCATATAGCGCATTGACTCTGAACTAAAAATCTCTTCCGACTCTTTTGTCCAAGAATCAAGAGCATAAACTTTCTGAATTCCCCCTCTGTCAGAAAAAATAATCTTATCGCTATTTGGAACCCATTGAATAAAATGATCGACATTCCAGCCCCAAGACTTCCCCCGAAACAGAACATCTATATTTTCATTTATAAAATGGTTCTGATTTTTTTTATTAAAATGATTTTCCATATATTCATCTTCATTTAAGCTCTCATAAGAACCATATGGCCTAATACAATTAATATAAAAATTTGTAGCAAATTCATTATGAATAAAAACTAAATCCATTCCATCAGAAGATAAAATAGGGTAATGATCAACAGCCTGCCTACTTGTCCTTAAGACTTGAATCGTTTTGCTTATTTCAATCGTAAACTCAAAGATTCCAACGCCATCTTGTGCATAAAATATCGATTTGCCGTCAGGATTCCAAGAAAAACTTTCTATAAATAACTGCTGATGTTCATATTCTTTAACAGATTCAATCAAAACGTTTCCATCTCGATTAAAAATAATCAAATCTCCACCATTGATGCATGCAATCATCTGCCCATCAGGAGACCAAGATGCTGAATCAACCCAAACATCATCGCCTTCTAGCAGAATTTTCTTATCTGAACCATCTGCGCTCATAACAAATAAACTGTTAGCTTCACCAAAATCATCTTTGTCACCCGTAACAAAAAGGATTTTCCATTCTCGTAATTTGTTTAAAGTTGTTGCGCCATCAGCAACCTCGGCTTGCGCTTTACCTTCTTTAGGAATAAATCCAAACGCTGCGAAGAAACCAAGTGCTCCTGCACCACCAGCACTCATCTTAATAAATTTTCTTCGATTTATCGCGTGATTTGAAAAAGATCTTTTGTTGCGATCAAAAGTATTGATAGGTGAGAAAGAGGCCGCTAAAGTCTTTCTTAAAGAACTTGAACCAGATTTTGATATCCATGAATCTGCTTGATAAAAATTCTGAATTCCTTGAAACTCACTCGTAGACATTTCAGAAAAATGCGCCTGAAAAAACATTTCTAAATCATTAGTACCTGTCAAAGAATCCATATCAAGAGCCCTGCTTAAGTCGCTAACATCGCTCGTAGGATATATAATTGTCATCCCCTCAGGAACATCTATATTATTATTTCCCTCGTTACAGCAAAGAACGACTATCTGGCTTACCTGAAATTCCCTCTGAAGAAGAAATAGATATTCGGAAACTGGAACATCCGTTCCTTCCAGGCAAAGCTGACCAAATTTTCCTTTTCCGTGCACAAAAAGAAAAGGGCCATGATGACGAGTCATCTTTGAATTACAAACTATCTTGCTCGCCAAGAAAACCTCAGCTTCAGGAATAAAATATACTTCCCCTCTCGCTAGTTCGCTAGGAAACGGTATGTTGGAATGAGAAAAATAAGTAAGCTTCTTGCTCCCGTATGACAAAATCTCAATACTTAGAAGAACCGCTACAGATGAAGCTCTTGTAGAAAGATTAAGTATTGAACTCGCCACTGATAAAGAAATGCCGGCATCGAAATCTTCTCCCAGCCACGGTAGAAAGAGTGAGCGAAAACCGGCAAGATATTTAAATAAAAAAGTCGCTATCGAAATCGTTCCGTCTAAGGAAGTTGATTTTCTTGATAGCGACTGTGAAGTCAATATATATGAAGAAGAAACATTTGGAGCGCTTTGCTTCTTAGAAATCCAAGCCATAAAAGATAAATCAGAAAGAATACCAAGACCTGATGACTCACCTCTTGCTTTACCTGCTTGATGACCTGATCCATTCTGACTAAGCAAGAATATCGCGCTAGATATCAAAGGTGATGCAAGCGGTACAGTCGGCATAACAAAGGAATTATGTTGAATTGGCATGGAAACAGGAGCACTCGAAGCAGGTGCAACCGGCGAGACAATCGCTGATGAACTTTTAAACTCGTATCTTTCTATCTGTTGCCATTTCTTATCTCTAAGAATTGCCACTTCCAAAATGTTGCTCTGAAATGCAACCGTAAAAGAACCTTCGAAAGCGAAACTAAAACCCTTTCGATTCCTTAAATCTTCAATTAATTTATATAGCTTCTGCGCTTGTGCTTCTGTCAAATGAGAAACGTCAGCCACCACAACTTCATTGCGATGAACAACTCCACTTTTCTGGCCATTCGCTCTCTGTTTAATCTTTTTAATTTTCGTTAATGCCGTTTTCAAAACAGCAAGATCAGCCTCAGGGAAAAGACCAAGAAGAACATCAGCCTTTAGAGATTCCTCTCTCTGATCGATTTCATTCAATACCGCTTTCAAAACAGCAAGATTAGCCTCAGGGAAAAGACCAAGAAGAACCTCAAGTTTTAAATATTCCTCTCGCTGATCGATTTCATTCCGTGCCGCTGCCCTTAACCTCATTAACTTATCTTTTTTAGTGCGACTTCTTGCTTCCTTGAGCTGAAAAATAACACATCCCGTCGATGTCAAATAAGGCCCATCCACTTCAAAAGCAATAGCACCATTTTCAGGCAAATGATTAAGAACAACCTTTAAAGTTTTTTCTGGATTAGGAGAAATCCGCTTTGCTACCTGATGAACAGCAATCGGAAGAATCGTTTTCAAAGTTTTATTAATATCAAAATTAATAATCAAATTATTCTTTTTAGCAAAAGAAGTTAACGCCTCGATGCACTCTGCAATCTTTCTTCTAAAAGCGTTGGTAACTCCTTTTTCAGCTTTAGCTATGCTTAAAGTCAAATAGCTAATAAGCTGACCTTGACCCTCTGAAACTTTTTTCGGTTCCGGCTCAAAGAATAATTCTTCTGCCACCTGTTCATCGCCTGAAACCTCTTTTCCTTTCTTAGATGAAATAACTCCTGAACGTTCTATCTCTTCGTATTCCTTCTTTGAAATAACAGATCTTTGAGCCGCTTGCCGTATGCTTAAACGTTGATTCTTTCTAAACTGTATTAAAGCCTCTGAGCGATTTTCAGAAGAATCAAAATTAATCGCTCTTAAAAGTGCTAAGTCAAATCGTCCAAGCATTGACACCGTATGACAATCTAGTGGTTTTAGAAGAGTATTAAGATTTATTTCTGGTTTTTTAGTGAATTTTTCGAACAACTTCATGTCTTCCTCTTTAATCTTTTGAACACCCAATACCTCAGCTATTCGATTAATAAGAGGACTTATTTCATCATCCTTAGAAATAAAACGTTCTTCCAGATCACCTTGATCCTCTGAGAAATCATTTCTTATTCTTTTGCTATAAGCACGAATAATGGACACGAGCAGTCTTTTGTTTAGAAAATAAGAAAATCTTTTTCTTTTACTTAATAATGATTTATCCAGCTCATCAAATTCTTTCAACAAATAATTCTCAACCTCTGGAGAAGAAGATGGAACATTTAGATGCAACACCATATGACGCTTTATCAAAAACCACCCAAAAACAATGACACCGATGACGCCAATACCTCCAGCAACCCCTAGGCCTATTGCCCAAAGAGACGAAGAAAAAACATTGAGACACAATATTGCAGAGAATTCCGACCCAAGCTGGCTTAAAACAACACTTGAGCTTGCAGATCGAGCAACCGCAGAAGAGATTTTTTTTAGGCCTTGAAGTTCAGCATCGTCCTCGCCTTTCGCACTTTCGACTATCCACTGTTCAATTTCTCGCCAAGAAGATACTCGAGGAAGATATTCCTTCTGAACCTCTGCAAGACTATCCTCATACATTTCTGTTCTTTTCTGCGCATTTAGCTGTCTTTGCTTTATTTTATCAATACCAATAAAAAGCTTCTCAATTGTTATTTCTATTTTCTCAGACGCTTTTTTAGCCTCTTCTTTTTCTTTGCTTAGTGGTACATCCTCACCCTGCTTCTCTCTTAGAATTCTTTCAGCCTCGATTTTCTGCTTTGCTGCTTCGTCATAAAACTCTTGAAGTTTCTGGCGCTCTCTTGCATTCTTTTCTAATGCCACCTTAGCATCCTCTATCCCTTGAGAGAATCCTTCCGCTTTCTGCTGCCATTCCTTATATTTAGAACGAACAGCTTTCAGCTTCATTTCGTTTTCTTCAAATTCCTCTCTCAAACCAGATAAACTCTCAAGCTCTTTATTTTCTTCTTCTTCAATAGCTTGCAACTTTTGTCGTTTCTTTTCTATTGCTCGATATATATATATTTCAGCCTCCCATAAAAGAACCTCGCCTGCCTTGCCTTGTTCTAACATAAGAGAAGCATCCGCTTCCTTGCCTTTCAGTTTTGCATAGCGCGCATAAAGATCATCCATTTCTCTTTTCCACTCTTCATATTGCTTATAAGAACCCTGTTTTTCTGCCAGCGCATTCTTTTGTTTTTCTGCCGAATCAAAAACTTTTGTAGCCGCAGCCTTCTCCTTTGTAATTTTGTCTAACTCCGCTCGATGATAAGCTAGGAAGTCTCCAATATCTTGTTTCTTCTTTTCTTCTTCTTCCAAGTTCTCTAAAGAATTCTCTAATCGAACTTGATATATTTTTAATGCGTTCTTCTGAGCAGTCATGCTATCTTCTAGCTTACTCTCTTCTCTCTCGGCTTCTTTAAGATTCTTTTGCTCTTGAATAAGTTCTTGATCGCATTGTCCCAGCAAATCTATTTGCTTATTTAAGCTTTTCTGGATATATTCTCCCTGTTTTCGAGATTCTTCTAGTTCGAACTGCAAAGTTTCAATTTTAGGCTCCAAAGTAAATTGGCGGGCTAGCTTTAAAGCCAGTCTCAGCTTAAATGAGAAAGATCTGTTTTCCGCATAAGAGAAATCTTTTTGCAGTTTCTCCAAAGCCTGCTGAACACTCATTAGCTCAACTTTCTTCTGCTTTAAATCTTCGGATTGACTATCAAACCCATTTTTATTTTTAATTTCATCGCCTATCTCTTGCTTGAAATTATTACCAGAGAACGCTTTTCCGTTTGCTTTTGCTGTTCCCTCGTGTAATCTTTCCATGCTTTTCTCAATCGCGTCTATCTGTATCAATAAAGTCTCTTCTTCTTTCTGAAGTTTATCAATCTCAGGCTTATTTTTCTTTACAATATCGTCCGCTTCTTTAAGAGTTTTCTGATAATTCTTAATCTCCGCAACGATTGCTGCTATTTCATCTGTTAGTATTCTTAATTCGGACTCTACAAGACCTTTCATTGTAGCAATATTATCTCTCTGCTTTTTAAGTGAACCAATAACCCGGGCAAGAGACATCTGTCTGGATTTTATTGTTTCGATTTGATCGGTGGCCCTTTGTTGCGTTCGCCTTACTTCTGATTGCTGATCTTGAGTCTTTTCTTTATTCTGCCAAGCCCTTTTTAAACGCTGTTTAGTTAGGCGCACAAAATAGCGCCAGCGCGTGACTTTTTCGCTAAGCTTTTCTTTTTCTTCTTTAAAATTATCAAATTTAAGCTGATGAAGCACTCGTCGATTTTCTAATTCTTCAAGTAATTTCTTTTGAATGCTAAAAATTCTTTCTGCCATTGCCCGAGGATTAACAAATTTATACAATTGACGCATTATTACTGCTCCATCAGGAAATCTCTTGTTTATCTGACTTAAAACGAGTGGAATGCTTTCACCTAAAGACAACAATTCTTGCTTTGCTTGTTTAAAACTTTTCTCAGCTTTTTCTTTTTCTGAAATTAAAACGCTCTCTTCTCCCATCATTTCTTCTTTATCAGATGCATTCCAATCAATAGCATGATCTTTTTGTATCATAGACTCAACTGCCCCTCTTTTCTTCATGCCTGCATTCTTTGTTACATCTTCCTGTTTCTGAATTTCTGCTGCTGTATTTTTAACAACGGCTTGGGCTTTCTCAAGCTGTAGATTAGTTTCTTTTAGAATTTTCTTAAAATCTTTTTCTTCTTTTTCAAAAGCTTGAATGTCGGCCTTAATCTGTGCAATTATTTCATCAACATTCTTAATAATAATTTCTTGTGCTTCTTGAGTGCTCGCATTAAATCTTAGCGATTTCTCAATTTCTTTTATCCTGCTTCTTAATGTTTTAAGATTTTCTTGCCATGTTGATTCTTTCTGCTGCTTTTCATCAATTTCCGCTTGAGCCTTATCTCCTGTCGTTTTAGCCGCCTGATATTTATTCTCAAACTCTTTAGCTTTATTTCGATACTGAATATACAATGTCTGAGATTTCATTTTATATCCTTGAGCAAGCTTTCTCAACTGCTCTACTTCTTTTGATTTCTCAGACAATTTGAAATCAACAGAATTAATAAGTTGCTGTATCTTTTTTATCTTTGAAGGTAAATCTTTGCTAAGTGTGTCTGCTTTTATTTCGCGATAGACTCTTTTTGCCTCATTCAATAAAACCTCTAACTTTGCCTTTTGGCCTAGATACTCATCCCTTTTTTCTTTAACAGCTTTCCAGGTGTTGATAAAAAGAGAGTGGTTCTCAAAACAATCACGCAAAGTTCTTAAAAGAAAATCAGCTTGCTTTTGAGCAGCGGTATTCTTTTGCGAAGAAGAAGCTCTTCGCTTCTCAAGCAATTCTGGAATATCTCGTAAAGCTTCCTGGCCTTGTACTGAATACCCCTGAATACCATTTAAAACTTTTTCCCAATCTCTTGCTTTTTGCCCTGCATCTTGTAAATCTTTAGATGCCTGACCATAAAATAAATTTTCTTGAGAAAGAGTTTCTTGATTCTCTGCTAATTTTTTAGAAACTTCCTTCAAAGCAGATGCTAGATTAAGATCATCTTTTTTCTTCTTTCCTGTTCCTATTTGATGCCTTCCAAATTCGGTCTCAAGAGCATTCAATCTTTTTCTAATTTGAGCATAGATCCTTGAAAAACTTTCAAGAATTTGCAATGAAGCATCTTGGCTCCCTTGTGCCAATCCTGTTTGCTCGGAAGATTCTTTTGATAATATCCACCCAGCTTCTATCTTTCTTCCCGATTCTTCTAAATTTATATTAAGAGCTTCTATTTCCTTAGAAGAACGACGCTCTGCCTTTTCTGCCTCAGTTATCTTTTCTAAATTATATTTAAGCGTTATATCAAATTGAGCTTCCCGTTCTTCAAGAATTTGTTTTTGCTTTTCAATACCAATAATTTTCTTTTTTAGCTGTTCGATCTGTCGAAATAGTTTTTTCTCATTCATCTCAAGATCCTGATAATCCGCATTTAGCTCAAGATATTCTTCTCTTATTTTAGGTAAATTCTTAACACGCCTCTCCTTTGCAGACTTTAAAACCTTTAATACACGACGACTCAGCAAAACCTCTCCTTGAATACTCTCAGCAGATTTAAGAATTTGATCAAGCTGACTTTTTAAAGAATCAAAGAAATTACCCAGCTTAACCATCTGCTCTTGATCAATTTTAAGAAAAATTTGCTCTCTTTTAATCGTCTTTTGATGAATTTCTTTTTGATTTTTTGCGTGTTGCATAGCAGTTGTTTGCTCTCGAATTTTCTTTTCCAGCTGTTCGCGTCTTGCTTCTTGCTCTTTCTTTAATTTTCTTTTCTGTTTGATTTCCGAAATAAGTTTTTCAATCTCAACCTTGTTTTTTTCTATCAAATCTTTTAAAAGAGCATGCCGAGGAGATATCTCGATAATGTCGCTAATAACCGTAAGTTTTGACTTTACAAGCATATTCATTGTTTGTTGATTTGATTTTTCGCTTTCAATATATTCCTTTATTTTAATCCTCATATCTTTTAATGCTTTTTTGATCTTATCGATACGTTCTGATAAATTAGAAAGATTGACCTCATTCATCAAAAGCCTTAAGTTAGCCTCCAGTTGATCCGCTAAATCTTGCAACTCTTCTTTTTTGTCTTGATTCTGAATAATAACCAACTGCAAATCAGATTCTGGCAAAGAACCATTAAGCGAGTCTTCCTCTAGCGCCTCCTTAGCTTCTTCTACTTCCTCTCTTGCGCTTTCCTCTATAGCAAAGAATTTATCAGCTTTTACTCCTTGGCATTTAATTTTACCGATCGACGCATCAATTTTTTGCTGAAGATCTTTAATTTTCTTCTCTATAATCTCTATTTGTTTTTCTAAATTCTTAACATTTTGGCTTCTTTGATTTATTTCTTGCTGAATGACTTTTTCTTGATCTTCTTCGTCTACCAAAAGTTTTTGTACTCTCAAAATTTTGATTCCCAGCTGCTTTATTTTTTTCTTTATATTATCAACGGTGGCAAGCTTTGCAGATACATCATCAGAAGATTTATTCATTTGTATCTCGTTCGATTCCCGCTGTGACACAAGAGCCAAAAGACGATTTTCTTCCGTAACAAGTTGTCTTTCTAGCTTTGCTTTTTCTTTAATTACCTTTGTTTTGTTTCTTCCTGTCATTAGGATATCGGCTTCAGCTGTTCCTATAACTTCCTGCTGTGCAATCACATTCTGCCAAGATGTTTTTAATGCTTCTAAATATCCTTTAAAGCTCTCAATAAGAGCATCAATCATTTTTCTTAGCTCTTTTCGCTCTTTTTCTTTTTGCTCAGGGTTATTCTTTTCTACTTTTTGTTTTGCGCTATCAATTTTTTGTTGAAGTTCTTTTGATAAAGCGTCACCCATTTGCTGATAGTCTAAGAATGCTGCAATCCAAGATGCATCTTCATCAACTTGAAAAGAGCTATCAAAGACTTCACTTTCCAAGCTCTCTTCTTTACTCTTAAGGTTTTCAATTCTTTGTTCTACTTGTGCAATTCTTCTCAACAGATCCTCAACACGCGCTTGCCCCTCTTTTTCTTTTCCTTGAGCTTCTTGAACTTTTTCATAAAGCTCGTTAAGCTGAAGAAAATACGCCTGATACGCTTCAACAGCTTCTTGTCTATACTCTTGAGCCTGCTTTTTAAGCTGCTGGCTTCTCTCTATTTGTTCTTGAAGACCATCATCTAGCAAGGCAATCAGCTCTTGTATTCTCTCTAAATCTTTCGAGAAAGCTTGATTGTCAGACCCAATTTTCTCAATACTTTTTTTCATTTCATTCTTTGCGTTCTCAATAACTTTTTTAAATGCTAGAATCTGAACTTGCACGCTTTTCTCTAACTCATTATGTTGCTGCGTCCTCGTTATATATATTTGATAATTCTTAATTGCCTGTTTTTTAAACAAGACAAACATCTCAACGATTTTATTATCTGACTCAAGAAAAGAAATGCGCATATTTGCTGGTATGACTTCTTCAGGATCAGATTTTTTAAGATTAGTTTTTTTAGGATCAGCTTTCTTCTTCTTAACACCGTTACTCTCTTTTGGCTTGCCAGATTGAACTATTTCTTCTTTATCTTGAACAACTAAAGCTTGTGGCTGAATTGTCTCTTTTGTTAACGACAACTCTTTCTTCATTCTTTCAAGAAAACTACCAAGAATAGAAGATGCTATCTTTTGTCCCTTTCCGTTTTCTGTATTTACCACATCCTTCAGCATATTTGCAAGCTCTACTAAATCTGCACTTATACCATCGCCATCATGAGCACCTTCTTCCCACTTATCAGCTCTAGTCTTGAAATCATCAGCTGCCGTTTGAACAACTGCGATGTCAATTTGGGCAACTCCAGCAGCAGTTTCTTCAGGAGCATCTTGCTTGGCAGGTTTGACATCTGACTCTTTAATTTCTTCAGCAACAGTTTCTTCAGGAGCTTCTTGTTTAGTAGGTTCAACAGCTGAC
>CAZYOA010000009.1:0-64322 GCA_964648665.1 uncultured Planctomycetales bacterium | reverse complement strand
ATTTCGTGCCCAAATAAATTCACGCCTTCAAGATATTTATAACTCAAATCTTGAAGATAGATATCCAATTATTCGCCTGACAGATTATATGAGTCCGAGTGAATGTAGAGATGGCATAGTTCCTCTTGGTTTTCTTTTTCCAAATCTTGTTAAAAGATCTAGCGAGAAAAGAATAGGTTTTGGAGCAGAAGGGTTTGATGAAATATTTGTTGTTGCTGAAAAGGATTTTTTAGCAAAGAAAGTAAATGCTTTGCATTTCTTTGGGTATCAACATTCAGAGAATGGCGATGCCCTTTCTTGCATTGCTTATAGGAAGTTTATTGAGCAAGAAGATGGGTCTTGGGATAGAGAAAAAACAGAAAAAGAATTAAGAAAACAGGAGATAGAGAATGAAATTAAAGCAGCGTATAGTTTAAGCAATAAAAAAGAGATTGTTCATATTGATATTAGCGATTATGTTGGTCCTACAGGCCTTTGGGAGGGAGCTTTGCCATCAGGATTTATTCTTTCTGATGGTCAGAAAATAAAAGATATGCCAGAATTCAAACCTAGAAAAATGTTATCTTTACATGTGGGGGGAAGGCTTTCAAAGCTTATTTATCGCGTTACGAAAAATAGAGAAACGGGAGAGCCCGAAAAGTATGAATTTATGGGATTTAAACAGAAAAAGAATCGGTTAGGAAGAATTCAGGGTGTCATGGCGGGGAAACGATCGATTGTAAAGATAAGCGGTAAGTGGCAATTAAAATCTGACGAAGAAAGTTTTCAATTTGAAAAAGATCAAGAAAGAATTATGGGGGAAATTCAGAAAACTTATAAGTCTCCAAAGAAAATATTGTTTAAAGCAAAAGAAAAAGTTTTAGCTCGAGAGAGGGACCCTATTCGAATTAGCCCAAAAGCTTTGTTTGAGAATCGTGAAAGTAGAAACGATATTGTAATAAAAGAGAAAAAAGCTAGCAGTTGGATGACTTCTGATTTTGCGAAACAAGAAGATAAGATTTGGGATATTGAAAGGTCTCTTGAAGAATCTTTAGAAAATAATGATCAAGAAGCATTTTATGCTGCAAAGGAAGAATTTGAAGAAGTTTCAGGAGGTGAGGTTATTGTCTTTTCAAATAGTGCAGAGGCGCAATTTAAAAATGTTGATGTTATTTCTAGGGATGATCTTGAAAAACGCATTGAAGAGATTTTAGATGTTTTCCCCAAAACTGTTCCTTATAATCGATTTTTAACAAAGAAAATGCTTATAGCTTTACAGGTTTCTTCTGGTTATGTTCGCGATAATGTTGTTAGTGTGATTACAGTTTGCAAAATAAGAGGAGGAAAAGCTTTAAGGATAAATGGTATTGGACTTAAAGAAAGACAATTTTTCTTTTCATTTTTACTTTCAGGCGGATCTGGATTTGTTCCACCGATGAGAGGCTTGTCGTCATTGATTCCCTTGTATGAAGATATTCGTGGAAAGCAAGAAGAAGATCAGCCAAGTGATGTTGTTGAAAATTTAGGAGGCTATATTGGAGGATCTGGAAATGCGATTGAGAGAATTGTTTTGCCAAATGGAAAATTTGCAATTCGAAAGACTGCGTATAAGAATTCTGAGGTTGATGGCGGCAAATTAAGAGGTGAGGTTAAGGTTATAAAAGAAGAAAAGGCGCGTGGAAAACCTTATCCTGAAATCTATAGCTATGAAGAAGATGACAAAAGAATTGTTGTTGTTATGGAGGATCTTGAATATCAAGGATACTTTCCTGTTACGAGCATATCTCATTGGAATTCAATAAATTTATTAGAGAACACTTTAGAGGGGGTAAGTGCAGAAGATATTTGGAAACTTGGTCTTAGGGTTTATCAAGATCAGTTGGATTTATATCAGCAAAAAGTATCAGAGGGTTCTGTTGACTTTGTTATTGAAAATATCTTAGAGAAGAAACTTTCAACTCGACTTGAAGATACAAAAGATCAAGCTCCTTGTCTTGTGGAGATGATTGATGCACCTATCATCGGCGTTTCTGGAGAAACTTCTAGCGTAACTTATTTGCCGGGATTTGAAACATTAAAGCCATTTGTTTCTGCCTTAGCTAAAGTAGGATTTTTTGTTCCTCCGTATCTATCTAAGGATCACGGAGATCTTAACTATGGAAACATCCTCGTAAAAATGCTGGATATTCCTTATTATGGTGAATTTCGAGATTATCGATTAATTGATCCAAAGGATTCTCCTGGTGGAAATGATTATTTGTATGATTTAGCTAAGCTGGTTCATAATTTCTTAGGAAAATATGATGTTGCAAGGCTTGAACCTGTATATGGATTTTATCCTCTTGCAAGACAGGATTCAGAAGTTCCGCATTTTTACGAATACCTTGATGATGAATATGCCAATCCTGTGCCATTTATAACATATGATCGAATGGTTCAAGAGTTTTATAGGTGGATGGAGCAAACAGATGATTTGTTTGGTCTTGAGCAGGGCGGCAAATGGAAATTAAGATTAATATTTACCGTTGGGGCTATGATGGTGGGACTGCCTCCATTTCATTTAAAGAATAATGATCAAGAGCCTCGGGCGAGAACGTTTTATATTACAGGTGTTCAGCTGATGTATTCGGTTGTTTCTTTGTTGATGAACGATAGGCGAATACGACGATTAGCTGATAAAGAAGTTCCAGGAATAGCAAAAGCATGGAAGAATCTCGAGAAAGAGATTAAGGATTTGAAGAAAACTTCTGATAAGAAAGAGAAAAAAGCAAGTAGTTGGATAGGTGCAAATAGTGTTTCGCCGGATTTTGTTCATGTTAAAAAGAAAAGAGTGAAAAAGGAAAAGGTTTCAGAATCAAGAGATGATGAGGGTGATGGATCAGGTGATATCTTCTTTCTTCCTGGCTCACCGGATATAGTTGTTTCAACAAAGCTTGATCCAGAGAAAAGTATTTTTGGAAAAAAGCAAGAGGCCTCTATTGATGATAATAAAGAAAGAAAGAGTGCGTCGTCTGATTTACTTGCAGGTAATGGTGGGCAAGGGCGTTTTTATGATTCTTTGGATCTTGATATGGAAAAACCTCAAAAAGGATTTGTTTACATGGGAGATGATGAGGTGTTTCCAAAAGCTGTGAGAGATTTCTTAGGAAAACGTAAAGTTTTGGTTATGGAAAATATATTTGACAAAGAAGAGGATCTTCAGACTTTGTCACTTTCTCCTAAGGAAATAAAAAATCCGATTTCTCTTAGAATTTTTGTTGTGAGATCTGTTGATGATCAAGAGAATGAGCATCCTCTATGTAATGTTTTTGTTTTAGATGCTTCCGATAAAGATGCGCCGATGTTAGCTTATTCAAGCATGGATTTTGATGTTGAGAATCGTTTTTATGAATGTAAGTGGAGAGAGAGAACCGCATCTTATAAGATTTCGCGACAAGGATTTAATTTGCGATCAGTTGTTCTGCTCTTATCTAAAGGCGATATTAAAGAATACCGATCGGACAGTGTTGGTGGATTGCAGCATGATGGGGCGAATGATATTTTTCTAAGTCTTAAGAAAGATTCTCGATTTAAAGTTTCTGCTGATCATGGATATACTGTTAAATATGTTGATCATCAAGAGTTTTTTGAGGACTTTCAATTTTCGGCGAAACCTATCGTAAAAGACATTCTAGATCGAGCCCTTAACCCAAGTCTTTTAGCTGCTGAAATGATTCAAAAAGGAATCCTCACAAAAGGGCAGAAAATCCTTTCTTTAGGAAGCGGGAGTGGTGCAGATGAGATTTATTTTGCAGAGAATGAGATGGAAGTTGTTGCAACGGATAAGAATTCAGAAATAATTAAGAGTCTTAGGCGATCCAGTAAGGGTGTGTCGAATATAAAAGTAGAAGTAGTTGATTTTGAGAAATATTTGCCATATTTAAATAATTCATTTGATGCGGTTTATTTTAGATTAGGTCTTCATTACTTAGGGGATTCGATTCAAGGGCGATTGTTATTAGAAATCAACAGGATTTTGAAAAAAGGCGGAAAAGTTATTATTCAAACAAAGTCTGTGAATGACGTTTTTTTTGTTGAAGGGGATACGTATTTAGGAATAGATGGAATGTATTTTTTTAAAAATAAAGGATACAGTCGCAATCATTCTTCTGGGGGTAAATTAATAAAATTAATTCAGAAAAATGGATTTAAGATTCTTAGAGATATAACGGAAGGCAAAGAGAAGCTATATCAAGACAATCATGAATCAACTGTGTTAACGATTGTTGCGCAGAAAGAGAATGACTTTGCGGTAGTGAGCGCCAGTGATCAGGATAAAAGTATTTCTTTGTCTTTCAGAAAGAAAATTCCCACCCCCCAGCGCGGCAAGAACACTTCTTCTTCCGTTCTTGATCCCGCCATGTGGGCGGTTAGCCAAGATGATTTCCTTAATATTATGGCTGCGGCGAATGCAAGCAAGAAGCTTTACGAAAGAGGTATTCAGCTTAAGTGGAGCGAAACGCAAATAAGTCCGTGGCTTTTTGCTGATGTTTACAAAGATAGTAAGTGTATTGGGGCGCTGGAGGTTCTTCCTGAAAATTCCGGCAATTTAAAGGTGTTCAGTATTTTTCTTTCTATCCAAAGGCAAGGAATAGGGCCGGCAATTTTTATTGCCCTCAACGAAGCGCTTGGAGCGCATAACGGCAAAGTTGTAGAAAAAATTTCAGGCGTTTCCGACGCAATTCATGAGCCGGGATATAAAGGTGCACCTATTTATAAATCCGAAGAGATGATGAACAAGCTTGTCATCCGAGGATTGGCAGAATCGTTTATAGATGAAAATGAACAATTAGCTTATCGAATGCTTCCAGCTATACTAGAAAACAAAAATTCTCAAGTTGCAGCAGCGGAGGGTGATGTCGATCGCGTACAGACGGTAAATTCTGTTGCCGTTAATTTCGCGCAGGATGTAACTGGCGCATCGAGCGAGTTGGGTGATGGAAAGATTAACATGGATTCAAAGCGGTTCGAGGATCCTAAAGTGTATTTTAATAAGATCACTTTTGATGCTAATAAAAAACTTCAAGAGATTGGGCGATCAGTTCTATCGCTTGATGGTCTTAAATTAGAGGTCGTAGAGCCTGAAATTATAAAAGGCAATAATGCGAAAATCATTATTAAAAATAAGAATAATCATGAGATCGGAAGTTTTTCTCTTTTTTATGAGAGCTTTTTTGATCTATCAATTGATTATATGAGTGTGAGTCCTGAACGTAAGAAAATTGGGAGAAATATTTATATTGCGATTAATGATGCTCTAAGTGTGAACGATCAAGGTGTTGTTGTTTCTTACGGTAACTTTCTTCGGCAGATTGACAAAAAAAATCCTAAAAAAAGGGTGTATCCGGCAGAAAAATTATGGGAAAGCTTAATTAGAGATGGGTTGGCAGAGTTAACAGAAGAACATGTGTGCAAGATGTTGCCGGTTAAGAGTGCATCGAGTGTGGTGAGGAATGAGGTTGCTGATAAGGCGCAGAAGAATTCTGATGAGTTAAAAAAACAATTAGCAGAGCAATTAAAGAAAGCTTTAAATAAAAGAAGCTTCTCTTGGCCTGTAGACGCAGGAGACAAGGAAAAGGGTATTGTTCAGGTAAGTTTTTACGGACAAGGGAACAGTTTTAGTGTTATGCTCGATAATCCTTCAGAGATTTTGACTGAAAATCAGAAAGAAGAGCTTAATCTTAAGCCAGAGGATAAATATTATCCTGCCGTTGGCTCCCTAGGGCAGATTGGCGTTATGATTGAGCATGTTGATGATAAGCCGTGCATATATATTAACGAAGTTCAGGCTTCTGCTGGAGTTTTGCAGATTGGGGCAAAAGTTTTAAAAGAAACAAAAATAAAATCTCCTTTTCGCGCTTGGTCGCAAGAAGCGGTTAAGCAAGTTGTCAAAGTGGCGAAAGATCTTGGAATTAAGGACATATATTTTAAGAGCCCTAGTCAAGCTAAAGAAAATTCTTTTTTTCTTGTGGGTCCTTGGGCTTTGGATTCCAAATCACTCAAGGAGTATTATGTGAGACCTTTGAAGTGGATTCCTGAAGAATTAAAAACAACAGAGACTTGGAGGTCTTTTGTTAATGGATGTGTGCACTTTTCTGTAGATTCTGTTAGTGATTTGTTGGATGATAGCCAAGTGAGAGATTCTTTCCTTTCTGCCGTCAACCCCGCGCAGGATGAAAATAATTCTACGATTAGTCAAAGGGCAGGATCGTCGGTATTTTTAACAGAAAAAAAGATTGATGCGTTTAGAAAAATCTTGCAAAAAGAACCGTATGGCCGTTATGGAAGAATGAGATATTTTGAAGAAAGAATTTTGCCTGAGTTAAGAGATATTTTCTCCGGGGATTCTTCGTCAAAACGTATTCTTGTGGCTATTGAGAAAAGATTAACCGAACTTGCGCAAAAGAATTTTTATAAGTTTGATTGGTTGATTTATGAATTATTTGAGGAGAAAAGTAATTTAAGAAATGCTTCTAAAGAAGAAGTTCAAAGTTTGATGAAGTCTATTTTGGACCGAACTCCTGATTCTTCTCACGAGCAAGAGTGTTATGGGCCTAAGTATTATGGTGAGGATAAAAATGATGATTTGTATATTTGGTTTAGCAGATCAACTCACGAAGCTATTAATCAGCTTGAAAAGATTGAATATTCTTGGGAGGAAAAGGAAGTTTTAGAAATTGCACCTGGGCAAGATGGGGAATTTCTTAGGTGGGTTAAAAAGCAAGGTGCTCATGTTATGGCAGCTGACAGGAGTTTTCGTGGAACGCGCTTTGCGCGCCAAAAGCATAATGTTAAGGCTAAAAGGGCAGATCTCCTTGATCTCTCAGTACTAAAGGATAAGAAATTTGATGTTATTTTTGCTGCTTCTGTTTTAAATTATATTTTAAAAAATGATGCGTCAGGGGAATCTAAACAAAAGGTAGGTCAGGTAATTGAGAGCCTAAAGAGTGTTCTTGCTCCTGGCGGGATTTTATGTTTTGCGTTTTCTAACCGAGAAGAAATGGATATGAGAGTCTATGATAATCGTATGCCTGATTACATTATTGAGAGTTTCACGCAGGCAGGATTTAAGATTGTTTCGAATTATAAAAAGGGAGAAGTTCTTGTTTTCGAAGATACTGTCTCTGCAAGGGCTACCGGTGGTATTGATTTTGATCGAAATAATTGGGATTTGGAGACTGAAGGCGATTCGATTGAATTTGAAATGCCAGTAGAACTTCAAGGTATTGATTTTGATACGATTCAAGGATTTATTCCTGTTATCATTAATATTGTTCCGATTGTAAATGTCTTGCTGGTTTTAGGTTTAAGTGAAAAAGACACCAAGAATTTAAAATGGGCTCAAGATCTTCAGAAGGCCGATAGGCCTAGAGAATTAAGCTTGCTTAAAGACTGATAATCTTTCCTCTTTACAACTCATTATCTCAAATGTATAATGCAACCTCATTTATTTCTGATACAATAAATACAGTTATATTAAATATTTAAAGGATTATAATCGTTATGAAAAAGTTAAAGCTTGGATTGCCAAAAGGAAGTCTTCAGGAATCAACAATTAATGTATTTCAGCGCGCAGGGTTTAAAATACGCATGTCAAGCCGTTCATATTTTCCTGTGATTGATGATAATGAGATTGAAATTGTACTTTTACGTGCGCAAGAAATGTCTCGCTATGTTGAAGATTTAGCGCTTGATTGCGGAATCACTGGAGCTGATTGGATTGAAGAAAATGGGTCTGATGTTGTTAGTCTTGCGGATCTTTTGTATGCTAAGCAGAGCGCATCAAAAGTAAGATGGGTCGTCGCTGTTCCTGAGACATCAAAGATTAAAACTGTCAAAGGTTTAAACGGAAAGCGCATTGCTACAGAGCTTGCGAATGCAACAAAAAGATATCTGAAAAAGAATAAAGTTAAAGCTGAAGTTGAATTTAGCTGGGGTGCAACAGAAGCAAAAGTAGCATCAGGTCTTGTGGATGCTATTGTTGAGCTTACCGAAACAGGAAGTAGTTTAAAGGCAAATAAACTTCGCATTGTTTCAACAGTTTGCGAATCAACAACTCAGTTTATTGCTAACAAGAAAGCTTATAAAGATTCATGGAAGCGTAAGAAAATGGAACAAATTGCGATGCTTCTAAAAGGTGCTTTGGATGCCGAGAGCATGGTTGGCCTAAAAATGAATTCTAAAGAAAAAGATCTTAAGAAAATTTTGAAAGTGCTTCCAGCGCTTCAAAATCCAACGGTTGCTCCATTAGCGAAAGAGGGATGGGTTGCTATTGAGACGGTGATTCGGGAAAATGTTGTTCGTATTTTGATCCCTGAATTAAAAGCGGCTGGTGCTTGTGGAATCATTGAGTATCCGTTAAATAAGTTAATTAATTAAAAAAGGAAAATCTGTTTTATGCCTTGCGGAAAAAAGAAAAAAAGAAAAAAGATTACAACGCACAAGAGAAAGAAACTAAAAAAATCTATGCGTCATTTGAAAAAACGCGCTACTAAATAATAATTTTAAATGCGATTTTTTATTGTCCGATTTTTTATTTGTGTAAATATTTTGGGACTTTGCATGGCAGGGTTTTTAAGCCCTGCCATTGCTGTTGAGTCTCGAGATGCCGAAGCTCTTGCTCATTATACAATGGGTCTGATCCATGATTTAAATGGTTCGGTGGATTCAGCTATTGATGAGTATGAGAAGTCGATTAAAATTAAAAAAGATAATTATGCGACGCATTTAAGACTTGGATCAAGCTATAGTCGGCAAGGAAATTTTGAAGAAGCTGTTAAAGAGCTCGAAGTTGCTGCTGAGCTAAACCCAAAAGATATTCAGGCTCACTATCTTTTGGTCCTTATTTATTCCTCCCAATCAAAAGAAGATCAAGCTAGCGATGAATATGAAATTATTTTAAAACGTGTTGCTGAACAAAATCCAGAGAGCGTTGAGGCGGTTGCTTTTTTAGGTCAATTATATTATTCTGAAGGGAAAATCGACCTGGCCATTCAAGAATTTGAAAAGGTCATTTTAATCCAACCTGAAAATGCCGAAATTCTTTCTATTCTAGGATCTTTGTATTTGGAAACTTTACAAAAAGAAAAAGCTATTGATTTTTTTAAGCGTTCGATCGATTCTGATCCGATTCATGACGGAAGCTTAAATTCGTTAGGATATTTATATGCCGAGGAAGGAATTTATTTAGATGATGCTGTTGCTCTTATTCAGCGTGCGCTAGACCTTGATCCTGAAAATGGTGCTTACCTAGATAGTTTAGGATGGGCATATTATAAAAAAGGCGATTATGAAAAGTCGCTTTTATTCTTAGAAAGAGCATCTAAATTTATTGAAGACCCTGTTGTGTATGATCACATTGGAGATGTTTATTCTAAGTTGAAAAAACCAGAAAGTGCTGTGCGCTTTTGGCAGAAATCTCTTGATATGCTTCCAGGCCAGGGTGAGATTTTAGAAAAAATACGATCAGTACAAACTCCGTAACTATTTGTAGATAAATTTATGAAAAGCATTTGCCTTCGATCTCCCGCCAAATTAAATCTTTCATTGCACGTTGTTGGCAAAAGAGTAGATGGATATCACAACCTTTCAACTATTTTTGAAAAAATTAATCTTTGGGATGACATTCGATTAACTGAACGCAAAGATAAAAGAATTCGTATTTTTTGTAATCAGTCAGGTGTTCCAAGAGGACCTAAGAATTTAGTATATAAAGCTGCGAAAATTCTTAAAGAGACTTGCAAAGTTGAAAAAGGCGTTGATATTCATATTGAAAAACGTATCCCTGTTGCTGCAGGATTGGCTGGAGGGTCAAGCAATGCAGGAACAGTTCTCTTAGGTTTAAATCAATTTTGGGGATTATCTTTAAAAGAGTCGCAACTTGTTTCTCATGCTAAGGAAATTGGAAGCGATGTACCTTTATTTATATATAAATATATATGGACATTAGGCACAGAGCGCGGAGATCGCATTAAAAGGATAGAAATACGCAAAAAACTATGGCATTTTGTGATTATTCCAGGCATAAAAGTGTATTCGCGTGAGGTATTTAGGGCATTTAAAATGAAGTTGACAAAGCCTAAAGATAATGCTAATATTCTAACTCGCGCTTTAAGAGAAGGACGCTGTGAGAAAATTAGTCGACTTCTTTTGAATGATTTAGAGGCAGCTATTGTGCATGCCCATCCGCAATTATTAAGAATAAAAGATAATATAGAAGATATAACCGGCGTTAAGACTTGTTTTTCCGGTAGTGGACCTTCGATTTTTGGTGTTGTTAAATCAGAAAAAGAAGCAAAAAGAATGCAATCTATATTAAAAGTTCGCTATAAACGCGTGTTTGTTGTTCGAACATTGTAAATTCAGTCCTTAGACAGGAGGAACACAATGGAAATAACAGAAATTCGAGTATTCTTAAGAGATGGGCAAGACAAGAAATTAAAAGCGTATACGACAGTTACATTTGATGATTGTTTTGTTGTTCGAAATATTAAGGTGATTCACTCGACAAATGGACTTTTTATAGCTATGCCTTCACGAAAGGTAAAGCTATCGTGTTCAAAATGTCATTTTAGAAATGAAGTTGGTAGTAAGTTTTGTAATCATTGTGGTGCTTCTATTAACGTTCAAGAATCTTCAACAAAATTAGAAGATTCAAAATCAGAGCATCGAGATATCGCACATCCTGTGACAAAAGATTTTCGTGAGTATCTTCAAAAGAAGGTTTTAGAGGCTTATGAAAAAGAAGTCTCAAAGTCAGGAAGCGAAGAAGCTAAAGTTGCTGATGGTGATATAGCAAATATCATAACCGAGTCCGACGACATATAGAAAAGATTTTAAGATTATTGCCCGGTAGTGTAATGGTAACACCCGAGAATTTGGATCTCGTATTTCAGGTTCGAGCCCTGGCTGGGCAGCTTTCTTAAAAAATATAAAGATGATTCAAACTGGTTCAATTATTCTGGCTGCAGGCAAAGGGACTCGGATGAAATCCGAGATGCCAAAGGTTTTGCATCATGTTTGCGGGCAAGCGATGATTAATTATGTTGTTGATTCAGCGAAAGCGGTTAGCTCTAAGGTCTGCATTGTTTTGGGTCATGGTCATAGGCTTGTTGAGCAGAACTTTGAATCTGATATTGATATAGCGATTCAAACGAAACTTTTAGGTACGGCAGATGCTATTAAATCTGCACGCAGTTGTTTTAAAGGTTTTAAAGGAAATATTTTAGTTTTATGTGGTGATGTTCCGCTTCTAAAGGCGACAAGTATTCGAAAACTCTTGACCGTACACAGGCGATCTAAATCTTCGTGTACATTTCTAAGTGCAGAGCTTGAAAATCCTTGCGGATATGGACGAGTTATTCGTAAAGATGGCAACAATGTTATTGCTATTCGTGAAGAGAAAGATGCGACGTTAAAAGAAAAAGCCATTTGTGAAATTAATACAGGTTTGTATTGTTTTAGGGCGCAAGATTTGTTTGATGGATTAGATAAAATTAAGTTAAATAAAAAGAAGAATGAATATTATTTAACAGATATTATTTCTATTTTTGTTGAAGAGAAAAAGAGCGTTTGCGTCGTTAAGTTGGATAATCCTATCGAGGGATTAGGCATTAATACGCGTAAAGATCTTGCAGAAGCAAATCGTATTTTGAATAAAAGAACGCTAGATAGATTAATGGATCAGGGTGTTGCAATTATTGATCCGGGTACAACTTATATTGGGACAAATGTTAAAGTTGGCCAGGATACAATTATTTTTCCATTTACGTTTATTGAAAATGATGTCATGATCGGCAAGCGATGCAAGCTGGGACCATTTTGCCATATTCGTCCTAAGACGCGAATTAAAGATGAGGCTCAGGTTGGGAATTTCACGGAAGTGTCTCGCTCAACGATTGGCGAAAAAAGTTTAATGAAGCATTTCGGATTCTTAGGAGATGCAAGTGTTGGCAGGAAAGCAAATATTGGCGCTGGTGTCGTAACTGCAAATTATGATGGAAAGAATAAAAATAAAACGATTATAGGTGATGAAGCATTTATTGGATCTGATTCGATTTTAGTTGCTCCTGTTAAGGTTGGGAAAAAATCTATGACGGGTGCAGGATGTGTTGTTCCTAGACAAAGAAATATTCCTAACGGAAAAACAATGGTTGGAGTTCCTGGACGAATAAAGCCGAAAGGAAAGTCAAATGAATAAATTAGCGATTATTACAGGAAATGCTAATCCTAAATTAGCAAAAGAAATTTGTCAGAGCTTGGGAACATTTTTGACAAAAGCATTTGTAGGACGATTTAGTGAAGGCGAAATTCGTGTGCATATTGAAGAAAATGTTCGAGGTAAGGATGTTTTTATTGTTCAGCCAACTTGTCGACCAACAAATGATAATTTTATGGAGCTTTTGATATTGATTGATGCTGTTCGTCGTGCATCGCCAAGACGAATTACGGCAGTGCTTCCATATTATGGATACGCAAGACAAGACCGAAAAGATCAACCTCGCGTTCCGATTACAGCTAAGCTTGTTGCTAATTTAATCGTTGGCGCAGGTGCTAATCGAGTACTGACAATGGATTTGCATGCAAGTCAGATTCAAGGATTTTACGATATTCCGGTGGATCATCTTTATGCTATTAATACAATTTGTGATTATTTTGTTAATAAGAAATTAAAAGATTTAGTTGTTGTTTCTCCTGACGTTGGGGGTATCAAGATGGCTCGAGCTTATGCGAAAAAGCTATCGGCTGGTTTAGCCATTGTGGATAAAAGACGGGATAGTCCAGAAAAAACAGAGGTTATGCATATTTTAGGAGATATCGAAGGTAAAAGAGCTGTTTTGGTCGACGATATTATTGCAACGGCAGGTTCAATAATCGAAGCTATTGAAGAGCTTGGAAGAAGGGGCGTTGTTGAAGCGTATGCCGCTGTTAGCCATGGTGTTTTATCTGGCGATGCTCTACAAAGAATTAAAGATTGTCATATTTTAAAAGAGGTTGTTATTACTAATAGTATTCCTTTGGAGAATCCTGAAGAGAATCCAAAAGTGAAGACATTAAGTGTTGCGCCTTTATTAGCAGAAGCAATTAAAAGAACTCATAATGAAGAATCAATTAGTTGCTTATTCGATTAATTAAAAGAAAAGACGGGTAGGAAAGTAAAATGGAAGAAATAAGATTAGATGTACAAATTAGAAAGAAAATAGGAAAAGAAGGTTCAAAGCAAGTTCGAAGAGAGGATTGCATTCCTGCAATTGTTTATGGTGGAGGGAAAACACCAACGGCGATTAAAATTGATCGAAGAGCTTTTGAGCGCATTGAAAGAACTCATCGAGGAGAAAGTTTTGTTTTGCATCTTAGTGTTTTTGAAGACGAAAAGAAACTTAGAGATTACTCTTCGTTGATTAAAGAGATTCAGCTTGATCCCGTTACTGATCGAATTTTACATATTGATTTTATTCGTATTTCTTTAACAGAAAAAATCGAGGTTAAAGTTCCTGTACGTGTTCAAGGTGATGCTATTGGTGTAAAAAACAAGGGTGGATCTGTCGATCATCATCTTTGGGAGTTGGATGTTGTTTGTTTGCCAATGAGTATTCCATCGCATATTAATGTTGATATTTCAAACTTAGATATTCATGATGCTATTCATGTTAAGGATCTTGCTTTGCCAGAAGGTCTTGTAACGGAGCATGATCCAGATGCTGTTGTTGTTTCAATTGTTCCTCCGATGAAAGAAGAAGGAGAAGAACCAGCTGAAGGAGAAGAGGCAATGGCAGAGCCGGAAGTTATAAGCGAAAAGAAAAAAGAAGATGCTACTGATAAAGCAGATTCTGCTAAAGAGGAAAAAACTGAAGGTTAGTCTTTTGGCTGAAAAATATCTTATTGTTGGATTAGGAAATCCTGGAAAAGAATATCAGCTAACTCGGCATAATTTTGGATTTTTGGTTGTTTCAAAATTGGCTGAAGAGCATAGTATAAAACTTATCCGGAGTGCAAAATATCAGGGTTTTTTGGGGCACGGAAAGATTGCAGATAAAGATGTATTTTTGTTGTTGCCTCAAACATATATGAATTGTTCAGGCGTATCAATACGAAGCGTTCTTAAAGATAAAGAAATTGCTCATTTAAATATTTTGGTTGTTTATGATGATTTTCATATTGATTTTGGTTCAATGCGGATAAGAAAACACGGTAGCGCTGGTGGGCACAACGGACTGATATCTATTATTGAAAAGTTGATGACACAAGAGTTTGCGCGTTTGCGCTTAGGAATTGGATCATCAAAAAATAAGAAAACAACAACGGATTTTGTTCTTTCAAAATTTAGTACGTATGAACAAAAACAATTAAACGAGCATATACAAAAAGCCGTAGATTGTTGTGTGGTTTTTTTAGAAAAAGGAATAGATCAAGCAATGGCCATATTTAACAAAAGGAATAAAAATGAAGAAGTATGAAATAGTAGCCATCCTCGATGCACATTTGAGTCAGGATGAAAAGGATAAGATAATTAAAACTGCAGCTGATGGTATTGTTAAAGGCGAAGGCAAAGTTATCAATAGTCAGGTTTGGATTGAAAAACATAAACTGGCTTTTAAGGTTAGACGACGAACAGAAGGAACATATTATTTGATTAATTTTGAAAGCGAAGCGACTTCGGTTGCTAAGATTCGACAAATCTTAAAAATGAATGAAGATATTCTTCGCTTCGCAATTACAGGTGTAGAACAAGAAAAAGGGAAAGAGAGGTAGGAAAGCATGGCGAGTCTTAATAAAATATTTTTAATTGGAAATTTGACAAAAGATCCTGAGTTGCGTTATACGCCTAATGGAGTTGGAGTTGTTAATTTACGCGTTGCTGTAAATCGAAAGTATCGCGATCGAACATCAGGAGATCTTAAAGAAGAGACATGTTTTATAACTGTAACGGCATGGGATAAGCAAGCTGAAGCGTGTAATCAATATTTGTCAAAGGGGAGTCCTATCTTTGTTGAAGGAACTTTGCAGTCACGTTCTTGGGAAACAACTGATGGACAAAAAAGAAACACAATTGAAGTTAGAGCAGAGCGTGTTCAGTTTTTAGGTTCCACACGGGATTCTGGAGGAAAATCTGAGGGAAATCTTGAGGCAGAATCTAGTGCTCCAGCCCCAGAGCCTTCAAAGTCTGAAAATATTTCGTCTGAGAATATTTCTTGGGACGAAGAAGAGAATGCTGTTTAAAAAAGGAAAAAAATAATGTTAAGAAAAAGAGATGATAAAACAAAAAGAACAAAGCGAAAAACAGATCGTAAGCCGCGAATACGCGTTGGACTTGCTAAAGATACTGTGATTGATTATAAAAATCTTGAACTGTTGCAAAAGGTTACTACTCCAAAAGGAAAGATTTTATCTCGACGCTTTACAAATGCTAATACAAAACAACAAAGAGATTTAACAAGGGCGGTAAAGCGAGCCAAATTCTTGGCCCTCCTTCCGGTTGGATCATCGAAGAGGTTTTAAAATGAAAGTTATTTTATTAGAAAACATAGAAAAATTAGGAAAAATTGGCGATGTTGCTGATGTTAAAGATGGGTTTGCACGTAATTTTCTGATTCCTCAGGAGAAGGCATGCTTGGCAACTGCTGGAAACCTAAGGAGAATTGAAAAGCAGAAAGTAAAACATGAGGCTGAGCTAGTAGGTCAAAAAGCAATAGCTGAAGAATTTGCAAAGAAGTTATCTGCTGTTTCTTGTACAATCAACGTTGAAGTTAATGATCTTGAAAAGCTTTATGGAGCTGTTTCTGAATCTGATATCGTTAAAGCGATTAAGGACGAAGGATTTGAGATTGACAAAAAGGACATTGTTATTGAAAAACCAATTGAAGAGCTAGGTATCTTTGAAGTTGGCATTTCTGTTCATCCAGAAGTCATAGCAAAAATACGAGTATGGGTAACCAAGAAATAAAAACTGCACGCAGTTCGCAATTTACAAGTAATTCATTTTCGGGAGCAAAGGTGACTCCTCAGAACATTGAGGCCGAGAAATCTGTTCTTGGTTCAATGATGATTGATCAGGAGGCCATTGGTCTTGCCGCAGAGAATCTTAATGCGGATTCATTTTATGAATCTTCTCATCGAAAAATCTTTGATGCGATTTTAAGACTTTATAATGATCGAAAAAATGTTGATTTGATTACACTTTCTGATGATCTAAAATCTCAAGGGATTTTAGAGGAGATTGGAGGTGTTAGCTATTTAACAGTTCTCATCGATTTGGTTCCATCTGCAGCTAATGTTGAATATTATGCACGTATTGTTAAAGAAAAGAATATTCAGCGTCAATTGATTAAAAATGCAACGCAGATTATTACTGAAAGCTATAAGCCTGGAGTTGATATTGATGAACTTGTTGATGGCGCTGAAAAGCTTATTTTTCAAATTGCTACAGCACGTTTAAAGCAAGATGCTGTTCATATTAAAGATTTGGTCAAAGAGACAATTGAAACGATTGACAATCTTTATAAAAGAAAAGAACATATCACAGGAATTTCAACGGGATTTGATGATTTTGACAAAATGACATCTGGGCTTCAGAAATCAGATTTAGTTATTGTTGCTGGACGTCCATCGATGGGAAAAAGCTCTTGGGCGATGAATGTTGCAGAGCATGCCGCTGTTGACAATGGTCTTGGAGTTGCTGTTTTTAGTTTAGAGATGTCAAAAGAACAGCTTGTTCAGCGCATGTTATGTTCTCATGGGCGCGTTGATGCGCATAAAGTTCGTAGTGGTTTTTTGTTGCCATCTGATTGGCCTAAATTGACAGCCGCTGCAGGAAAACTATCCGCATCTCCTATTTTTATTGATGATACGCCTGCTATTTCTGTTTTAGAATTACGTACAAAAGCAAGACGTTTAAAAGCGGGTCACGATATTAAGCTTATTATTGTTGATTATTTGCAGCTGATGAGAGGAAGTTCTCGTTCTGATAGTCGTCAGCAGGAGATTTCTGATATTTCTCGTTCTCTTAAGGCTCTTGCACGTGAAATTGGTGTTCCTGTTATTGGTGTTAGTCAGCTTTCAAGAGCTGTTGAAAGTCGACAAGATCATAGGCCACAACTTTCGGATCTTAGAGAGTCTGGCGCTATTGAGCAGGATGCTGACCTTGTTATCTTGCTAATGCGAGAAGAATATTATAATCCGACTGAAGAAAATAGAGGCATTGCTGAGGTTATTATTGCAAAGCAAAGAAATGGACCTGTTGGAACCGTTAAGACAACGTTTATTAAAGAGTATATGAAATTTGAAAATTTAGCAACCCGCACCGAATAGACGGAGAGGATACTTATGAGAAAAATATTTTGTTTGCTTGTTGTATGTTTTGTGAGTCTAGCATCAATTCAGACTTGTTTTGCGCAATACGATATGGCTGAAGCACCATCTGTTGAATTAAGTGCAGAAAAGAATAAAAGTGTCTCAAAAGGATTAGCAATAATCAAAGCTATTGAGATTGCTGGAAATAAAACGATTGGTACAACAAGCATTTTAGCAAAAATTAAAACTCGTGTTGGAGATCAGTATTCTTCAAATATTATTGGGGATGATATTAAACGTTTATACAATACGGGATATTTCTCAGATGTTGTTATTGAAAAAGAAGATTATCAAGGGGGCGTTAAGGTTCTTGTTGTTTTGGATGAAAAGCCGATTATTGATAAAATTACATTTTCAAAAACGAAATATTATAGTACACGCTCTTTGATACTGAAAATTAAAAGTAAGAAGGGGCGTTTTTTTGATCGTCAAAATTTTAAAAGAGATCAAGAAATTATTAAAGAGTTGTATGCGAAAAAGGGATTAACTGACGTTGTTGTTGATGTGGATGTTGACATTGATGATGCTAGTAGCAAAGTTTCGATTCATTATATTGTTGAAGAAGGAAAGCGCGTTAAGATTAAAAAGATTAATATTTCTGGAAATGAAGCTTTTCGATATAAAGATATTATTCGTATCATAAAAACACGGGCAGATTCTTTGTTTACTTCTGGATATTTAAAGCAGGATGTTTTAGAAGAGGACATGGAGAGAATTGTTGCTTATTATACGGATCATGGATTTCTTGATACTAAAGTAAGCTACGAAATCGAAGAAACCTTAAAGGAAAAGTTAAATATTAATATTGCGATTCATGAAGGTAAGCAATATTTCGTTGGAATGGTTGCTGTTGAGGGTAATGATAAAGTTTTGACAGATAAGGAAATCTTTAAATCTATTGGTGATTTAAAGCCAGGAGAAACGTTTACGCCTACAAAGATGAGTCAAGCTCTTGCAAGCATAAATTCAGGATATTTTGATAAAGGATATATTTTTGTGCAAATTCAAGATTCTATTTCAACAGATCCTGAAACGGGAAACGTCGATATTCAGCTTGATATTCAAGAGGGCGATATTGCTTATGTTAATAAAATCAATATTCAGGGCAACACTCGAACTCGAGATATTGTTGTTCGAAGAGAGCTAAGATTAAAGCCTGGCGATGCATTTGATGGAGCAAAGCTAAGACGCAGTAAAGAGCGATTGAAGAATTTAGGTTATTTTGAAGAAATTGATTATGACATTCAAGATACGTCTTATGTAGATAAAAAAGATCTGATTGTTCAGGTTAAAGAAGCAAAAACAGGAAGTCTTAGTTTTGGTGGTGGATATAGCACCGTTGATAAACTTGTTGGTTTTGTTGAAGTAGAGCAGAAGAATTTTGATTTTACAAATTGGCCAGCATTTACTGGTGGTGGACAAGATATTTTAATTCGAGCAGAGGCTGGATCAGTTCGTAACAATGCTCGGTTAAGTTTTACTGAGCCTTGGATTTTTGATTATCCAATATCTGGAGGGTTTGATTTGTATCGCACATCAACAGATCGAGAATCAGATACAGGATATGCATATGATGAAAAACGTGTTGGTGGAGATATTCGTTTTGGAAAACAAATAACGGAATATTTATCTGCAGGAACAATGTATCGCTTAGAAGACATCACGATTGATAATTTAGCCACTGGTGTTAGTAGCGAGCTAGCTAAAGAAAAAGGAGAAAATACAGTTAGTCTTTTAAGTGTGAGCTTAACACATGATTCTCGCGATAATATTTTTGCTCCTACAAAAGGTTTAATCTTAGGTGGAACGCTTGATTTTGCAGGTGGGGTTTTAGGAGGAGATAAGGATTTTTATCGTTTTAGAACTAAGACAAGCTATCTGATGCCTTTTTTCCGGGAAAATGTTTTAGAATTTCGTTTACGCACAGGAATTGCTGATGCTTATGATGACTCAGAAGAAGTTCCTATTTATGAACGATTTTTTGCTGGTGGATCAAGAACAATTCGTGGATATAATGAACGCAAGGTTGGCCCATTAGATTCAGCGACAAGTGATCCTATTGGTGGCGAGGCTCTTTTAGTTGGAAACATTGAGTATACGATTCCGATTGTTGAGTTTATTAAGTTGGCCACTTTCTTTGATGTTGGTAATGTTTGGAAGAAAATGGAAGATTTTGGAACAGGAGATTTTAAAGCTGGCACAGGTTTAGGTCTTCGTATCAAAACTCCAATAGGACCGATTAATTTGGATTATGGATATCCTCTTAATGATGAAGAAGGCGAAGAGGATCGAGAAGGTAAATTTTATTTTAGCATTAGTCGAACATTTTAACATCTAAGGAACAAGGAGGGTTTTATGAAAAGAGGAATCAGTTTATTTTTAGCAATTATTTTGGGTCTTTTATTGACAACGGCAAGCTATGCACAATCTGCACTTAAGATTGGGTATGTTGATTTGAGTCGAGTTTTTGATCAATACTACAAGACTAATTCGTATGATTCAGATTTGGAAAAAAAGAGCGTTGATTATCAGAAAGAAAGAAATAAGAAGCTTGAAAAAGTTCAAGAAGCAGAACGTAAACTTGTTTTGTTAAAAGAAGACGAAAAAGAAAAGTTAAAGACAGAGATTTCTAAGAATAAAAATAAGCTTATCGAATTTGATCGTGAACAACAGACAGATTTACGAAAAGAGCGAGATGAAAAGATTCGAGAAATTTTGCTTGAAATCGAAGAAGTTGTTCGAAGTCATGCTGAAAAAGAAAAATACGATATTATCTTAAATGATCGTGTTTTGATTTATGGTGGTAAATCATTTGATTTAACTGATCAAGTTCTAGAGATTCTTAATCAAAAGAAATAATTTAAGATTTTTTAATGCAAACGACTCTTTTAGAAATCGCACAATTAATTGGTGGTAAAGTTTACGGTGATGAAACGACAATCATTACGGGAATTTCTGGCATCAAAGAAGCTCAATTTGGACAAATCACTTTTGTTATTAACCCAAAGTACTTTCCTTTAATTGAGAAAACAGAAGCATCGGCAGTGATCGTGCCTGAGGGTGTTTGCTGTTCTGCAAAGAATCTTATTTCAACAAAGAATCCATCACTTGCTTTTTCAAAAGTTGCAGCTCTAGCTGTTGGTGATTTGTCGCATCATGTTAAAGGTATTGATTCGACTGCAGTTATTGCTGAAGATGCTATTGTGGGAAAAAATGTTTGCATTGGTCCGCATGCTGTCATCCAGAGTAAAGTAGAAATTGGCGATGATACCATTATTTATAGCGGATGTTTTGTTGGCTATGATACTAAAATAGGAAAAGCATGCTTGGTTTATCCTAACGCAACAATTCGCGAACGAGTATTTATTGGAAATAATGTTATTGTTCATTCTGGATCTGTTGTTGGATCTGATGGTTTTGGATTTACAGATGTTGATGGAGCACATGAAAAGATTCCTCAAGTCGGAACTGTTGTTATTGAGGATGATGTTGAAATTGGATCTAACGTTACGATTGATCGAGCGCGATTCGATAAAACATTTATTGGCAAGGGAACAAAAATTGATAATCTTGTTCAGATTGCACATAATGTTAGAATTGGACAAAATTGTATTATTGTTGCGCAGACAGGTATTTCAGGAAGCACTATAATTAATGATAGAGTTATTTTGGCTGGTCAGTCAGGCATTGCAGGGCATTTAACAATTGGAGAGGGAGCCATTGTTGCGGCAAAAGCAGGTGTTACAAAATCTGTTGCACCAAAAACTATTGTTTCTGGTTATCCTGCAAAGCCACACGATAAAGCTAAAAGAGTAAATGCTGCTTTGCAGCGTTTGCCTGGATATGTCAAAACTATTAATGAACTTAAAAAACGAATTATAATTTTAGAGAAAAATATCAAATCATGAGTTTAAAACAAAAAACAATTAAAAAAGAAGTTTCTATTGAAGGTGTTGGTCTTCATACCGGTAACAAGATAAATCTTACGTTTAAACCGGCAGGTGAAGAGACGGGTATTCAGTTTGTTCGAATTGATCTTAAAGAAAAACCTGTTATCGAAGCTAACTTTAATTCAATCGTTGACGATAAGGCTATGCCGCGTTGCACGTCTATTGGAAAAGGTGATGTTATTATTCATACTGTTGAACATGTGATGGCAGCGCTTTATGGCATGCAAATTGATAATATTATTATTGAGATTGATGGAGATGAGCTTCCGGGCTTAGATGGAAGTTGTATCGAGTTTTTAAAAGTATTGAAAACTGCGGGCATTGTTGAACAGGATGCGATAAAAGAAATATTTGAAATTAAAGAACCTGTTTGGGTTAGAGATAATGGTGCGTCTATTGTTGTTGTGCCATCAGAAAATTTTAGAATTTCTTATACTCTTGATTATGATCATCCAGCTCTTTCTTCTCAATTCTTTAATGAAAAGATTGATAGCGAAACTTTTGAGCAACAAGTTGCATCTTCAAGAACTTTTTGTCTTGAAAGTGAAGCAAAAGCTCTTCAAGAAAAAGGTTTGGGAAAAGGTGCAAATTACACGAATACGCTTGTTGTTGGAGATGATGGAGTTAAGGATAATGTTCTTCGTTCAGATCAAGAGTTTGCTCGACATAAAGTTTTAGATTTTATTGGAGATTTATATCTTTTTGGAATGCCGATTTGTGGTCATGTGGTTGCAATTAAGAGTGGTCATAATCTAAATAGACAGCTTTTACAGCGGATTGTTGAACAGAAAAAGAAATATGAAGAGCGATTTGTTCCTTCGGGTTATGATTTTTCTAATAAAAAAGCTCTTGATAACAGTGAAATTAGAAAGATCTTGCCACATCGTTATCCATTTTTGTTTGTGGATCGCGTTTGTGAGCTTGAGCCTGGAAAAAGAGCAGTTGCAATTAAGAATGTTACAGCGAATGAAGAATTTTTTCAGGGTCACTTTCCTGAGAAGCCTGTTATGCCAGGTGTTTTAATGGTTGAGGCTATGGCTCAGGTTGGGGGGATTGCTGTTTTGACTGATCCTCAAAATAAAAATAAGCTAGCTCTTTTCATGGCTATTGATAAAGTTAAATTTCGAAGAGTTGTTGAGCCTGGAGATCAGATTGTATTTGAAGTTGATGTGATTCGATGTAAATCTCGCATTGCTCAGGTTAAGGGCGTTGCCAAGGTTAACGGCAAGGTTGTCGTTGAGGCAGAGCTTGCTTTTTCTTTTATGAATGTTTCTTATTTGGATAATTAAATAATGGAAATACACAAAACAGCTATTATTCACCCTCAAGCAAAGATTGCTGATACGGTTATTGTTGGTCCGTATGCATCTATTGGACAAAGTGTTTGTCTATCTGATGGTGTTAAGGTTGGGCAGAGCTGCGTTATTGAGGGCAATACAACTATCGGGAAAAATTGTGAGCTTTTTTCAGGAGTAGTTATCGGAAGCATTCCTCAAGATAGAAAATATAAAAAAGAAGAAAAAACTTATCTTGAAATTGGAGAAGACAATATTTTTCGTGAGTATGTTACGGTTAATCCCGGAACAGGAGAAGGCGGGAAAACGGTGATTGGTAATAATAATCTTTTGATGGCTTATTCTCACGTTGCTCATGATTGCATTTTAGGAGACAATTGTACTCTTGCGAATGTTGGCACGTTGGCTGGTCATGTTACTCTCGAGGATGGTGCAGTTGTTGGAGGTCTAACCGCGATTCATCAGTTTGTTCGACTTGGAAAACTTTCGATTATTGGTGGATGTTCAAAAGTTGTTCAGGATATTCCGCCATTTTCAACATGCGATGGGCATCCTGCACGTGTTTATGGACTTAATTCTGTTGGATTAAAACGCGCCAAGTTTTCTTTAGATACCGTGCGGGCTTTAAAACATGCATTTAAATTGTTGTTCTTTTCTGATCTAACAAAGGGTCACGCTATTGAAGAAATTAAGAAGCAAGTTTCTCTAAGAGAGGAAATACAGCATTTGATTAGCTTTGTTGAGAATTCAAAGCGAGGACTTTGTGGCTGATGAGTGATGATTGCCAAAAAGATATTGGGCTAATTGCAGGAAATGGAAAGTTTCCTTTTCTTTTTGCCATGGAAGCGAAGCGAAAAGGACGTCGTGTTGTTTGTGTTGCTATTAAAGGAGACGCATCGTTTTTCTTAATACCTTTGGTTAGTGAGATTTCTTGGGTTGGTGCTGGAGAACTTAAAAAACTTTTTGAATTCTTTAAGCTTAAGAATGTTGGTGAAGTTGTAATGGCAGGACAGGTTAGCCAAAAGAATCTTTTTGATGAGAATCTTCCTGTTGATGAAGAATTTCAAAAACTCTTTGAAGCGTTAAAAGATCACAGGGCAGATACAATTTTTTCTGCAGTGGCTGATGCTCTTGAAAAAAGAGATATGACGCTTTTAGATTCAACAGCGCTTCTTAAGGACTATATTGCTCCTAAGGGAACCTTGACAAAAAGAGGTCCTTCTCGAGGTGAGCTTGAAGATATTGAATTCGGTAAAGGTATTGCTAAGCAAATGGGTGGATTAGATGTTGGCCAAACGGTTGTTGTTAAGGATAAGGCAATTGTGGCCATTGAAGCTATGGAAGGAACAGACAAAGCAATTTTGCGCGGAGGAAAGATTGCACAAAAGAATGCTGTTGTTGTCAAGACGGGAAAGCCTAAGCAAGATTTACGATTTGATGTTCCTGTGATTGGACCAAGAACGATTAAAAATATGGCTAAAGTTAAAGTTTCGTGTCTTGCCATTGAAGCGAATAAAACGATTATTATCGACGAGAAACATTGTTTAAGATTGGCTGATAAAAATAATATTTGTATAGTAGGAATATAAATTATTTTTTAAAGAAAGGAAATCTTGATGAAAA
Organism: uncultured Planctomycetales bacterium; assembly: GCA_964648665.1. GTDB lineage: Bacteria > Omnitrophota > Gorgyraeia > Zapsychrales > Aceulaceae > Aceula. The sequence continues at coordinate 40,087 of CAZYOA010000009.1, read as the reverse complement.
GAAAAATGTTGCTTGGGTTAGTTGTTATTCTATTTTGTGCGTTGACATCAACGTCTGTCTTTGCGCAAAGAAGTGTTCAAGGGCAAAAAGGAAATGATTTTCAAAGATTAGATGCGAGGGGACAAGAGAAGCAAAATAAAAAGGAAGTTCGTCAGGAAAAAAAGCAAAGTAAAAAAGAAGTTCGTCAAAAAAAGCGACAAGAAAATAAAGATATGATGACGCAAAAGAAACTTGATAAAGATGAGGCTATAGATCATAAAAGGGCAGAAGTAAGGCAGGGGCATCAAGAAAATCTTCAGGTTATTCAAGACAGGAAACAAGAAAATCTAGACATTGTTCGTCAAAAAAAGCAGAATAAGGTTAGCGCAACTCAGAAGAAAAATCAAGATAAGCTAGGTGCTGTAACAGAGAAAAAGCAATCTAAAAAAGAAATGCGTCGTGAAAAAAAGCAAAGTAAAAAAGAAGCTCGCCAAAGAAAGCGACAAGAAAATAAAGATATGATGACGCAAAAGAAACTTGATAACGATGAGGCTAAAGATCATAAAAAGGCAGAAGTAAGACAGGGGCGTCAAGAAAAGCTTCAGACTTCTCAAGACAGGAAACAAGAAAAGTTAGACACTGTTCGTCAAAAGAAGCAGAATAAAGTTAGTGCGACTCAGAAGAAAAAGCAAAGAAAATTAGATGCTTCGACAGACAAAAAATAAAAGCAATTGGATTCTCGGGAACAACGAAAACAAGATAGAATTCAAAAAAATATCCAAGAGTAGATAAATATTAGAAATTATTTCTTGAGACGCTCTTTAAAGCAAAGAGTGTCTCAGATTATGTAAATTTTATTGACAAAAAAGACCTTGCGTGGTCTAATCAAGAATACAAATCCGGGGAGTGCGCGTAACGCTCTGAGAACGCTGCGATGTAGGCAGAAGACCCGTTATCTTACTTCTTAGAAAGTAAGTGTTACCTGATCTGGATAATGCCAGCGTAGGGAGAAAAAGAATTTTATTTTCCACTTCAGATCAGAGGTGGATTTTTCTTTTTATCAACCTTATAAATTTTATTATGAAAAAAATTAAAGATTACAGTTTATATTTTGTTACTGGCGAAGAATATAGTAGCCCTAAGAAGACGCTAGATGTTGCTAGAGATGCAATTTTAGGTGGTGTTGACATTGTGCAATTGCGAGAAAAAGATAAGAGTAAAGATGATCTTGTTGTAATTGGAAAAGAATTGTTGATTCTTTGTCGAGAAAATAATATTGTTTTTATTGTCAATGATGATCCTTTTTTAGCAAAAGAGATTAACGCTGATGGAGTTCATTTGGGGCAAGAAGATTTAAAAAAATATCCAATTGATAATGTGCGAGCTATTCTTGGGAGAGAGAAAATAATTGGTGTTTCAACGCATTGCATTGAGCAATTTCAAGATGCGCAAGAAATAGATTGTGATTATGTAGCTTTTGGTCCAATTTTTCATACAAAAACAAAAGATTATTGTATCGGGTTTGATGATGTTGAAAATATTTTAGATATTGCTCAAAAACCTGTAATCTTTATCGGCGGAATTAATTTAGAAAATGTTGATGTTCTTCTAGAAAAAGGAGCGAGCAACATTGCTGTTATTCGTGCGATTGCAGCGGCGGATGATGTTGTGCAAAGCACAAAAGCATTTAAGGAAAGAATTATTAAAAGAGGATTGTGATGAAAATTCGTATTAACGGAAAAGAGGAAGATGTTGATTCTGATTCAACACTATTAGAGCTTTTGGAGAGAAAAGGGTTAAATAAAAATAAAGTTGTTGTGGAGCATAATGCAGTGATTGTTGACAGAGAAAAACTTTCTTCTTTTAGTGTGAAACAAGAAGATATTATTGAAATTATAAGTTTTGTTGGAGGAGGATAGTGATGAGTGATATTTTAAGAATTGACGATCAGAATCTTAAAAGCCGTTTGTTTATTGGAACGGGAAAATTTCCAAGCAAAAGAATAGTCAAAGACGTTTTGATTTCTTGTGACGCACATGTTGTTACTGTTGCTCTTCGTCGTGTTGATCAGGATTCAGATGATGAAAATATTTTAGATTATATTCCAAAAAGTTGTTTATTGATGCCAAACACTTCTGGTGCACGCAATGCTGAAGAGGCGGTGCGTATTGCTCGTCTTGCAAAATCTTCTGGGTGCGGAAGCTGGATAAAGATCGAAGTGATCTCAGATAATAAATATTTATTGCCTGATAACATGGAAACAATCAAGGCTACAGAAATCCTAACAAAAGAAGGTTTTGTCGTCTTACCGTACATGAGTCCAGATTTAATGGCGGCAAAACGTTTAGTTGATTCAGGGGCTAAAGCTATAATGCCTTTAGGAGCTCCGATCGGAAGCAATCGAGGGCTAAAGACAAAAGAGCTTGTGCGTATTTTGATTAATGAAATAGAAGTTCCTGTTATTGTTGATGCCGGAATTGGAAGTCCTGCGCAGGCTGCGGAATGCATGGAGCTTGGGTGCGACGCTGTTTTGGTTAATACAGCGGTTGCTGTTGCTAAAGATCCGGTTTCAATGGCAAGAGCATTTAAGCTGGCCGTTGAAGCTGGACGTCTTGCATATCTTTCAGGATTGGGTCCAGTAATAAAAAAGGCAGATGCGTCGTCGCCTTTGACAGGTTTCTTGCGAGAGGCTCAGAAAGCATAAATATGAGTTTTAATGATATCTTAAAGAATTATGAGAATTTTGATATTCAAAAGTTTTTTGCTTCTGTTCGTCCTTCAATGATTCAAAAAGCAATTGATTCAAACAACGTATCTTCAGATCAATTTTTGTCTCTTTTGTCATCGAGTGCAGAACCTTTTTTAGAGCAGATGGCAAGACGCGCTCACGGTCTTACCTGTCAATATTTTGGAAAAATAATACAGTTGTATACGCCAATGTATGTTTCAAATTTTTGTGAAAATGAATGTGTGTATTGTGGATTTAATCGAACGAATAAGATTCAAAGAAAAAAATTAAGTTTTGATGAGGTGGATAGAGAAGCGAAATTTATTTCAAAAACAGGATTAAAGCATATTCTTCTTTTGACAGGAAGCTCGCGAACGAAAAGCCCTGTAAAATATATTAAGCAGTGTGTTGAGATTTTAAAAAAATATTTTTCTTCTATTTCATTGGAAATTTATACACTAACACAAGATGAGTATCGAGAGTTTGTTGCTTGTGGTGTCGATGGCTTAACGATTTATCAGGAAGTTTATGACAAAGATGTTTATGGTTCTGTTCATCTTGCAGGTCCTAAGGCTGATTATTTATTTCGTTTAGATGCACCAGAGAGAGCATTGGCTGAAAAAATGCGAACAGTTAATATTGGCGTTTTATTAGGCCTTAGCAATTGGCAAAAAGAAAGTTTTTTGCTTGGACTTCATGCCCAGTATTTGCAAAATAAATTCTTTGATGCAGAAATAAGCATTTCTCTTCCACGACTTCGTCCAGCACAAGGGGATTTTAAGCCAAAATGCATTGTGCAAGATAAAGAAATTGTTCAAATGATTTTAGCATTTCGTATTTTCTTACCAAGACTTGGCGTTACATTGTCGACGAGAGAATCTTCAGAATTTCGAGAGAATATGCTACCTCTTGGAATTACGCGCATGTCAGCAGGATCAACAACGCAAGTGGGTGGACATACAGCTATTGAGGATGAAAATAACATAACAGCTCAATTTGAAATATCAGATAAACGCGATGTTGGCGAGATGATTGAGTTTTTAGAAAAAAAGGGGTATCAACCAGTTTTAAAAGATTGGATGGCGATTTAGAGTGAATGATTTTGAGCAATCTCTTTTAAAAGTTTTTGGAGAGCAGAAATTTAAGAAAATTCAATCGGTAAGGATTGGTGTTGCAGGTGCAGGTGGACTTGGATCAAATTGTGCTTTTAATTTAGTTCGTGTTGGATTTAAGCATTTTTCAATTATTGATTTTGACAATATTGAATGGTCGAATTTAAATCGACAATTTTATTTTTATGATCAGGTAGGAAAAAAGAAGGTAGAAGTTTTAGAAGAAAATTTAAAACGTATTAACCCAGATATTGACTTAGAAATTTCTTCTAAGAAAATTGATAAGAATAGTATTGAGAATTTATTTGTTGATTGTGATATTGTTGTTGAGGCCCTTGATAAGGCTGAATATAAAAGTATTTTTGTTGAACATTTCTTAAAAACAAATAAATTTGTTGTTTGCGCATCTGGAATATCTGGTATTGGTCAAGCTGATGAAATTAAAACGAAATATATTAAAGATAATTTTGTTCTTGTGGGCGACCTTAAAACCGACAGTCAAGACGCCTCGCCATTATCTCCAAGAGTTAATGTTGCTGCAGCCAAGCAGGCTGATGCTATTTTAAGCCGTATCCTCACTTCTTGACAACCACACAAGTGTGTGGTAATATCAGTCCATGGTTAAAAACTTAACAGGTAAACAAAAAAATGTTTTGCGGTTCATTTTTAATCAAATTAAAAATGAACAAATTCCACCAACAATTCGAGAGATTGCTAAAGAATTTGGATTTTCTTCTACAGGAACTGTGAGAGATTATCTTAAAGCTCTTGTTGAAAAAGGTTATATTCGGGTTAATGAGGGAAAAGCACGAGCTATCGAATTGGTTAAGGATGCTTTCCGTGTTCCTATTTTAGGGGCTGTTGCCGCAGGCATTCCATCTTTGGCTGTTGAAGATATCGAAGGATATGTGGACTTGGATGATATTTATTTCTCAGATTCTGATATCTTTGCTTTGCGCGTTAAAGGGGATAGTATGGTTGAGGCTGGTATCATGCCGAACGATCTTGTGATGGTTCGACGACAAACAGTTGCTCAAGTTGGTGAAATTGTGGTCGCCTTAATAGGCGAAGAGGCTACGGTTAAGCGTTTAAGCAAGATCGGAGTGCATTATTTTCTTGTTCCAGCTAACCCAAAATATCAACCAATTCCTTTTACAGCAGAAACTACGATCGCTGGAAAAGTAATGACTAGCATCCGTAGATATTTTTAGTGAGAATTTAGTTTTTACAGAAAATATGATTGTTTGGGAACCCTGTAACCTTTTTATTTTGTAGTAATTAGGAATATTTGCGCCTGGCTTAAGCCAGGCGCTTTTCGTTGACAGTCTTTATGCTTTTCTATATAATAAATATCTAAATATTTAATATTAATACTTATAGTAGGAGAATCTTGTGGAAATTGAAGAAATTAAACGAATTCGTGTTGAAAAGTTATTGAATCTTAAATCAAAAGGTTTAAAGCCTTATGGTGGAAAATTTATTCGCACAGCAAGCGTTTTAGATATTCTAGGTAATTTCGAAGAAGAAAAAGAAGTTATTGTTGCAGGGCGAATCATGGCAAGTCGAACACACGGTAAAGTTATTTTTATGGACCTTATTGACGTAAGCGGTAAGATACAGCTTTTTATAAAATTAAATAATGTTGGTGAAGAGCTTTTTGATATTGCGCATCATTTGGATATTGGCGATATTATTGGTGTTAAGGGTCAGCTATTTAAGACAAAAACGGAACAAGAAAGTATTCGTGTTTTTGAGATTACGATTTTATCAAAATCTTTAATGTGTCTTCCTGAGAAATGGCATGGCTTAAAGGATGTTGAAACTCGATATCGCCAACGCTATGTGGACTTAATTGCAAATGGTGAAGTTAAGGATTTATTTGTTAAGAGAAGTAAAATAATTTCAATGATTAGAACATTTTTAGACAAAAAAGAATTTTTAGAAGTAGAAACCCCGATGCTGCAGCCAATGGCTGGCGGTGCACGTGGACGACCTTTTAAAAGCTTGCACAATACATACAATATGGATGTTTTCTTGCGTATCGCGCCAGAGCTTTATCTTAAAAGACTTTTGGTTGGTGGACTTGAAAAAGTTTATGAAATGAATCGTAATTTCAGAAATGAAGGTATATCGACGCGACATAACCCAGAATTTACAATGATGGAAGTCTATGAAGCATATGCTGATTATAATGACATGATGAAGCTTACAGAAGATTTGGTAAGTTCATTGGCTAAGGAATTGCATGGAAGTTATAAGGTTATGTATCAAGGAAAAGAAATTGATTTTACACCACCGTGGGAAAGACGTTCTTTCACAAAGATTGTAAAAGATATGTTTGATATTAATTCAACAGATGATGCAAAAGCTATGCTTGAAAAAGTTAAGGTGAAAAGAAAAGTAGCTGCTGTTGATACGTTGACGCGTTCAGCTGTTATGAAAATTGTTGAAGATCTTTTAGACGAAGAATCGACGATGAATCCAATATTTTTAGTAGATTATTTTACATTTTTATCTCCTTTAGCAAAAGCAAAGGATGATGATCCAACAGTAGCACAGCGTTTTGAATGTTTTGTTGCTGGCATGGAGATAGGTAATGCTTATTCAGAGCTTAATGATCCGACAGAACAGCGTCAACGCTTAATTGAAGACTTGAAAGATGATACGGAAACGGGTCTTCGTAATGTTGATGAAGATTTCTTAACTGCATTAGAATATGGTATGCCACCGGCAGGAGGTTTAGGTATTGGAATTGATCGACTTGTGATGCTTTTAACAGATGCACCATCGATTCGAGATGTTATTTTATTTCCGCTTTTAAAGCCGCAGGCTAAAAAAGACAAGGATAGTGATGAATTATGAGAGTTGGATAACATCACGTTATCTATCTGCTAAAAAAGAGCCGTTTTTATCACTAATTAATTTTGTTGCTATTGCTGGTGTTGCGATTGGTGTTACAGCTTTAATCATTGTTATTGCTGTTATGACAGGTTTTGATAATGATTTGAGAGAAAAAATTGTTGGAACGAATGCTCATATTGTTATTGAAAAAGAGATAGGCATTACGAATCCACAAAAAGTTGAGAAAGAAGTTAAGGCGATAGAAGGTGTTTCTGCTGTAACCTCGTATGTTCAGGGACCTCTTTTTTTAGAGTATGATAATCAGGTTATGAGCGTTATGGCACGTGGCACGGATCCTAATACAGCTGGCGATGTTACAAAAATTAAAGAATATCTTGTTGAAGGTGACATTAAAGATCTAGCTGGGAATTCAATTATTATTGGAAGCGAGCTAGCGGCTTATCTTGGTAAAAAGGTTGATGATCCAATTGTAGTGATTGCTCCAGTTGCTGGGCGAGCAGGAAAAGGTTGGCGGCATGAACTTGTAATTAAGGGTATTTTTAGTTCAGGGATGTATGATTATGATATGAGCTTGGTCTTAATGAGCCTTAATCAAGCACAGAAAATCTTTGGATTTGCAGATAATATGGTAAGTGGAATTGCTTTAAAGCTTGATGATATTTATCAAGCTCCAGAAATAAAGTTAAAAATTTATAAAACAATTGGTTATAGTTTCTTGGTTAAAACGTGGATTGATTCAAATCGAAACTTTTTTGCAGCTTTAAAGCTTGAGAAGTTTGCGATGTTTATTATTTTGGCATTAATTGTTTTGGTGGCTTCTTTTAACATTGTTAGCACTTTGATTGTAACGGTGACAAGCAAAATTAAAGATATTGGTATTTTACGTGCGATTGGCGTGCCAAGAAAATCGATTGAACGTATTTTTGTTATGAAGGGTATGGCGATCGGCATCATTGGAACAGCGTGTGGACTTTTTGGTGGAATATCCTTAAGTTTGCTTTTAAAAAAATATCAGTTTATTAAGTTACCACAAGATATTTATTACATTGATCGATTGCCAGTTTTATTAAAACTTGGAGATCTTTTGACAATTATTGGCGCGGCACTCTTGATTAGCTATTGTGCAACAATTTATCCAGCAAAGAAAGCAGGCGCTTTAGAGCCTGTGGAGGCGTTACGTTACGAATAAAAATGATTAAAGCCAATAATATTTATAAAACTTATTATGATGTTGGTCATCCTGTTGAAGTTTTGCAAGATATCAATTTGACGATTGAGGAAAATGAGTTTGTTGCTCTTGTTGGGCCTTCTGGTGCTGGAAAATCAACACTGCTGCATATTCTTGGTGGATTGGATAAGCCAGATAAAGGCGACATTTTATTTCTCGAAGAAAATATTTATAAGCTTAATGACGTTAAGCTTTCGTCATTGCGTAATGCGGATATAGGATTTGTTTTTCAGTTTTATCATCTTTTGCCTGAATTTACAGCACTTGAAAATGTTATTTTGCCAGGATTCATTAGCGATGAGTTTGTTAATAAAAACAATACAGAGCAAAGAGGGCGAGAGCTTTTAGAAAAAGTTGGGCTTGCGCATCGCGAAAAACATAAGCCTTCTCAGCTTTCTGGAGGCGAACAGCAGAGAGTTGCTGTTGCGCGTTGTTTGATGAATAGTCCAAAGATTGTCTTGTGTGATGAACCAACAGGAAATTTAGATTCAAAGTCTGGAGAAAAAATTATAGAGCTTTTATCAAAGTTGAATAAAGATTCTAATCAAACAATCGTTATGGTTACGCATGACAAGGAAATTGCCAAACAAGCAAAGAGAATTGTTTATATTCAAGATGGAAAGATAGGGACTTAAATAGTATTTTTTTAAAAAAGGGGAGTATATGAAAATTTATTTAAACGGAAAATTTGTAGAAAAAAAAGATGCAAAAATATCTGTTTTTGATCACGGATATCTTTATGGAGATGGCGCATTTGAAGGGATCCGCTCGTATAAACGAAATGTGTTTAAACTTAAAGAGCATGTTGAAAGACTTTATGAAACAGCGCATAGCATGATGCTTAAGATTCCTCTGACTCAAAAGCAGATGATTGATGCCATTGTTAAGACGCTGAAAGCTAACAAGCTTTCTGATGCCTATATCCGTCTTATTGTTAGCCGGGGTGAAGGAGATTTAGGATTAGATCCTAGAAAGTGCAGAGGTAATACGACGGTTGTTATTATTACAGATAAAATTACTCTTTACCCAAAAGAGCTTTATCAAAACGGATTAGATATCATTACTGTTCCGACGGTAAGAAATTTGAATGAAGCGTTGAATCCACAGCTGAAATCTTTAAATTATTTAAATAATATTTTTGCAAAGATTGAGGCAACAAATTCTGGATATATGGAAGCTTTAATGCTTGATTCTCAAGGGTATGTGGCAGAGTGCACAGGAGATAATATTTTTATCTTAAAAAATGGTGAGCTTTTAACTCCACCAAATGCACGGCTTTGCGGTATTACGCGTGATGCTGTTATTGCTCTTGCAAAGAAAAGTAAAATAAAGACGTATGAGCGACTCATGACGCGTCATGAAGTATATATATCTGATGAATGTTTTTTAACTGGAACAGCTGCTGAAATTATTCCAGTTGTTAAAGTTGATGGACGTGTTATTGGATCTGGAAAACCAGGAAAGACAACACTAAAACTCATTAAGCTTTTTAGATTGATTACAACTAAAGATGGCGCGAAATATTAAAATTTATTTTGAGGAGGATTTATGCAGTGCGATTCTTGCGGAAAGAAAAAAGCGACAGTTCATTTGACAGAGATTATTGATGGTCAGATGACGGAGATGCATATTTGTGAAGATTGCGCTAAAGAGCGCAGTGTTCAGATGGAGCAGCAGTTTGGTCTTGCTGATCTTTTGGCTGGATTATCTGATTTTGGTAAGCAGATTAAAGCTGAAGAAAAAGTAAAACTTCAATGTCCGAATTGTTCATTAAGCTATGATGATTTTAGAAAGTTTGGACGTCTTGGATGCAGTGAATGCTATTCTTCTTTTCGTAAACATTTGTCTACGCTTTTAAAGAAGATTCATGGATCAAATCATCATTTAGGAAAAACGCCGATTCAGCTTAGAGAAAAGACTGAGGCTGAAGTTCAAGATCAGGATTCTTTGCCTGAAGAAAATTCTCTTCAGATTTTAAAAAATAAATTGCAGCAATCTATTTTAGCAGAAGATTTTGAGCAAGCAGCTATATTGCGTGATCAAATACGATCTTCTGAAAATACGCAGGAGGATGCATGAATTTAGAAGATCTTATCCATCAAACTGGTGAATGGCTTAAAGGAACTGGTCCACAATCGCACATTGTTATGTCTTCTAGGGTTCGTTTAGCACGTAATTTGGATAAAATTCCATTTCCTGCACGGGCGAATCGCAAAGATTTGGCTGAAGTTTTTAGTGTTATTGAACAGGCGATTCATTCTAATGAATATTTTAAGAATACTGTTTTACTTAAAATTAATGAAATGGATAATTTAGATCGTCAGTTTCTTATTGAAAGACATTTGATGAGTCATGATCATGCTGCATCGGGAGAAGGAAAAGCGATTGTTGTTTCTGAAGAAGAAATTCTATCGATTATGATTAACGAGGAAGATCATTTACGTATTCAGGTTATGCAGTCTGGATTTAATTTATTTGAGACTTGGAAAATTATTAGTATGATTGATGATTTTCTATCTGAAAAGATTTGTTATGCTTTTCGAAAAGATTGGGGATATCTTACAGCTTGTCCTACGAATACTGGTACAGGAATTCGTGGATCTGTGATGTTGCATTTGCCAGCGCTTGTTATGACAAAGCAAATCAATAAAGTTTTGGAAGCGATTGCAAAATTAAGCTTTGCATCGCGTGGATTCTATGGAGAAGGAACACAGGCGATTGGAAACTTTTTTCAGATTTCTAACCAAGTTTCTTTAGGTCACAGTGAAGAAGATATTTTGCAAAATATTAATGGTCTTGTAAAGCAGATCGTTGAGCAGGAAGAGCAGGCTCGTCAGGCGCTGCTGGTTCAAAATAAAGCAATCTTGGAAGACAAGATTTGTCGTTCTTTAGGAATTTTAAAGAATGCGCATATTATTTCTAGTCAAGAAACTGTTGATCTTTTATCGATGGTTCGTCTTGGTATTGATTTAGGAATTGTTAAAGATGTTAGCACGCAATCGATTAATGAATTATTTATTATGATTCAGCCTGCTCATCTTCAAAAGATCGAAGGGAAGAAATTAGGTGCTTCCGAGCGTGATACAAAGCGAGCCGAGCTTATCCGGCAAAAATTAGAGAAATTATAGGAAAATTGATTTAACATTATTTTTTTATTATCGAGGAGGATGTATATGTTTAATAGATTTACAGAACGTGCACGAAAAGTTATTGTTTTAGCTAAAGAAGAAGCTAAACGATTTAATCATGATTATATTGGCACAGAACATTTGCTTCTTGGTCTTGTTCGAGAAGGAGAAGGTGTTGCTGCTGCTGTTTTACAAAAGTTAGGTCTTGATTTGGAGTCAATCCGAATTGAAGTTGAAAAAGTTGTTCAGCCTGGTCCTCAAACTCAAGTCATGGGTGATATTCCGTTTACACCGCGATCTAAGAAAGCTTTGGAGCTTTCAGCTGAAGAAGCTAGGGCGTTAGGACATAATTATATTGGAACAGAACATCTTCTTCTTGGTCTTATTCGAGAAGGGGAAGGCGTTGCGTATCGTGTGTTTTTAAATATGGGTGTAGATTTGGAAAAAGTGAGAAATGAAATTATGGAACTTCTCGGTTCTGGCATTCCAGGCTATAACGCAGAAGAAGAGAAAACAAAAAAAGGAAAGACGCCAGCGATTGATGCTTATGGAAGAAATTTGAATAAACTTGCCAAGGAAGGCAAGCTTGATCCTGTGATTGGTCGAGAAATGGAGATTGAGCGTATTATTCAAATTTTAACACGTAGAAATAAAAATAATCCTGTTTTGATAGGTGAAGCTGGGGTTGGAAAAACAGCTATTGTTGAAGGTCTTGCTCAGCTAATTGTTGAAGGAGATATTCCAGAGAATTTAAGAGATAAAAACATCATTGTTCTTGATCTTGCGATGATGATTGCGGGTACAAAGTATCGCGGACAATTCGAAGAGCGCATCAAAGCGATTATGGATGAAATCAAGAGATCTAAGAAAATTATTTTATTTATTGATGAAATTCATACTCTTGTAGGTGCTGGAGCTGCGGAAGGCGCAATTGATGCAGCAAATATTCTAAAGCCTGCATTGGCTCGAGGAGAGATTCAGTGTGTCGGGGCAACAACGATTGATGAATATCGAAAGAATATTGAGAAAGATGCGGCTTTAGAAAGACGATTTCAGACGATTATGGTTGAGCCGCCATCTGTGGATGAAACAATTCAGATCCTACGAGGGCTTCAAGATAGGTATGAAGCTCATCACAGAGTTAAATATTCACCCGAAGCTATTGAGGCAGCAGCTAAGCTTTCTGATCGATATGTATCTGGACGTTTTTTACCAGATAAGGCTGTTGATCTTTTAGATGAAACGGGTGCTCGTGCAAGTTTAGACATGATGATTGTTCCTAAAGATATTAAAAAGTCTGAAGAACAAATTGAACATCTAAAGCAAGAAAAAGAAGCATTTATTAAAAGTCAAGACTTTGAGAAAGCAGCTCAGATGCGCGATCAGGAGCGTGAAGCAAGAGAAAAACTTGATGTTATGCGTAAGGAATGGATGCAGCATCGAGACAGTGTAACGCCAACGATTACTGAAGAAGACATTGCTAAAGTTATTGCACAGTGGACAAAGATTCCTTTGATTCGATTGGAACAAAAAGAAACTGAAAAACTTCTTAAGCTTGAGGAAAGCTTGTCGGGGACAGTTATTGGCCAAAAAGAAGCTATTAGTGCGATTGCTCGTGCCGTACGTCGTTCTCGTGCAGGAATTAAAGATCCTGCACGTCCAATTGGATCGTTCATGTTTTTAGGTCCAACGGGTGTTGGAAAGACATTGCTTGCACAAGTGCTTTCTGAGTCTATGTTTGGAGATGAAAATTCAATTATTCAAATTGATATGTCGGAGTATATGGATAAGTTTAATGTTTCTCGTTTAATTGGCGCCCCTCCAGGATATGTTGGGTATGAAGAAGGTGGACAGCTTACAGAAAAGGTAAGACGTAGACCTTATGCTGTTGTGCTCTTAGATGAGATCGAAAAAGCACATCAAGATGTTTTTAATCTTCTTCTTCAGGTTTTAGAAGACGGACGTCTAACGGATAGCTTAGGAAGGCGTATTGATTTTCGAAATACTATTATTATTATGACATCAAATGTTGGTGCTGAAATCTTGCGCCAAAAAGGTTCTCTAGGATTTGCTTCTCAAGATACAGAAGTAACGTATCAAGATATGAAGACACGTCTTTTAGATGAAATTAAGAAAACATTTAAGCCAGAGTTTTTAAATCGACTTGATGATATTATTGTTTTTCAATCTTTAACAAGAGAAGATCTTGTTCATATTGTTAACTTAGAAGTTGATGAAGTTGTGAAAAGGCTTAAAGAAAAAGATATTCATATTGAACTTTCAAAAGATGCTGTTGAGTTTCTGATTGAAAAAGGATTTGATCCAGCTTTTGGTGCGCGACCGCTTAAGAGGACAATTCAGCGATTTTTAGAAGATCCTTTAGCGGAGCACATTATTTCTGGTCGTTTTAAAGAAGGAAGCGTTATTAAAGCTAAGCGTAAAAATCAAGAATTGACTTTTGAATAAATGTTAAGAACTTTTATTTTTGTTATTGTAAGTTTGCTTTTATTGGCAAAAACTGCTTGTGCAGATTTTACTTTTCGAGGAAATGTAGATTTGTTAAGTAAGGAATTAAATTTAGAGGTTAACATTCCTGATAACGGCCTTATTTTCTTTAAAAGCATTGGTGTCAGCGATGATGCAATTGATTTTGATATTGCAGCTTATGATTTAAAAACGCTTGTTTTTGATATATCTACATCTTTAAGTGGAACAGCAAAAGTTGTTAAGCGTAAAAATAAAGATTCTTTTATTCGTGGTGCAATTGGCATGGATATGCAAGATCCAAACACGGGCAATAAGGAATACGCATCTTTAGGAACATTTGAGTTTAGAGATGATAAATTCTTTCTTGATCCAATATTTTTAAAAGGATTGACTGCTCGAGGATATTTATCTTTGCTTAAGCCATATGCAATTAATTTCTCGCTTATTTTTTTGGATGTTTCGTTAGTTGACTTTTTGTCTTGGGTTAATCCAGAACATAATTTATTCTTGAAGGGTGGGGTTTCAGGAAAAATTCAAGTTGAGGGGCTTTCAAGAGATCCGGAGATTAAAGGAAGTTTAAATTCTTATGGGGGACAAATTGAAGATTTTGAATATGATAATATTGTCTTAAATTTTCAGGGAATGTATCCGACTTTTAATTTAACGCAAACGAGCATCACTGAAGAAGGTGGTGTAAGCGCTAATGTCGAAGGAGTTGTTGATCTTTCAAAAGGATTTGATGGTTTTGAACAGCAAATTGCAAGACTTAAAGTTGCTCCTTTAATTCGGGAAACAGATGTTCAGAGAGAATGGACTATTCGGAAAGAAAAAGGAGAAAAAGGGGAAAGTGAGACTCAGTTTAAATATTTAATGCGTACTGACCCCGGATCTCTTGGAGATAAAGAATCGGATATGTTAACAATACAGAAAAATATTAAATTTTAATATTATGAAAACAAAAACACTATATGTTTGCCAAGAATGTGGCGCTCAATCATCTGGGTGGCTTGGAAAGTGTCCAAGTTGTCATAGCTGGAATTCATTTGTCGAAGAACGTGTTAATCCTGTTGAAACACCAAGGGATGAAATGTTTTCAAAGCAAAGTCCAGTTTTGCTTAGCGATGTAATTGCGAAAAGTGAAAATCGTTTTAAAACTACGAATCAGGAATTTGATCGTGTCTTAGGTGGCGGAGTTGTTCCGGGCTCTGTTGTTCTTCTTGGAGGAGATCCTGGAATTGGAAAATCTACGCTTGCGCTTCAGGTTGCGTGTCTTTTGAGCACAAAAGGTCAAAAAGTTTTTTATGTTAGTGGAGAAGAATCTGTTAAGCAAACAAAAATGAGGGCAGATCGGCTGGTTGAGCAAGAAAAAGCAAAACTTTACATGGTAAATCAAATTGATCTTGATTTGATTCTAGATCAGATTAATGAACTAAAGCCAGATGTTGTTGTTGTGGATTCAATTCAAGTGGTTTATAAAAAAGATTTTTCTTCAAGTCCAGGAAGCGTTAGCCAAGTTCGCGAATGTGCGTCACTTTTAACTCAGCTTGCGAAAACAAAATCGATTGCAGTTATTTTGATTGGGCATGTAACAAAAGATGGAGCTTTGGCGGGTCCGAGAGTCTTAGAACATTTAGTAGATACGGTTTTATATTTTGAAGGTGAACGTTATTCAAGCTATCGTGTTTTGCGTACAACAAAGAATCGATTTGGCTCAACGAATGAATTGGGTGTTTTTGAAATGACGGCTGAAGGGTTGCAAGAAGTTAGAAATCCATCAGAAATATTTTTATCTGAACGCGCTTTAGGTTCGTCGGGGTCAGTTGTTGTTCCGATTTTAGAGGGCACAAGACCTTTTTTAGTTGAAATTCAAGGGTTGGTTTGTCGAGCTAATTTTGGAATTTCTCGACAAAAAACACAGGGCTTTGATTCAAATCGATTAGCGTTACTTGCAGCTGTTTTAGAAAAAAAGAATGGATTGTCTCTACAAGATAAGGATATATTTTTAAATGTTGTTGGAGGTGTTCGGGTAATGGATCCAGCCGCAGATTTAGGTGTTTGTTTAGCTGTTGCTTCAGCGCTTTTAGATAAGAAAATTTCATCTGATCTCGTTGTGATTGGTGAAGTCGGTCTTTCTTCTGAAGTCCGAAGTGTTAGCCAGGTTGCTTTGCGAGTTAACGAAGCTCATAAGCTTGGATTTAAAAGATGTATTTTACCAAAAAATAATTTAAAGAATCAAAAACAGCTTAAATCTTATGGTCTTGATTTAATTGGGGTTGAAACGGCAAAAGAGGCTTTGAGTTATTTATAAACATTAGTTATTATCTATTATGTAAAAGGAGTTGACATGACATTGCTTATTATACGAATATTCTTTGTTCTTTTGAGTGCAGTTGTTGGTTACCAGATTGGGGAAATTAACGGAAATGTTTTAATTGGTTTATTTGGAGGTATTGGTTTTGGACTTGTTTTGATTATTCTCGAAAGTAAGATGTATCGAGTTTCTCTTCGAGGATTGTCGAGTATGGTCTTTGGCCTTGTTTTAGGTATGATCATTGCAAAGTTGATTACAGATATTTTAGCGTTACTTCCTTTGAGCATTTATTCGATTTCAATTTTTCGTGTTGTTTTGACAATTGTTTTTTCTTATCTTGGAGTTTCTATGGCTCTTCGAGGTAAAGATGAATTTAATCTCATCATTCCTTATGTGCGATTTCGAAAAGAAACCTTTTATGAGAATGTTGTTATTTTAGATACGAGCGCCATCATAGATGGACGTATTGTTGATATTTCTAAGACAGACTTTTTTCAAGCACGTTTAGTTGTTCCGCGTTTTGTTTTAAAAGAACTTCAGAATCTTGCAGATTTAAAAGATGGATTAAAGCGAGAGCGAGGAAGACGTGGCATGGAAATCCTGAGTCTTATGCAGAAAGATCCGGATATTGATATTAAAGTGCACGAGGATGACATTCCTGATGTTGCAGAGGTCGATGACAAGCTTTTGCATTTAGCAAAACGCATTGAAGCAAAAATTTGTACTACAGATTTTAATTTAAATCGTAATGCCGGAATTCAAGGAATTCGAATTCTAAATGTTAACGAGCTTGTTAATGCTGTTAAACCTATTGTTTTTCCTTCTGATCAGCTATTGGTAAAACTGGTAAAAGAAGGAACGGAATCTAATCAAGCTGTTGGGTATATGGATGACGGAACCATGATTGTTGTAGCAGATGCACGAGACAAAGTTGGTAAAGAAATAAAGGTAGAAGTTACTTCTGCTCTTCAAACACAAGCTGGACGCATGATCTTTGCCAAGCTTATTTAGTAAAACTATGAAAATACAAGCGATTATTCCATCAGCTGGATCTGGACTTAGGTTAAAGAATGCGTTATTAAAGCCGTTAGTTTTGTTAGAGGGAAAATCGATTCTTGCATATTCGCTTGAAGTATTTGAAAAATGTTCTTTGATTGATAGCGTCATTATTGTTGGACATCCTGATAAAGTCGAAAGTTTTAAGGTAATGATTAGTGATCATGGATTTAAGAAAATAAAATGCGTTATTCCTGGCGGAAAAGAAAGATGTGATTCTGTTAAGAAGGGTTTGCAGAAATTAGATGAAGATACAGATATTGTTGTTGTTCATGATGGGGCGCGTCCTTTTGTTTCGATTGATTTAATAGAAAGGTGCATAAAAGAAGCTGAAGAAAATTTAGCCGCGATTGCAGCTGTTCCTGTTAAGCCAACAATAAAAATAGTAGATCTTGAAAGCATGACAGTTGCTGAAACGTTAGATCGAGCAAAGCTTTGGAATGTTCAAACGCCACAAGTTTTTAAAAAAGATGTTCTTTTGAAAGCATATGAAAATATTGATCAAAAGAAGCCAACTGATGATTCTAGCCTTGTTGAGCAAATGGGTATTAAAGTAAAAGTTGTTCAGGGGGATTATCAAAATATTAAGATTACGACTCCTGAGGATTTTAAATTAGCTGAGTTCTTAGTAAGAGAAAAAGGAAAAGCATGATAGAGAGAATTGGAATTGGATACGATCTTCATCGATTAGTTGAGGGAAGAAAATTAGTTTTAGGAGGACTTGAGATTCCTTTTAAGAAGGGACTTTTAGGCCATTCTGATGCAGATGTTTTGATTCATGCAATTTGTGATGCACTTTTAGGTGCAATCGGCAAAGGAGACATTGGAGAACTTTTTCCTGATACTGACGAGAAATATAAGGGAGTTTCAAGTATGACGCTATTGGAACAGGTTAAGAGTTTCGTTGATCAAGAAAATCTTGAGATTTCAAATCTTGATACTATTGTTGTGGCTGATGAGCCAAACCTTAAGCCGTTTAAAGGGAAGATGAGATTAATTTTAGCTCAAGCTTTAAGTGTTGGTGAAGCGAAAGTAAATATTAAAGCAAAAACAACTGAAGGTTTAGGTTTTGGTTCTGGTGAGCAAGAGGCGATTGCTGCTCATGCGGTGGTGTTGCTAATCAAAAAACAGGAGATGTGATTTATGATATCTTTCTTAGTTAATTTAGGCATTATTTTATTGCTTTGGTATTTCTTTGTTACTATTAAATTTAGTGATGAAATTAAATCTGCTAAGGATAGAGATCCTGCTGCTGCGGGAAGCTTGCAGATTGTATTTTTATATTCAGGGTTGCATGCAATTGTTTTTTATCGTGTTGCTCGCATTTTTCTAAAACAAGGTATTCCGTTTGCTCCTCGATTGATATCTCAATTTTCAAGGTTTTTGACTGGTATTGAGATTCATCCTGGTGCTAAAATAGATAAAGGTCTTTTTATTGATCATGGCACAGGAGTTGTTATTGGAGAAACAACAATTATTGGCAAGAATGTAACGTTGTTTCAGGGTGTAACTTTGGGAGGAACAGGAAAAGAAACAGGAAAGCGTCATCCAACTCTAGGCGACAGCATTGTCGTTGGGGCTGGTGCAAAAATACTTGGAAATATAAAAATTGGAAACAATTCTTATATTGGTGCGAACGCTGTTGTTCTTAAAGAAGTGCCTGCAAACACAACTGTTGTTGGTGTTCCTGGACGCGTAACTAAGCAAGACGGAAAAAAGATTGATCGACTTATGGATCATGTTCATGTTCTTGACCCTGTTATGGAGCAGATGGAAGAGCTTAAAAAGAAAATTTTAGAACTTGAGAAAAAACTTAAATAATTTATTCTATGGCTATTCAAATTTATAATTCTTTAACAAAAACAAAGCAAGAACTTAAGCCGATTCATGAAAATGTGATTAACATGTATTCTTGCGGAGTGACCGTTTACGATAAATGTCATATCGGACATGCGCGAAGTTTGTACATTTTCGATGTTATTAAGCGGTACCTAAAGTTTCGAGGTTATGTTGTTAATTTTGTGCGCAATATTACAGATATTGATGATAAAATTATTCAAAAGGCTATTGATGTAAAGAAAGATTGGTCTGATGTCGTCAAGGAGAATATTGATGGATATTATAAAGATCTTAAAGATTTAAATGTTTCTGTAGCAGATATTGAGCCTCGTGCAACAGAAAATATTCCAGAGATGATCAGTCATGTTAAAGAGCTTATTGAAAAAGATTTTGCTTATGAGTCTGAAGGCGATGTTTATTTTAATGTGCGCAAGTTTAAAGATTATGGAAAGCTTTCTGGGCAGAGCGTTGATAAAATGAAAGAAGCTGTTCGCATTGAAAGAGGAGTAGAAAAAAAGGATCCTTTGGATTTTGCTCTTTGGAAGAAATCTAAGGAGGGTGAACCATTTTGGGATAGTCCTTGGGGTCAAGGTAGGCCTGGATGGCATATTGAGTGTTCTGTCATGAGCATGAAGTATTTAAATTGTGAAACACTTGATATCCATGCTGGTGGACGTGATCTTATT
This sequence comes from uncultured Planctomycetales bacterium, assembly GCA_964648665.1. Classification (GTDB taxonomy): domain Bacteria; phylum Omnitrophota; class Gorgyraeia; order Zapsychrales; family Aceulaceae; genus Aceula. The sequence continues at coordinate 20,671 of CAZYOA010000009.1, read as the reverse complement.
TTTCCTCATCATGAAAACGAAGTCGCGCAGAGCGAAGCATTAACATCAAAGCCGTTTGCGAATTATTGGATTCATCATGGACTATTGACGATTAGTGGTCAAAAAATGAGCAAGTCTTTAGGAAATTTTATTACAATTGAAGATGCGCTTAAAAAATATAGTTCTGATGAATTGAAACTATTCTTTTTGACGTCTCACTATGCAAGCGCAATTGATTTTAATGAAGAAAAGATGATTGATGTGCGAAAGAATATTGAACGTTTTAAAATCTTTAATGCTGAAGCTAATGCGCAAAAACAGTCTGAAGTTAAGCTTCTTCCGGGGGAGATTAAAAAACATTATGATGAATTTATATTAGCCATGGAAGATGATTTTAATACTCCAAGAGCGTTGGCTGCATTATTTGAAATGGTTACGAGTGCGTATAGGCTTGAGGATAAAAGTATTCTTTGTATTGCTAATCAAAGCGTTCAACAGCTAGCGAGAGATATTCTTGGATTATCGCTAGATTTTAATGATACTGATTTGTCAGATGAAGAAAAAGCACTCTTAGATGAGAGAGCGCAAGTGCGGCAAAATAAAGATTTCCAGAAGTCTGATGAACTTCGTGATTTCTTAAAAGAAAAAGGAATTATTGTGCAGGATGGTAAGGATGGGCAGGCATGGCGAAGAGCTTAAAAGGAACGTTTATTACGTTTGAGGGTTCAGAGGGTTGCGGAAAAAGTACGCAGGCAAAGCTTTTATGTTCGTATTTAAAAAATAAGAAAAAGAAGGTTTTGCATATTCGAGAGCCGGGTGGCATTAAAATTAGCGAAAAGATTCGAAAAGTTTTGCTGGATGTTAAAAACAAAGAAATGACTAAAGAATGCGAAGTTCTTTTGTATATGGCTGCTCGGGCACAATTAGTTGATGAAATCATTCTTCCAGCACTTAAAAAAGGGACGATTGTTGTTTGTGATCGATTTTTAGATTCGACGTTAGCTTATCAAGGATATGGATGCGGTATTGATGTTAGCCTTATTGAGCAGGTTGGATATTTTGCAACAAAAGGTATTGCTCCAGATATTACATTTCTTCTTGATATGCAGATCTCAAAAAGTTTTTCTCGTATTCGTCAGGCTAAGGATCGCATTGAACAAAGATCGGTAAAATATCACAATCAAGTACGATTAGGTTATTTGGCTTTGGCAAAAAAGGATTCTAAGAGGATTACAATTATTCAGGCTAATGATGATGTTAATAGCATTAAGCAAACGATTGAAAAGCTTGTTTGCGAAAAGTTAAAAATATGAGCACAGCAGTAGATTTAATAAATAATTCAGTTGTTGATAAATTCTCCTTATTCGTTCGTTCAGGTCGCTTAGCTCATGCGTACTTATTTTTAGGGCCTAAGAAAACAGGAAAGCTATCGACAGCAATTGTTGTCTCAAAATTAGTAAATTGTGAGAATTTAAGAGATGGCACATTTTGTGATCAATGTGCGACGTGTATAAAAATTAATAGTGGAAATCATCCTGATATTCATATTCTTGAAGATTCTTCTCAGGCTATTAAGATTGAAGATATTCGATTGTTAATTAACGAAATGCAGTTTCGAGCTTATGAGGCGAAAACAAAAATCTTTTTGATTCACAATGCTGAACGATTGACAATTGAAGCCAGCAACGCTCTTTTAAAAACTTTGGAGGAACCAAGCAAGGGGAGTTTGATTATTTTAACGACATCGGCGCCAGAAAGGCTGCTTGGTACTATTCGATCTCGTTGTCAGAGTGTTCATTTCTTTTCTCTTGATAACAAATTAATACAGAAACAATTGACTGAAAACTATGGCTGTGATCAATTGATGGCACATTTTTTGGCACATTTTTCAGATGGATCTTTAGGACGATTAAATGGGGATTACAAAGGGATTTTTGATCGCAAGAATGAAGCTATCGATCAGTTTGTTTTTGAGCAAGATAGCGAAATATATTTTAAGAAAATCTTATCTGATAAATTAGTGGTTCGTGAAGTTGTTTATTTCTTGTTTTTATGGTTTAAGGATTTAATGATGCTTAAAAACCAATCATCTGATCAGCATTTGGCAAATATTGATCGATTAAGCGATTTAAAGTATTTTGAAAAGAAATATGAATTTAAAGAAATTGTTGAAATTTTAAATGATATTGTTGCAACCCGAAGGGCGATTGATGAAAATTTCAATATCAAAGTGCCTTTAGTTATCATGAAGGAGAAAATATGGAAAAAGTAATCCAGGTTGGATTAGGCGAGTTTCGCGGAATTAGCCTGTACAACATTAAGGATATTGATTGTAGCCGAGGAGATTTTGTTGTTTTAAGCATGGATCGAGCTACAGAATATGGGAAAATTATTTCAGATACAGAAGCTTCACCTGAGGGACGTGTTGAAAATCTTCCAGGAAAAGTATTGCGTATTGCCAACGAAGAAGATTTAAAACGAATTGAGAGAAATAAAGAAAAAGCTAAGGAAACGATTAGTACATGTGAGAAAAAAATCAGTGAACAAAAACTTAATATGAAAATAGTTCATTGTGAATTTAGTTTTGATAATAGTAAAATTGTCTTCTTTTTCATTGCTGATGAGCGAGTTGATTTTAGAAATCTTGTTAAAGAGCTTGCGGGTATTTTTAGAGCGCGTATTGAGCTTAAGCAAATTGGCGTGAGAGATCAGGCTAAAACTGTTGGTGGAATGGGATGTTGTGGGAGAGAACTTTGTTGTTCATCTTATATGCGAGATTTTCATCCTCTTACAATCAAAATGGCAAAAGAGCAAGATTTACCGATTAATCCATCAAGAATTTCTGGTGTTTGTGGGCGTATTAAATGCTGCATGGCGTACGAGTTTCAGGTTTATAAGCAGTATGCAAAAGGGCTTCCTAAGAGAGGTGCAAAGATTAGCACTGCTCAAGGAAAAGGAAAAGTTTTTGATGTTAACATATTGCAGCGATCTGTAAAAATTGATCTTGGAGATGGGAAAACTGCGAAAGTATCTTTTAAAAAAAATGAAGAAGAATAAAATTTATATTACAACGCCTATTTATTACGTTAATGATAAGCCGCATATTGGACATGCGTATACAACAATCTTAGCGGATGTGATGGCACGTTATCATAAAGCGCAAAATGATGAGGTTTTTTTCTTAACTGGGCTTGATGAGCACGGGCAAAAGGTTCAACAGGCTGCACAAAAAAGAAATTTAACGGAGCAAGCGCATTGCGATGACTTAGCACCCCGATTTATTAATCTTTGGGAAAAGCTTAAGATTCAAAATAATGATTTTATTCGCACAACACAAGCTCGTCATATTAAGGTTGTTCAAGATGCTCTTAGCAAGGTTTATGAGTCCGGGGATATTTACGTTGATGAATACGAAGGATGGTATTCGGTTGCCGAGGAGAGATTCATTACAGAAACTGAGAAAGAATCTGGTGAATTTCGGGATATCAAGAAGTTAAAAGAGCGCAATTGGTTTTTTAAGATGAGTAAATATCAGCAAAAACTTATTGATCATATCGAGAGTCATCCTGATTTTATTCAACCTGCTCATCGTAAAAATGAAGTTTTAGGATTTTTGCGAAAACCGTTGGGAGATCTATGTATTTCTAGGCCAAAGGAGCGTATGAGCTGGGGCATTGAAATTCCTTTCGATAAAGATTATGTAACATATGTTTGGTTTGATGCGCTTTTAAATTATGTGACGGCGATTGGTTATGGCGTGGACGATGAAAAGTTTAATGATTGGTGGCCGAATGCGACACATTTGATGGCTAAAGATATTTTAACAACACATTGCGTTTATTGGCCAACAATGCTTTTCTCTTTAGGAATAGATTTGCCAAAAAGGATTTTTGCTCATGGATGGTGGCTTATTGGAGAAACAAAAATGAGTAAATCTCTTGGCAATATTGTTGATCCTTTGGACTTAGTTGATCAATATGGTGTTGATGCTGTTCGCTATTATCTGATGCGAGAGATGGTTTTGGGGCAAGATGCAAAATTTACTGTAGAATCTTTTATTAAAAGATATAACAGTGATTTAGCGAATGATTTTGGAAATCTTTTAAACCGTGTTTCTGGTTTAATTGGAAAATATTTTGATGGTCATATTCCAGAGCTTAAAGATTTAAGTATTGAAGATCAACAGGTTAAAGAAATTATTGATGGCTTAAATAAGAAAGTAAAGACTCATGTTGATGATATGAAAATTCATGAAGCTATTGAAGACGTTCTTATTTTAATTCGAAGCGTTAATGGTTATCTTGAGAAGCAAGCTCCGTGGAAGGTTGCTAAGGAAAATCTAGAAAGAGCAGGAACTATTCTTTATGTTGCAACAGAAGCTTTAAGAGTTGCAGCTGTAGAGCTTTTACCTGTTATTCCGACAAAAGCAGATCAGGTGTTAGATATTCTTGGCGCTAATGGTACAAATTCATTTTGGGGAGAACTTGTTAGCGGGAAAGTTCTTAAGACACACGATGCATTGTTTCCGCGCATCGAGATTGATAAAAAATAAATATGCCAATTCCAACAATCAAATGGATTGATGATCATGTTCGCATTATTGATCAAACTAAGCTTCCTTTAAAATTAACTTTTATTGACTGTAGAGATGTTAAAACTCTTTGGAAGGCGATTAAGGTTTTAAGTGTTCGCGGTGCTCCTGCTCTTGGAGCTGCAGCAGGGTTTGGTGTTTTACTTGGCATTCAAGAAATAAAAACAAATAATCGAGAAATTTTTGAGAAAAAGTTTCTTAAACTTTGTGATTATATAGCAACTTCGCGGCCAACAGCTGTTAATTTATTTAATGAGCTTGAGCGCATGAAGAAAGTTGTTTCTGATAATATAGATGATAGCGTTTTGTTTTTGCGCAAGAAGTTAAAGAAACAAGCATTTGAAATCTTTGATCGAGATCGACGTGTTTGTCGAGTCATGGGAAATCATGGAGAAAAATTAATTAAGAATAAAAGCAATGTTTTAACAATTTGTAATGCAGGAGCACTAGCTACGGTTGATTATGGAACAGCTTTAGGTGTTATGTATTCAGCAAAAAAGAAGAAAAAGAAATTTAAAGTTTATGTTTGTGAAACTCGTCCATTGCTACAGGGAGCTCGCCTAACAGCTTGGGAACTGTCTCGAGAAAGAATCGATACAACACTTATTTGTGACAACATGGCTGCAACTTTAATGGTGCAGGGTCACGTAGACATGATCTTTGTTGGAGCTGATCGCATTGCTTTGAATGGAGACACAGCAAACAAGATTGGAACATATGGTTTAGCTGTTTTAGCAAATTATCATAAGATTCCATTTTATATTGTTGCGCCAAAATCAACCTTTGATATAAATATTAAGACTGGCAAAGAAATTCCTATTGAGCAAAGAGATTCAGAAGAAATTACACATATTGCAAAAAGGCAAATTGCACCAAAGTGTATTAAGACTTATAATCCTGCATTTGATGTTACTCCTCATCGACTGATTACAGCTATTGTTACTGAAAAAGGGATTATTCGTTCTCCATTTAAAAAGAGTATTGCAAAGTTGTTTTAAAGAGATGAGATCATTAAGAAAAATAGGTGAGTTTGGGCTCATTGATATTATCAAAAAGAATGCACCAATCAAGAAAGATGTGATCAAGGGTATTGGAGATGATGCTGCTGTCTTGCCTTTTAATCGCAATCAAAATCTTATTTTGACAACAGATATGTTGATCGAAAATGTGCATTTTTCAAAAAAAGATAATGCAAGGCTTGTTGGGCGAAAAGCATTAGCGGTTAGCATAAGCGATATTGTGGCCATGGGAGGAAGGCCTAAATACGGAGTTGTTTCTTTGGGTGTGAGTAAAAGCAACTCATTAAAAGAAATTGAAAGTATATATCAAGGTCTCTTTGATATTGCTAAAGAATTCGGCATTAGTATTGTAGGAGGCGATACTGTTAGGTCGAAAGAGCTGATTATTAATGTTTCTTTAACAGGAGAAGCAGAACGAAAAGATATTGTTTTTCGTTCAGGAGCGAAATCCGGAGATATTATTTTTTGTACAGGATTTCTTGGTCGATCTTTAAAAACGAAAAAACATTTAACATTTAAGCCGCGTCTGGCTGAGGCTCAGTATTTAGTTAAGAAAATTAAGCCTAATGCCATGATTGATATTTCTGATGGACTTGCATCAGATTTATCTCACATTTTAAATGAAAGTCAGTGTGGGGCTATTGTTGATGAAGAGAGAATTCCGCTCACTAAAGGAGCGAAGATTTCTCAGGCTTTATTTGACGGTGAAGATTTCGAACTCATTTTTACTTTGCCGAAGAAAAAAGTGGTTACCTTAAGGCAGCAAAGAAAGTTTAAATTTTACGAAATCGGATTGATAACAAAAAAGAAAAACGGTTTGATGCTTAAGAGGGTAAATGGGACCTTGAAAGCAATAAAACAGAAAGCGTACACACATTTCTAATATGAATTTAAAATACTTATCACAATCTGCAAAAAAGACTGAACAGTTTGGCAAAGCTTTGGCTAAAGGATTGAAACCTGGAGACATTGTTTGTCTTTTCGGTGAGCTAGGTTCTGGCAAAACAGTTTTGACTAGGGGGATAGCGCAAGGACTAAAAATTAAGAAAACAGAGGTACATAGTCCTACATTTACGCTAATGAATATTTATCCTGCACCGAAGGTACCGGTTTATCATTTTGACTTATACCGTATTGAGAATCCTAAAGAAATTGAAGCTATCGGATATGAAGATTTCTTTTATGGTGGAGGTATTTGTGTTGTTGAGTGGGCAGATCGATTGGGACGTCTTTTGCCTAAAGCTTGTCTTTCGGTCAAGATTCAACACAAAGGTGAGGATGAAAGATTGTTTACGGTTACAGGAAAAACAAAACATTTTAAAGAGGTGATTGAAAAAATAAAAGTATGAACATTTTAAGTCTTGATAGTTCGAGCAAAAATTTTAGCATTGCTATTTGTGACGATGAAAAGGTCTTGTTCTCAAAGAATCTAAAGATAGAAAAAGCACTTGCAGAATCAATTATTCCTGCGATTGATAGCGTTTTAAAAAATGGAAAAGTTTCATTGTGCGATGTTGATGGATTTTCTATTGGTCTTGGGCCAGGATCTTTTACGAGTTTGCGCGTTGGCTTGGCTACGATTAAGGCATTTTGTTTAGCTCTTAAAAAGCCTGTTGTTGGCATATCAAGTTTAGACGTAATCGCACAAGGTGTCAAAGATTTAGCTTTAGATAAGATTTGTGTTTTATCAGACGCTAAGCGCAATATGGTTTTTTCAAGTATCTATAAAGTGAAGAATAATTGTATAGAAAGAGTGAGCTCATATTTTTTATGTGACGTTAAAAATATCTTGAAAAGAATTAAAGGCGAATGTGTATTTGTTGGTGATGGAGTGAAAATTTTCGAGAATGAAATTAAATCTTGTTTCAAAGATAAAAAGAATAAGATTTTATTTGCAGATGAAGAATATAATTATGCACAGGCAGTTAATTTAACTGAATTATCTGTAAGGCGATTTAAAAAACGAAAAATAGATAATTCAATTACGTTAGCTCCAATGTATTTATATTCTAAAGATTGTCAGGTGAGAAAATGAGCAAGAAATCATCATGCCCGCCAATGATTTCTAGAGAAATCAACACAAAAGCTCTTTTATCTAATGTACAATCTATTAAGAAGTTAGCTGGAAAGAATATTGATATTTTAGCAGTTGTTAAGGCTGATGCGTACGGACATGGATTAGAAAAAGTAGCTAAAGTTTTAAATCGAGGAAATATAAAATTTTTTGGTGTGTCAGATATTAACGAAGCTATTACTCTTCGAGAAATTGGAATTAAAAAGCGTATTATGCTTTTAGAACACGCTTTGCCTGAGCAGGCAAAGTATTTAATTAAATATAATATTACACCAGTTGTTTGTAGCGTTGATCTTGCTAAAGCTTTAAATCAGTTATTGATTCAAAGAAAAATAAAGTTTCCTGTTCATATCAAGATTGATACAGGAATGAGCCGTCTTGGCGTTTATCAGGCTAATGCGTTTGATTTTGTTGCTCAAATTCAAACTTTTTCTGGAATTAAAGTTGAAGGGATTTGCACACATTTTCCTTTAGCTGATACAAATAGATTTTTTACGGAGAAACAAATTAAATCTATTCTTCAGGTAACAGAGCAAATTAAGAAAGAAATATCGACAATAAAATATGTGCATGCTGCTAACAGCATGGGTTTTGTTGCATTTTCTAATAAAGGATTTAATCTTGTTAGAACAGGATTGATGCTTTACGGTCTTTATCCATCGACAAAGATTAAGAATAAAATTAAATTAACACCTGTCATGAGTGTTAAATCAAGAATATGTTTTATTAAAAGCATTCCTAAGGGGCGAGGGGTTAGTTATGGGCACACGTTTATAGCAAAAAAGAAAATGCGTATCGCTACAATTTCAATTGGTTATCATGATGGTTATTTTCGAGCTTTTTCAAATCGCGCAAAGGTTATTGTGCGCGGGAAACTTTGTCCTGTTGTTGGCAATGTTACGATGGATCAGATTATGGTTGATGTCAGTGCTGTTAAGAATATTTCTGTTGGAGATAAAGTTTGTATTATGGGCACAGAAGGAAAGAGCAAAATTTCTGCAGAAGATTTGGCAAAGATTGCGAGCACAATTAATTATGAAATTGTGTGCGTTTTAGGAAATAAATTGTAAATTTTGTATTATTAAACCTTAAAAAAAAGGGGAAATTATGACAAAGAGCATTGAAGAGCAAGTTCATCAATTAGAGGAGAAGTTAAATTCAATTAAGGCTGAAGACTTTATGACAAAAGATGTTGTTTTGGCAAAACAAGAGTCGAGCTTGGCGGATGTTGCAGATTTTATGATTAAAAAGCGTATCAGTGGTTTACCTGTTGGTGGACCAGATGGTCAACTTGAAGGAATTATTACAGCGACGGACTTGTTTACTTTAATCGATATTATCCGTTCAGGTACAATTCAGGGAGATGCCCTTAATCCAAAAGTTTCTTTTGCCATGTCGACAAGTCTTGTTAGTATCGAAAAAACAACATCTTTAGCTGAAATTATTAATATTATGAAACGTAAAAATATTCATACTATTCCAGTTTGTGAAGATGGAAAGATGATTGGCGTTGTTGGAAGGCGTGATGTTTTTAAGAATTTTTATAATGCTGCTAAAAGTGCTTCTGGGCAAGAATAATTAAAATTAATAATTTAAATAAGGAAAATAGAAATGAATAAAACAATATTAGTTATTGATGATGAGCCAGATATTAGAGAAGTTTTGGCTAAGCGGCTAAAGTCTCTTGAGTGGAATGTTTTGATTGCCGAAAATGGGCAGGAGGGTTTGGATGTTTTAAAGGAAAATAAGCCAGATGTAATTCTTCTTGATGTTATGATGCCAGTTATGGATGGTTTTGAGTTTTATAAGAATCTAAAACGAAATGCTAGCCTTGCAAATATTCCAGTGGTTGTTTTAACAGCAAGACGATTGATGAAAGAAACATTTCAGGCTTTAGGTGTAAATGATTTCTTATCCAAACCGATGGAGGCAGAAGAACTTAAAGAAAAGCTTGATATGGTTCTTGCTAAGAAAGCACTTGTTTTGTGTAATGATTCTGATGCTAGTGAAAAGATCTTAAAAGCTATTGAGGCTATTGGATATAAAGGCTATGCCATGGCTGGAGAAGATGAACTGTTGATAAAGGGAAAATCAGCAGAGTTTGAAATTATTATTGTTCATCCTCAATTCCTGAAGTCTGAACCAGAAACTTTTTTAAATAGAGCTAAAAGTTTAATGTTCGAAAATCCTTTGATTGTTATTTATAGTGATGCGAGTGTTCAAGGGACAGAAGATGGATCAACTTTGGCGATTGAAGAAATTAAAAGTTTTTGGGCAAAGAATAAGGTTGATAAGTTCTTTGACGGAAGACTTGCAGATGAAGATTTTACAAAAACTTTAAAAGAATGGATTTTAAAAGGATAAAATTCAGAATTTTGTTCGAATGAAGTAGATAGCTGTAAAGAAGCAAACTCCTGGTGCTAGTCCAGCAGATAGGGCAGGTGGTAAAAGTCCTCCTTTTCCAAAGGCCAAGCCTACGGCATTTAAGACATAGAAAGCAAAACCAATCCCAATAGCAATTCCTAAAGATGTAAAGGTTAGAGCCTTTCGCCTATTTGTCATAAGAGCTAATGGCAACCCGACTAGCAAAACAACTAGTCCTGTAAAAGGAAAAGCTATTTTCTGATAAAGATCAACGCGTAAATTGTTTAGTGCTTTTTCGGCTCCACTGCTATCAAATCGCTTGATGTAGTGATATAGCTGTTTGGTATTCATAGAGTTAACATCTAGGCGTTGTCTCAAAAAGTCTTCAGGTGTTTCTTTAATGTCCATTAATTTCTCGTTATAATATCGTACCGTTTCAGTTGTTTCATCCCCGGGAATGCTAAAGCTTGCAATTTGTAAACGATAAAATTTCCAAGCAATTCCAGTCCATTTTCCCTCCCAGGCGACAGTCTTTTCTGAGATTTGCTGTTGTTCGTCATGACCAATAATTGTAATTCCATGTAGAGAAAAATCTGTAGGGTCAAACCTATCAATATAAAACAATCGGTTTTTAAGTCCATAGAATGTTAGGTCGCGAATTGCTTGTTTTTTCTTGGCGGCGTCAACTTTTAGAATTAGATATTCATCTTCAATGGATTGGGACATAGATGTTGCTTGTGGAACAAATCGCTCGTTAACCCAAAACATAAGAGCGCAGACTAAAATCGCAAAAAAGATAGCTGGTTTTGTAATTCGCCAGAAGCTTAATCCTCCTGAGCGCAAAACAATAATTTCATTATTACTATTGGCATGACTAAACGTAAGAAGGCATGCGATTAAGCAGGCGAGAGGAGACGTTTGAGAAATAATGATCGGCAAGAAGGAAAGATAGTATCGTATTAAGACCTCAAAAGAAACTTTTTGTCTTATGAACTCATCAAGATTGCTGGCAAGATCAATCAATACATATAAAAAGCAAAAAATAATTAATGCTGATATGAATATGGTTGCAATATTTTTTAAAAGATAGCGTTCTATGATGCGCATAATCGATAATTTAAAACAAAAGCAATTACAGCTCCGATAATATTTGGAGCCCACATAGTAATTGCAATTGGAGTGTTATTTTGGACGCATAACGCTTGGCATCCAAGGGTTAGTAGATAATAGCTTACAGCACACAATACAGCAAGTGCGACGTTTGCTGTTTTTTCTCTTCTATGCGTAACAACGGCAAGAGGAAGACCGAGCATCATAAAGATTAAAACCGCAAAAGCCCAAACAAGTTTTCGATGAAATTCGATCCTTAATGGAATAACATCGTCAATTCCTAGAGCGTCTAATTCTTTAATTTTTTCTTGTACTTCTTTAAGCGTCATGCCCTGAGGCTTCTTTTCAATTTTTTTATTGTTTGCCTTAGATAGGTCGAGTGTACGAAAAAATGTATTAAATTTTAATTTATAGAAATTATTCGGATTCTCTAAATCTGGTTCGTCGCTTGTTCCGCTGATAAGTTTTAATTTAATTTTATCTTCCCCTGGAACTTGTGTAAATTCGCCTTCTTTAGCTGTAATCGTACGTGTCATTTTCCCATCTGGCTGAGGCTGATAAATTCGAATGTTGTACATCTTGTTTCCATCAATGCGGTAAATAAAAAGAATTTGATCTTTAAAGTCTTTGATAAATGTTCCGGCTTCGAGAAGAGCGGTTGGGTTTTTGGTGCCAACTTCCTTTAAAAGTTTTCGTTGTTGATGATAAGCGTGTGGAATGATTTTAATATTAAGAATAATAGAAAAAAGGCTTAAAATCAGACCCATCATAAAAATAGGCCATAAAAGGTTTTTAAGGCGAATACCATTGGCACGCATAGCTAGAATCTCATTGTCCGTTGAAAAGCGACTGAAGGCTAGAATAATGGCCATTAAGCATGCGATAGGAAGTGTGTATGTTAAAACGTATGGAATGTAATACAAGAAAACTTGTCCAACCAAGGCAAGGCTGACACCTTTATTAATAACCATATTGGCAAGCTTAATGAGATAACCTAGCAAGAAAACGCTAGTTAGGACAGAAAGGGACAAAAAAAACGGTAAGATGCATTCTAATAAGATATATTTTCGTAAAATTTTCATATATTTTTAGGTTATCGAGAGAGCTAAAATTCCTATTTGTTTTACTTGTGCTTTTTTTATCGTTTGTGCAATTTCACAAGCTGTTGCACTGGTTGTAATAAGATCGTCTACGATAAGAATAGATTTATTAAAAAGATTTGATGAATGTCTTATTCTAAAGGCGTCTTTTACATTTGTCCAGCGCTCTTTTTCATTAAGCAAGGCTTGTGCTTTGGTGTGTTTATGGCGAAAGAGAGTGTTTTCCAGCATTGGAATATGAAATTTCTTTGATAGCATTTTAGCTAATAATTGGGTTTGATTGTATTGTCGTTCACGTAGCCTTGTTGGATGTAAGGGTACAGGCATAATAAAATCAAATTGATTTATATTAATATTGTAATCTTTTATAAAAGAAACTAAAAGATTGAAAAAAAGGTGACGAAGAGCAGTTTTGTTTTTATATTTAAATAAATGAATTAGGTGTCGCATGTTATCTGTATATCTTGTAGGTGCCCATGCGAAATCAAAATTGGGTAGAGTTTTTTGACATTGAAGACAAAGAGAGCTTTCGCTAGGATCTTTAAGGTGTCGAGAGCATTTTGCACAAAAAGGAGGAATGTTTAAAATGATAGTATTTTGGCATCGGCAACAAACAAAAGAAGAATTCTTTGTGTTTGGTGTTTTGCATAAAATGCAGTTGTCTGGATAGACTAAAGAAGAAAGTCCGCAATTTAACTGTTTTAAAAAAGTATTCATCGTAAAAATATTTCTATTACGACAGCAACTATATTTTAGCATGTCTTATTTTAAGGTCAAAGACTTCTTAATCTTGAAAGTTATTTCTTTTTGACAGTTCTTGTAAGAGAAAGTAAAACATCGTATAATAACTTCAAGATTTTAAATTTAAGAAAAAAGAAAGGAGATTTATCTCTATGGTGGATCAAGATAAAATACGTCTTTTAGAAATTCTAAAGAAAGACGCATTCTTTAAAGAAAAAATTATTCTCTCTTCTGGTAAAGAAAGTGATTATTATATTGATGCTCGTCGAGTAACTTTGGCAGCTGAAGGAGCATATCTTTGTGCAAAAATTATTTTAGATATGATTAAAGATGATCATGTTATTTTTGTCGGAGGTCCAACTTTAGGAGCGGATCCTTTTGTTGGAGCTATTGCATCTCAAAGTTTCCAGAATGGCAACCCGATAAACACTTTTATTATTCGAAAAGCACCAAAGGCTCATGGCAAGCAACAGCAAATTGAGGGACCAGATATTGCCAAGGGTTCTAAAGTTATTTTGATTGATGATGTGGCAACAACAGGAAAGGCTTTTGTTCAATCTTTAGAAGTAATGAAAAAAGCAGAGATTGATGTTGCCAAAGCTATTTGCATTGTTGATCGCCAAGAAGGCGCTGAAGAAGCTGTAAAAGCGTATGGCTGTCCTTTAGAATCAATATTTCAAATAACTGAATTCTTAAACTAATGAATTCTAAACTTATTTTAGCTTCGCAATCTGTTCACCGTAAGCGTCTTTTAAAACAGCTTGGCGTTCCGTTTTGCGTTATTCCTAGCAAAGCTGAAGAGCTCGCAAGCTCTACAAGAGGGTGCGCAGATCTAGTTCAAAAAAATGCACTTTTAAAGGCAAGAGATGTTGCGTCTCGTATAAAAAGCGGCATCGTTATCGGTTGCGATACACTTGTGTACGCTAATGGTCAGAAAATTATCGGTAAGCCAAAAAGTTTAAAAGAAGCTAAGAAGAATTTAAAAATGCTTAGTCAGAATCCGCAGTGGGTGTATTCGGGTCTTGCCGTTGTTGATGCTCAAACAAAAAAACAACTTGTTGGTTTTGAAAAAACAAAAGTTTATATGTCTAGCTTGAGTGATCAAGAAATTGATCGTTATTATAAAACAACCTCGGCTAAAGATAAGGCTGGAGGATTTGACATTGAGGGAAGAGGCGCTTTTTTTATTAAACGCATTGAAGGATGTTATTTTAATGTCGTCGGTCTTCCTATGGCACGATTACGAGAAATGCTTAAGAAGTTTGGAATAAACATTTTATTGGTTTTGATGTGTTTTTATTTCTCTGGATGCGTTACGAGCGAATATAATTTAGCGACACAACAACAAGAAACGCTTTTGTTTAACACGAAGAAGGAAGTTGCCATTGGAGAGTCGATTGCGCGTTATATCAATGCAGAGTATGAAATTAATACAGATGTAGATGTTAATCAGCGTGTTTCAAGGATTGCGAAAAGAATTGAAAATGTTTGTGATCGGACAGAAATTTTTTATACAGTTCAGGTTATCAACAAAGATGAGGTTAATGCTTTTGCACTTCCTGGTGGATCTGTTTATCTTTATCAGGGTCTTATTGATGCGGTTGAAAACGATGATCAGCTTGCAGGGGTTATTGCTCATGAATTTGGTCATATTACGTCTAAGCACGCAATGAAACAATTACAAGCTCAATATGGGTATAATTTACTTCAAGTTTTAGCGATAACGAGTGGAAATTCTAACTTGAGTCCAGGAATTAATTTAGCGTTTGGATCAATTATAACTGGATATTCAAAAGACAATGAATTTATGGCTGATCGATTAGCAGTAAAGTATATGAAAAAAGCAGGATATGATCCAAGCGAGATGAAAAGGTTCTTAGAAAAATTACATCAAATTAATTCAGAAAAACCGATACATCGTTTTAGCTATTGGCGGACACATCCGTATACAACTCAACGTATTTCAACGGTTAATCAAGAAATCAACGGAGAAACAACATTTAGAGATTACATTCGTTTAACTGAGGAGGAAGGAGCTTTATGATGAAGCGCTCTATTATTTTTGGACTATTTTTAATTTGTTTTACTTTTGTTGGGTGCCAACAGAAGCAATCGCAGGCTTGTTTTGATTCTAAATGCGTTTCAATTGAGCTTGCTCAAACGTCCGAAGAGTTGTCTCAAGGCCTTCAATATCGAAAAAGTTTAGATAAAGATGTTGGCATGCTTTTCATATTTGATCAACCGGCCGAAGCAAAATTTTGGATGAAAAATACGCTTATTCCGCTAGACATTATTTGGCTTAATAACGCTGGAGAAGTTATTTATATTGAAAAAAGTGCACCGCCATGCCTTTCGGAATCTTGTCCGACATATGGTAGCAGTCAACCTGCTCGATATGTTTTAGAGGTGAATGCAGGATTTGCGGATGTTTACGATATCAATGTGGGTGATGGCGCACAAATATTAATTCAGCCAAAATAATTGCAGATAAACAATCTTATTTAATTTCTTTTATGTTATAATCGTTCTAAATGATAGATCTTATACACGTTATTCAATCTCCATACTATTACTTTAATATTTCCTCATTGATTCCGTTTGTTTTTTTTAGTATTTCTTTCTTTTTTGCCCTTTTTGTTATTGGTCTTGGAACGCGTTTAAGTTTTCATCGTTCCATTTGTTATTTTTATATGAGTTCTGCGCTTTGGTTTCTAAGCTTTGCTTTAGGATTAAATGCTTGGGTTGACCCTGTAACATTTTTTTGGGGAAAAATCGTTTTTTTGAGCATGGTCTTAGTGCCTGCAACGTTGCTGCACCTTTCCATCATCGTTACGAATCATTATAAGCAAAAAAGATTTTTTCTTTGGATTGTTTATTTTGGCGTTATTCTGCTTTTAATTAAATCTTGGATAGATCCATTCTTCACTGGTATTGTTGAGTATCCATGGGGATTTTCTCCAGGGGCGAAGAATGTTCAATGGGCTTTTCTTGGATTTAGCCTTTTCTGTTCTATCTATGCAGTTTTAAATATTTTAAAGCATTATTTAAATTTTTCTAAGGCTCCACAGCGAAGAGAGTCCGATCTCGCTTATCGACGAAAACTTCAGCTTGTAATGGTTGCGTTTTGCTTAGCAGCCGTTAGCAATATTACAATTTTAAATAATTATGGATTTAGCATTTATCCTTTAGGACCGACATGTCTTTTTCTTGCGGTTATTATCATGTCGTATGCACTTGTAAAATTTCACAACGTTGCATTCTTGCTTGAGATTAGAAAAGTTACAACCAAAGTTCGTCTTAAAGATGAAGAGACTAACACCGCTAAGCAACAAGCAGAAAACATGAAGCTTAAGCTTGTTGATCTCGGGAAAGCTTCGATATTTTCTTCATTGTCAGCTGGCATTTTACATCAAATTTGTCAGCCAATTACAGCTATGCATGGACTTGTAAAATTCATGAAGAAGGAAATGGGTGAAGAAGATCGGTATTATAAAACTGTTGATTTAATTCTTGAGCAATCTACATATATTAAAGAAATGCTTAATGATTTGATGGATTTGATGCGTCATAGAGAAGTTAAGAAAGAGAATGTTTGTGTTAATAATTGTATGGAAAGAGCAATTCGTCTTCTTAAAGACGAACTTCGCATAAAGCGTGTAAATTGGGATTTTGATAGAGAAGGAAATTTGCCGAAAGTTTATGCTGATGCGGTTCATCTTCAGGAAACATTTATGAATATTGTTGTTAATGCTCTAGAAGCCATGAACCAACTTCCAAGAGGTGAAAAACGATATATAAAAATAATTTCAGGTTTAGATTCTTCGGCTAATGAAGTTTTTGTTGTTTTTGAGAATACAGGACCAATGTTAACAGAAGAGCAGATGAGCAACATGTTTGAACCTTTTGTCTCAAGCAGCGTAAAAGGCACAGGTATTGGCCTTGCTTTATGTCGAGATTTGATTGCAGATCATGGTGGTGTTATTAATGTTGAAAATATGAATGAAAAAGATGACCATCAAAAAGGTGTACGATTTTGTCTGAAGTTTCCAATCTCTAATTCCTCTCTTCACTAATTTCAAGATAGAATTCTTTTAAAATAAATTAATTTAAAACGCTAGGAAGGCTTTTAGTTAATGGAGTGCGGGTTTGTGCCCAGAAAGCTTTGAGCGCATTCTTTAAGTGTTTCAGATAGGGTAGGGTGAGCAAAAATAGAGCCTGCAAATTGTTTTGCAGATAATTGATTTTGTAGAGCAAGACTGATTGGTGCAATTAATTCTCCGGCTTCTGAGCCAACGACAACAGCGCCAAGCATGTTTCCTGATTTTGGATCAAAGAGTATTTTTGTAAATCCTTCAGGTTGATTGATGCCAAGGGCACGTCCGTTGGTCATCATCGAAGTTTTTGATATTTTAATCTCAATATTCTTTTCTTCAGCTTCAGCCTCTGTTAAGCCACACCAAGCAATTTCAGGATCTGTAAAAATGACACAAGGAATAATTCCTTTAGATTGGTTATCTGTTGAGTTTGTAATAAATTTAATGATGCGATGGGCTTCGTCTGAGGCTTTATGAGCTAAAAGTAATCCACCGGCAATATCTCCAATGGCATAAATATCGCTTGTGGATGTCTGGTTGTTCTTATCCACGACAATAAAGCCTTTTTGATCGATGGTGATGTTCGCTTTTGATAGATTAAGATTTTCATTATTAGGGATACGTCCTGTAGAAATAAGTATTTGATCAAAGGTATCTTTAAAAATTTCTTCATCGGGTCCATTAAAAATAGCAGTAACGCCTTGATCGTTTGCTTCATAACTTTTTATTGTTGTAGAAGTTAGAATTTTGGAAACTGCTTTTGAAATCTTTTTAGAGATAATAGGAATAATATCTTTGTCGACTCCAGGAAGAATGTTTTCTTGAAGTTCGCAAATTGTAACCTGAGACCCAAGCCTGGAGTAAATTGTTGCCATCTCAAGGCCTACATAGCCACCGCCAACAATTAAAAGTTTTTTAGGAATTGTTTTAAGCTGAAGCGCTTGCTCGGAAAAAATAATGCGATCGTGTTTTTCTGTATTGGGAAATAGATTGGCTGGCATTGAACCTGTTGCGACAATACATTTTTCAAAATCAAGAGTGATGGTTTCATTCTGTGTTTTTATTTTAAGAGATGTTTCATTTAAGAACGATGCAGAGCCTTGAATAAAATTAATTTTTCGTTTTTTAGCTAGAAGATCAAGGCCAGAAGAAAGGCGTGCGATGACTTTATTTTTAAAAGATAAGATTTTATCAAGATCTAGTGAAGGCTCACCAAAATCAACTCCGATTTTAGAGGCATCCTTGGCGGTAGAAATAATTTTAGCAACGTGTAAAAGCGCCTTAGAGGGAATACATCCATGATAAAGGCATGTTCCGCCTAATTTTCCTGTAGAGTCAATAAGGGTAACGTCTATGCCTTTATCAGCAGCTAAAAAAGCAGCCGGATATCCAGCAGGACCTGCTCCAATAATAACGAGTTGTGTTTTTTGATTCATTGTTTATTTAATAATAATTGATTAAGCTATTGAATAGTTAAGGTCGCTTAATTTGCTCTTTAGATCATTTTAGCTTTATAAAAAGAAGTATATCGATAAAATTTTGTTATGTCAATTATTTCGCTTTCTAATATTTAAAGTGAAGAAATTGCGCCAAGTGATCATTGTGGTATAATATCGCTATTATACTGGTTCTTAATAAAATCTTCAAATTATAAAATAAAGAAATTTTATTAAATTAGTATATTTTGATGAAATTTTGATTAAGAAGGAATATATGTTAAATATATCATTTCAAAATATCGGTCTTGCAACTTTGCAAATTTTCATGATTGGCGCTGTTGGCTATGCTTTGGGAAAAAAAGGCATCCTAAAAGACGAGAATTTAAAAACATTAAGTAAGCTTTTGGTGTATGTATTTTTACCATGTTTAATTTTCTCAGAGTTCTTAGATAGTTTTTCTTTTTCAGAATATGAAAATTGGTGGATATTTCCGCTTTTAAGTTTTGCGATTGCTATTGTCGGATTTTTATTAGGCCTAATATTATGCAGGTTAACTAAAAGCAAAAGAATCAAAAGAGAAATTTTAGCATTAATGAGTTTTCAAAACTCAGGATATATTCCTTTAGTTATTGTTGCTCAAACGTTTAATCCTATTGATGCAGTACAGATGTATGTTTATATTTTTCTTTTCTTAATTGGATTTAATGTTGCAATTTGGTCTATTGGTGTTTGCCTTGTGGCTGGAAAAGAGATTTCTGATGTTAAGGCAAAGGATATTTTTAATCCACCTATGCTTGCAACACTTTTTTCTTTAGCAGCGATTTTCTTTAATGTTCAAGATTTTGTTCCCGGGGTCATGATGTCTTCGGTTGAAATGTTCGGTGCGTGTGCATTGCCGATTGCGATTTTAGTTGTTGGAGGCAATTTGGCTTCAATGAGTCTCAAGGTTAATGAATATAGAAAAGAAATCGCAGCTTCGGTCTTAACTAAAATCATAGTATTGCCGCTTGTTGCATTGGCTGTTGTTTTTATTTTTAAGATAAAAGGATTGGTAGGATTCTTAATTGTCTTAGAATCTGTTGTGCCGAGTGCGACAACTTTGGTTGTTATTTCAAAATATTGCCATATTGAAGATAAAATTATAAGTAAATCTATTTTGTATGGGCATCTGTTGGGTCTTATAACTGTGCCGCTTTTTTTAACAATATACATTCAGTTAAGCAAGGGATTTTAAATTTGAAATCAAAAAATGTATCAACTAATAAAAAAGCATTTCGTGATTATTTCATCGTTGATCGGTGGGAATGTGGAATTGCTTTGTCTGGTAGTGAAGTAAAATCAATTCGAGATGGGGGGTTGAATTTTAAAGATAGTTTTGCGCGCGTTGAAAAAGACGAAATTTTTCTTTATAATTTGCATATTAATCCGTATTTACAGGCTAGTTATCTTAATGAGGATTCTGATCGAAAACGTAAGCTTCTTTTAAATAAGAGTGAAATTAAGAGGATTTTAGGACGCATGACGCAAAAAGGTCTTACGCTTGTGCCAACAAAGATTTATTTTAATGCACGTAATTTTGTTAAAGTTGAGATTGGACTTGTGAAGGGTAAGAAATTTTTTGATAAGCGTGAAACAATTAAGAAGCGTGATATTGATAAGCAGCTTGATCGTGCTGTTCGCACATTTAAAACCCGTAGTTAACCATTCCTTGAAAAACATATAAAATCAGCTATAATTAAAATATTGTTTACGTTCTTTTACATGGGGGTGACACGGCTTCGACTTGAGCTTCACCCGATATTAGTGGCATGCCGAGGATGTCTAGTTGGCCTCGTTAAATATCTAGGCACATAATAAACGCAGATAACCTAATTGCGCAAGCTAACGAAATTGTTAACCCAATTTTCGCTAGCGAAACAGTTTCTGTTTAAATCAAACAGGCCCTTTTAAAGAGTTTTGCCTACGGGCTTTTTAAAAGGACATTCAGTGGGCTGGCTTTATCGATCGCCTTTATTGATAAAGTAAGATTTAAGAGGCTAGCTTTGATAATGTTTGTTTGTTTAAAGTGATCAGAGCGAAATCTAAAAAATAAACTATGCATGTAGAGGCTTTTGTTAGGTATCCCAAGGACCGGGGTTCGATTCCCCGCACCTCCACCAA
>CAZYOA010000008.1:0-65884 GCA_964648665.1 uncultured Planctomycetales bacterium | reverse complement strand
TCCCCGCACCTCCACCAAGATTTTAGGGGCTTGCAACTTTATATAAATTAATAAGTTGTGAGCCTTTTTTATTTCTAAAAATGATTAGTGCCCAAATAGTGCCTATAAAGGAGAAGAAATGAAGAAGGTTTTTTTAATAATAGGTGTGTTATTTATCTTAAGTATGGCAAAGATAGGATTTTCTGAGGAGTTAAATATAAAAATTTATACTTCAAATCAAACAGAAAATTTTGAGCTTGATAGCGTAGTAAGAGAATATGCCTATGAAGAATTTTGTTATTCAACTATATTTGTAGGTGGGTTTCAGAAAGATTCTGAGGATAAATCTGATTTGATTGCAAATCTTAAATTTATTGACCCAAATGGAAATGTTTTATTTGAAGAGAAGGGGTATGCTTTTTATAAGTCAAAAGTGCCTGAGCATCTTAAATTTGTCATGTTGAATAACTCTTTTGATGTGATTTTGGAAAAAGGTGATCCGCTAGGAATGTATACTATTGAGGTTGAAGTTAAAGATAACATTTCAGGACTAATTAATAATTCTAAAGTAACGTTATTGATTTTTGATACACAAGAATCTAAGAAATTGATAATGTCTCCTGTTGAGACAGCAAAGGATATTGATGATTTATGGCTGGAATACTTTCGCTCTAAAAATCCTTGGGCGATAAAGAGAATAATAAGTGCCTTACGCCTTAGCAAAGAATCTCAAATAGCAGAAGATGCTGCGGTTGGTTTTGCAGCACAATGGTCACTTGAAGAAAATGCTAAGAAATATTCTGATGTTTTGGAGATTTGCAAGCAGTCTCTTGATAAGACTCGGGGGACTACAAATGAATTGTTGAGAAAAGTTATTATTAATGTTGAGAAGTATAATAATTAGGAAATGGTATTATTCTTAATTTGGTGTTCAAATGGTGCTCATTTTAGTTTATTGACATTAAAATACAGATTGGAGAAAAAAGGGGAAAGAAAGCTTAAATATTTAAATATTAAAAAAGAGTTGACTCTTGCGCTATTTGAGTTAATATAATAAAAATAAAGAGAGGAAGGGTAGTTTAATGGCAACAGGAAAAGTAAAATGGTTTAACGACCAAAAGGGTTTTGGCTTTATAGCTCCAGACGATGGAGGCAAAGATTGTTTTGTTCATCATAATGAAATTCAGGGTGATGGTTATAAGTCTTTAGGTGAAGGCGACTCAGTTGAGTTTGAACTTGGAGAAGGCCCTAAAGGTCCACAAGCGTCAAATGTAAGAAAAGTTTAATCGTAGTATAAGTTGTAGTATAAAAAGTAAGGCCTGATCATTGTATCGGGCCTTACTTTTTTTGACACCAAAATTTATAAAGTCTATTTTATAAATCCTAAAATCCTTTTTCATAAAGTTTCTAATAAGTTTATAGATTGTTGTTGCAGTATGATAAAATATTGTAAAAAGGAGATCGTTTATGAAAAAGCTTATTCTTTTCTTTCTTATCGCATTTATTCCTTGCATAGCTTTTGCTGAAACTATAGTTTTGAAATCTGGACGAATTGTCGAAGGAGACGTTGTTCAGAAAACAGATAAGTATATCAAGATTGGTTTAGATGGCTTAAAGATTACATATTACATGGATGAAATCAAAAGCATTGATGGAGTTAAGGTAGAACAACTTTTGGAGTTGAGAACTCAAGCAGAGACTTCTTATGCAAGTAAAATCCCCGTTCTTGTTATGGACGAATTTTCTCAAGAAAAGAGTTCTGCTGATAAAATTCAAAAAGAAAATATTAGTATTCTTAAGTTAAAAAGCTTTGAAGATTCTAATTTAATTAAAAAATCTCTTCCTGAAGCTCAACTAAAGAATTCAGTAAAACCTTTTGGAAGTTTTTCAAGGAAGAAAAATGAAATTGTTGATAAGTATAATAAAAATCTTAAAATAAAAGATATCTTGTTATCTAATTTTATGTCTGACATCAAAGAAAAGCGTGAAGAAATTCTTAGAAAAGAAACTCCTGCGTATTTTGGTATTATTGGTTTAATGTTTGGTGTCTTAATTCTTTGGTCAACGTGGATTGTTTTTAATAAAGCTGGATATTCAGGCTGGACATGTATCATTCCGATTTATAATCTTTATGTGCTTTTAAAGATAGGCGGGAGATCTGGATGGCTTTTGTTATTGTTGTTAGTTCCCATAGTAAACTTTTTTGTTACGATTGCTATGCATATCGGCGTTGCAAGAAATTTTGGCAAGGGTGCTGGTTTTGGCTTAGGGCTGATGTTTCTTCCGTTTATATTCTTCCCAGTTTTAGCGTTTGGTAAGTCGCGATATCAACCGATGTATTAAATTAATATTTAAAAAAGATTCTATAAAACTAAAGCCGGCGAAAGCCGGCTTTAGTTTTGGTTTAAGATATTTCTTAAGAAGTGTGCTTTAGAAACGGATACCTGTTTTACATCCCATTTCTACTGAAGTGTTTGTTGGTTCGATTCCAGTATGAATATAGGCACCACGAACATAACTTGTTGTTTCTGAGTCTTCCATGTTCCAGTAACGGAAAAAAGGCTCAATAAAGAAATCAATTTCTTTGTCTTTTTTTAAGAGTTTAACCGAACCTCGAGCGCCATAGCCATCATTTTGCTTATTTTTAATATCTGGATAACCTCCACCAACAACATCGCTAAGATAGCTTTTTTGTCTACCAAATAAAAAGTAATCATATTCTAGGTTGAGTGTCAGATCCCATGTTTTAGAAAGCTCTCTTTTAACATCAATTCCAATTGGTGCGTAATAATATCGTGATTCACGACGATATCCTCCGTGGCCTGTGCTTGTTGTTCCTCGTCCGTCATTATAGAGATAGCGATGCCCAAGTCCCACATATGGAGTAAAAAGAAATTCTGTGGTTGGAACATCGAACCCTATGACAGCTCGCATTTCAAACATGTAATCTTTGTCGCCTTCTTTGCTACCTGTTCCATTGCTGTCATAATCAACGTTGCCACGACTGTATTTTGCATCGAATTTTAATACGTCATTTTCAATAAAATCTTTTAATGTTTTAATGGGTTTAGGTTCGGAGTTTCTGTTCGAATAATTAATAAAAACACCGTACATGTTTCCTTGGGTTTTCATTAAATCACGTTCAAGATATCGAACATGAGAAATGGATGTTCCCATTTCAACTTTTGTTAAAGGATTCTCGTGATCAAGAAAACTTGTTTCTTTATCTTCTTTAATTTCTTTTTCTTTATTGAAGAAAGGATCAGAATCAATTCCAGGAGTTTCAATCTCACCGGATTGATCGGAATTGGCATAGGTGTATTCAAGTTCTCTGATGCGTGCTTCAGCATCAACACCGCTTGAAGCAGAAACAAGCATAAGGCCTGAATCGCTAAAATCGTGTGACGCGCCAAAGTCTTTGTAACAAACGTCAGACCAGCCGACAGAGCCTTGCATTTTGCTCTCGGTGCAATTAAGTTGCTGAGCAATCAAAGCATCTCTTTGTGATGGAGTGCTTGCAAAAGCGAGGCCGCTTGCGATAAGACAAAACGATAAAATAAAGCATGAACAGAATAAAAGTTTTTTCATAGTTTCTCCTTAAAGAATCTTAATAAATAATTTATATACTTATTTTATAGTTAAAAGAGAGTGGAAACAATAGAAAAGGCATTTTTTTTGCAATTTGATATTTCAATGCGTTTTTCTGGTGTTTTGTTTTAAAAACGTTATAATTAAAGAGACAAAATTATAAAGAATTTATTTCTTAGGAGCAAAAATATGAAATTTCAAAAGTTTTTTTTACTTGTTATTTTAGTTGGTATCCTTAGTATTCTTATTTCTCAAAAACTTTTTGCAGACACTGCGCCAAACGAAAACGATCTCTATGATTGCGCTGTTTATCAGCTAGGAGAAATCAACGCTGCACAGGCTGAATATCTTACAAATCATGGTTATTATTATCCACCTGATATTGGAGCGTTCACGCGTAAACCTAGCTGGAATTCAGATTCTATTGTTGGGTCAACGCAAGATCTTGAAACTAATTTGGGAGGAAGGGATTATCCATTAGATTTTGATAGTTATTTAAGTTTTAGACCGATTGATCTTGCTGAACAAATAAAATATCGATGTCGATATAATCCGGGAGTAGGACGTTATTGCTTTGCTTATCGTTGTGATGCTTGGAGTGATTACAATGATCCGACAACAGAAGTGGGATGTAAACCGAATTGGATTTTAAGATGGAAGGTTGGTGAAGAGGGTCTTGACAAGTGTACTCTAACTCCGATAGCAACGGTTGATGTTTGTTCTTAAAATTATTTTATGAATAGGATTGCTTTATGCCTTCATTAATTGTTTTCTCAATTTTAATTTTTATTGGTTCAGCCCTTGGTATTTATCAATATTTAACAGCTGGATATTGGTATGGGTATAATTTTATGAGTCCTTCGCCTGAATGGTTTGAGATTGTGAGATATTATTTTTCTTGGGGCATTCGCCTTTTCGGCATAGCTGTTGCTACGGGCATCTTATTTAAAAAGGAAATTTTTAGAAAGTTAGGTCTCTGGCTTGCAGGCTTTTCTATTGTGACGATTTATTTTAAACATTATCCAGAGTATTTTTTTAAATATACAAATTATTTAACAGAACAATATCAGCGCGTATATCGTGGTATTGAGATTGATTTTTCTGTATTTGCTAAGGATGTGTTAGTCACTCTTTATGTTTTTGAACTTGTCTTTTGGGCGCTTTTTATTTTCTATTTTACAAGATCTTCAATAAAGAATAAATTCCTCTGATTAAAACTAAAAATTTAAAATATCTAAAATATGAAGAAATTTTGGTCAAAAAAAATACGGGAACTTTTAAGACAATTTTCAAATGCGAGTCTTAAGTTTTTTTTATATGCGTTTACGGTTTTGCCGCGCGGATGCGTTGATCCGATCATACGTATTTTATTTTGGATAGCCTATCCTTGGCTTGAGACATTAAAAAAGATTTGTAAGAAGAATTTTAGTGCTGTGTACGGAGAATCAAAAACACCTGAGCAGTATGAGGTGATGATACGAGCGTGTTTTGATAATCTCGGTCAATCTATGGTGGACATGCTTTATTATGCTAGTAGATCGGAAGAATTTTTAAATGCTTTAACGTTTCATGGGGAGGAAAATTTAAAGGAATCTTTGAAAAAAGGATGTGGTGTCGTTGGCGTGACAGCTCATTTTGGAAATTTTCCTTTGATGCTTTTGGGGCTTGTGAAAAAAGGATATAAGGTTAATGTTGTCATTCGTTCTATGAGGGATCAAGAATTTAGTAATTTTATGCTTAAGTTTTCTGCTCGATGGAGCATTCAGATGATCCCAACTAGTCCTCAAAAGAATTTTATTAAGAAAACATTGGCATGTTTGCGAAGGAACGAACTTCTTTTTATTTTGCTTGATGAAGTTGCTCCTGAAGATTCTGGCGTTGAAGTTGATTTTTTAAATTGTAAAGTAGCTCGCTCGGTCGGTCCTGTTTTATTTAATGAGCGAATAGGGTCGAGTCTCGTGCCTATGTTTATTGCAAGGGATGATCAGGGTAAATTTGATATTTTTATTGAGAAAGAAATAGAAATAGAAAACAAACTTTCTTCTGAAGAAAATACGTTTAAGAATATCTCAAGTTTAAGCCAATCGATAGAATCTTTTGTTAAGAAATATCCCTTGCAATGGGGAGGATGGCTTAACAAGAGATGGGCTTCTTTTTTTTCTTAAGGCGTTTCTGGTTTTAGATAAATTTAAAAACATATTGACGATTCTTTTGTATTTGATCATAATGCCTGAAGTTCTTTCGGTACATTGTAAGAAATAGATATTTTTTATCGTAAGGTGAGAATTTTCTCATCTTGCGGTTTTTTATTTTGTAGATAATAAATTTTTTAATGCGTTTTAAAGAAAAATGCTTAACTGAGAGACAAAAAGTCTTAAAGTAGCATCGTAGGTTATTGAAAGGAGAAAAAATGAGATATTTAACAATCTTGGTGTCGTTATCGATAATGTTGATGGCTCATAGTACAACTGTAGAAGGGAGAACAAAAATGATTGAAAAGGGAGAAACAGTAAAATTTGATTACACATTGACTGTTGATGGACAAACGGTTGATACGTCAGAAGGAAAAGAGCCTTTGAAGTATGTGCAAGGTGAGGGCAATATCATCCCTGGACTTGAAAGTCAAATGATTGGACTTAAAGAAGGTGATCAAAAGAAAATTAGTGTTTCTGCTAAAGATGCTTATGGAGAAATGAATCCAGAGCTTTTTCAAGAAGTTCCAAAAACAATTTTGCCACCAGATGTTGAGTTAAAGCCTGGCATGATGATTCCTTTGCAAACCAAAGAAGGAAAGCCAGTTCCAGCGGTTGTTTCTGAGATTAAAGAAGAAACAATCGTTTTTAACTTTAATCATCCTTTGGCAGGTAAAGATCTTGTCTTTGATGTTAAAGTTGTTGATATTCAGTAAAAGTTTTAGAGATGGTAATGTAGGGGGGGGAATTTTTAAGAAAATTCTCCCCCTTTTTATGTAAAAAATAACTTTATATCAGATAGATATTTGTATTTAGAAGTGATAGAATAAAATAAATATTTTACATGGATACATAATGAATTTTTTAAAACAGAAAAAAGATATTGTCGTTATTTTAGCTTTAATCGTCGCTTTCGTTTTTGCGTTTGGGATTATTAATAGTTTGCTTTTATCCAAAGCGGATTTAGGCCCCGAGCTTGTCGAACAGAGACAGCCAGAAAATAAGGTCACTGTTACTAAAAAACCAAAAAGAAAAGTATTTGGAGAAATTACGAAAACTTTGCGCTTGAATCCAAATCGCACATATTATGATGTTGTGTTTCTTGAGGATGGAGAAGCTTTTTCTCAATGTAAAAGCGTAGATCGTAAGATTTATGATTGCACGCAAGATATTCCTAACGGGCCTGTTGAATTTATCAATAAAACAAAAAATACGCATGGTAAGGAATATTATCGTGACAATAAACTTGATCAAAGTTATCGAGAATATTATTTAGATGGACAGATGAGGCGGGAATCAGAATATTTTTTAGGTGCACTAATTAAGAATAAAGAATATTTTTCTGATGGCATTGTAAGCAAGCAAGAGGATTTTGAAGATGCTTTGTGGATTCCGGACAGTAAAAACACAGAAATAGGTGTTGGTAAGGTTTATTTTCGTGATGGAAGCTTAATGTATGAATGGAGCTTAACGAGTCAGGGTAAAGGGGGCTATGCTAAGTCGTATGATCGAAATGGACGCATGGTTGCTGCTAAATATTTTGATGAAAATGGTAAGTTGATTGATTAAAATGATTAAATCCTTAATATAGTCAATAAAAGATATATCGGAATATCGGGTAAAAATATTTTATACTTATAGTAGAGGGAGGTGGTAGGCTATGTGTTGTAAGGTAGAAGCTCCTAAATGGTTTAAGAAAATAGCCGGTTGTAATATCTTTCGCAATGAAAAGTCCTTTTCCTCAAAGAGACTTTTAGATTCTTATTTTTCCCCTAAAAGAAGATTAAATGCATTTACATTAGTTGAAGTGCTTGTTGTTGTTGGCATTCTTACGGTTGTCATCGTTGGTATGCTTAATTTATTTGTGTATACATCTGCCACGGCAAGTCTTGCTGGCAACAAAACAACAGCTGTTGCTGCTGCACAATCAAAAATGGAAGAGATACGCAGCCATGATTATGATCTTATTTTAACAGATTATGTTTCTGGAGGAACTCTGGGTGATACGTTTTTATTAAATTCACCAAACGGTATTGGAACTATTTATATTGATTCAACTGATCCAGATTTGCTGGAGATAAGAATTGTTGTTTGTTGGGAAGATAAGCATGATCGCATTATTGGAGAAGACATTAATCTGAATGGAATTTTGGACATTGGTGAGGATTTAGATTTAAGTGGTGAAATTGATTCAATTGTAAATCTGGTTATGCTGAATGCAAGGAAATAGAGAAAGAAATGAAAAGAAAAAGAGTTAATAAAAAAATAAATACACGAAGAGCTGCTACCTTAGTTGAAGCAATGGTTACGGTATTAATTTTTTCTCTGATAACAGGTGCATTATATATCTCTTTGCAAGCGGCTCAAAGTAGTTGGAGCATTAATCAGGCTCAAATTGGTCTCCAGAGAGAGCTGCGCAAAGCTATGGAACAAATGAAAAAAGAATTGTTTGAGACCGCATCGATTGCGATTAACGATGTGCCTGCTAACGGTGTCTGGTATCCATCGATTAGACTCCGGAGAGTCGCTGGACTTTCACTGCAGGGGACTATTGTTTGGCAATCGAATATGATTCAGTATATTTTAGGAGGAGCCAACTTAACAGAGCTCCATCAGATTAATTCGTACGGCCCAACAACAGATATTGTGGCGCATAATATTCAATCTGTGCAATTTAGACGACAATTAGCAACTCCGGATATTGTGGAAGTTGAACTTATTGGTGAAAATACAACGCAAAGAGACGATTTCGAGCCGTATCGGCTAAACTTTGAATTACAAATGAGGAATTGATATGAGCGCTAAACAAGTGAATAATATATTGGGAAAATTAAACAATAGGCGCGGAAGCTTGTTGTTAATTTCTTATCTTGTTACGGTTGTTCTGATTGGGTTGAGTGCTGCTTTTATGTTGTCTGCAACGAGCGAAGCGCGAATTTCAGAAAGGCAGAGGCTTGAGACCGTGGCTCTTTATATTGCTGAGTCTGGATTGCAGCGTGCTATATCTGATTTAAGATTAGATTATGCTGCGACAGGAAGCTGGAATGATGGAAATATTGGATCTTTTAGCATCGGTCCAGATACGACCACTTATTATCACGTTCCCTACACAAACACTTCTTTAAATGGGGGGCAATACTCAGTTAAACTAAAAAATCGAAGTGCTTCTGATCAAATTCAGATTCTTTCGACAAGTACGATTCAGGATGCAACGGCAACTATTTTGGCGTATGTTTCGGCGACAAGCTCATCTCCTTGGGACAATGTTATTTTTGCTGGGGCAGGACAATCAGGTGCGATGATTAATGGGAATGTTAATATTGCAGGGTCTGTTATTATTTTGGGAGACGGTCTTGGTCCAACAGATTTAGCTGTTAATCTAGGAGGAACAGCAGAATTTGTTCGAAATAATTACACGAGTCTTGACGCAGCTTTGCAGGCAAAGATCGCGCCTCTCCCGACAACTATTTTTAATGGAGAAACAGTCTCGACTCTTAATTCCGAGCTGAGGGTTAAAAACGGTGTTGTTGCGTTAAGCGGAAGTGCGGGTATTGGTAATCCTGATGTGGCTGGTAATTCGGTTAAGGAGACGGTTGATGGAGTTTATGTAACAGATGGATGGGGAGGGAATAAAGGAGCTAGTAATGTTTTTTCGGATAATGAAACAATACATGCGTATGATTTAGGAGACTCTATTACGTTTCCGAGCCTGTCTGATCCTGACCCCAATGATCCAAGCATGACGATACAGGCAAAGTTTAAGTCCGAAGCACTTCCTTTAACGACTGAACTTAACGATATCAAGCCGAACAGTTCGTTTAATTATTCGGATGGTACAAATAGTATCAGTATGGATGGTAATGGGAATTTGTCGATTACAGGGAAAATCTATATTGAAGGAAATAATGATTTAAATTTTAATAAAAAAGGTGGAGATACCACAATAACATATAGTGGATCAGGAACGGTCCTTGTTGAGGGTGATACGGAAGTAAACATAAACCTTGTTACGTCGGGTAACAATTCTTTTCCATCGAATTCTTTTGGTATCATGACTCCAAATACCATTGGGTTTTATGAATCTCAAACAGCAGCGATGGGTGCATTTTTCGCTGAAGACACAATAACAATTACAAAACAAACGGATGTTATTGGCAGCATTGTTTCTAATTATTTTGATATGGGAACCAATGTCCCTTCAATTTATCAAACGCCAGAGTTAACTACAAATCTTCCTCCGGGAATGATTGGTGGAGGTTCTGGAATAATGATTAATATTGATTTTTGGGCAGAATTGTAAAAAGCATAGATTTAAGTAATTCAGGAGATAGGGCATGGTTTTATTTGATCTTTTTTTAGTTTTTTTTAGGATTGGCTTGTTTGCTGTTGGGGGCGCGTATTCATTTTTGCCTTTAATTGAAAAGGACGTTGTTGAGCGTTATCATTGGCTAGCTAGAGAAGAGTTCCTAGAAGTTTTAGGAATTGTTAAGATTTTCCCAGGTGCGATCTCAGTAAAATTTGCTACATATACAGGTAATAAAGTTGCGGGTGTCCCTGGCGCAATTGTTGCCAACATTGCAAATCTTTTATCTCCTGTTATTCTCGTCCTTGTTGCTACGTATTTTTATAATCAATACAAAGATATTCCCTCTGTCAAGGGAGCTTTTAGTACGATCCAGGTTGTTGTTTTTGCTATGATTGTAGCCGTGGCATTTCAAACGGTTGGTGTTGTGAATTTAATTAGCTGGAAAAATGTTCTGTTGATTATTATTGCCTTTAGTCTTTTCATGTTTACAAAGATTCATCCCGCTTTGATTATTCTTGGCGCTGGCCTTTTAGGAGCTTTGACTAATCGTTAACCGTTATTTTTGCTTTCCAGATACTCCTTTGAGGGTAAACAGCTTTGTGCTAATATATTCAAAATAGAAAATATTTATCTAATATAAAGGAGGCAATATGTCTTGTGATTGTTCTAAGATTTATACATGTTCAGATGGAGACAACTGTGATTGCTTAGTTGAAGCTTTGCGAGGCTGTGAATCAAATTGTGAAATTTCTTGTTGTGGTAATCCTCTAAAGGTTGCAGAACCAAAAACAGCTGATCAAGGAAAAGAAAAGCATGTTCCGGTTGTTGAGAAGATTGAAGGTGGCTATAAAGTTAAAGTTGGAGATGTTCCACATCCTATGGAAGAGGATCATTATATTGAATTTATTGAACTTAAATCTTGCAGTGAAGTTCAGCGAAAATATTTAAAGCCTGGCTCAGCGCCAGAGGCTGTTTTTATGACAGATGCAGATGATGTTAAAGTTCTTGAATTTTGTAATAAGCATGGTCTTTGGATAAAATAAGGAGGCATTATGTGCTGTAGTATTTGTAAAAAAATTCACCAAACTGCTGCTGGTTGGAGCGTTGTTCTTTTACGTTTCTTTATTGCATGGATTTTTATCAAAGCTGGTGCTGGAAAGTTGTTTGGGTTTATGGGTGGTCCAGGAATGGATAATTTTACAACCATGATGAGCGGGTTGGGATTTTCTGCGACAATGGCATCCTTTGTGGCTTGGTCTGAATTAATCTTTGGCATATTCTTTGCTGCTGGATTTTTAGCTCGAATGGCAGCTGTTGGGTTTATTGCGATTATGGCTGTTGCAATTATCAAAGTTCATCCAACAGATTATTTTTATCCTGCAACTGTTTTAATGAGTTCTTTGGTTATTTTGCATCTTGGGGCTGGAACATTTTCTTTAGACAAACTTTTAGCTCGAAAAAAGTAATTTATTAAAAGAAATCGTGGAAAATAAAAACCCTCGTATTTTAATTTTAGGCGGTGGATTCTCTGGTATCTACACCGCCTATGAACTTCAAAAAAGAATCAATTCTGGATTCAAGGTTGATGTTACACTTGTTTCAAGAAATGATTCTTTTCTTTTTACTCCAATGTTGCATGAAGTTGTTTCTGGAGCCCTTTCTAGTGATGATGTCGCTATTCCAATTAAAGAAATTCTAAAGAATATTAATTTTGTTTGTGGTGAAGTTTTATCTGTTGATTTAGAAAATAAAACGGTTAAAACAAATTCTAATGAAATATTTTATGATCACGTTGTTTTTGCTCTAGGCGTTGAGCCCAATTTTTTTGGTATGAAAAATGTTCAGACTAAGTCTTTATGTATGAAGTCTATTGATGATGCACAGAAAATAAGAACGCATATTGAAACATGTTTTGATAGAGCTTCTCAGGAGTCGGATCAAAAGATTCAAAAGAAACTTTTAACATTTATTGTTGCCGGTGGAGGATTTACTGGGGTAGAGACGCTCGGAGCGATTTATGATTTAACTGATAAGACGTTGCGAAAACGCTATGGATTTTTATCTTATTTAGTTCGAATTATTTTGATTCATCCAGGGGATATTATTATTTCGGAAATGAAGGCAGAGTCAGGGCTTTATGCTCAAAATCATTTTGAAAAACAGAATGTTGAAATAAAATTAAAATCTCGTGTTGTTGATTTCTCAGATCAAGGGATTTGTTTAGAGTCTGGAGAAGTTGTTGAATCTGAAACTTTAATCTGGACAGCAGGAAATAAGACGGGCGCCATTATTGAAGGCTTAAATGCTAAAAAGCAAAGAGGCCGCATCGTTGTTGATGATTGTCTTAGAGTTGAAGGTTTGTCTGCTTCTTGGGCTTTGGGTGATTGTGCATATATTTCAAATATAAAAGAAAATGGAGTTTATCCTCCGACTGCGCAGCATGCAACTCGTGAAGCTAAAATTGTTGCTCGAAATATTATTGCGACTATGAAGAACAAAGAAAATAAATCATTTTCATTTGATTCTTTGGGACAGCTTGCTAATATTGGAAGACGAAAAGGAATTGCGAATATTCTAGGAATTGACGTTAAGGGATTTATAGCTTGGATTTTATGGCACATTGTTTATTTAATAAAATTACCAAGTTTTAAAAATAAAAAGGGAGTTATTAAGAAATGGATTTTTTCTTAAAGCAAAAACAAAACATTTTTGCGTGTTTTAAAGTTTTAATTATTCTTTGTTTTTTAACTTTTTCTTCGGCTTTTGCGAGTTCGCTTGATTGGATCAGTCTTCATAATCTAGCAGATCAAGCATCTGAAAAAAGTTTATCAGGGGATGATGTTTTCGATTTAGACAAGCTTTCATTGCTTTACGTTTCAGGGCTAATTGCGCTTAATAATTATCAAACAGATGAAGCGCTAAATTATTTCTCAGACCTCTTAAGGATGCAGCCAGATAGTATTGAAGGGCTCTGGGGAAAAGCTGAATGCTTAAGACGAAAACATGATTATGCTAAAGCTATTCCAATTCTTGAAAATGTTATAAAGAGTGATCCATGTTTTGCTCCAGCGCAGTTGTCTTTAGCCTATATTTGGTATATTCAAATGGATTTTAATAAATCTATTCGATTGTCAGGAAAAGTTATTAATTTGGCAAAAAGAGGGCAAGCTGATGACAAAAATTATTTACGCTCTCATGGGCTTTATGCTGCAGCAAAGGGGATGATTGCTCATTATGGAGGGCCAATTTCGAAAGCTATTAACGGGGCAGGTGTTTTAAAACATTTATCGATTATTGAGAAAATGAGTCCTGATGATCCAGTTGTTAAATTTGGATTAGGAAGCTATTACATGCTTATTCCTGTAGTTTTTGGACAAGATTTACTTAGAGCAAAGGAATTCTTAGAAAAAGCCATTGCTGGTGATCCGTTTTTTCCGGATCCGTATGTTCGGCTAGCTCAAATTTATCTTAAGAATGGGGATAGAGATTCTTATGATCAATATATTGAAAAAGCGTTAGTGCTTGATCCTAAGAATGAACTTGCCTTAGATATTAAAATGCGTAGATGTAAATTTATTTGTTTGACACAAGAAAAATAGGAGATGTTATGAATAGAGATCAAAGAATCGCAATTATTGGTGCTGGTGTTGGCGGACTTTCAGCCGCAGCTCGGCTATCTTCTAAAGGATTTAGTGTTGATGTTTTTGAAAAGCTTTCCTGTTGTGGTGGGCGCAATCATATGCTTGAGGATCAAGGTTTTAAATTTGACATGGGACCATCTTTTGTTTTGATGCCAGACTTTTTTAAAGAAGTTTTTGATGACTGCTCTGAGAAAATGGAAGATTATTTAAACTTAAAGGTTCTTGAAACAAATTATAAGATTTTTTATCCTGATGGGGATGTTTTCACTGTTTCTAAAGACATGGAAAAAACAAAACAAGAGATCGAGCGTTTCGAAGAGGGTGGATCTGTTGGGTTCGATGAATTTATCAAGAAAACAGAAGATTTTTATCATTCAGTTCGGCCCCTTTTGTTTAAACATTTTACGAAAGCGTCACTTTTAAACCCAGAATATTGGAACCTGCTCATTAAATTAGAACCGTTTTCTTCGTATTGGAATTTGGCTAAGAAATTCTTTAAAAGTGAAAAGCTTTGCTATGCCTTTACATTTGAGGCGATGTTTATGGGAGTTTCACCATTTGAGGCGCCAGCTTTTTATAGCATTATTTCTTATGCAGATCATGTTCAGAAAATTGCTCATCCAATCGGAGGGATGTACGAGATTCCAAAAGCATTAGAAAAGATTGCTTTAAAAAACGGAGTTAAATTTCACTATGATCATGAAGTTCGGTCTGTGTATCCAAAAAGTAGCCAGATTTGCGTTCAAGTTAAAGGGCAGTCTCAGATGTTTGATAAGGTTATTATTAATGCAGATTACGCGTATGCGCAAACAGATATTTTAAGACGAAAAATCCCGGATTATCGGTATTCTTGTTCGACATTCTTATTATATTTGGGGTTAAATGATAAGCTTAAGAATTTGGATCATCATAATTTATTTTTTGCTTCGGATTTACGTAAAAACCTAAATGATATTTTTAGTTCTGAAGTGATTTCAGATGATTTATCTTTTTATCTTCATGTTCCGACAGTGACTGATCAGAGCCTTGCTCCAAAGGGCAAAGAAATTGCTTATATTTTGGTTCCGGTTCCAAATCTTAAAAATAAAGATGATGACATCGATCAGCATGAGAAAAGAATTAAAGATCTTGTTTATCGAAAGATTAATGAAGTTACAGGGCAAAATATTGAAGAGATGATTGAAATTGAGCATAAATTTTGCCCAAAAGATTTTATCAGTCAATATAACATAAAGAATGGAGCAACTTTTGGACTTGCGCATAATTTATTTCAAAGTGCATTCTTTAGGCCTTCTAATGTTGATCAAAGAAATAAGAATATTTTTTATGTTGGAGCCAGTACTCAGCCTGGCGGAGGATTGCCTGTTGTTATAGCAAGCTCAAAAATTGTTTCTGATCTTATTGTGGGGGAAAAATAAGAAAATCGTTTTTAAAGAATTTAATAATTAAAATACTAATTTTTTTAATTTTCTTTATAAAAGGTACGTAGATTTTTTTAGAAAAAACATCGTAATCGTTGTTTTCAATTTCATTAAGTATGTCAGCGTATAAATTCATCATTAAAAATGTAACAAAGCGACATCGAGAATTTTCTATAAAGTGAATGCCTCGACTTGCCTTTGAATAGTATAGGCGTGCAAGTTTAATTTGATCAATCATTAAATTTTTAAAGTTTGAATCAAGTGTGCAAGATTTAATATTAAGTTCTGAGACTTGATGCTGAATAAGGTCAGATTTTGGAATATAGATGCGGCCAAGATCAGAATCTTCTTTGACATCGCGCAAAATGTTTGTGAGTTGCATCGCGATGCCAAGTTCAACGGCATGGAGTTCAGCCAGAGGGTTTGTGTATCCAAAGATTTTTAACATGACAAGACCAACGATGCTTGCGACTTTATAGCAATAGGTGTAGAGCATATCAAAGCTATCGTAAGAATTTTGTTTTAAATCCATACCCATTCCATCAAGCAATTCATCAAAGTATTTTTTAGGAATATCATATTGATAAACAGTTTCTTGAAACGCGCATAAGATGGGATCATTCAGAGACGTAGATTGATAGCATTGAGTAATATTTTTTTTAATTTTTTCGAGATCTTTTCTTTGTGATTTTGAAGAATCAACGGAGCTATCGGCTAAGCGGCATAAAGTATAAATACTGTAGGCTGCAAGGCGCTTCGGTTTTGATAAAAACAAAGAACACAAATAAAAAGTGTGAGCATTATTTTTAGTAATTTTTCTAGATTCTTTAAAGCCTTTAGCAATTAAAGATTTCTGTAGTTTATTCATTATTTTATTGTATCTGAAAAAACAAAGTTTCCAAATAAAAAATTGCTCTTGATTGTCTAGCAGTTTAAACATAAAATATTAAATAACATAAGGAGAACTATGAGTCTTTATTTTTGGATTATTATTAGCATCGTAAGTATTCCATTATTGTTATCATTTGAGCGCAGAATTTCTTATTTTAAGAAATGGCCTAATGTGTTCAGCTCTATTTTTTTGGTTGGATCGTTTTATGTTGCCTGGGACATGATTGCAACATGGGTAAAAGACTGGTCTTTTAATTCAGCATATGTCGGATCTTTTAAAATTGTTAATCTTCCGATTGAAGAGGTTTTATTTTTTGTAGTCGTTCCTTTTAGTTGTATTTTTATTTACGAGGTTATATGTTATTTTTCAAAAAAGAATGACGATGTTGAATATAATAAAAATATTATTTATATTTTCATTGTATTTTTAATGGCTTTGGCTTTACGGTTTCAAGATCAAAGCTATACGGCGATGAGTTTAATTCTTTTAGCGGGATTTTTCTTTCTTTCTGTTAATTTTTTTAAAGGTATTGTTTTTAAAAAGAATTTCTTTGCGTATATATTGATTTGCTATGCGCCTTTCTTAGTTTTTAATGGAATCCTAACTGGCATCCCAGTTGTTTCTTATAATTCGGCTTCAATATGGGGAGCGCGCATTTTATCGATTCCAGTTGAGGATTTTATTTATAATTTTACATTTTTAGGTTTTTCTTTAATTGTGTACGAGATGATGACTCGAAGGAAAGCTTTGTAGAAGGTTTTTTTGCTTTTCAAAAATAGATCTAATCCTGTCTATATCAAAATCAAGGTTAAGTTAAACTAAGTTTATAATTTTTACATTATAAGGAGAATGCTATGTCTAAAAGAGCAGTTAATCAAGGTATTGAAAATGTTCGAAAGAATGGAAGCGGTGTATTTCGTTCTGGGCCACATATGCTCCCAAGCGTGTCTTTGATGATGGCAGAAGGTGTTTTAAAATCTATTAAAGATTTAAAGCGTCCGTTTGTCACAATTATTAATTCGTATACAAACCAAATTCCTGGCCATGCACATTTAGATCAATTAGGTGCAATTGTTAAAAAAGAATTGGAAAGCCAAGGAGTTAATGTTTGGTATGCCAATATTGGTGGAGCTATTTGTGATGGGATTGCAATGGGGCATTTTGGAATGAAATATTCCCTAGCTTCTCGTGAATTGATTACGGATCAGATTGAAACAATTATTGGAGCACATCCTTGTGATGCTTGGATTGGTATCGGCAATTGTGACAAGATTGTTCCTGCGATGTATAACGCAATGGCCAGAGTTAATATTCCTTCTATTTATGTTAGTGGGGGCCCAATGCTTGCCGGAAGCCGTTGCACGGATTTAGTTTCGATTTTTGAAGGTGTTGGAAAACATAGTGCAGGGAAAATGAGTGAAAAATCTCTAAGAAGTCTTACGTCTTGTGCGTGTCCGAGCTTCGGAAGCTGTTCAGGAATGTTTACAGCAAATTCTATGAATTGTCTAGGTGAGGTTTTGGGTTTTGCTCTTCCTGGTAATGGAACAATTACAGCAACGATTCCAGTTAAGGGTAGAAAAAATCAATATAAAATAAACCCAAAAAGAATAGATTTGGTTAAAAAAGCTTCTCGCCAACTTTTGCAATTATTAAAAAAGAATGCAAGGCCCCTTGATATTTTAAAACGACACTCTATTGATAATGCTTTTATCCTAGATATGGCGATGGGTGGATCAACAAATACGGTTTTGCATGTTTTGGCATTGGCGCATGAGGCTGGAATTAAATATAATTTGAAACGCATCAATGAGCTTTCAAAATTAACTCCAAATGTTATTAAAATTTCTCCATCGAGAATGGATGTTCATATTCAAGATGTTCATTCTATCGGAGGTATGGGAGCAATTTTAAAGTCGATCGACAAAGGAAGCAAGGCGCCTTTAACGTTAGATGCTAAAACTGTTTACGGGACTCTTGGAAAATATGTTAAGAAATCTCCAAGTCCAGATGGAAAGATTTTACGTTCTGCTAAAAATGCATTTTCCAGAGAGGGAGGATTGGCGATTTTATTTGGTAATATTGCTCGAAAAGGATCTGTTGTAAAAACAAGCGGTGTAGATGAAGATATGTTTGCTTTTTCTGGTCCGGCTAAAATTTATGAATCTCAAGAAGATGCACTTAAGGGAATCTTAAAGGGACAGGTTAAAGATGGCGATGTTGTTGTTATTCGCTATGAAGGACCAAAGGGAGGTCCTGGTATGCAGGAGATGCTTTCGCCAACATCGGCGCTTAAAGGTGCTGGTATCAGGGCGGCATTGATTACAGATGGACGTTTTTCAGGTGGAACACGAGGACTTTGTATTGGCCATATTTCTCCGGAAGCAGCTGCTCGCGGAGAGATTGCGATTTTGAAAAACGGAGATATTATTGAAATTGATGCACATAAGAATAAGCTGAATGTTAAATTGTCAAATGATGAATTAAAAAAACGTTTAGAAAAACTTAAGCCATTTAAATCTAAGGTGCGCGGAGGTTGGCTTAATCGGTATGCTGCTTTTGTGACAAGTGCAGACACAGGTGCTGTTTTAAAAAGTGTATAGTCATTTTATTTCAAAAATTATCCGGGAGACTTAAATGAAAAAGAATTTTGTTCTTGATACAAATGTTTTAATACATAATCCTCATTCCCTTTATTCGTTTGCAGATAATAATGTTATTATTCCGATTGTTGTTATTGAGGAGCTTGATAAGTTTAAGACAAGCCCGGATAAAAAAGGAATGCATGCTCGCGAGGTTTTAAGAGAGATTGATGGATTGATTAAAAAAGGAGCGCTTAAAAAAGGTGCAAAGATGTCAAATGGTGGAACTTTAATAATTTCTTTTGGACCGAAAGATGTTGAGCTTCCAGATATTGATGCTCGATTAAATGATAATAAAATCTTAGCTGTTGCTTGGGATCTTCAAAGAAAGAAAGAAATAGTTTTCTTTATTTCAAAGGATATTAATGCTCGTATTAAAGCAGAGGTTTTAGGAATAAAATCTGCAGATTATGAGAAGCAAAAAGTTGAGTATTCTCATCTTTATAAAGGGTGGAGAGAAATCGAAATCTCAAAAGGAGAGCTTAACCAGCTTTATACTCAGGATAGCCTTGAGTCGAAAGGATATACTTTTCTTGAAAATGAGCATGTTTTAGTTAAGGCGAAGGAAGACCCTTCGTCCTCAGCAATTTGTCGGTATAATCTCGCGGAGAATACTCTTATTCCAATTAAGAAAGAATTTAGCGCAATGGGCATCCATCCGTTAAGCATGGAGCAACGTTTTGCTTTTGATCTTCTCTTGAATGATGAAATTAAGCTTGTAACGCTTGTTGGGCAGGCTGGAACAGGAAAGACCTTAATGGCTATTGCTTGTGGACTTTCAATGGTCATGGAAAAGACATCACTTTATGAAAGACTTCTTGTTGCCAGACCGATTATTCCTTTGGGTAAAGATATCGGATATTTGCCAGGAAGCAAAGAGAAAAAACTTACCTATTGGATGCAGCCCATTTATGACAACTTGGAATTTATTTTAAAGCGCTCAATGATTCAGAAAATTAAAGGTGTATCAACCAGTGATCTTACAGTTGAAAATCTGATGCGATCTGATTTAATTCAAGTTGAAGCGTTAACTTATATTCGAGGACGCAGCATTCCAGATCAATTTTTGATTGTTGATGAAGCTCAGAATTTAACGCCACATGAAATTAAAACTATTGTTTCTCGTGCGGGAGAAGGAACAAAGATTGTTTTAACGGGTGATCCTGACCAGATTGATAATCCCTATTTAGATGCGAACTCTAATGGGCTTTCTTATATTGTTGAAAGATTAAAGAAATCTAAGATATTTGGACATGTTTTTCTAACGAAGAGTGAGCGTTCTGAATTAGCATCGTTAGCGGTTGAAGAGCTTTAATTTAAAATAGGCAGGATTAAAATAAAAAAGGCCCTAAAAAATTATTTTAGGGCCTTTTTGTAACATCTTATAAAGCTACTGATTTCTTATTCAGCGACAATTGCTTCAGTAGGGCATGAACTTACACATGCTCCACAGTCAATGCATTTTTCTGCATCAATTATGTAAATTGGATCGCCTTGTGAAATCGCTTCGACTGGGCACTCTGAAATACATGTTCCACATGCTGTGCATTTGTCTGTAATTTTGTGAGCCATAATAGCATTCCTTTCGTTAAAGCTTTATTAACTGGAATTGTATCATATTTTCTTTATAACACAATAGTAAAATCTTTGATTTTAAATAAATTTATCAAAAATATGGAAATTATTGTAATTTTAAGAAAAAAATCTCTTTTAAAAAGTCATTTTTGTTTGTAAGGTTTTGCGTTATAATGATTTGACTTCAAATCGACAATCTTTTGATTGTATAATTTTTTAAAGAAAGGGGATCGGCTTGCAACAAGCCATTCAACTTAAGGAAAGTAGATGTGGCATTTTTTTTGCTTTAATAATTGGATGCTTAGCTTTCTTTATTCGAGGTGTAACCGCGAATCCTTTGCTTGACCCTCTTTTTGTTGCGCTTTTAATTGGAATTATGGTTAATTCATTTGTTCCGATTCCTCAGCGGTTTCGTGCTGGTATTCGCATTTCACCTTCTTTATTTATTCCTGTTGGAGTTGTTTTGTATGGATGTGTTAATTTAAAATTTGAAATTTTTCATCAAATTAAATCTGATTATATATTTTTAATTTTATTTATTTTCATTGTTTATATTATTTCAGTTTTATTTTTATCCTCACTTTTTAAAATTAAAGAAAAAATAAGTTATCTTTTGACAACCGGGTCTGCGATTTGTGGTGCTTCTGCAATTATTATTGCTTCTAAAGCGATTGATGCTGATTCTGATGAAGTTTCTATAAGTTTAGTTCCTGTATTTATTTCAGGAATTATTGGTCTGTTTGTTATTTTACCTTTTTTACAAGGCTATCTTAATATGGCAAATAATGATTATGCGGTTTTATCTGGAAGCACTTTGCAGTTTACAGGATTTGTTAAGGTTGCTGCTCGTAGCTTGCCTGTTGATATGGCGAATCTTGCAATATCTGTAAAAGCTGTACGTTATACAGGATTGTTATTTCTTGTTCCATTGTTTGCTAGTTTCTCAAAGGGTAGGTTGCATGTTCCTTGGTATCTTTGGGGATTCTTGGCGGGTGGACTTGCCTTTACATTTTTTCCAGGTATTGAATTTTTACGCCCAGTTTTAAAGGTAATTTTGACATTGTTTTGGAGCATTGCAATGGCTGCTATTGGGTTGAGTGCAAATATTAAGAATATATTTTCTCCTCAAGGAGTTAAAGCGTTAATCGTTAGTTGTGTTTCTTTTTTACTGGCAGTTGGTATCTTTTTACTAGCTATTCAAATTTAAATTTAAAATATTATGAAAATTGGCATTAAATTAATTTTAAGCTTCTTAGTCGTCACTCTTTTTCTTGCGGCGGTTGGGTATATATCCACATCGATAACTCAAAAAGCACTTGAAAAAAATATTGGGCGCAGCTCTGCTGTTTTAGCTCAGACAACGTTAAATAAAATTGATCGAGATATTTTTAATAAAATTCAAATATTTCGAGATGCTTTATCTGATCCTAGGCTTCAACAGGTTATTTTAGATTCTAATCAAGAATTTTCAAATATTGATAATCTTAAATCTTATATTCAAGATCGTGAAGATAGATGGAAATTGGTTGATTCCAATCAGGATAAAGATTTCTTAAATAGTCTTTCGGACAATCCTCTTGCTAGAGTTTTAAAAAGACATTTAAGATTTTTTTCTGGAGAATACGGGTATCCTGTTTTTGGCGAGATTTTTGTCACGAACCGCTATGGGGTTAATATTGCGCAAACGGGAGTTACAAGTGATTATTATCAGGCTGATGAACACTGGTGGGTGGAAGCTAAAGAAAAAGGAATTTTTGTTGAAGATGTTAAATTTGATGAAAGCTCAAATATTACGGGCATTAATTTGTGCTTGCGCATTAATGATAAAAATGGAA
This sequence comes from uncultured Planctomycetales bacterium, assembly GCA_964648665.1. Lineage (GTDB taxonomy): Bacteria > Omnitrophota > Gorgyraeia > Zapsychrales > Aceulaceae > Aceula. The sequence continues at coordinate 43,816 of CAZYOA010000008.1, read as the reverse complement.
ATTTCTTAGGAATTTTAAGAGCAATTGCAAATTTTGATGCGTTTGTAAGAATTATTAATTCTGTTGAACAGGCTGAAACAGATGAAGCCTTGCGACTTTCGAGTAAAAATGTATCTGTGCCCGTTTTCCAGTTGCGCTCAAAGAGTGGATCTTTGATCTATTCGTCAGATCCTACTTTTTTAAAAGACTCTTCTTTTAATTTTGAGAAATTTTTAAATAATAAAACTCATTTCTTCGCTGATAAGCAAAAAAAGCAAGAAGAAAGATTTATTGCTTATGCGCAATCTAAAGGATTTGATCAGTATGAGGGCTTAGGCTGGTTTCTTATTCTTTCTTATAAGAGTTCAAAAGTTTTTTCAGATGTTAATCGAATTAAAACAATTATTTTATTAGTATCATTAATTTCGATAGGATTATCGGCTTTAATTGGTTTTTTAATTTCTGATTCTATTGCTATTCAGTTGCTTAAGTTGAAGAATGCAGCATTGGATATTGGAAGCGGAAATCTAAATGCTAAAATTGATGTTGATTCTGAAGATGAATTAGGAGAACTTGCTCAGTCTTTTAGGCAAATGGCTTTAAACTTAAAAGATGTAACCGCAAGCAGGGATGATCTTAATTGCGAGATCTTGAGTCGAAAAAAGGTTGAGCAAGCTTTAAGGGTGGAAAAAGATTTGGCTCGCCAATACTTAGATATTGCAGGAGTTATGATGCTTGCGTTAGATCAAGAGGGAAATATTATACTTATCAATGAGCGAGGTTGTGAAATTTTAGGATACAAGAAGCATGAAATATTAGGAAAAAACTGGTTTGAGATGTTTCTTTCTCAAAAGGTTGTTGGTCGTGTTAAGGAAGTGCATAATCGGTTGATGGCAGGAGAAACAGAACTTTTACGATATTATGAAAATATAATTTTAACAAAGCGAGGAGAAGAAAGAAATATTCTTTGGAATAATTCGACGCTTAAATCAGCAGATGGAAAATGTCTTGGTATTTTAAGTTCTGGTGAAGATGTTACAGAAAGACGAAAGAATGAAAAAATTATATCTCTTCAAAGAGATTTAGGAATTGCGCTTTCTTCTCGACATAGTCTTAAAAATGCTACTGATGATCTTTTAGGGGCATTGCTAGAGCTCGAGGAGTTTGATTGCGGCGCTGTTTATTTAATTGATAAGAATGAGAAAAAGCCACAAATGGTTGTGCATAGAGGTTTTACTTATGAATTTGCATCTAGCATTGAAGCTTTAGAACTTAATGAAGAAAAAGCTCGAGATATGTTTGCAGGGCATTCCATTTATGGTTTGCATGAAGAAATGAATTTTTCTACGGATAAAGCTTGTGGCGAAGAAGGCCTTAGAGCTGTTGCTCTTATTCCTGTTGAAGATCGATCAGAAATTGTAGCTGTTATCTTATTAGCTTCGCATATTTTTAAGGAAACATCCCTTTTGACGCGCAATTCAATTGAAGTTATTGCTTCTCGCTTGGGTGGAGTTATTGCGCGCATTCAGACAGAAGAGGAGTTGGTTGAGAGTGAGAAGCGATATCGAATCATGTCCGAGCAGACAGGTCAGCTTGTTTATGCTTACGATATTGTTTCTGGAAGAATTTATTGGTCAGGAGCGATTGAAAGAGTAACAGGTTATCCTTCTGAGGAGTATAGAGATTTTCGCATAGAGCAATGGACTGATCATATTCATCCGGATGACAGAACGGAAGCGATAACTGTTTTGAATGAAAGAATGAAGAATCTTCAGCCTTATGAAGTTGAGTATCGATTTCGTCAAAGAAATAAAAATTATATTTATGTTGAAGATCATGGTGTTTTTCTTCCTGATGAAAATGGTGTTGTTGAGCGAATGATTGGAACGATGAATGATATTACAAAGCGCAAAGAGAGTGAGCGGGCACTTCGAAAGAGTGAAGAAAAATATAGAGCTTTAGTCGAAGGGGCCAATAGTATTATTTTACGTATGGATGAAAAAGGAAATGTGGTATTCGTCAATGATTTTGCACAGAAATTCTTTGGTTATCATATTGATGATATTGTCGGGAAAAGTGTTGTTGGAACGATTGTTCCGCTAACAGATGATTCTGGTCGAGATCTCAAGCGAATGATTGACGATATCTGTATTCACCCCGATCGGTACGCTCTTAATGAAAATCAAAATATAAGAAAAAATGGTAGCAAGATGTGGGTTGCCTGGACGAATAAAGTAACGGTTAATGATTTAGGGCAAAAGGAAGTTTTGTGTATTGGGGCTGATGTAACGCAACGAAAACAAGCGGAACAAAAGCTTGAAAGCATGTTTCTGGATTTGCAAAAAGTGCACAAGCAGTTGAAGCAAACTCAGCAACAACTTTTGCAATCTGAAAAGATGGCAGCTATTGGTCAGCTTTCTGCTGGCGTTGCCCATGAAGTGAAAAATCCACTGTCGATTATTTTGCTTAGCGCTGGAGTTCTAGAGGATAAAATTAAGAAATTAGGAGAAGGCGGAAAAAAACATTTGAAAATGATTACAGATGCTGCTGAGCGCGCGAACAAGGTTGTTGTTGATCTTTTAAATTTTTCTCGATATTCAGAGATTGAACTTATTGAGGTTTCTTTGCACGAAGCTTTAAAAAGTATTATATCTCTTGCTCAAAATACATTTAAAGGGAAAGATATTTCTTTTAATATGAATTTTTCTGCTAGGGAAATTATTGTTCAGGCAGACCGAATTTTGCTTGAACAGATTTTCTTTAATTTATTTGCGAATGCCATAGATTCTATTGACAGCAAAGGAGAGATTGTTATTACGACGTCTATTTTAGATGGAGAAAAAGAAGCTGTTATCGAGGTTCAAGATACGGGTAGTGGCATGTCTCGGGAAGTTCAGAAAAAGATTTTCGAACCATTTTATACGACAAAAGAACAGGGCAAAGGAACAGGCTTGGGGCTGAGCACTGTTTACATGATTTTGGAACGTCATGGTGGGAAAATAAGTGTCGAGAGTGAAGTTGGAAGCGGATCTAATTTTTTTGTTACGTTTCCTGTTGTTAGAGCTTAATGGTGTATAGATATAAAGATGTTTAAAATTAAAAAAGAGAAGGTGGAGAATGACAGAAAAAAGAGAACATAAAAGAGCAGATATTGATATTTCGGGACGTTTTAAAGTGCCTGATATTTCCGAAGAGTTTTTTGAAACAACAACAATTAATTTAAGCCCGGAAGGTATTTGTTTTCGCTCAGGATTAAAGATTAGTAAAGGTCAAGAAGTTCATCTTGCGATTCAGATTAAAGATGAAGAAGAAATTTTCTTAATGACAAAAGTTGTTTGGGCGTTAAAGCTTGATGATTTTGATCTTTATCGCATAGGTGTAAAGATTGTTAAGTCGAACAGTGAGGATGAAAAGAAATTTTTTGATTTCTTTTGTCAGCAAACAATTGTTTTATCTGATCAAAGAAAGAAAATTTTGATTGTTGATGATGAAAAAGATCTTGTAACGCTATTGAATGCTCATTTTGAAAAGGCAGGATATGAAACTTTTACGGCTTCAGATGGAGAAGAGGCTTATCAGAAATATTTAACGGAATCTCCAGATTTAGTTATCTTGGATTTAAAGATGCCTAAGTTAAATGGATTTGAAGTTTGTCGAAAGATTCGTCGAGAAAGTAAAGATGAATCAACTCCGATCATTATGTTAACAGCTCTTCAGGATGATGCTGATCGTCTTGTTGGAAAAGTTGTTGGAGCGCAGAAGTATATGACAAAGCCTTTTAAGATTGAAGAGTTGTTAAGAGAGGTTGAGTGGTTGATTCCTTCATAGACATATTTAAGAAAAATATTTTGTTGGTTTTTTAAGAAATCATGATTATAATGAATCAAATTTAAAAAAGGAGTAGATGAATGTTGGTATTTGGATTATTAATAGTTGGTGTTTTGATGAGGCTGCTTGTTCATCCGGCTAATTTTACCCCGGTGATTGCATTGGTTCTTTTTGGCGGTGTTTATTTTAAAAAGAAGTATGCGATGCTTTTTCCTGTTTTTTTGATGATGGCAACAGATGTTATTTTAGGAATTCATCCAGTCATTATGTTTACATGGGGAAGTCTTATTTTGATTTCTGCTCTTGGTATTTGGGTTCGCAATAAAAAAAGTTTTAGAAATATTGCTTTTTCAGGGATAACTTCTGCGTTTTTATTCTTTGTCATCACAAATTTTGGGTTTTGGTTGTCAGGGTATTATCCTATGACACTTAAAGGGTTATCGATGTGCTTTACGCTTGCGATTCCATTCTTCAGAGCGACGTTGATAAGCACAGTTGTTTATAGTGTTTTATTTTTTGGTGCTTACGAATTGATTGCAAAGCGAATAAAGCAAACTCGTTTTGCACACGTTCTTTAAAATTCTTAATCTTTAGGTGCTCTTAAGAAATTGAGAGCTTAAAAGGGAAAATCTGTGTAAATCAGATGCAGTCCCGCTGCTGTAACTAGAAAATTTCTAGAAGCCAGAATGCCTTCCTAAAGTTATATATTTTGTATGTTGCGCTTAGGACAACATATAAATAATTGTTGAGGGCTATAGTTTCGAGGATGCACTCCCAGCTGATTTTTCGGTTGGGAGTTTTTTATTTAGATAGAAAGGATAAGAATGAAAAAAAAGATTATTTTTTTGATAGGGATGTGCTTATTTGTTTCAAATGTTGTTTCGGCAGATGATTATCTTGATTTAGGAGAGATCAATGTTTTAGCGAGTCGAAGTAATGTTAATGTTTTAAATCTTATGCGAGATGTTTCTGTGATTACTCGAGAAGATATTGAGCGTTCAACAGCAACATCAATCCCTGAGGCTATGAAGTCACAGGGAGGCATTTTTGTCGCAGATTATCTTGGTAATCCAAAAGGTGTCAATATCGATATTCGAGGATTTGGTGAAACAAGTAAAATGAATATTCTTGTTCTGGTTGATGGAAGAAGAACAAATCAAGTGGACCTGTCAGGTGCGGATTGGGGGCAAATTAACCTTGATTCTGTAGAACGTATTGAAATTCTTAAAGGTCCGTCAACTGTTCTTTATGGAGATAATGCATCAGCTGGCGTGGTCAATATTATTACCAAGAAAGGATATCAGGATTCTAAGTCTCCGTTTCGAATAGGAACAGAAATAGGAAGTTATCAGCATATGAAGTCTTTTTTATCGATGGGTGCAACGATTAAAGATTTGGATTACTTCTTTAATTACACTCATCAGCAATCATCGGGCTATCGTGCGAATAATGATTATTGGTCTAATGATTATTTAGGGAATTTTGATATTTCAATTGCAGAAAAAGTTTCTTTAGGATTTTCCTCTGGATATCACAAAGATCGCTATGGAATGCCTGGAGCTCTTTTTGCATCAGATGTTTCTTCTGTTGGGCGCAAGGGAACAAAGTATCCAGACGATAAAGGGTGGACTTCTGATTTCTTTGTAAACATGACGCCGAAGGTTGATTTCTTGATAAAAGATACTGAGGTAGAATTTTCTTCTGGGTTTTCTTATCGCAAAAGAGACAATAAGTCTTTGTCTGTTTCCTCCTGGGGACGCTATGAAACACTTCATCAAATTAATTCGTTTGAAGTTAGACCTAAAGTTCAATTTAAATCAGAGGTAACAGATGGCATTAAGAATAACACAACTTTGGGTTTTGATTTTTTTGACTCTAAAGATAATATTCGAAGCGGAAATCAAAGTTCTGCACAAGATTTTGTAGATATTAAAAAGCAAACGTTTGGTCTTTATGGCTTAGAGAATATAGAATTTAATGAAAAATTCTTAACCAGCTTTGGTGGACGTGCAACGTGGGCTTTTTACGACTTTGATCAGAAATCTGTGTCTGTTAATAAAGATACAAGATCAATTTCAGAAGGAGCTTTCAATTTTGGTTTGGGATATAAGTATAATGATCGTTCTCAAGTTTATTTTGATTATTCTAGATCGTTTCGACTTCCTGCGACGGATGAATATTATCAAAATGTTTATGCTGCTTGGGGTGGTGGTGGCGGATTAAATGCAGATCTTAAACATCAAACATCACATAATTATGAAATTGGAATTCGCGATGTTTCTTTGTCTTGGCTTATGGCTGATGCGAGCATATTCTTAATGGATGTTTTTGATGAGATTTATTATGATCCTTTAACAAATAAGAATTCAAATTATGATCCTCAAGCAAGACATTATGGTTTTGAGGCGAGTACTAAAGTAAAATTATTCAAGGAAATGTTAGAGCCTTTTATTAGTTGGACTTATCAGGATGCATTCTTTAAGGGAGGAACGTATTCAGGAAACAAAGTTCCTTTTGTTCCTAGAAATATTGTTTCTGCGGGCATTTCAGTCGATATCTTTGATAAGCTAACGACAATGTTTTCTGCAGATTATGTAGATAAGTGTTTTGCGATTAGTGATCAGGCTAATAATCAGCCAAAATTAAATTCACATGTTACGTTTAATTTTAAGGCAGATTATCAGTATAAAAATGTAAAGTTTTGGTTTAGCGTAAAGAATATTTTTGATCGCATGTATGATGCATATGGTGTTTATTCTTCTGGCAGTGATCAAATAGGGTTTTATCCTGCCGAAGGGAGAAGTTTTTATTCTGGAGTTAGCTTCGAATTTTAATAAGCATAAACTTGCTTAAATTTTAACAAAAAAAGTGCCTAATTTTTGAGTAGTTTGGTTTATCAAATTACTTCGTTGAAAAACAATTATTATTTGCTATAATATCCACGTCATTCCTAATATAAGTTTATTATTAACATATATATATATTTTCTAGAAAGAGGCATGTTATGTCGATTAGCGATTTGTTTCGTTTGAATAAGAAAGAACCAGAAGACCAAAATCATAAAAAAGATTTGAATGCTATTTTTAAGCCTCGCGGCGTTGCTGTTGTTGGAGCATCTTCTAAGCCAGGAAAAGTAGGTTATCAGATTTTAAAAAATATCATTGATTGCGGATATGAAGGTGAAATTTATCCAATCAATCCTAACGATGATGAAGTTTTGGGTAAAAAAGCTTATAAAACTGTCGAAGAAGTTCCTGGTGATGTTGATGTTGCTATTATTTCTATTCCTGCTCCACTTGTGATTCAAACACTTGAAGGTTGTGCGCGTAAGGGTGTTAAAGGAGTTGCCGTGATCACTTCTGGTTTTGGCGAGGTTGGAAATACTGAAGACGAGGATCGGCTTAAGAAAGTTGCGGATAAAAACAATATCGCGCTTTTAGGGCCAAATATGTTCGGATACGTGTATACACCATCAAAATTAAATGCAAGTTTTGGGCCAAGTGATATTCGACCTGGAAAGATTGCTTTTATTTCTCAGAGTGGAGCACTTGCGATTTCTTTGATGGGATGGACTGCTATGGAAAAGATTGGGCTTGCTTCTTTAGTCAATCTTGGAAATAAAGCGGATATTGATGAAAAAGATTTGATTGAGTATTTTAACAATGATGATGATGTTGATGCGATTTTAATTTATATGGAAGGAATCAAGGAGGGACGAAAGTTTCTTGAAACAGAAATTAAAAAGCCAGTTGTGATATTAAAGGTTGGATCATCGACGAGAGGAGCAAAAGCAGCAGCCTCACATACGGGATCATTGTCGGGATCAGATAAAATTTATGAAGGTGTTTTTAAACAACTTGGACTTTTGCGAGCTAAAACATTTACGCAAGCCTTTGATTGGGCGCGTGCTTTTTCTTTACCGCTGCCGAAAGGTGACGAGACTGTTATTATTACAAATGGTGGAGGTATTGGCGTTGCAACGACAGATGAATGTGAGCTTGAAGGTATTAAATTAATTGATGATTCTAAATGGTTAGAAGAAAAATTTAGAAAAACCATGCCTGATTTTGGAAGTACGAAAAATCCAATTGATATCACAGGTGGCAGTGGCATGAAAGGTTATGAGGAATCAACGAGAATAGCTTTTACTGAAGATCGAATTAAAGCTGTTATTGTTCTTTATTGCGAAACAGCTGTAACAAATCCAATTGATATTGCAAAGACAATTGTTAAAGAGTATACAAATGTAAATCGAAATAAGCCTGTTGTTGTGGCGATGGTTGGTGGTGCTCGTACGACGGAAGCTCTTCATTATTTAAATGATAATCATATTCCGGCTTTTAGTGAAGTGAGCGAAGCTGTTTCTTCATTGCGTGCTCTTTATAAGTGGAGAGAAATTTCAGGACGAAAGAAAGAGTTGCCAAAGATTGATCCTGCTCCACAAGAAGTTGTGGATATGATTGAGAAAATTAAAAGTGTTGGACGGACTATTTTGCTTGAACATGAAGCGCGTAAAGTTTTAGAACTTTGTGGAGTCCCGACGCCAAAATGGGGATTTGCTCGTAATCTCGATGAAGCTATTGAGCAGGCTAAAGATATGTATCCTTTGGCTATAAAAATTACTTCACCTGAAATTATCCATAAATCAGATGTTGGGGGTGTTGCTGTTAATATTCAAAATGAAGAGCAGCTTAGAGAGAAATTTAATAAAATGATGAATAATGTTTCTGCCGCTATGCCAGATGCTAATATTCTCGGTGTTAATTTGATTCAAATGGTTAAAGGGATTGAATGTATTGTTGGCATGAGCAATGATCCACAATTTGGTCCAGTTGTTATGTTTGGTCTAGGTGGTGTTTTTGTTGAAGCGTTAAAAGATGTATCTTTTCGCATTGTGCCGTTCGGTAAGATGGAGGCAGGGCGTCTTTTAAATGATATTAAGGCAAAGAAAATTTTAGATGGATTTAGAGGCGTTCAAGCACATAAGCCTTCTATCATTCAAACGCTTTATTCTATTCAGCGCTTAGCACCATTGGTTAAAGAGATTGACATCAATCCCTTAATTACAAATAAAGATGGTAGTTTTGCTGTTGATGCACGAATTATTTTGTAGGAGATAAAAATGTCTAATGAAACGATTATCTTAAGTTTTACGGCTGCGTCAATCGGATTTTTTCATACTCTTTTTGGGCCAGATCATTATGTTCCGTTTATTGTTATGGCTAAGGCAAGAAAATGGTCGTATCTCAAAACTGTCGTAATCACAATTTGTTGTGGCATCGGGCATGTTGGGAGCTCTATTATCTTAGGATTAGTTGGTGCAAGCTTAGGGCTTGCTGTTTTAAAACTTGAGATTTTTGAGTCTATTCGAGGAGAATGGGCTGGTTGGGCTTTGATTACATTTGGGTTTGTTTATTTTATCTGGGGTATTCGAAGAGCAATCAGAAATAAGCCTCACACGCATTCGCATGTTCATAGCGATGGATCTATTCACAATCATAAGCATAAACATGTTGAAGAACATTCTCATGTTCACGAGAAAGAATATTTAGCAAAACCAATTCCTTGGGCTTTGTTTGTCATTTTTGTTTTAGGTCCTTGCGAACCTCTGATTCCTCTTTTGATGTATCCAGCTGTTAAAGAAAGCTTTTCTTCAATGATTATTGTGGCTAGTATTTTTAGTCTCGTAACAATCTCAACAATGCTTGGTGCTGTTCTTTTAGGCGCTTTTGGTATGAGCTTTGTTCCTTTTAGGCGTTTTGAACGTTATAGCCATGCTTTAGCAGGGTTGGCTGTTTTTTCTTGTGGATATGCCATAAAATTTCTAGGTCTTTAATCTTGTTAAAAAGATTTCAAAAAATAATTGAGTGCGTACTTTCTATATTTGCATTCTTGAAAGTTTAATCAAGTCTAAACGATATCTTGTTTTGTCGAGTGAATTTGCAAAGCTGATAGGATTTAGTGATTTTTAAATTTGAAAAGATATCTAGAAATTTGGAAAAATTAGAAGTTTTCGCCTTGGATATAAGAAAACCACTTTTTTGTGATATTCAAGAATAGGATAAAAAATGCATGAAATGTCGATTGCTGTTGGATTAATGGAACAAGTTTTTGATGTTGCAGAGAAGAACAACCTTAAGGAAATTGAAGAGATTGAAATAGAAGCAGGATTTTTAAGACAAATTGTCCCTGAGGTAATGCAGCAAGCGTTTTTAGCTGTGCGACAAGATACGATTGCAAGGAATGCAACGCTAAAGATTATAGAGGTTGCGCCTTTGTCTGAATGTAATATTTGTAAAAAACAATTTCAGCCAAGTCTTAATGATTTCTTGTGTCCAACATGTCGAAAAGCTGATGTTAAAGTTTTAAAAGGGGATGAAATTATTTTAAAGTCAATTCAAGGTAAGGAATCTAAATGAAAGTTACTATTGCAAAAAGAATTTTAAAAGATAACGATGCGATTGCAGAAAAAAATCGTGAAATTTTTAAAAATGCTGATCTGTTAGCTGTTAATTTTATTAGTTCTCCGGGGAGTGGAAAAACAACATTGTTGGAGAAAACAATTTCTGCACTTTTGCCGGAACAAAAAACAACAGTTATCGTAGGAGATTTGCAAACTACGCGAGATGCAGATAGATTAGAATCTAATGCTTTGGATGTTGTGCAGATTAATACTGGCATGAGTTGTCATTTGTATGCAAATCAAGTGACTGAAAGTCTTTCTGGATTGAATGTTAATGAGGCCGATTATCTTTTTATTGAGAATGTCGGCAATATGGTTTGTCCTGGTGAGTTTGATCTTGGCGAGAACATAAAGGTTGTTCTTTTAAGTATTCCAGAGGGAGATGATAAAGTTGCTAAATATCCAACTGTTTTTAGGGCTGCAGATATTGTGCTTTTGACCAAGGTTGATCTTCTGGGTGTTTTGAATTTTGATATTGATCATGTTGTAAGTGATATAAGAAAATTGAATTCAAAAGTAGAGATTGTTCATGTTTCTTCTTTAAATGGTGAGGGAATGAGTCAGTGGGTGTCATGGCTTAAGAGTAAGCGTCAAGAAAGTGTTGGTAAAAAAGCTAAATTCATTGCAGATGTGTAGATCTCGGAAATATTAACATTTTTAATAAATGCTTTGCACGGAAACAAGAAAAAATGTATAATATCTTTAATTGTTCCAGTTTTCACGATCTAAGCACACCAAGATGTTTATTTCTCGACGTGATTATATAAAAAATTAAACCATTTCAAATAAAAGGTGTTTTTTATGAGCGATTCCCTGCAACAAGCTGTTCAAAAAATTTGTCAATCTAATAATAACGATCGTAAACGCATGATGGATATTGTTCAATTTGTCCAAAAAGAATTTGGTTGTGTTTCATCTGAAGCTATGGATGCGATTGCAAAACAAGTAAACGCTCATCGCGTTGAAGTTGAAAGTGTTGTTTCTTTTTATTCTTTTCTTTCTAAAGAGCAAAAAGGAAAAACCGTAATCAGACTTTGCAATGATACTGTTGATCGCATGAAAGGTTTAAAAGATGTTGCTGAAGTTTTTTCTTCTGAATTAGGAATTGGTTTTGGTGAAACGACATCAGATGGGAAAATTACTTTAGAGTATACGCCTTGTATTGGCATGTGCGATCAGGCACCAGCAGCGATTATTAATGATACTGTTGCCCCATCATTAACGCCAGAAAAAGTAAAAGAAATTGTGCAAAGTTTAAAAAATGATGTAGATCCTTCAAAGCTCTCCCTAGGAATAGGTGATGGAAATAATGCCGATGATCTCGTACAATCTGCTGTTGTAAATAATGTTTTAAAGGCAGGAGATGTTATTTTTTCAGATAATGTTTCTGGGCAGGCACTTGAACGTGCGCTTGCTTTAAAATCTGAAAAAGTTATTGATATTGTTAAGATAGCAAAGCTTAGAGGTAGAGGCGGTGCTGGTTTTCCAACAGGGCTTAAGTGGCAATTTACGCGTTCAGCTAAAGGAAATAATAAATTTGTGATTTGTAATGCTGACGAAGGTGAGCCGGGAACATTTAAGGATCGAGTTCTTTTAACTGAAAAGTTTGATCTTTTGTTTGAAGGTATGACGATTGCAGGATATGCTATTGGCGCGAATACGGGAATTTTATATTTAAGAGGTGAATATGCATATTTAAGAAAGTTTTTAGAGTTAAAACTAAAAGCGAGAAGGGATCAGAGTCTTCTTGGAAAAGCAGTTAAAGGTAAGGAAGGGTTTGATTTTGATATTCGTATTCAAATGGGATCTGGCGCATATATTTGTGGTGAAGAAAGCGCTTTGATTAGTTCTTGTGAGGGGCTTCGAGGAGATCCAAAAACTCGCCCTCCGTTTCCGGCGCAAAAAGGATATTTGGAATCACCGACAAGTGTTAATAATGTTGAAACGTTTTGTTCGGTAACACGTATTTTAGAAAAAGGTTCAGATTGGTTTTTATCAATTGGATCAACAAACAGTTCTGGGACAAAAGTTTTAAGCGTTTGCGGGTATTGTAAAAAACCAGGAATTTATGAATATCCATTTGGGGTTACGATTACTGATCTTCTAAAAGATGTTGGAGCAGATGATGCGAAAGCTGTTTTGGTTGGAGGTCCGTCAGGACAATTTATTGGTAAAGATGAGTTCTCGCGTATTATTTGCTATAACGATTTAGGGACGGGTGGTTCGATGGTTATTTTTGGACCAAAATGTGATTTGCTTAAAGCTGTGCATGAGTATATGGAATTTTTTGTTGATGAAAGCTGTGGATATTGCACACCATGTCGAGTTGGTAATGTTTTGCTTAAAAAGAAATTAGAAGAAATTATGAACGGAAAAGGTGAGCCTGCTGATTTAGAGTATCTTCAGTCTCTTGGAGAAAGTATTAAAAAGGCTAGCCGTTGCGGCCTCGGACAAACGTCGCCAAATCCAATCTTGACAACTCTGAAGAATTTTAAGCCGTTATATGAAGCTCTTGTAAAGAAAGCAGATGACGGAATGCATCCAACATTTGATATTCGTGCGGCTTTAGGCGATGCCGAACAAGCGGCAGGTAGAAAATCGGTACTTTACACAGAATAAAAAAGGAAATATGATGAGCGAAAAGACAATTACGATAAAGATTGATGGAGTTGAAGTAAAGGCAAAATCTGGGCAGACAATTATGGAGGCGGCTGATGAAGCGGGTATTTATATTCCTCGGCTTTGTTATCTTAAAGATTTAACACCGCACGGAAGTTGTCGTGTTTGTACTGTTAAAGTTAACGGACGATGTCAAACATCTTGTACGGAGCCTGCTGTTAACGGAATGGAAATTGAGAACAAGACTGAAGAGATGGAAGGTGTTAGGCGAGATATTATTGACATGTTATTTGTTGAAGGAAATCATTTTTGTATGTTTTGTGAAAAGAGTGGAAATTGCGATCTTCAGGCTGAAGCTTATCGTTTAGGTATTTGCGCACCAAAATTTCCATATTTATTTCCAGATCGAGATCTTGATGGATCTCATCCTGATATCTTTATTGATCGTAATCGATGTATTTTATGTGGACGATGTGTTAACGCGTCGCGCGATGTAGATGGAAAAACTGTTTTTGAGTTTGTTGGGCGCGGTGCAGAGAAAAAAGTTGCTGTTAATGCAAATGCAAAACTAGGTGATACAGATATGAAATTAAGCGATAAAGCTGCTGATGTGTGTCCGGTTGGCGCTATTATTAAGAAAAGAGTTGGATTCGCAACACCTATAGGGAAAAGATTGTATGATCAAAAACCAATTGGTTCCGATATCGAAAAGAATAATTAAGTTTTAAAAATAAGAGGAATTTAAAAATGGCAAAACCAAAAATTGCAACAGCTTCTTTAGCAGGATGTTTCGGATGTCATATGTCTATTTTAGATATTGATGAGCGCATCTTAAAACTTATTGAACTTGTCGATTTCGACAAGTCACCTATTGATGATCTTAAAAAATTTACAGGTCGATGTCTTGTAGGTTTAATTGAAGGTGGATGTGCTAACGAGGAAAATGTTCATAATCTAAAATATTTCAGAGAGAATTGCGATATTTTGATTTCTCTTGGAGATTGTGCGATTAACGGTGGTCTTCCTGCGATGCGAAACAGCATTCCTTTAAAAGAATGCTTGGATGAAGCTTATTTAAATGGGCCAACGGTTTATAACCCATCTGGAAAAATTCCATCAGATAAAGAAATTCCTCTTTGTTTAGATCGAGTGTATCCATGTCATGAAGTTGTTAAGATGGATTATCATCTTCCAGGATGTCCACCATCAGCAGATACAATCTGGGAAGCATTAGTGGCTCTTTTAAATAATAAGCCGCTTGATTTACCATACGAGTTAATTAAATATGATTAATAAGACAGGAGCTTGAACGTGAGTGACAATAATTTAAAAAGAATAACTATCGAGCCGGTAACACGCGTCGAAGGTCATGGTAAAGTTTCTCTTTTGCTAGATGACCAAAATAATGTTAAACAAGCAAGGCTTCATATTGTTGAGTTTAGAGGCTTTGAGCGTTTTATTATTGGCCGTCCTTACTGGGAAGTCCCTGTGTTAGTTCAAAGGTTATGTGGAATTTGTCCTGTAAGCCATCATTTAGCAGCTGCAAAAGCAATGGATATTATCGCTGGCGTTGATGAATTAACTCCAACAGCTGAGAAAATACGTCGCTTGATGCATTATGGACAAATGTTTCAATCTCACGCGCTTCATTTCTTTCATCTTTGTTCTCCAGATCTTTTATTTGGATTTGATGCTGATCCTGCAATCAGAAATGTTATTGGTGTTGCACAGAAGTTTCCAGAGCTAGCTGTTCAAGGTGTTATGATGAGAAAATATGGCCAGGAAATTATTAAAGCGACTGCTGGAAAGAAAATTCATGGTACAGGTGCGATTCCTGGTGGTGTTAATAAAAATCTTTCAATTGAAGAGAGAGATTTTCTTTTAAAAGATATCGATCAAATGGTTGAATGGGCAATTGGGGCTGTTGAGATTGCTAAAGATTATACGCTTAAAAATGTTGATTTAGCCAAAACGTTTGGTACTTTTGAATCCAATCATCTTGGACTTGTTCGAAAAGATGGAGCGATGGATCTTTATCATGGAAATTTAAGAGCTGTTGATAAGGATGGAAATAAAATCTTTGATCAAGTTGATTATAAAAATTACGTTGACTACATTGCTGAGGAAGTTAAAGATTGGTCTTATATGAAATTTCCTTTTATCAAATCTATTGGTGCGGAAGATGGCTGGTATCGCGTTGGACCTTTGTCTCGTGTTAATATTTGTGATTTTATTGATACGCCTTTAGCTGAGAAAGAGCGTCAAGAGTTTATGGCGATTACAGGTGGAAAGCCAAATCATATGACGTTGGCTTATCATTGGACGCGAATGATTGAAACATTGCATTCTATTGAAAAAATAAAAGAACTTTTAAACGATCCTGATCTTCAAGGGACAGACCTTGTTAAAACAGGTAAGCGACGCGGTGAGGCTGTCGGCCTTCTTGAAGCGCCTCGTGGCACATTGTTCCATCATTATAAAGTTGATGAGAATGATCAAGTGACTATGGCGAATTTGATTGTTTCAACAACAAATAATAATACGCCAATGAATATG
Organism: uncultured Planctomycetales bacterium; assembly: GCA_964648665.1. Classification (GTDB taxonomy): domain Bacteria; phylum Omnitrophota; class Gorgyraeia; order Zapsychrales; family Aceulaceae; genus Aceula. Next base: position 28,371 of record CAZYOA010000008.1, on the reverse strand, counting down.
GCTGTTCAAAGGGTTGCTGAAGATCATTTGAGTGGAAAACCAGAAATCACAGAAGGCCTTTTAAATCATATTGAAGTTGCTATTAGAGCGTATGACCCATGCCTTTCTTGTGCAACGCATGCTATGGGTAAGATGCCATTGATGGTTAGCTTGTTTGATCATAAAGGCGAGCTTGTTGATAAAAAGGTAAAGGAATAGTTTTTTGCTTTGAGTAAAATGCTGTTGATTGGTTATGGCAATCCTGGACGACTTGATGATGGATTGGGTCCTGCCTTAGCTGATGCGATCGAAAAATTCAATCTCCCTGACGTAACTGTTGATTCTGATTATCAGCTGACTGTTGAAGATGCCTCAAGTGTTTCAGAGCACGATGTTGTTATCTTTGCGGATGCAGCACTCAAAGGTCAAGAGCCATTTTTCTTTAAAGAGATTCAACCTAAATCCGATATAAGTTTTTCAACACATAGTATCGAACCTGAAGCTGTGCTAGCTTTAGCGCATGATTTATTCAAGGCCGATACGAAGGCATATGTTTTGGGTATCCGTGGATATGAGTTTAATGATTTTGGAGAAAAGCTTTCAGATAAAGCTCAAAATAATCTTTTAGATGCTATCGAGTTTATTAAGAAATGTTTTTTAGAGAAGAAATTTATTTGATTGCTTAGAAACGTTGCGTGCTATGGAAAAATTAAGACTTCGAATTATTATTCGTGGAGCTGTCCAGGGTGTTGGTTTTCGCCCGTTTATTTATCGTCTTGCTGGTAGTTTAAATGTGGTCGGCTTTGTTCAAAACTCTTCCTATGGCGTCATCATTGAAGTAGAATCAAATAAAAATACCTTAGACCAATTTCTTTCTTCTATTGAAAAAGAAAAGCCTTCCATATCATTTATTCAAAGCTTAGAACATTCCTTTTTAGATCCTATTGGTTTTACGGATTTCCAAATCAAAGAAAGTGCTTCTGGAAAAAAAGAAGCTTTAATCTTACCAGATATTTCTACTTGTCCAGAGTGTCGCAAAGAAATTTTAGATTCTAATAATAGACGTTATCGATATCCTTTTGCAAATTGCACGCTTTGTGGCCCACGATACAGTATTATTGAAAGCTTGCCTTATGATCGTGTAAACACGACGATGAAAAATTTCGAAATGTGCTTAGAATGTCAAAAAGAATATGATGATCCAGAAAATAGAAGGTTTCATGCACAACCAAATGCATGTTCAAAGTGTGGTCCTCATATTGAAATTGTAAATAAAAACGGAGAAGTAATTGCATCACATTATGATGCTCTGCTAAAAGCCGCTGAAATGATTAAGGCTGGAGATGTTCTTTCAATAAAAGGATTAGGCGGATTTCATTTAGTTGTTGATGCTCAAAACGAGGAAGCTGTGAAAAAGCTTCGCGATCGAAAAAAGAGAGGACTTAAACCTTTTGCAATTATGTACAATTCTCTTGAAGAAGTTGAAAAGGATTGCGAAATATCTGATCTTGAGAAACGAAGCCTATTGTCTAGCGAAGCGCCGATTGTTTTTTTAAAGAAAAAGGAAAACATAAGAATTGTTGAGAATGTTGCACCAGGAAATCCTTATCTTGGTGTTATGATTAGTTTTACGCCGCTTCATATCTTATTGCTTGAGATTTTAAAGCGACCAATTGTAGCAACAAGTGCAAACTTGGCAGAAGAAACAATTTGCACTGATAATGTTGATGTGATAAATGTGCTTAATCATATTGCAGATGGATTCTTAGTTCACAATAGAGAAATTGCTCATCATTCTGATGACTCTATTGTTCGTATTATGGCAGATCGAGAAATGGTTTTAAGACGTGCGAGAGGTTTTGCTCCGCTTCCAGTTTTTGTTAAAGATGTTAAGAATTTTGTTTTGGCAGTTGGATCGCAGATAAAAAATACGATAGCTTTTTCAAGTAAAGAAAATATTTTTGTTAGTCAACATATTGGAGATTTAGAAACTCCAAAAACACTGAAAACCTTTGAGAAAACAATTAAAGATTTAACAAAAATGTACAATGTTATTCCAGCTTTGATAGCTTGTGATAAACATCCTAATTATTTATCAACACAATTTGCTCAAGAATCTGGATTTCTAAAAGAAGAAATCCAGCATCATTATGCTCATGTGTGTTCTTGTATGGCTGAAAATGAAATTAAGGACGAAGTGCTAGGTGTTTGTTTTGATGGAACAGGATATGGTGATGATCAAACAATTTGGGGTGGTGAGTTTCTCAAAATTGATAAGAATGGATTTAAACGTTTTGCATATTTCTCACAGTTTCCTTTACCTGGAGGTGAAGCTGCGATAAGAGAGCCTAGGAGATCAGCGGTGGGATTATTGTTTCATGTGCTAGGAGAGAAGATTTTTAAAGATGAAAATATAGAGCTGCTTAAAATGTTTAAGTCTGAAGAATTAATAAACTTAAGGTCGATGTTGATAAAGAAAATAAACAGTCCTTTAACGTCAAGTGTGGGGCGAATTTTTGATGCAGTTAGTTCGCTTTTAGGGTTTTGTTATTATTCTGATTTTGAAGGTCAAGCTGCGATGAATGTTGAGTTTTCTATTTCCGACAAGGAATCAAATTGTGTGTATTCTTTTGATATAAAAAAGAATGAAAGTTTGATTGTTGAAGAATCTTTTATTCGAGATATTTTAAAAGATCTTAAATCTGGAATTGATAAGGGAATAATTGCGAGAAAATTTCATAATACGTTAGTTGATATTGTCATTGCGATATCAATGCGAAGCGGATTAAAGAAAATTGTTTTAACTGGAGGATGTTTTCAAAATAAATATCTTTTAGAGCATTGTGTTAAGCGACTCAAAGAGGAAGAATTTTCACCTTATTGGCATCAGAGAATTCCAACAAACGATGGCGGAATTTCTCTTGGGCAAGTCTTTGGTGCGTCAAGGAAAGTGTGATATACTAAATTTCTTCAGCATTTTTTGATTGAAAAGATAATGGTATGTTTTAATAAAAAAAAGGAAAAGAAAATGTGTTTAGCTGTTCCTGGAAAAATTATAAATATTGAAGGAAATGATGCATTAGAGAGAAAAGGAAAAGTTGATTTCTCAGGTATTCAAAAAGAAGTTAACTTGGCTTATGTACCTGATGCAAAGGTTGGAAATTATGTTATTGTTCATGCCGGATTTGCTATAAGCCAAGTGGATGAAGAGGAAGCTGTGAAAACTTTAGAGTATTTAAGTGAAATTGATGAGTTATATGAAGGCGAATAAATGAAATTTGTTGATGAATATCGAAACAAAGAAAGTGTTCAAGGGGTTGCTCAGGCGATTAAGCAGATAACAAAGAAATCATGGACAATCATGGAGATTTGTGGTGGGCAGACACATTCAATTATTCGATTTGGCCTTGATGAACTTCTTCCAAAAGAGATTACTCTCGTCCATGGTCCTGGATGTCCTGTTTGTGTTACACCCTTAGAGTCTGTTGATCGTGCGATTGCAATTGCTTCTCGAGACGATGTTATTTTTTGTTCTTTCGGAGATATGCTAAGAGTTCCTGGTAGCCAAAAAGATTTACTTTCTGTAAAGGCTGAAGGGGGAGATGTTCGCATTGTTTATTCTCCAATGGATGCACTTGAAGTTGCTAGAAAGAATTCTGATAAAAAAGTTGTTTTTTTTGCTGTTGGATTTGAAGCGACTGCGCCAGGAAACGCTATGGCTGCATATCAAGCTAAAAAGCAAAATATTAATAATTTTTTTCTTTTAGTTTCGCATGTTTTAGTTCCACCTGCGATTGAAATGATTTTATCTTCAGATAAAAATCAAGTACAAGGTTTTTTGGCAGCAGGGCATGTTTGTACGATTATGGGTTATGAAGAATATGAGCCTTTAGCCGCGAAATATAAGACACCGATTGTGGTAACCGGATTCGAACCATTTGATATTTTACAAGGTATCTATATGTGCGTTAAACAGCTTGAAGAAAATCGATATGAAGTTGAAAATCAATATGTTCGTTCCGTGCGCAGAGAAGGAAATATTGTGGCAAAAGAAATTATTGATCACGTTTTTGAAGTTTCTTCTAGGAAGTGGAGGGGAATTGGTAGCATTCCTCGAAGTGGACTTATTTTAAAGAAGGATTATTCAAAGTTTGATGCAGAGAAAATATTTGATGTCAGCAATATTACAGCAAATGAACCAAAAGAGTGTATTAGTGCGTTAGTTTTGCAAGGAATTAAAAAGCCTAATGAATGTGATGCTTTTGGAAAACAGTGTCGACCTGATCATCCGTTAGGGGCTCCTATGGTTTCATCCGAAGGGGCTTGTAGCGCTTACTATCGCTATAAGAGAGAATAATGAAGAAAAAAGAATATAATTTACCAAGTTGTCCAATTCCGGTATCGGATTATCCTTATGTTATGCTTGCTCATGGGAGTGGGGGCACTTTGATGAATCAGCTGATTGATAAAATGTTTCGGAAGGTTTTCAAGAATGAACATCTTGATCAGTCTCATGATGGAGCTGTGAGTGAACTTCCAGGGAACAAAATTGCAATGACAACAGATTCCTATGTTGTTGATCCAATATTTTTTCCCGGAGGCGACATTGGATCTTTATCGATTCAAGGAACAGTTAATGATCTTGCAATGTGTGGAGCGCGACCGCTCTTCTTAACAGTTGGATTTATTTTAGAAGAGGGGCTTTCTATGGATGTTCTTTGGCGAGTTGTGAATTCTATGCAAAAAGCTGCTGAAGAATCCAATGTTCAAATTGTTTCAGGAGATACTAAGGTTGTGGACAAAGGAAAAGCTGATGGAATTTTTATTAATACATCGGGTGTTGGAATTGTTGAGCATGATCAGAATATTTCGCCAGCTTCGATTGAAGATGGCGATTGCATTATTCTAAGTGGAGATATTGCTCGCCATGGAATGGCGATTATGGCAACGCGTGAAGGCTTAACTTTTGAAAATGTTATTGAAAGTGATTGTGCGTCTTTGTCTTCTTTAGTATTGCAGCTCTTAGATTCAAAGGTTACAATACATTGTATGCGTGATTTAACACGAGGGGGGTTGGGCACAGCCCTTGTTGAGATTGCAAAAACTTCTAAATTCAAGATGGAAATTACTGAAAATGAAATTCCTGTAAGAGAAGATGTCCGCGCGGCGTGTGAAGTTTTAGGAATTGATCCTTTATATGTTGCTAATGAAGGACGATTTGTTTGTTTTGTTCCAGAATGTGAAGCAATAAAAGTTTTAGATCTTTTAAAATCGAATAATCTTTCTAAAGATGCAAGTATTATTGGCCATGTCTCAAAAAGTGATAAAGCAATGGTTGTCGCTAATAGTCAAATTGGGACTAAGCGCATTATTCATATGCTTTCATCATCGCAACTGCCTCGGATTTGTTGATGACAAATAAAACAAAAATAAGTTTCTTTATAGTTTTTCTTTGTATCTTATGTTTTTCGCAATCTGGGTGCGCATTGCTAAAAGTTCCGTTTAGTATTCTTGGCGGTATTTTTAATATCTTAAAGAAAGTTCCGATGCCTCCGCCATGGGTATTTTTATAAAATTATTCTGATTTCTCGCTAATGTTGTTGACAAGTAAATATTTGTCATGTATTGTAAAAAATAGGTTAAGCACGAGAGAAGAAAGAGATTCTTGAGAATCTTGTCTTCTCGAAACGTCTCAAGAAGGAAGGCACAATGACAAAAGGTAAAGTAAAATGGTTCAATGCCCAGAAGGGTTACGGGTTTATTACTTCTGAGTCTGGTGAAGATGCATTTGTTCATTTTAGTGAGATTCAGCAGGAGTCAGGGTACAAAACATTAAAAGAAGAACAAGACGTTGAATTTGATTTAGAAAAAGACGATAAGGGGTTTAAGGCGAAGGCTGTAAAGCCGCTTTAAGATAATTATATAGATTACGGTGTTTTAGGGGCTATCTTCTTAAAAGAAGCTAGCCTTTTTTGTTAAATCTGTTGTGATTATTTTCACTTTATTGTGTTGACAAATATAGTCAGTATGGTATATTGTGCTCTTAATTAGTGAATTAGAGAATAATAATATGGCAACCACAAAACAATCTGTTTCTAGGCTTTATCGTTACAGAGATGCAATTTATCGATTGAAAGAATTAGGCTCTGAAAAGGTTTTCTCAGGTCATTTGGCTAATGTTGTAGGGTCTAATTCTGCTCAAGTTCGAAAAGATTTTTCTTTGCTTAATATTTCTGGGAATAAAAGAGGTGGATATATTGTTGATGATCTTATTGACCAAATCAATACACTTTTGGGAAAAGATAAGATTCAAAATGTTATTATTGTTGGTGCCGGTCATATTGGAAGAGCTTTGATGCAATATGATGGGTTTTCGAAAGAAAAGATTCATATTGCTGCTGCGTTTGATATTGATCCTTTGAAGTATGGGCAAGAAGTGGGTGTTTCAATTTTTTCTATAGATAAGCTTGATAATTTTGTTAAGAAGAATAAAATTAAGGTCGGTGTTATTGCTGTTCCTTATTTTGCAGCTCAACAGGTTGTTGATAAAATGGTTTCTTTAGGGATGAAAGGTGCTTTAAATTTTGCTCCAATTAATTTAAAAGTTCCAGAAAGTTTCTTTGTTAACAACGTTAATGTTCGCCTTGAGCTAGAGGTGGTTAACTATTTTGCTGGAGTCCAGAGAACGAAAAATGAAAAATATAAATCTTAGAACTCAAATCTTAATTTCTTTATCATACGTCATTTTATTTTTAGTTGTGTGTATGTCTATTTTTGGATTCTTTTTTATTAAGAAATACATTTTTGAGCAAGCACAAGATCGTATTAGAAATGATTTAAGAATTGTCAATACGGTATGCGCTCAACAGTTGCAGCTTGCTAGCTTAGCCATTGATCTTATGGATCCGAGTCAGAATCTTAAAGAGGTTGAAGGCAAAGCGGGCTTAGATTATTTGAAATTAGTAAATCAAGCGGATGCTCTTCAACTAAATAATGAGATTGTTTTAAAGGCTCTTAATTCAAAGAAGCCTGTTGGTGGATATCGGATTATTTCAAGTGATGAATTTAGAGAAATTGTTCCAGAGAGAGAAGATGCATCGATTATTATTAAGTCAACGTTAAAGGCTAGTCCGACTGAGAAAATGGTTGTTCGTGATTTGATGGTCATTGAGCATGCTCGTCCGATTTTAAATTCTTCAGAAAAAGTTGTAAAAGTCTTGTATGGTGGACGGATTATTAATCAAAATTTTGAGCTTATTGATAGCATTTCTGATTTTGTTTTTGAAAATAAGTTTTATGAAGATAAGCCTGTTGGAACAGTAACAATTTTCCAAAATGATGTTCGTATTGCAACTAATGTTCTAGACGCTGAAGGTCAAAGAGCGATTGGAACACGCGTATCAGATGAAGTTTATAGACGGGTTGTTAAAGAAGGCGAGAAATGGTTTGATAAAGCTTTTGTTGTGACTGATTGGTATATTACGGCCTACGAGCCGATTAAGAACATAAAAGGAAATATCATTGGGATTTTATATGTAGGTATTTTAGAAAAACCATTTTTAATTATGGGACGAAATACATTCCTTGCTTTTTTTATGATTATTTTCTTAACAGCTTTGTTAGCAGGAGTCTTTTTCTATATTCTGACAGGATCGATTACGAGACCGTTAAATGAAGTATTGGTTACAACCCGAAAGATTTCTAGAGGAAATTTAGATAGTAAAATTACTGAAAAAACATCTATTCAGGAGCTTAATGAACTTATTTCCTCTTTTAACGATATGTCTGGAAAGCTTGCTAGAAGAGAGGAAAGCTTAAAGAAGTCGAAAGAAAAGGTTGAGATCTTAAATACGCGTTATCTTGATCTTATCGGGTTTGTTTCGCACGAACTTAAAGGCATTCTGTCTTCGATTGTTTTAAATACATATCTTTTGAAGAATAAGATTTTAGGTGAAATTAATGAAAAGCAAGAAAAGACACTTGCTTCTGTGTCTCGAAATTTAGATTATTTAACAGTAACAGTAAAAAACTTTTTAAACTTAAGTCGTATTGAAAAAGCAGAGCTTCAGCTGACTAAGAATGAACTTTTAGTTAAAGAGCATGTTTTTGATATTACAATTGAATCTTTTTTGCAACAAGCCAAGGAGAAAGATATTGAGATTATTAATAATCTTGATTCAGGTGTTAAAATTTTAGGTGATGCGGGACTCTTGCAGATTGTTTCTAATAATCTTTTGAGTAATGCTATTAAATATGCGAAAGTTAAAGGACAAATACGAATTTCTTTAGAAGAAAAAGGCGATGAAATTGAAGTGGAAGTTTATAATGATGGTCAACCGATTGAATCTATCGATGTCGATAAATTATTTAAAAAGTTTTCTCGTATTATTTACAGGGGGATGGAAACCGTAAAAGGAACAGGGATCGGACTTTTTATTACAAAAGAGATCATAGAAAAGCATGGAGGGCGAATTTGGGTTGAACCAAAGGCGAGTGGTAATTCATTTAAGTTTAGGATTAAAAAAGTATAGAAAAAGGGAATTGAAATGAGAAATAAAATACTTATTATTGATGATGATCATGATTACACGGAGGCGACATCGCTTTTGCTGGAAGCTAGTGGATACGATGTTGTTGTTGCATCGAATGGTCAAGAAGGTTTTCAGAAAGTAAAAGATGAATCTCCGGATTTAATTTTTCTTGATATGATGATGACGTATAAAACAGAAGGAGCAGAAACGGCTAAAGCTATGGCTAATGATGCTGCGATTAAAGATATCCCTGTTGTCTTGATTACGGGAGCTCGAAAAGAACTTAATTTTCCTTTTGATTTGAAGCCAAATGAAAAAGCGCTTCCGGTAAAGGCTGTTTTAGAAAAGCCTGTTAAGCCTGAAATATTATTAAAGATGGCTCGTGCTTATATTCGAAAAACTGGAGAAGAACATCGTAAGGTTGTTGGGGAGCTGGATGCTTTAGCAGAGAAATGGAAAGGAAAGAAAGGTAATCTTGTTATGGTTTTGCATGAAATCCAGAATCATTATGGCTATGTGCCTAGAGATGTATCTTTTGAACTTTCTCGAATTCTAGATATTCCTTTAGCCAGAATTTATGAGGTAATTACGTTTTACAATTACTTTAAGATTGATCCTCCTGGAAAGCATTTAATTTCAGTTTGTATGGGAACAGCTTGTTATTTAAAGGGGGCAGCAGACATTGTTACTGAGATTAAGAACATTCTTCATGTTGAAGAAGGGCAAACAACAAAAGATGGCCTTTTTCATCTTCAATCTGTTCGCTGTTTAGGGTGTTGTGGTCTTGCCCCGGTTATGACGATTGATAATAAAACATATGGAAAAGTTAAACGAAATGAAATTATGGATATTTTATCGGAATATTCTAAAGAGACGGTTGAGAAGGAGATTTCTTCAAAATGAAAAATGAAAAAGTAAATTTAGATCAAATTAAAAGTCAAGGGCAAAAAAGAAAAGGCGATTGGATTAAAGTTGGAATGAGCACATGCGGTATTGCCGCTGGCGCTGATAAAGTTTTTAAGACACTCGTTGAAGAAAAAGAAAAGCGCAAGGCAGAAATTGCAATTGAACAATGTGGATGTTCTGGAATGTGCCATGCTGAACCATTGGTTGAAGTTTGCGTTCAAGGAATGCCAACGGTTGTCTATGGGGGAGTGGATGAAGAAACAGCGATTAAGATTATTGATAAACATGCATCAGGAAAATATTTATTGAATGATCATATTTTTAATATAAAGGTGAACTAAAATGTCTAGATACAAGAAAATCGTTTTAATTAAAGATACAAAAGAAAATAAAAAAACAAAGCATTTTTATGACATTTTGATTTCAAAGCTTAGAGATCAGAATCTTGCTGATTCTATCCAGGTGGTCAGGGCCGCAGATATAGGTCTTTATAATAAAGGTATCGTTTTTAAAATTCTTCCTGAAAATGTTGTTTATGCAAATGTCAAAGAAGAAGATCTTGATTTGATTATTGAAAAAACATTAAAAAAGAACAAAGTTATACAAGAGCTTGTTTTCAAGATTGATAATAAACAATTAAGAGTTGTGTTGAGAAATTGTGGAGTTATTGACCCAGAAAATATTGATGATTATATTTGTCAAGATGGATATCAAGCGTTTAAAAAGATTTTATCAAAGAAATCTCAGGATTTCGTTATTGATGAGATGAAGATCAGTGGGTTGCGAGGACGAGGCGGTGGAGGATTTCCAACATGGATGAAATGGAATTTTGCTAAAGGTGTTGAGTCTGATCAAAAATATGTTATTTGTAACGCTGACGAGGGAGATCCAGGAGCGTATATGGATCGTAGCGTTTTAGAAGGAGACCCTCATTCTGTTTTAGAGGGAATGATGATTTCAGGTTATGCGATTGGTGCAACAAAAGGGTTTTTGTATATTCGTGCAGAATATCCTTTGGCGATTAAACGTATTAATTTGGCGATTAATCAAGCTAGAAAGTATGGACTTTTAGGTGAGAATATTTTTGGCTCAGGATTTGATTTTGATTTAGAAATTCGACTTGGTGCTGGCGCTTTTGTTTGCGGAGAAGAAACAGCTTTGATTGCTTCTATCGAAGGAAAAAGAGGATGCCCGAGGCCGAGACCGCCGTATCCTTCAATTAAAGGGTTATGGGGTAAGCCTACGGTTATTAATAATGTTGAGACATTGGCGAACATTCCGATTATTCTTTTAAAAGGAGGAAAATGGTTTTCTTCGATTGGAACAGAAACATCTAAAGGAACGAAAGTTTTTGCTGTAACTGGAAAAGTTCAAAATTCAGGATTAGTTGAAGTTCCCATGGGAACAACGTTGCGTGAGATTGTTTTTGATATTGGGGGTGGTGTTTTAGATGGGAAAAAGATTAAAGCGATTCAAACAGGTGGACCTTCGGGAGGTGTTATTCCGGAGGAATTCTTTGATACACCAGTTGAATATGAAAGTCTTCAAAAATTGGGATCAATCATGGGGTCTGGTGGAATGATTGTTATGGATGAAACGGATTGTATGGTTGATATTGCAAAATTTTATTTAGGATTTTGCGTTGAAGAATCATGTGGAAAATGTGCGCCTTGTCGAATTGGAGGGACACAGCTTTTAGGTCTTTTGACAAAGATTTCAGAAGGAAAAGGAGAGCTGGATGATTTAAGAAAATTACGAGTTATTTCAGCATGTATGCAAAAAGCGTCTCTTTGCGGGTTAGGTCAGACAGCCGCAAATCCTGTTTTGTCAACAATGAAATTTTTTGAAGCAGAATATCTTGCTCATATTTTAGACAAGCGATGTCCTTCTGGAAAATGTTCAGATTTATTTAGTTATGCAGTTATTGAAGAAAAATGTAAGCGATGTGGACTTTGCGCTAGAAATTGTCCTGTAGACGCGATTACAGGAAGCAAAGATCAACCGTATGTTATTGATCAGGAAAAATGTATTCAATGTGGACGCTGTTTTGAAGTGTGTCGATTTTCAGCAATTAGAAGATAAGATATATAAAAAGGAGTTTTTTAGATGATTAAAGGAATAATAAACGGAATATCAGTTGAGGTCGAGAAAGGGACGACCATTCTTGATGCAGCGAAAAAAGTTCAGGTTAAGATTCCAACTCTTTGCCATCATTCAGATGTTAGTCCTTCTGCAGCTTGCGGTATATGCATTGTTCGTGTTAAGGGGACAAGCAAGATGCTGAGATCGTGCTGTACGCCTTTCGAAGAAGGCATGGATATTATTACGCATGATCCAGAGATTGTTGAGACACGCAAAACTGTCATAGAGCTTATTTTGTCAGATCATCCTAATGATTGCTTGAAGTGTGGAAGAAATAATAATTGTGAACTTCAAACTCTTGTTTCTGATTTTGGAATTCGCGAAGAACAATTTAAAAAGATTGTTAGAGAAATCCCAAAAGATAATACAACGAATACAATTGTTTTAGATCCTTCAAAATGTATTAAATGTGGCCGATGTGTTGAAGTTTGTCAATCGACACAAGCTGTTTGGGCATTATCTTTCTTAGAAAGAGGTGTGAATACGCGCATTTCACCAGCGGGAGATATTGTTTTGGGTGAATCTCCTTGTGTTCGATGCGGTCAGTGTTCTGCGCATTGTCCAACAGGAGCTATTTTTGAAAAAGATGATACAGCCAAAGTTTGGGAGGCGCTTCAAGATCCTGAGATACATTGTGTTGTTCAGATTGCTCCAGCTGTTCGCGTTGCTGTTGGTGAAGGCTTTGGATATGAGCCAGGCGTAAATCTAACAAAAAAACTTTATGCTCTTTTGAGACGTTTAGGATTTGATACAGTTTTCGATACTAATTTTGCAGCTGATGTGACAATCATGGAGGAGGGGAATGAATTTGTCGAACGCTTTGTTCATAAAAAAGGCGTTTTGCCGATGATTACAACATGTTGTCCATCTTGGGTTGATTTTATGGAAAAGTTTTATACAGACATGATTGAGCATTTTTCATCAACTAAGTCTCCGCATGAGATTTTAGGTGTTTTAACTAAGACGTATTATGCTGAGCAAAAAAAGATTGATCCTAAGAAAATAAAAGTTATTTCAATTATGCCATGTACCTCTAAGAAGTATGAAATTTCTAGATCGGAAGAGATGTTTGCTTCTGGATATCAGGATGTTGATGTGGTTATTACGACGCGTGAGCTTATTCGTATGATTCGACAAGCTGGACTTGATTTTAATAATCTTCCAGATGAAGAGCCGGATCTTTTATTAGGCGAGTATTCTGGTGCAGGAACAATTTTTGGCGCAACAGGCGGGGTCATGGAAGCCGCATTGCGTACAGCATATGCTGTTATTACAAAAGAAAATTTGAAAGAATTTGATTTTAAAGATGTTCGAGGGCTTGAAGGAGTCAAAGAGACATCGATTGATATAAAAGGAACAGAGGTTAAAATTGCTGTTGCGCATGGTCTTGCAAATGTTGTTTCTGTTTTAGATAGAATACGCGATGCGATAAAGAATAATGAGCCTTTGCCTTATCATTTCGTTGAGGTTATGGCTTGTCCTGGAGGATGTGTTGGAGGTGGTGGACAACCTTATATGATTAATGATGAGGTTAGAACCGCTCGAGCTAAAGGGCTTTATGATGAGGATGCTGCGAAAAGTGTTCGATGTTCACATGATAATCCATATATTCAAAAGTTGTATAAAGATTTTCTTGGTAAGCCTTTAGGCGAGAAGGCTCATCATCTTTTGCATACAAAATATATTCCGCGTGCGGAATATCGAAAGTAGACAAAAGATAGATTTGCTTGTAGAATATCACAATACGAATTCTAAAAAAGGAGGATGTAATGTCTAAGAAAGTTTTGCTTGTTGATGACGACCCTGATTTCATACAAGCGGTGACAGTTCTTTTGGAAGCTAAAGATTTTGTAGTTGTGTCTGCTAATGGTGGCGAAGAGGGATTTGTAAAAGCTCAAAGCGAGAAACCAGACCTTATTTCTCTTGATATTATGATGGAGCATGATTCGAAAGGATTCGATATTTCCCAGAAATTAAAATCTGATGAATCAACAAAAAATATTCCTGTTATTATTGTTTCCGGTATTAAAAAAGCTTCTAATTTTGCTTTTGATTATGAAACCGGTGAAACACTTTTGCCTGTTAAGGCAATATTAGAAAAGCCGATTGACCCAGAGTATTTTTTAAAGATCGTAGAACAATATATACAGTAAAAATAATAGAAAATTAATTTAATTCCTAAAGAATAGGGAGGTTATCCTAACGCTAAGGGGGCAATATAAAAAACCCGACTTATCTTCATGATAAAGTTGGGTTTATTTTTAAAAAGGAGGATGTGATGAAGAAACGGTTAGGATTTGTTGGAATTATCATTGAAAATAGAGACAAGAGTGCTGAAGATGTAAATCATGTTTTGCATGAACATGCTGCAATGTTTGTTGGTCGCATGGGAATTCCGTATAAGGAGAGAGGCTTAAGTGTTATGACATTGATTGTAGATGCCAATACGGATGAAGTTGGAGCATTGACAGGACAGCTTGGAGCTATTGATGGTGTTTTTGTAAAATCGGGCTTAGGAAAACTAGAGCAGGATTAACTGATGAAGACGGCACCGAAATCATTAAGGCTTCAGATTGGTCTTTTTGGTCGAACAAATGTAGGAAAGTCAAGTTTTCTTAACGTTGTGGTGGGGCAGAATGTTGCGATCACGTCAGAGATTGCTGGAACAACAACAGATGTTGTTGAAAAAGCGATGGAGCTTCTTCCGATTGGGCCTGTTGTATTTTTGGATACAGCAGGGCTAGACGATTCATCTGATCTTTCAGAATTGCGTATTAAGAAGACAAAAAGGATTTTTGATCGAAGCGATGTTGTTGTTTTGATTGTTGAGTCTGAAGTTTGGACAGAATTTGAAGATTATGTTTGTGATCAGGCAAAGCAACAAAACATGCCATTGATTATTGTTGTAAACAAGATTGATATTCAGCAGCCTTCGGATGATTTTGTTAAAGATTTAAGAAAAAAGACTGAAAAAGTTGTTTTGTGCTCAAGTGTAAATCTTGAAAAAAGAAATGAATATGTTTTGTTGCTTAAAGAGCAATTGATTGAATGTTGTCCTGAAGATTTTATTAAACCTTCGGCGTTGATTGGGGATTTGATGCCTAAGGGAGGATTATCGGTGTTGATTGTTCCGATTGATTTAGAAGCTCCTAAGGGAAGAATTATTTTGCCTCAAGTCCAAACTATTCGAGATGCTCTTGATCATGATTCTTCTGCGCTTATCGTTAAGGAGAGCGAGTATTTGTCTGTTTTAGATAGGCTGAAGACACCTCCAGATATTGTTGTTTGTGATTCTCAGGTTGTTGATCGAATGGTTGTAGGGACGCCTAGCGATGTTAAATGTACAACATTTTCTATTGTTTTTGCACGTCTTAAAGGTGATCTTAATCAGATGGTTGAAGGTGTTTGTGCAATTGATTCACTTAAAGATGGCGATCGAGTTTTAATTGCAGAAGCGTGTAGTCATCATGCGGTAGAAGATGATATTGGACGCGTTAAAATTCCTCGATGGCTTAAAGAGTATACAAAAGCAGATCTTAAGATTGATGTTTGTTCGGGACGAGATTATCCAGAGGATTTATCTGAATATAAATTAGCGGTTTTATGTGGATCTTGCATGATCACTCGAAAAGAAACCTTAAGGCGCATGTATTATGCTAAGAAAATAGGAGTTCCGGTAACAAATTATGGAGTATGCATTTCTTTTTTACAGGGTGTTTTGGAAAGAGTTCTTGAGCCTTTTTCTGAGAGTTTTAATATTTATCAACAGGTTAAAAAAAAGGCGTTGAAATGAGCAATATAGAAAATAATAATAATAATTGGATAGATCAAAGAATTAAGAGAGATGAAATTAATAAGTATCTTGTTGATGGTAAGAATTTTATATCTGAAAAAGAAATCTTAAAGACTCTTGAAAAGGCAAAGAATCCAGATCTAGAGTATATTGAGAAAATTTTAGTTAAAGCAGAATCAATTCAGAATTTAACGCCTGAAGAGACAGCAGCGCTTTTGTACGTTGAAAATCCGGATTTAATTGATCGAATGAAAAAAGCGGCAATGCGAATTAAAAAGAAAGTTTACAATAATCGAATTGTTACATTTGCTCCGCTTTACATGGGAAATTATTGTGTTAATAATTGTCAATATTGTGGATTTAAGACAGATAATGTTGAGGCTCAACGCAGAGTTCTTTCTATGGATGAAATAAAGAAAGAGGTTGAGGTTTTAGCCGGAAAGATTGGGCACAAGCGATTGATTGCTGTTTATGGAGAGCATCCTAAGAATGATGTTGATTATATTATAGATAGTCTTAAGGCTATCTATGAGGTTAATGTGCAGACGAGAAAAGGGATTGGAAGCATTAGACGAGTTAATGTTAATGCGCCAGCGTTTTGTATTGATGATTTAAGAAGTATAAAAGAAGTTGGTATCGGAACATATCAAGTTTTTCAGGAAACCTATCATCAGCCGACTTACACAAAGGTTCATCCACCAAAAACGATTAAAGGCGATTATGACTGGAGGCTTTATTGTATGCATCGTGCTTTTGAGGCGGGCATTGACGATGTTGGCATTGGAGCTCTTTTTGGTTTGTATGATTGGAAATTTGAGGTTTTAGGTTTGGTGTATCATGCGCGAGAACTTGAAAAAAGATTTGGAATTGGTCCTCATACCGTTTCATTTCCTCGATTAGAGCCAGCCTTAGGGGCTACAATAAATAAAGATTCTTCTTACCTTGTTTCTGATAAAGATTTTATGAAATTGATTCTTGTTGTGCGGTTGTCGATTCCTTTTACAGGGATGATTATTACGGCTCGAGAAAGCGCTAAAATTAGGAAAGAAGCTATTTCTTTGGGTGTGACGCAAACAGATGCATCGACAAAAATTGGTATTGGCGGATATTCGGAGTTTTATTCTGACCAGGAAGAGAAGAAACAGCAATTTATTTTAGGAGATACAAGAAATCTCGATGAGGTTATCCGTGAATTTGCAAAGATGGGATACATCACTTCTTTTTGTACGGCTGGATATCGATGCGGACGCACAGGAAAATGTATTATGGATCTTTTGCGTAGCGGACAAGAGGGAAAGTTTTGTAAAATTAATGCAATTTTAACATTTAAAGAATGGCTTGATGATTTTTCAAGCGAGGAAACAAGAAAAGTTGCAGAGCCTGTTTTAAAAAAAGAAATTAAAGAGGTCAAAGAGTTTATGCCCGAGATATTTGATAAGTTTTATAGTCTTTATCAGAGAGTTGAACAAGGAGAAAGAGATCTTTATCTCTAAGGCTATGACAAGAAATGAAATCTTTGAATTCTTAAAAGATAAAGATTCAAAAGTTCTTTTTAATCAAGCAAATCAAACTCGTAAACAGTTTTGTGGGGATAAAGTTTTTTTAAGAGGGTTGATTGAATTTTCATCTTATTGTGTTCGTAATTGCTTGTATTGTGGCTTGCGTCGAGAAAACAAAGAAGCCCAAAGGATGCGATTAAAGGATGTTGAAATTGTAAGAGCTGCAGCTAATGTTCGATCAAAAGGTTTTAAAACGGTTGTTTTGCAATCTGGTGATGATCTTTTCTATACAAGGAATAAGTTTTCAAGCGTTATAAGAAAAATAAAGAAACAATGTCCTGATTTGGCGGTTACTCTTTCTTTAGGTGAAAGACCTTTTGATGATTATAAAGCTTTTTATGATGCGGGGGCAAGCCGATATCTTTTAAAGCATGAAACGGCAGATGAGAATCTTTATAAGAGTTTTCATCCGGGTCAATCTCTTAGGAAGCGTCTGAAGATTTTAGAATATTTAAGAAAGATTGGATTTCAGGTTGGCTCTGGAAATATTGTTGGTCTTCCGGGTCAGAGGCTAGAGCATCTTGTTCAAGATATCTTGTTTTATCAAGATTTTCAACCTGATATGATTGGCATTGGCCCTTTTATGCCGCAGAGTCAAACGCCATTGGCAAGTCATAAGTTTTCAGATATCTCTCTTGTTTTAAAAATAATTGCACTAACAAGGATTGTGACGAGAAATGCACATATGCCGGTGACGACTGCTTTGACAACTCTGGGAGGCAACAAGGCTCAAAGAAAAGCTTTGGATGCTGGATGTAATGTTATTATGCCGAGTTTTACGCCTGTTGCGCTAAAGAAGAATTATGTTATTTATGATGAAAAAATAAAAGTGACTATCCATAATGCCCGCTTAATTATCAGGTCTGCAAGAAGACGACTTTCTTTCCAAAAAGGCGATTCTTTAAAATTATCTTGTAAATTAACATAAAAGTCTTAAAATGTTTGCATCGTTTTAATTTAGACTGGAGTTTTAACATGGAACATTTTCTAGAAATAATTCTGGAGAAAATATCTTTTTTTCATATTAATATTTTATTTATTCTTGGACTTGCTTTATTCGGAGGAACTGTAGGAGGGCGAATATTTCAAAAGCTTCGTATTCCTCAGGTTGTTGGATATATTGCCATTGGAGTATTGCTTGGTAGCTCAATTTTTAATATTATTACACATGAGATGATTGAATCTTTTGAGCCTTTTAATTACTTCGCATTAGGTCTTATTGGTTTTATGATCGGAGGAGAACTCAAGAAGAATGTGTTGATGCGTTATGGGAAGCAATTTATTTATATCTTATTCTTTGAAGGTCTTTCTGCTTTTTTTCTTGTTTCAGTGTTTGTAACAATAGTTGGATATTTTATTCTTCATGATTTTAGATTTAGCCTTGCTTTGGGTCTTGTTTTAGGATCAATCGCATCGGCAACAGCTCCTGCGGCGACAACGGATGTTTTGTGGGAATATAAGACTAGAGGACCTTTAACAACAACAATATTTGGCATTGTAGCTCTTGATGATGCTTTATCCTTACTTTTGTTTGCATTTTCTTCAAGTATAGCCTCGAATTTGATAGGTAGCCCATCTGATAGTGTTTTGCTTTCAGTTTTGCAGCCGATTTATGAAATAGGAGGAGCTGTTTTAGTTGGCTTGATTTCTGGATTAATTCTTTCAGGGCTTTTAAAACACTATAAAGAAAAAGATCGTATTTTAGCATTTTTCGTTGGGACTGTTTTGTTTGTTCTAGGATTTTCTTTGCTTATTCATGTGAGCATCCTTTTGGCTGCGATGACTTTAGGCGTTGTTGTTGTTAATAAAATTCCTCAGATTAGCAAAGAAGTTTTTCGACTTGCAGAAGGTTTTGCATCACCAATATATATTCTTTTCTTTGTCTTTGTCGGAGCAAAGCTTGAGCTTGTTCATTTGACACCAATGATTTTGATATTGTCTGGAGTTTATTTAGCTGGCCGGACAATCGGAAAAATGTTGGGATCTAATTTAGGTGCGAGAATTTCTAAGGCGCCTGAGAATGTTCAGAAGTACCTTCCGTTTTGCCTTTTTAGTCAGGCTGGAGTCGCAATTGGACTTTCGGTTATCGCTTCTCATGCCTTTCCAAGCCCTATGGGGCAAACCATTGTTTTCGTTATTACTTTAACGACTCTTATTGTTCAAGTTGTTGGCCCTTCTTCAGTGAAATATGCTGTCACAAAAGCAGAAGAGATAGGATTAAATGTTACAGAGGAAGATTTAATTACAGGAATTAGGATAGAAGATTTTATCGATCAGGATATTTCGCCTATTTGTTTAAATACGTCTTTAAATCAAATACTTGATATCTTCAGCAATGATGCGCATCTTTATTATCCGGTAGTCGATAAAGATCTAAGCTTAAAAGGTGTTATTACTATTGATGGAATTCGTCAAGTCTTTATGCATGCAGATATGAGTGAATTTCTTTTAGCTGTTGATATTATGGAGTCAGTTGGGATTACGGCTGATATAGAAACTTCAGCAAAAGAGATCAATAGTTTATTTTCGAATCTTAATCTGGAGTATTTGATGATTACGAAGGATAAGAATAAATCTGTAGGATGTATCGAGAGAAGAGCTTTTCATAATTTTATTTCCACTAAAATGTTAGAACTTGAAAAAAAGGCAGCTTCTTTAGGATAATTTTCAGAAAGAAGACTGGATAAATATTTTCTTGACAAATACATCGTAATATCGTAATATTGCGATGCAATAAGAGATGACTTTCATAAGAGAGGATGATAAATGGATTATAATAAAGAAAGCGATATGTTAAAAGCCTTGGGACATCCTGTTCGATTAAAAATGGTCGAAGGATTGATGAAGAATCAATGTAATGTTTCTAAGATTGTAAAGATATTAAAATTACCGCAATCAACCGTGTCGCAACATTTGGGAATATTAAAAAGAAGGGGAATCCTTTCAGGCAGGAAAGAAGGGGTTGAGACTTGTTATAATGTTGTTGATAAAAGAGTCGTTAAGATTCTTAGTATATTGAAAAAATAATTTTTTTATTTTATTAAACGTAATATCTGGATAATACGATATTATAAAAGACTTGATATTTAAAATTGAAAGGAGAATTTCATGGAAATAGAGCTTAGTGATAATAATTTTGAGCAAGAGGTTTTGAATTCAGAAATTTCGTGTTTGGTTGATTTCTGGGCGCCCTGGTGTGGTCCCTGTAGAATGCTTGGTCCAATTATTAAAGAAATTGCTGAAGAATTTGATGGAAAGATTAAGGTTGGAAAGATTAATGTTGATGATGCTCCTAAAATTGCATCTAACTACAGCATTATGAGCATTCCGACAGTTTCTTTGTTTAAGGGTGGAGTCATTGTTCATACTTTTGTCGGTGTTGTTCCAAAACAAGAAATAGTTTCTTTGATCTCAAAGTTTTTTTAAAATAGAGGTTTTTGGAGTTCATATTTAAGGATGTCAATATTCTAATATTAAATTAGAAAAAAAGGAGAAGAAATGTCTACAAGTAAAGAAAATTCTAAAAGAAGAGATGGTCTTAAGTTATTTATTTTTGGATTTATTTTTGGTATTATTACATTAGCTTTATTTTCTTGGATTGTAATGCCGAAAATGATGATTACGATCCATGAAAGTCGATATGCTACGATAGACGAAACTTGTGATAAACTAAAACAATCTATTGAGGCGCATGGGTGGAGCTCTCCAATGATTCGAGATCTTAATGCAACATTAGAAAAGAAGGGCGTTTACATGAAAAGATCTGTGAAAGTTGTTGAGTTATGCAAGGGATCTTATGCCAACGATGTTCTTACTACAAATCCTGAGGTTTCTACGCTTATGTCATGTGCTTGGGGTGTTTATCAAGGTGATGATGGTAAGATTTATATTTCTGGCATGAACATGGGTCTTATGGGAAAAATGTTTGGTGGAAATATTGCTAAGGTTATTGGTGGTGCGGTTGCTGTTGATGAAGAAAATATGCTAAAAAATATTATTTTAAGATAAATAAAAAAAATTTCATATGAGCAAAAAAGTAAAATTTATATGATAAGGAAGTTCTGGATGGTGGCGCATTAGCTTGGTCTTATGAAAAAAAAGAGCGTGAAATAGAAAGGGAAGATAATGATTAAGAGATTTATAGATTATGCTTTAAATAAACCAAAGATTATTGTTTGGATTGTGGCCGTCACCGTTATTCTGGCCTTAACTCAGTTTGTGAGGATTAAGGTTGATACAGATCCAGAAAATATGCTTCCCAAAGATGCTGCAGTGCGTGTTTTTCATAAAGAAATGAAAAAGGAATTTGCTCTTTTTGATATCGTTGTTGTTGGCGTTGTTAATGATTCTAATCCTAATGGTGTTTTTAATGTGGATACGCTTTCAAATATCTATAATATTACAGAAGAGATTAAAAAGATCGAAGGTGTTATCGCTTCTGAAATTATTTCTCCATCGACAAAGGATAACATTCAGCAAGGTGATTTTGGAACAGTTCGCTTTAACTGGCTAATGGAATCTCCGCCAAAAACAACGGCTGAAGCTTTGCATATTAGAGATGAAGCACAAGATAATCCAATGTTTTATGGAACGCTTGTCTCTGAAAACGGAAAAGCTCTTGCTTTGTATATTCCGATTGAGCGAAAAGATTTAAGTTATGAAGTTTCTCAAAAGATTAAAGAAATTGTTGATCGATATCCATCAGAAGATGAATATCATTTTACAGGTCTTCCTATTGCCAATGATCAGTTTGGTGCTGAGATGTTTAAGCAGATGGCAGTTTCTGCACCGTTAGCAGGCCTCGTCATTTTTCTTCTCATGTGGTTCTTCTTTAAATCTGCAAGTCTTATTATCGCACCTATGCTCGTTGCGATCGCAACAGTTTTAATAACCATGGGTCTTTTGATTGGTTTCGGTTTTCCGGTTCATATTATGAGTTCAATGATTCCGATTTTCTTGATGCCGATTGCTGTTTTAGATTCGGTTCATATTTTGAGTGAATTCTTTGACAAGTATCATGTTTACCATGATCGAAAAAAGACTCTTGTGTTTGTTTTAAATGAACTTTTTAGCCCGATGTTGTTTACATCGTTGACGTCTGCTGTTGGATTCTTTTCATTGTCATTCTCGCCGATTCCTCCAGTTCAAGTTTTTGGTGTCTTTGTTGCGACGGGAGTTTTAGTCGCGTGGGTTTTGACAATTCTACTTATTCCTGCTTATGTCATGCTTATGAATCCTAAAAAGTTTGAAGGATTTGGATTGTCTGGAAAACAGGATAAAGGAGTGTTTCTTGATAAAATTTTAAATGTTATCAAGATGATTGTGATGCGTCACTTCAAAGCTGTTTTAATTATTACGATGATTTTAGTTGGGATTTCTGTTTATGGTATTACTAAGATTCAGGTTAATGATAACCCTGTTCGATGGTTTGAAAAAAAACATCCAATTCGTGTTGCTGATAAAATTTTAAATGAGCATTTTTCAGGAACGTATGAAGCCTATCTTGTTTTGGAGGCGGAAGATAAAGATGCAGAAATCTTTGTTGAACCTAAAATGCTTCATTATGTTCAAAATTTACAAAATAATTTGATGACAACAGGACTTGTGGGAAAGACAACATCGTTGGCTGATATTGTTAAAAAGATTTATTATGAACTTTTAGGTGGTGATAGAATCAACAATGTTATTCCGAAAAGTAAGCCTGCGGTTGCACAGTGCTTGATCTCCTTTGAGAATTCGCATAAGCCAGATGATCTCTGGCATTTAACAACGCCAGATTATTCAAAGCTTAATATGTGGATTCAACTTAAGAGTGGAGATAATAAAGATATGAACAAGGTTGTTAAGCATGTTGCTAAGTATATAGAGAAGAATCCGCCTCCGATGAAGTTATCTTATAATTGGGCCGGTCTTACATATATCAATGTTGTTTGGCAAGATAATATGGTTGGAGGAATGCTTAAAAATTTCTTAGGAAGTTTTGTTATTGTTCTTTTTATGATGTTATTTTTATTTAGGTCGCCGATAAAGGCGCTAATTTCGATGATCCCTTTGACAGTTACAATTTTGTTTATTTATAGTCTTTTAGGATTCTTTGGAAAAGATTATGATATGCCGGTGGCTGTTTTATCAGCCTTAACACTTGGGCTCTCGATTGATTTTGCGATTCATTTTATTCAAAGGACGATTGAAGTGCATCAAGAAAAAAAGACATGGGAAGCTACTGCCGATGAGATGTTTGCAGGTCCAGGGAGAGCTATTATTCGAAATGCTTTAGTTGTTGCTATCGGATTCTTGCCACTTTTGGCAGCACCGCTCGTTCCGTATAAAACAGTTGGTTTCTTTATGTTTACAATTATGGCGGTATCGAGTATTGCGACTTTATTTATTTTGCCATCTATAGTATCATTAAATCCTAGTTGGATGTTTGATCAAAATCAAAAAGGAGTAAGTTGCAAATGTAGCTATTGCATGTTGATTGCTTTGTTTGTGGCTTTGGCGGTTGCTTATGTTTTGTTTGGATATACAGCTGTTGGTTGGAAACCGATTACATTTGTAGCAATCGGCATTGTGGTTCTATCTGCAGGTGTTTGTAACTTTTTATCAAAACGAAAGACTTGTTTAACGGAGGATAAATAAATGAAGAAAATATTTTTAATGTTAACTGTTCTTGCTTTGAGTGCAAATTTTGCTTTTGCTCAAAATGTAGAAACTATTGTAAACAAAGCTAATCTTGTATCGTACTATGCTTCGAGAGATGGAAGGTCAAGCGTTAAGATGACAATTACGGATTCTCAGGGACGAGAAAGAATACGGCAGTTTAAGATCTTGCGTTTAAATATTAAAGATGGAGAAGAGCAAAAATTTTATGTTTATTTTGAAAAACCAACAGATGTTGCTCGTATGACTTATATGGTTTGGAAAAATATAGCTCAAGATGATGATCGATGGATGTACTTGCCGGCTTTAGATTTGGTGAGACGAATTTCGGCAAGCGATAAGCGTTCAAGTTTTGTGGGATCTCATTTTGTTTATGAAGATGTTTCTGGCCGCGGTGTTTATGCTGATGACCATGAACTTTTAGGTGAAGAAGATGGGCTTTATAAAATTAAAAATACACCTAAAGAAACTCAAGGTGTTGAATTTGCTTATTATCTTGTTTGGATTGATGCGAAGAATTTTATTCCGATGAAAGCCGAATATTATAACAAAAACGGAGATCTTGTTCGAACAATTGAGGCTTTAGAAGTTCAAGATGTTGATGGGCATCCAACTGTTGTTAGATCAAGAGCAATAGACGTTGAGCGTGGAGGAGAAACTGTAATGGAGTTTAGTAATGTTCAATACGACATTGGACTTGCTGATAATATTTTTACTGAACGATATTTAAGAAAACCTCCCATGCAATGGATTCAACCCTAATTTTAAAAAAGGAATTTTATGACAACTCAGGGTACAATGATGAAGAAAGCTGTTCTTACTTTAATTTTTATTTTAGCTTTTGCTCAAACAGGTTTTGCTGAGTGGCCACAAATTCATGGGTTTGTTGAAATGGATTACGGGGTTAAGGTCAGCGACGATAATACAAAGCGAGATAATTATAATCTTTTTGAACAAAGACTTCAGTTAAGAGCAAATCATAATTTTTCTGGAGATAATTATTTAGCACAAAAAGGAGCATCTCTTAGCTTTAAGGGAGATTTTACTGTCGATGAATATTATAATGGAAAGACAGGTTTTGAGCTTAGAGAGCTTAATCTAGCCTTGACGCCAATGGATATTGTGGATTTAAAAATAGGGCGTCAGGCTTTAACGTGGGGAACAGGTGAGCTTCTTTTCATTAACGATATGTTTCCAAAAGATTATGTTTCGTTTCTTATCGGACGGGATAATGAATATCTAAAGAAACCATCGGATGCCGTTAAGGTTTCGATTTATCCGAAGTTTGCGAATATTGATCTTGTTGCAATTCCGCATTTTGCACCAAACACAATTCCTAAAGGCGATCGGCTTTCGTTTTTTGATACCTTTCAAAAAGGTATTGCAGGGGTAAATTCTGAACGACGTTTGATTGAGCCACCATTTCAAATGAGCAATAATGAGTATGCTTTAAGAGTTTATCGTAATTTTGGTAGCAATGAAGCTGCGCTTTATTTTTTCCATGGTTTTGATAAAAATCCTCGAAGTTACAAGAATCAAGCGGCTCGAGAGCTTTATTATGAACCTATGGATGTTTATGGTGGAAGTTTGCGTGGGCCTTTTGCAAGCGGTATTGGAAATATTGAGGTTGGTTATATCCGTTCACGTGATGATAGTAAAGGAAATTTACGTACAGTTGAAAACTCTTCTTTTAAAACTATGATGGGATATAGCAAAGATCTTGGTAATGATTTAAACGTTGGTTTTCAATATATGTATGAGCAAAAGCTTGATTATGATGATTATCGAGACAATCTTTTGACTAATGATTATAGATGGGATCAGCGTCGTCATCTTTTAACAAATCGTATTGTGAAATTATTTAAGAATCAAACAGTTAGAGTATCTTTGTTTACATTTTATTCTCCAACGGATAATGATGGCTATGTTCGTCCTGTTGTTGCTTATGATATCAATGATCAGTGGAAAGTAACATTTGGGGCTAACTTGCCTTGGGGTGAGGATGAAAATACAGAATTTGGTCAAATGAAGCGTAATAAGAACATTTATACAAGAATTCGATATTCATTTTAAGAAAATTGAGGAAGTTTAAAGAAGGAGGCAGGTATGGAAAAAATTTTAAGAGGTATAGCAGGATTTATGATTTTGTTGAGCTTAGCCTTAGCTGTTTGGGTTGATATTCGCTGGCTTTGGCTTACAGCTTTTGTAGGTGCAAACTTATTGCAGTCATTTTTTACTAATTGGTGCCTGATGATGAAAATATTAAAGAAAATGGGCATAAAGTAGCAATATCAAAGATTATGTGCTATATTTGTGGCGACTTGAATTCTTCAAGTTGCCTTTTTTTATAAATATCCTTAATATTAATAATAAGGTAGCGCTTTCTTAAAACGGCTGAAATGCCCTTTTTTTCTTAATATAAGAATGTATACTTGATGTGTTAGGGTAGATGAATATTAATAACTAGAAGCGAAGATATGAATAAAAAGACAATATTAAAATATTATTATAAGTTAATTAGTTGGTTTGTTATTTTGGCATTCTTAACCAATATGGCTGTGCCTGCTTCTGCGCAAACATTAAGTTTCTTGCCTGCGCCAGGAACTATGGTTACGCTTACGCCAAGCTTTTCTCCTGTTTTGCTGCGAGGTGTTCGTGTTAATCCAAAAAATCCTTTTGAATTAGATTTCATTGTTGATGTTGGTGATACAAATTTAAATGACAAAGAATTTACGCAAGAGAGTGAAAAGCTTATTAAATATTTCTTAGCTTCTTTAACGATTCCAGAAGAAGACCTTTGGGTCAATTTATCTCCATATGAGGAAGATCGCATTATCCCAGATGCCTTTAGCCAAACAGAAATGGGTCGGGACCTCTTAGCTCAAGATTATATTTTAAAGCAAATTACAGCTTCTTTGGTTTATCCAGAAGACGAACTCGGAAAAAGATTTTGGGATCGAATTTACAAGGAAGCTTTTGAGAAATATGGAACAACGCAAATACCAGTTAATACATTTAATAAAGTATGGATTGTGCCGGAAAAGGCAGTTGTCTATGAAAATGGACCACGCGCCTTTGTTGTAAAAAGTCATCTAAAAGTTATGCTTGAAGAAGATTATTTGTCGCTTGAAAACAATTTGGATAATCAGAAAATAGGTGCACAGCTAGACAATGAGAATGAAACAAAGCAAACTAGTAACTTTTCATCTCAAATTGTTCGAGAAATTGTTCTTCCTGAGATTGAAAAGGAAGTGAATCAAGGTAAAAACTTTGCCAATCTTCGCCAAGTTTATAATTCTTTAATTCTGGCAACATGGTTTAAAAATACGCTTAAAAATTCGGTTTTAAATCAAAAATATAGTAATCAAGCCAAAATTTCTGGTGTTGATGTTGATGATAAAGAAATTAGAGAAAAGATTTATCGACAATATTTAGATGCCTTTAAAAAAGGTGTGTGCGACTTTGTTAAGGTTGAATATGACAAACATGAAAACCGACGTGTTCCAAGAAAATATTTCTCGGGTGGTATGAGCTTTTTGGGAAATACACGAGATGCGATTGTTCCAGAAGATAGAATTTTAGAAGTTACTAAATCTTGTTCTCCGGCTAAATTGCGAAGAATTTCAAGTGTATTAGAATTTTCAAAGAAGACAGCTCAGGATTATTTGTTATCACGGCAAAGAGAGTACACGGCATATCGTGGAATAAAAAACTATGATTGGTGGCTAAATCAGGTTGATCTTAGGTTTAAGAAAGCACAAGCTAAAAATCCCTTAGCTCTATTTTTAAAAAGATTTGCTAGCGAAGCTCACCGCATTGCGCGTGGTAGACCTTTGCGTGTTTTAGATGCAGGGTGTGGAGCGGGGATGGCATTAACAGAAATCTTGGAAGAGCATGGAAACAAGAGTTTGGATGAGTATAGACAAGAGATAAGCTCTCGAAAAGAGAATGTAGATTCTATTCGAAGAGTAAAAAGCGAAAAGACATTTGAACCAGAGAATGTTGAAGTTTTTGGAGCAGATCTTAATAATATTAATTCTGAGACAATGACTCTTGATGGCCGTGCAAGATTTTTAGCGATGCATCCGGGTAAAGATGTAGATGATTATTTAAAATCTGAAAAACCTTTTATTTTTAAGCAAGAGGATATTAAGACAGTAAGATTCTTTGATGATAAGGGCAACTCTATTAAGATGGATTTGATTATATCGATGTTTGTTGCGCAATACGATGAGGATCCTATTGCTATTTGGCTAAATTTGTTTAATAAAAACTTAGCTCTTGATGGAACTTTTAATTTTGAAATGACGTTTCCAAATACAGATAAAGGGAAAAAAGTTATTGAATTTTATAGGAAAGTATTTGAGGAAATGAAAAGGCTTGGTGTTGCGGATATTCGAATTAGAACAATAGATGTTAAAGATGATTCTAAAAAAGATGCCCAAGAAATTGCAATGTTTGTTTCTTCTGTCAAAACGACTGAGCAGGAAGTTTCGGTTAACGCGGATCCCATGACTCCTGATCCTGTTAAAATCATCTTTGAAGAACAAGATAGAGATTATGAGTATATTCTTGTTGATTATAAGGCTAAGAGAGATTCTAGTCTTGTTTCTGTGAGTTCATCGCAACTTTTGAATAAAGCTGATGAAGTCTTTTTTGATAACGTTTATCAAGGTATTCGCACGTATCTTAAAACGATTCAAACTGCTATTTGGTCGACAGTTCTTGCAAGAAAAGATAAAAAAATGAGAATCTTTGGAATCGGTCCAACGACCAGTAAAATTTTGCAAGAAATTTTAAA
>CAZYOA010000007.1:4861-69147 GCA_964648665.1 uncultured Planctomycetales bacterium | reverse complement strand
CATATAATCTGTCAGGCGAATAATTGGATATCTATCTTCAAGATTTGAGTTATAAATATCTTGAAGGCGTGAATTTATTTGGGCACGAAATTTCATGCGATCAATTTCGCTCAAAACAGAGCGATCAAACTCAATTAAACTATTTACTTTTTCTAAAGTTAAACCTAAAGATTCTGGTTCTATTTTTAATTTAATACCACTCGAAGCAATAACCACAGAACTACTCTTAAGCGGAAGATGAATAACAAATCGTGCGCCTAAAGGTTCTTCGATTGTGCTGCCTATAATATTTTCCCCTTTTATCGTTCCTCCATGCGCCTCGACAATCTTTTTACATAAATTAAGCCCTATGCCATGGCCATCTACCTTTCCATACGTAGCTTCGAATTTAAACAATTTTGGAAACATCTCTGAGTCAATCCCTGGACCTGTATCTGAAACAGTAATTTTTGCAAAATCACCATCTTTTTCCGTTTTAATAGAGATTAAGCCATCTGTTTGGCCTATAGACTCTTTCGCATTTTTAATAAGATTTATAATCACATGACTAAACCTGAACGCATCAAGAGGGATATCTTCAATTTCAAAAGAAAAGTTTATGCTAATATCAATAGTCTCTCGTTGTTTTTGATGATATGAATTTTCAATAACAGAATTAAGATTTGCCATCTGCAAATGAACATCAGAAAAACTAAAATCATCTTCTTCTGCCACACTCAAGAGCTCTCTAAATTGTCTAAATCCTGATAAAAGAATAGGATAATTTTCTAAATTTCTCTTTTCTCTGTCTAAGCTAATCATTTTTGTTTGAATCAAGATTAAATCTGTGCTGAGTTTCTTTAGGTACGCTTTTCGAGTTGCATCTTTTTGCTCACTACACGTTCGAGCAAATTCAAATTCATCAAGGCTCTGATCTACAAAATTATTAATATCATCAAAATGCTCCCAATCTTTCAAATCAGGCAACAGCTCTTTTAACAGATTACATAAAACAGCACGATAGTTTCCAACTTCATGAAAAATTTTTTTATATTCTTGATCAATAATTTCTTCATACGCTTTTTGTCCTAACCTCTTTTTAAGCGCACTTCTTCGCTCTTCCGCTCTTTTTCTTGTTGCCTCCCATCGAAACCTCTCTCTTCTTATCTCTTTAAGCTCATCAACTCTTTTAGGATTTTTAAATCTAGAATTAGACAACCAAGGTCTAGATTTAATAATAGAAGATGCTTTAGCTGTATTCTGATTTTTATTATTTAAAACTGGTGAGGCAGCAATTTCTAAGTCATTTTTTTCGATAGCATAATGCTTCCAGGCATTTAAAAGGCTAATATCATGAAAATACTTTTGCTTGCTTCCTTGTCTCTGAAGACGCTGATCAATCTCTTGCTTTAAATCTTCTGGCAAGGGCTCTCCGTTAAAGAAAAATCTCATCCATGCATAAGGTGAAAGCCTGCTCATGCGAACAGAAATTCCAAAATTATATTTCGATAAAAACTCCTCTTTGGTTTGTTCAATTAAAAAACGATCTTCATCATCGTTATCTAAAACAATGTTAGTATTGATTCCTTCTGCGTTTAAAACAGAGAAAATATATGATGCGGTTTTCTGAGTAAAATCGTCTTGATCGTAAGCCAAGAGAACTTTTAGCTGGCTATCTTCATGAACTTCCTTTTTATTATTCTTAGCTTTATTCTTTATAATCCATTTTTCTGTTTCATCTACAACCGTGTTAACAACTCTCGCAATATTATCAAAAGACATCGCATTAAAACCAGATTCCGCGCTTCCCAAAGAAACACGAGCCTTTCCGTTAAGGCTTATGCTGTCATCAATATCCTGAGATAAAATTTCTTTCTTAGAAAATCCAACCGCAGCTCCATATCCATGCTTTCCTAAATAAAGAAGAATCTTCTTAAGAAATGCTCTTTGACCGTAGCCTACCTTTTCTTTGGCCCACATATATTCTTGTCTTCTTGCTTTCTTAATTAAAAGATCAACATCTCTATTAATATTTTTACGTGTAGAAATTCGCTTTGATGAGAAATACTTACGCATTTCTTTTGATCTTAAATCTTTCATAATTTCATAAGCTTCATCTAAGGACAGATATATCATTAAAAGCTGATTCTTAAAAGTTTTCGCGCTCAATCTTTCAGGTAACGCTTGATAAATAGAAGACAACCGATCTGTCTTTATCGCATACCCATTATTTCGTGCCATATCAACTAACCGAATAATCTTTAAGTATGGCGGAATGCTTTGGAATTCTTTAGAATCTATTTCTTTTTGGGTCCCAATATCATCAACAAAAGCTATCACAGTAGCGTAATCGAGCAACGTAATATGAAAATCTTTTATCTTCTCTCTCAATTCTTCCGGAGCCGATTTCCTTAAAAGATCTAAAAAGATACTCAAGGATGGTGTTCCAAGATTAATAGACTTTTTAAAGAAATACTGAATAATCTCTAGAGCATGAGAATGCTGAGAATCTTCACTAAACATGTCTATAAAACTTTCGTCCTTCCAAGCATTCTCGCATTTCTTTAAAAGTTTAGATTTACTCATATTTACAATTTTTTGCTTTTTCATCCACTCAAAGATTCCTGCGGATTCAAAAGCAGAATCAATGAGATCGCTAATTGAAATCTTTTCTAAATTCCCCCTATTAATTATTCGATATATAAAATTCTTTATTGCAGGCGTGATATCTACATCTGATAAAGGGAGGGAATTTCTTATTGCCATGCTAATAATTTCTTGAATTTTTTCATCACTATCCATCAACAAAAACTTTTTAGATTTAATAAAATTTTGTATTGCCTGATCTTCAAAAGTCTCAATAACATTTTGAGCCGCCTTTAAAGTTATTGGATTTGAAAAAATCTTATCTCGGGTTAAATATGGTGAAATTTTAGAAGGAAGGGCTTGAAAAATATGATGCAAATCTACAGTGTTAACAGAAGAAACTTCAACAACTTTTGAAAAAAGAAAAGTAAGTCTATGTGTTTCCGGCGCTTCTAAAAATTTCTTTGATCTTAAATATTTTAAAACAGAACGATGCTGAAGTCCTGCAATTAAATGCATATAATCTGAACACGAAATAAGAGGCAAGCGAATTCTCTGGGCGACATCTTTCGAAACTTTCTTTTTTAAAGATCTTAAAGCTGTTTGCAAATTAGACGTTCCTAAAGAAATATCATTTTTAATTGCCGTCTTTAAGAACCAGGTGCTAATCTCTTCTTCTGGATCATTCAGCGACTTTTTAAATTCCGCATCCCTTAGAATCGAATCAATAGCTTTATCAATTTCTTTAGAATCCTCTTTTGCGCTTTCGTTCTTATGATTTTGCAGCCAAACATTTGATTTTAGTCCAAAATTCTTAACAATCAAATCTGATATTTCAGAATGATCAACATTCAGATACTCAACAGCTTGTGTAAAGAATGTATCATGCTTACCTGAAAACTCCATTTTTCTTAACAAAAAACTTTCTTTTAACAGCTTATTCTTTAACGCATGCGCTTTTTGTGAACGATTTAATAATCTAAATCGAAGAGTTTTAAATTCTTCAGAAATCTTTTTTATTTTTAAAATACTATAAACAAGATTAACAAAATCAAATGAAAAATCATTTGAGAAGATATCTCTTTCTTTAAAAATTTTTGAATCTAAAATATTTGGTAACGCGTTGTAAATAGCGGGCAAGCTATAGGATTGCAATGGTGCTAGTTGTCTTATTTTCTTAATAAAAGCCAACAACCTGAAAGGCTTCATTTCTTCTTGATATTCTTTAGACTTAAAGAAGTTTTTTATGTCAGGATGCTCCAATGATGCTCGAATATAAACGAAATCTGAAAATTTTACATATTTCGCTTCTTTGCCAGGAAGATATTTTATCAGACTTTCCGGCAATTCCTCATACAACTTCTCCATAAAATCTCTTATCCCAGATGCATAAAGATCAATATCATTCGCAATAAAATATGAGATCATTTCAAATAAAACGTCTTTTTCTCTATCTAAAAGAATATTTTGAAATTCTTTATCTTCAATGAGACTTTTTATAACATCTCTTGTGGCATCCCCTCTTTTTTTAGTTGTCTTATGCCGCCTAGTCCACTGATGAACATTTTCTCCAAACATATCTATCATATTCTTCTTAAGCTGAAAATCTTCACTAGGAAACTTTCTTAAAATCTCATTTATAAATCTTTTACGATGAATATTTATTTCTTGATTTCCAATTTCTAGTTTAAGATCTCGCGCTTTCTGTAAAACCATATCAAGCTGCTTGTCCTCAACAACTCCTTGATATCTTAATTCTCTTAAGAAATCCTGCATTTGAGAATTATCTTCCACATCTTTTTTAATCATCACAACATCTTTAACAGTTATCGCATGACTAATAAAATAATCCTTAGAAATCTTGCCTGTAACTTTATCGGGAAGAATTCTGAAATAATTGTTAAGACGTGTTTCATCGCTAAAAGACGCACCAAATTCTTTCATCCTAATTAATAATGCTGTCAGGCGATAATGCTCATCTAAATTACGAAAATCTTCAGAATCTACAATCTTGATAATCTCTGGATGATTAAGTGCTGACATAAAATAAGCATAATCTTCAAAATTCACACTAACGCTTAAAACTTTACTCTTAAGATCTTCCGACAAATGTTTTTTTATCTCTGCGAGGAAATCACGAAACCTAACTGATGTTCCTAGAAAAATTTTATTTCTAACAGCATAGCGAATGATCTCACTATTAACGCTTTCCGCTTTTCTAGAAGATTTAATAAAGTCTGGATTTCCTGCCAAAGAAATTGCAACTTCTTCAATTTTCTCTTGAGAACCTTTTTCTTTTTTGTTTCTCTCAATCCAACCATAGAAATCATCTCCAAACATTTCTTGAACTTTTAAACGAATCTCTTTAGAAATACGCTTACGCTCCTCAGGCGAATATTCTGAAGCTTTAAAACCTAAAAAAGTAGACGTAAGAATATTCGACGAAGAGATATTCTTAGAAACAATATTATCATCAAAAATCGGCTTAAGGCTTAGATCAACTTTTTGTAAATCTGAACTGGCCACCCATCTTGGTGCACGCCCTGAAAGATTAGATTTATATTCAATATCGCCTGGCGTAACACATTCAATTCCGCCAGAGAAATATTTTCTTGGAATATTCTTATCTGTCCCAAGATCTTTCTCAATCTTTACAAAATCGCAAACACCTTTTTCAAAAGCTTCTAAATACTGATTATAAATCTTTTGAGAAACCTTACTATCCACAGGATCGATACCTTTAATCTTGCCTTGATCTGCGTAAATCTGACTTAAAATGGATTGTTTTAATCTATCCTTAAACCATGTTGCTAAAATCATCGAATTATAAATTTGCCGTAATTGAGCGAAGTTTTTGCCCTCATTAACTTCTTTCTCAAGTTCAGGAATCAAAATCTCTCGAACAATTTCAGAGGCAAGAGCATTATCGGATTTTAAAAATGCATCCCTCGTTTTTTGAAAATCTGCGCTTCTTTTAAGCGCGAGGTAATCTTGCTCTAGCATCACTTTTAGCGAAGATTCCACAACGAAGGCTCTGTCTGCTTTTACGTAAACTTTAACCTTGTTAGGAGCAATCCAAACCTTATTAAACGTATCTATAGGAATCTGGGTTGTGCCATATTGCTCATAAGCCTTTTTGTATACGCGCCCCCAGAACTCCTTTCCTGTTTTACCTTCAGGATGAATCAAAGATGCCGTCACTTGCTTTAAAAGATAGTCCTGAGCCAACATATCTCTTCCCATCTCTGTCCTTGCAAGATCATCAGGAATAATCCGATGCTTTTCATGAGGCGAAAGATTAACCCAAAGATTGTCTTCTTTTAAAGTCAAAGCAGATAAGAAATAACTAATTAATTTCTCTGTTTCTTTCTTAAGTTCTTGATTTTCGAGCTTAGATTCAGCTTGATCAATGATGAAATTAAGCCTCAGAGGATCTTTTGGAAAAACCTGTAGTCCTCGCACAATCAAAGGCGTAAAAGGCTCACTTAAATTAACAAGTGTCCCTGCAGAAGGCATTCCTAAAGCATTCTGAGCCAATGCTTTAGGAATATATGAAGGAAAAAGCACGCTTTCCCCGAATGCCAAAATAACAAACAAAGAAATGGCTTTTAATAAAATTTTATTTTTAAATATATATATATTCATAAGTAATCTTTATATAAGTAAGAATTTTCTAAAGTATAGCATATGGGGGCATTTTTGCCACAAAACCAGCGCTTACGTGCATAAACCCGAAAACTCCTTGCAAAATGGTGTAGAGAGGTCTATAATCAGAAAAATTTAAAGAAATCATCAATTTAGGAGTTACCATGTTAAAAGCTTTTAGAAGAGGTGCTGCAAAGAAAGTAGCTTGGGTCTTAGCAATTATGATTACAATTTCATTTGTTTTCTTTGGGATTGGCTCTTCCCTGCTTCAACCAGATTCTGGCTCTTATGTGGGTAAGATTTTTGGTAAAAAGATCTCAAAACAAGACTTTGGAGATGCTTTCTTGCATGTTCGAAATCAGGCAATATTAAGATACGGAGAAAACTTCTTTAAGATTAAAGATTTTCTAGATCTTGAATCCGAAACCTGGGATAGATTAGTTCTTTTACATGAAGCTAAAAAACAAAAAATAAAAATTAAAAATGCTGATGTTATCAAAAATATTGCTGAACTCAATATTTTTAAACGCAATGACAAATTTGATCCTAGTTTATATAATCAAATTGTTCAATATGTCTTTGGATGCAAACCCCGTGACTTTGAAGAAGGAATTCGTGATTCTTTGATATTTAAGAAAATGTACGAGCAAGAAACTGATCCTATCACAGTCTCAGATGAAGAAGTTCTTCAAGCCTATAAAAATCAAAATGAGAAAGTTGATATTTCTTATATCCCTTTTTCTTTTGTCAGTTACATAAGTACAACTGAAATCACCAAAGAAGAAGCTGTTAGCTACTATGAAGAACATAAAGACGATTTTAAGATTCCATTTATGATCAACGTCGAGTATTTAGCTCTTGAATATCCCGAAAAGGCAGAAGACGATCAGAAATCAAAAATTAAAGATCAAGCAACTCAACTCAAAGAAGACCTTTTTGAAAACATCACAATTTCTGAACTAGCTAAAAAACATGGGCTAACAATTCAAGAAAGTGGATTCTTTAGCTCTCAACAACCAAACCTTAATCTTGGTTGGCCTTTAGAACTTTTCGAGCACGCACTTACACTGGAATCAAACAACATTAAAGGTCCGATTGAAACATCTAAAGGATTTTATATTCTAAGTTTAAAAGACCAGAGAGAATCTTATGTTCCAAGTTTTGAGCTTGCAAAAAAACAAATTGAAAGTGCCGTTAAGCGCACAAAATCAAAAGATCTCGCTAAGAAAGCCGCATCAGAATCGCTAAATCAGATTAAGACTTCTTTTGAAAATCAATCAAATCTTAATCTAGACGATGCTTCTAAGAATTTGGAACTTAAGATTGAAAAACCTGCACCATTTAAGCGGGGGGAATATCTGCCTTTAATCGGATCATCTCCTGAATTTCATAACGCCGCCTTCGCCTTAACTGCAAGCAACCGTTTAAGTGATCCTGTTAAAACAGATAATGCATATTGCATTTTATATCTAAATGCATTTGTTTCAATTAATGAGAATGAATTTGAAAAACAAAAAGAAGACTTAAAACAGCGAATTCTTAAAGATAAAAAAGACAATGCTTTTAGCAACTTCTTGATTCGGTTACGTAAAGAAGCACAGCTTGAAGACTGGACAACACCAGCAGAACAGCAAGAAGATTAAAGCTTAAGATACAGATTTAAAAAAGAGTTTCAAAGTTTTCTGGAAGATTGTGGTTTGTCGCTTTAATAATACCATCTTCATTAATATAATAAAAACTTGGAATCCCTGAAACGCCATACTTCTCAGAGACAGAAGAATCTTCATCTAAAAAGATATCCATTGTAATATTATTCTTTCGACGATACGACTCAACATTAGATCTATTTTCCCCCACATTAACAGTAACCAAAGCGATGTTTCTTTGTTTAATTTCATCTTGTCGTGAATTTAAATCTCTCAAAGCTGTTCGGCAATGCGGACACCACGTAGTCCAAAAAAACAAAACAGTTTTCTTATTTTCTCGATATTTAGAAAAATCAACAGACCTCTCATCTAGTGTCGAAAGACTAAAAGATGGAGCTTTTTTCCCTTCTAACGGATTCTTAAAAATAAAACTTTGACTTGATGCTTTCGTTAAAGTTATAGCAAAAAAAGCAAGGGCACAAAATCCGATAATACGAAAATACTTATTCATAACATTCTCCTTGATCTGATACAGATGTATCAATCCACTTTAAAAAATCCTGAGATCCGTCAACAATCGGTAAAGCAATAATTTCTGGGACATCATAACTGTGATATTTCTTAGTTAGCTTAACAACTTTCGAAAAAAGTTTTTTTGTTGTTTTGGCAACTAACATCACCTCGCTACTTGAATCAATTTTGCTATTCCACCAAAAAAATGATTTTACATCTTTTATAATATTACAACACGCAACCAGTTTATTTTCCAAAAGCTTAATAGAAATTTTCTTAGCCTGACTTTCATCCTCAGCTGTTATCAAAACAATAATCTTCACCATAATTCCTTATACCAAAATGTACTGTGCCTTATTCTAACTTAAAGTTAATATTTTACAAAATATTTATCTGTTATTTAGCCTTAAGTGAGCATGAAAACTGAAACCATTCGCCCAGAAGCAACATCCCCTCTTCTGTATGAAAAAAACTTTTTATCACAACATGTGCAAATATTCGAATCAAATATATTTCTTTCCTGAACACCAAGACAGCTCAGTTGTTTTTTAGCCACAGCAATAAGATCGACATAATATTTATTATCTTTTTTAAAATATTCTTCAGGAAAATTTCTTGAAAACTTTTCCTTAACCTCAAAGCAACACTTACGAACAGACGGACCAAAAGCAACTCTCAAATCCTTTGGATTTGTTTGATATTTTTTACTCATTTCCTTAACAGTAGATTTAACAATCTCCTTCTTAACAGATTTCCATCCACCATGAACAAGGCCAATCGCCTTATGCTTAGGGTCAAATAAAAATAAAGGAATACAATCTGCTGTGCGCACCGCTAAAGCAACGTTTAAATCATTCGTGATTAATGCATCAGCTTTAGGAATTTGTTTTTGATTATTAAAATCTTTTTTCTTTACGCAAACAACTCGCTTTCCATGAATCTGCTGAATATTATAGAGATTCTCTATATCTTTAATTTTATTTCTCGCTAGAAACCTTTTTTGACATAAAGACAATCTTGGCGTACTTTTATCAAAAAAGAAATCACATTGATTATCTGTAGTAAAGGCAGAGAGATGTTTAGGAAAAGATTTTAAATAGAAAACAATTGCCATAACTATTCCACTTCTTGATTCAATTCAATCGCACCCGGTTCGTCCGAAGAAGACATTTTTCCTTTTTTAAAATCTTCAATACGATTAATCTTTGTATCTAAATTCTTAAAACTTTTATCGCGGATATCAGCATATAAATGAACTGTCTTTTTCATCGACTCGCCAAGAGCGGTAAATCGATCTTTAAATGTTGCATACGTCTTTACAAAAAGATCAATCATGCGAATAATTTCTTTTGTCGCTTTTTCGTAATAAAAATTTTCAAATGCTTGACGAATTACAGAAAGCATAGAATACAAAGTAAACGGCGAACACAAAACAACCTTTTGTTTCAAAGCTTCATCCATCATAAAGGGAAAACTTTCTTGAATAAATCCAAAAACTTGTTCATTGGGAATAAATACCAGCACAAAATCTAAAGTTCCTTCAGATGGATTAATATACGAACGGCTTCGAATCTCTTTTAAACGTTGCTTAACATCAGATAAAAATTGTTTTTTATACAATTCCTTTTGATTTGCGTCTTCAGTATTAACCATTTCTCGATAATTGCTCAATGGAAACTTAACGTCCATATTAATTTTATGTTTGTTAGGAAGCAAAAATGTATAATCTGGTTTCGTGCCAGAAGAATCAATTTTTGCCTGCTTTTTATAATTGATACCTTCACGCAAGCCACAAAGCTCAATAATGTCTTGAGCCATCCGTTCGCCCCATTCCCCTCTTTTTTGATTATTTCCTAAAACGTTAGTAAGCTGATTCGTTGTTTCCTGCAGCTTTAATGTCACCTGAGAAGTATTCTTAAGCTCATTCGCAAGACTTCCATATTTTTCATCTCGGTCTTTTTCAAATCGGTGAACAAGTTGTGAGTATTTTTCAATAGAATCCTTTAAATCTTTAACTGAATGCTCAACAGCCTGTTTCTTAATTTCCATCTCAGCAACTGATTTCTCTTCTAGCTGTCCTCGAGAAAAGTCAAACTCTTGACGAACTTCTTTTCGAATAATTTCTTTTAAAATTAATATGGTTGCTCCAAAAGAAACAACAATAGCAAAAATCGAACCTAACAAAACCCACAGAGAAATTTCCATACCACTCCTTTATTTTATAAATCGTCTTCTTCAACTAAAACCATTTCGTTTTCTTTAACAGAATTTAACTTTTGCCAGTCACCCTCAATTTTTCCAATAATATTAACAGAACTAGCAGAGCGAATCTCGCCAGGTTTACTAATTGGCGTAGATCCAAAGAATATACAAAAGCAATCTCCTTCTGGCCAATATCCAAGATCTCCAATTTCTACTGTTTCAGACGAAAATCCCTGTTCAAGTTCACATTTAACTGGAATCTGAAAATAAACTTCTTGTCCCCAAAGACTTGTAAATGACTTAATTGGCAAAGCATCCCAAACCTGTCCGGCAGCTTGCGATCCATTTAACTTTCCCTTAAACTCTAAATCTCTTATTCGAATAACAATGTTCTTCATAGCCCCTATAGTATCCTTAAACTCATTATCTCTGTAAAGAATTTTTTATATTGCTCGATGAATTGATTTCTCTCCATACTTATTCTTAATCAAATCAACAGCCTTGTGAATACGCTCTTTCTTTTCTTTAGCATTCTCTTTAAATAAGCTATCTTGAATATACAATTCTTTAAAATTTGAAACTCTTACACCAAGCAACCTCACTTTATTAGCGGCTGTGTAAAATCCTTCAAACAAATTTCGAGCATTTGAATAAATATCATCAATAAAATTTGTCGACACTGAAAGAGTTACTGCGCGCGTATACGTCT
This sequence comes from uncultured Planctomycetales bacterium, assembly GCA_964648665.1. Lineage (GTDB taxonomy): Bacteria > Omnitrophota > Gorgyraeia > Zapsychrales > Aceulaceae > Aceula. Next base: position 57,867 of record CAZYOA010000007.1, on the reverse strand, counting down.
TAAATCCCTCATAACGTACTTTAATCGTAATTGTCTTACCCCTTAATTTCTCAACACGAAGACGTCTTGAAACTTTTTCACTTAAATATAAAAACGTTCTATGCAAGACTTCCTTGTCACTCGTATCATGCTGAAAAGTATGCTCATGACTCACAGACTTTACTTCATCATTAAACTCAACAGAGCGCTGATCGATGCCGTGAGAAAGACAATAAAGATGATCGCCTGTCTCTCCTAGCTTCTGACAAAGATCTTCTCTTTCATGATGCGCAAGATCTCGAATTGTTTTAATGCCCAGGCCATTTAAAATTGCCTTTGTCTTTGGTCCTACGCCCCAAAGTTTTTCAATAGGTAAAGGCCACAAAAAATCTATCAGATGATCCTTCTTAATCTCAAGAATGCCGTCTGGCTTACAAAGGTCAGATGCAATCTTTGCAGCCATCTTAATGGGTGCAATTCCCACAGAAGCAATCAAGCCTGTTTTCTCTTTAATGCTTTTTTTAATCTTAAGGCCTGCGTCTAGCGCAGGACCGTGGATTCGCTCTGTTCCCGTAATATCTAAAAACGCCTCATCAACGCTAATCGGTTCTACATCAGGCGTAAAATCATATAAAATCTTAAAAATGCGCTCTGACATCTCATGATACCGAGACATCCTGCCCGGTAAAAATATTGCATGCGGACATTTCTGGTAAGCCTTGGAGATAGGCATAGCCGAATGAATGCCAAACTTTCTTGCCTCGTAAGAACACGTCGAAACAACACCGCGACCTTGCCCTTTCTTCGGATCTGCGCCAATAACAACAGGCTTTCCTTTTAGGCTTGGATTATCCACTTGTTCAATAGCGGCAAAAAAAGCATCCATGTCGATATGCACAATAGTGTGTGCCAACATCAAAACTATTTTTTATCTTCTTGCATCAATTTTAGAATCTGATCAAGCCTGCGAACGACCATCATCGGTGCATACAGAATCCACAATATCAGTGCAAGCTTTAAAAACATCATGCACGCCATCACTTTTGGATCACCCATCATTGGACACATCATACATCCTCCTTTTTTTTGTTTACTTATTATAAACGTTAAACGAAATTTTTGAAAATATTTGTTTTAGAACTTGAATTCACTCTTTTGATTGCTATAATCATTGCTTACAATTTATTAAGATAACTTCAGGAGGGTGAAGAATGAAAAAGAAATATTCATTTTTAAAAGATAGCTTAGCGCTTATGGAAATTCGAAAACATAAATGGATTGAGAGCGAAAAATATAAAAAAGAAATTGGATTTGCAACAGCAGCTGTTGATTGGGTTAAAAACTATGGAAACACTTGGAAGCTAGCTCGACTAGGAACCTCTAACGACATTGATGTTTTTGTAGAAAAAAGACGCTATCGTCGATTTAGCGTAAATTTTCCTATTGAGATTATGTTTAACGACATCGTCATCAAAACATCTTCAACCAACATCAGTCTTTTAGGACTTTGCTGTGAAACACGTCTTTGCTTAAAAGATGTCTCTTCCCTGGAAATCAGAATTAATTTCTCAAATCAACGGTCTAAGACATCACATCTTTTTAAAGCACAAACGCTTCGCTCATCAAAGAAAAACATGTCGCGTGGCGAAACAATATATAAAAATGTTATTTTATTTGATGAACATTTAAGAGATGTTTTAAGAGAACACTGCACATCCTTTGTCAGCGAAACTGTTACAGTCTAGATTGCATGAGAAAAACTTCTTAAAGGACACTTTTCACATAAAGGGTTTCTTGCTTTGCAAAAAGTTTTACCCACATAAACTATCAATGCATGATACTCATTAAATACGTCAACATCAGCTATTAGGTTCTTTAAGAATAAATCTTGGAGAACCTGGTAGCTAATTTTTTCTTTAAAGAATCCATGTCTAGAAAAAATTCTTTCTGTATATGTATCGACAACGAAAACAGGTTTCTTAAAAGCATACAAAAGAATTGAATCGGCAGTCTCTGGACCAACTCCATTAATGCTTAAAAGTTTTTCACGCAATTCTCCCGTCTCTCGTCTTGCCATTGCATTTAAGCTTCCATCAAATTCTTTAAAAAGAAAATCAACAAAATTTTTTAATCTCTTTGCTTTCATCCGAAAATAGCCTGATGATCGAATCAAAAAAGAAATATTCTTTTGATCAATTGCCCTTAATTCTTTTAAAGATAAAAGTCGATGTAATCGTAAATTCTCAATTGCTTTTTTTGTGTTATTCCAGTTCGTGTTCTGGACAAGGATTGCGCCGATAATAACTTCAAGGCGTGTTTTGGCAGGCCACCAGCCTTGAGGACCAAGGCTTGAATAGAGTTTTTGATAAATCTTCCTTATTGAGACTTCGCGTTTCGATGTTCCCATTTAATCAAGTTTCCTGCATCACCAAAATACAAATATACTTTTTCTGAACCATATATCTTATCGCAATAACGATAAAGCCACAGCTGCGAATACTCTTCTAGATTCAAAGGTTTTTTCTTAAATATAGGATCACCAAACTGATCACTAAAATCTTTTTTTGTTTTATATTCTGATATCTCATCTTCCTTGATCGCTTTAAGAAGTTTTTCAAATTGAACATCCTTTGCAGTTACATATTTCTGCTGACCAGCCATGTTAGCACCCGCAGATTTAAGTCGGAACAATTCTTCCGCATGCAGAAAACTACACCCTGAAGATAAAAATACAATCAAACAAATAGATAGAATAATGCGCATCGAAAATCCTTTATTTAAAACGAAAATGGACAAAGATTCGTCCCCAGTTTTTATCATCCTTCTCTATCCTATGATAAACGTTTTTGTAGTTTTTTTCCAGAAATCTTAATACATGTTTTTTAAGCTGTCCGGAACCTTTTCCAGGAATAATTTCAACAAGTTTAACGCGTTTAGCCTGAGCTTGAGACATGATATCTGTTAATGTTTTTTGAAGCTCTTTACCGTCTGAGAAAATATGATGAAGATCAACTTTTAATTTCATTTAACCTTTAATTTCCCTATTCTCTTTTTTCAGAGACTTTATCAATATCTCAATTTCTCGAGTGCGTTTTTGAATAAATTTTAAACGCCTACCAAATTCCTTAAGTGTTTCACTATTTCTTTGGCTATGAGGCTCGGAAAGAACGCGCGCTTTTATATAGTTTTCTGTTTCCAGATCCATCTTTTCTTTTTCTAACTTCTGAATTTCTTTTTTATTATCAGCAACTTTTTTTAATGCTTGTTTATGCTTCTTATGAAGCTCATCAATCACGGAACTTACATTTCTTTGTTTCTTTTTCTGTTCTTTTTCTTTCTTCTTCTCTAATTTTATCTGCTTCTTTTCTTTAACCTGTTTTTCATCTTCTACAATTCTTTTTTCAAGATAATAATCTAATCCTCCATGAAATTGCTTTACCTTTCCACAATCAACTTCAACAACATGATTTGCAATTTCTTTAACAAAGAATAAATCATGACTAATAAAACACAATGTGCCATCATAAGCCTGAAATGCTCTTGTTAACGCTTCAACTCCATCAATATCCAAATGCGTTGTTGGCTCATCCAATAAGATAAAATTAGGCGGATCAACTAAAAGCTTTGCGAGAATAACGCGACTTTTTTCTCCTCCAGACAAGACTCGAACCGTTTTAAAAACATCATCATCATGAAAATTGAAAAGTCCTAACAAGCTTCGCACTTCTTGCGCTCGAACTTTTCCCTGCGCACTTGCTGAGACCTCATCTAAGACAGTGCTCATTGGATTTAGAACATCTAGCCGGGTTTGTGAGAAATACCCAAGATCCACGTTGTGACCTAACCGTCGAGTACCCGTATCAGCAGAAATAGTATTAGCCAGTATCTTTAACAGCGTTGACTTTCCGGCGCCATTTTCTCCAACCAAACAAACACGCTGTCCTCTTATAATCTCGAAATCTAAATTTTCATAAACTTTTGTTTCTCCGTAAGACTTAGAAACTTTATCAAGATTAATAACATTATACCCACTTCGATCGATGTCAGAAAACTCAAAATCCTTAATACTTCTTCGCTTATAATCAATCTCGATGTTTTCCATACGCTCAATCATTTTACGCTTATTGCGAACCGCTGAAGCTCGATTTGGCTGCGCATGAAAACGTTCACAAAATCGCTCTAGCTGCTGTCTCTTCTTTTCAATTATTCTTTGTCTTTTTTCAAGACTAACTTCTTGCTGACCTTTTTGTTCTTCATATTCTGTATAATTACCCTTAACTTTTACAATGCGCGCATTTTCAAGAACAATATTATAATTGGTGACATCATCTAAAAAGATTTTATCATGCGAAATCATAACAAATGTTCCTTTGTAATGACTTAAGAAATCTTTTAGCCAAAGCGTTGCATTTAGATCTAAATAATTTGTAGGCTCATCTAATAAAAGAATATCGTATTGATACGCCAAAAGCTTTGCCAAAAGTGTTCGCATCTGCCAGCCACCACTAAGATGACTAACAGGTTTATGAAAATCACTTTGTTGAAATCCAAGTCCAGCTAAAATCTTTTCTGCCCGATGCTCTAGTTCATAAATTCCAAGCTCTTCAAGCTGATGCAAAACATCCCCATATCGCATCGTGTCTGCCTTATTCGAATCTTCTAAATTTCTTTTTTCTTTCTTCAGCGCAATCATTCGATCATCACCAGATGTTAATTCTTCTAAGACGGTTCGCTTAGAATCAAAAGAGGCTTCTTGAGGCAAATAACCAATATTTAAATTCTTTTGCATCTGGATCTCTCCGCCCGTTGGCTCCATCTCTCCTCGAATGATCGAGAACAAAGTTGTTTTTCCTGAACCATTTGGTCCCGTAAGACCAATTTTCTCGTTTGGATAAATGCTAATCGAAACATCATTGAATAATGTTCGATTTGTAAAATTCTTTGAAAGATTTGTAATTGTAATCATAATTCTTTAAGGCTTTTTATTTCCTGAGATGTCAAATCTCTCCATTTTCCTAATTTTAGTGTTCCCAATTTTAAAGGTCCCTGTTCTTCACGCTTTAAATACCGAACATAATGTTTCATCTTCCCAAACATTACGCGAACTTGTCTTTTTCGACCTTCATGAATTTTAATTGCTAACGTCGTTTGGTTTATCGAAGTTTGAACATCAAAGATATTGCATCGAGCAGTCTTTTTTCCATCAACAACAATGCCTTCTTCAATGCACAAGCGAGTTTTTGATTTCAATGCTCCAACAATTGTAACCTTGTAAACTTTATCAATGTTAAACTTTGGATGAGTTAACTTGTACGCCAAATCACCATCATTTGTAAAAACAAGGAGTCCTTCTGTTTCTCGATCTAAACGCCCAACAGGATTTAAACTTCGAAGATTCTCTGGCAAAAGATCAAAAACAGTCTTTTTGGCAAAAGGATCTTTTGAAGTCGTCGTATATCCAGCTGGCTTATTTAAAAGAATATATTGATAATGCTGACCTTTAATTAATTTCTGATCAACGTACACAACATCTCTGCTAGGATCAATCGGCGTTGATGGCTCACAATTAATTTGTCCATTAACCGACACCCTTTGTGACTGAACAAGCTCCATTGCTTTTCGTCGAGAACATACCCCGGAACGCGATAAAAAAACCTGGAGACGAATATTAGATATTTCTTTGTCGGATGGCTTCATAAAGTATTATCGATGTTGCGACAGAGACATTAAGCGAGTCGGCTTTTCCGCGCATAGAAATAGATACGATCTCATCTGCAGAATTACGCCAGAAATCATCGAGCCCGTTTTTCTCACTTCCCGCAACAACAGCTAAAGGATTTTTCATATTAATTTTTGTATATTCTTTTTCAGAACCTAAAAAAGTAGCACAAATTATTATTTTATTTTCTTTGAGAAACTTAACAGTCTCTTGACTACTTGCTTTAATAACTGGAACTGAGAAAATAACACCTGTACTTGAACGAATCACATTCGGATTATAGATATCTGCCACTTCATCACAAACAATTACAGCCTCAACCCCAGCTCCGTCACATGTTCTTAAAATAGCTCCTAAATTTCCTGGCTTCTCCAATGATTCAACAACAACCAACAACGGATTAGACGATAATTTAAGATCTGAGAATTTAGCTTCAGGTTGCTTACAGATAGCAAGAATACCCTCTTTTCGATTACCAAAACTAATTTTTTCAAAAATATCTTTTTTCAATAAGAAAACATTTTCTACTAATGAACAAGCCTCCTGAATAAAACTATCATGCTGGTTTTCTTCAAAAAAATTCTTTGAGAAATACAAATCTTTAAAATAAATGCCCGCGTCGAATCCTCGCATAGTTTCTCGAAGGCCCTCAACAATCATGAGATTCATTTTATCGCGAACACTTCTCTCTCTCAGCTTAACAACTTCTTTGACGCGAGGATTACTAAAACTTGTTATTTCATTTAGATTTGGCATTTTTAAGAGCTAAAACAACTTTTGTATTGGGTTCAAAATTCTTTGTGTCCCAAGATTGAATTATTTCCTTTCGTGACGATGACCACAAACTCTTATAAGTCTCCCACCCCATTTTTGGTCCCTGGCGATTAATCCAAGAACTATTCGGATAATAACTTAGCACTCCATCAGGGAAGCAAGAATTCTTAATTGCTTTATATGTCCAGTAAGTCCAATGAAATTGATGTTTTTTAAAGAGGCTCAGCACATATTTAAGCCAGTCAACCTCACCATATTCATTATATCGATAATTAACCCCAAACTCTCCTACGAAAACTGGACATTTTCTTTTTTTCGCAAAATCTACATAAGTCTGGACTATATTCTTAAGCATTATTTTATCCCAATTCTTTTTTAAAGGATACGACTGGTTCTGGACAAAATTAAAAACAAAATCAATAGGGTGATAAAAATGAATACTTAAAACTATATTGTCATCAACAAAATCATCTAGACAGGAAATATCTGTTGCCCAAAGATTTCCTTCAATAAATAAAATATGATTCTTATCGTGCTCTCGGATACCTTCAATAACTCGATGATAAAATTGATTTAATTTCTCTTTATCATGCACAACAGCTTCATTAAGAATATCGTATCCAGCAATCGTTGGATCATCAGCATAATGCTTAGCTAAAAAAGACCAAAGCGCAACTGTGCGTTTTTGAAAACTTTCTCTTTTCCACAAATCCGCCTTACCAAGACTATCTGAATGCCAATCATGATTTTGACATCCCACAGCTGCATGCAAATCTAAAATAATATACAAGCCATGCTTTTTTGCCCACTCAACAGTCTTGTCCAAAACTTTTAAACCTTTTTGACTATAACAATAAGGTTTTGTTTCAATTAATTTATAATGAAACGGCAAGCGAATACAGTTAAACCCTAGAGAAGCAATATTTTTAATATCTTTTTCTTGAATAAATGCTTTAGTAAATTCTTTCTCAAAAGAATTCAAAGCCTGATCACCAAGATGAGAAGAGAAATTTCTTTTGAATTTTCGAACACCTTCATTTGGACTATGTAAGATATAGCCCTCCATCATAAGCCATCCGCCTAAATTTACACCTCTTAGAATAATCGGCTTAGACTTTTTATCTAAAATCTTTGTTTTGAATGTTCGAAGAAATTTCTGACTCAAGAATCAAGACCTTGTTTTTTTAAAAAACTTTTAATTCCTTTTGTATATACACCTCTAGATTTCAGAAACCCTTCGTTATGGTCGCCTTTAATCTCAAGAAATTCTTTAGGCTCAGAAGCTTTTTCAAAAAGATTTTGACCAAGCTCAAAAGGAACAATATCATCTTGTCTGCTATGAATAAATAATTTTGGAAAATCCATATCGCCAACCTTGCTTAACGAATCCATTTTTGAAAACAATAAAAAACTAGGAAGATATGGATAAACAAGTTTAGCCATATCTGATATTCGAGAAAAAGTTGAATCTACAATCAAGGCTGAGAATTTTCTATCTTGAGCAAGATCAATAATAATGGCTCCACCTAAAGATTCTCCATACCCAACAACTTTGTCCATATCAACATCATTTCGACTTTTAAGATAATCATAAGCCGCTCTTGCATCCCTGTAGAGCCCCTGCTCGCTGGCAGCGCCTTCACTTCGCCCATAACCCCTGTAATCAACAATAAAAATATTAAATCCCATATCATGAAACATCAAAAGCTTATCTAGCCGATGACTAACATTCCCTGCATTTCCATGAAGGAATAACATCGTCTTCAAAGCTCTCCTATTTTTAAAAAACCATCCATTTAAAACAACTCCATCATCTGTTTTAAAATAAATATCTTGGCAATCTGGCGAAAAATCATTGGCATACATGCTCAAATCTTTATCAGGAAAGAAAAGACTCTTGTTCTCGACATAACGAATAAGAAAGAAAATAATCAACAAGAAAAGAAGAAGAAAAATAAAACGCTTCATTAGGCTTTATCCATTTTTATAAAATTATTTTCTTGCCGATGAATAACTATCCAAATCATAGTTTATTTGGCAAGACGGCTTGGCAACTTTATCAATAGCAATATTTGCCTTCTTGAAGAATTGAACCGCCAAAGTATCATGAAAATCTGAGAATACAACCACTCGATTAATGCCCGCAGCGATCAACGCCTTCGCACAAGTTGTACACGGCATATTTGTCACATAAGCAATTGCGCCAATAACCGGATGGCCCCTTTTTGCTGCTTGCATAAGAGCATTCATTTCTGCATGATTCGTTCGAATACAATGATTATCGACAACCCAGCAACCAACATCCTCACAATGATCATCTCCGGGAATAGAACCATTATATCCAGTCGCAATAACATTCTTATCTCTAACAAGAACACATCCACAATGCATTCTAGGGCACGTTGCTCGTTCAGAAGCCAACATAGCCAATTTTAAAAAATATTCATCCCACGATGGTCTTTGTTCCATTTCTCCCCCTATTAATAAATATATGTATATATAAGTACTATATTATCAAATCCAAGAAAGTTTGCAAGCTTGTTAATTTAGATTATTCAGAAAAAACGTCCAAATAAGAAATTATTCTTTGAAGGCCTTCAGAAAATATTTCCGGAGAGGTTAAAAGACTAAAGACAAAATACGGCTCATCCTCAAAATCAAAGAAATAGCCAGGATGAATAAAAACATGTTTTTCCTTAAGAAGATCGTAAACTAATTTTTCTTCCTCGACATTTCTTAAAATTTTAGCAATTGCATACCATCCACCCTGAGGATTACGCATCTCAAGCAAATCTTTTCTTTCATGCAAAATTTTATTAAAAGTAAGTAAATTGCTCTCCAGGCGACTCTTAATTCTTTTCTGCATATCAGTCTTTAAAGACAGCCAATCGCTTAAGGCATTCTGAGAAGGCGTTGATACAGAAAGATACGTATCACAAATAATTTCCAATCGCCCTAAGGCTTCATCTACTTGCTGATTAGGCCCAGAAGTAAGAATCCAAGACAGCTTCATCTGAGGAAGCCCCAAAGCTTTTGATAATCCTCCTAAAACAAAAGTTAAAACTTCCTGATTATGCACCAAGCTATCTCCCCCGCAACCACTTGACTGAAAATCATAATCAAAAAAAACTTCATCACAAATAATACTAATATTATGTTTCTTGCAGATTTTATTTATTTCTTCTAACTCCTCAGCTGAAACAAAAGAACCCGTTGGATTGTTAGGATTCACTAAAACGATAGCCCGAGTCTTTTCTCCAATAAGAGCTTCTAGCTTTTTAAAATCAATTTTCCAATTTTGATCATATGTTAAAGAATAAAAATCAGCATTCACATCGTTTAAATTCGCCAAGAATTCAAATAATGGATAGCTAGGCCTAGGCAAAAGAATATGGTCTCCTTCATCCAAAAGAAGACGAAACAAAAAAGAATACGCTTCGCTCGTACTCGACGTTAAGATAACACAGCTAGGATCTATCGATATTCCAACCTCTTCATAAATAGACGAAACAGATTCTCGTGCAGACACCAATCCCGACGATACAGGTTGATATAAAATATTTTCTTTATTTAAGAGAGGGTTTAAGATTTTTTCTTCTGGATAATCAATATGACATTTTGTTGGATTCGACACAGTCAAATCTAAAATGTCACAACCTTGACTTTTTAAATCTTCATAAAGATGTGTTAGAGGATTTTTTTCTAAAGACCAGCTAGTTCGTTTGGAAAACATAAATTCCTAAAAATACTATATTTCTTGAAGCTTTTGGATTTCTTTTTCTTTATCTTTTAATTCTTTTTCAAGTTTTACAAATTCAGATTTTGCAACCCACTGATTTTCCTTCTCATCCTTTTTCTTTGAAAGCTCTTTATTTGTCTTCTTAATCTCAAGGATTTCTTCTTTTTGATGCTTACTTTCAAAACTTAATTCTGTTACTTTCAGAAGCAAACTTTTCTTTTCAGTGTTAATCGACTGCATGTCTTTTTTCAAGTCTCTAAGCTCCCGCTCAGAGCCTAGCCTCAAAGAATACTCATTTTCTCGCTCTGTCTGCGCCCTCGCGATATCCATCTTAAGTTCACGCATCTGTTTTGTTCGCTGCCCCAAAGAAGCTTCCTGCTCAGAAAACCACTTCTTTTCTCTTTTTAGTTTTTCTTCAATCTTTACCATGGCCTGATTCTTTTCTTTAAGCTGATCATTCGTCTTTTTTTGTTGCATCTTTAAGACATCAATATCTTGATGAAGTTTCTCAATATGCTTTCGCAACTTAACAGCAGCTTCTTGCCACTTCTTTTCTTCAGAAGAAATTTCTACAGGAGCATTCTTTCTTTTCTTCTTCTTTCTCTTCTTCTCTTCCGAAGGAAAGAAAAAAACAATAACACAAACAGAAACAACAACGAAAGCTATCAAAAGGATGATCAAGTGAAATGTGGGCATCATATTTTTCTCAATTTATTGTTAATATACACTTATTATACGTTAAGAATAACTTTATTCTATAAAAAAACCGCCAGGGAAGCATTCCCTGGCGGGACCTGAAAAGTACAACAACTACAAAAAAAGAACAATTACTTCTAACTCAAATATAGCATAAAAAACTAAAAAAAGAAGGGGTCCTGAATCTTTTTAATATTTACTCAACAACAGATCCGTTGCCTGTAATTTGCTGTGCCGCAGACTGCAAAAGCGTCATCGCCGCAACAAGTCTTCTTGATAAAACAAGAGAATTTTGCTCTCTAATTTGCACAGCTTCTTCTAAAACATTAATATGCGCTCTTTGAACAGCTAAAGTTGAATTCTGCTGAAAGCCCAATAGCCCTAAAAAAATTACTAAAACAAGCTGTATTAAAACAATAATCTGCCACAATCGAAGTTTTTTATTAATTTCAAGCTCTTTAATCTTCATGAATCCCCCTTTTTAAAATATGATTAACAATTCTTATCTATTATACTTAAATTTCTAAAATCACCTAGAGTTATTATGCCACGGCACTTTCATGCGAAGAATCTCTCAGAAATAAAACAGGTGTTTTTATGACATCAGAGACCTTGCGAACTAAAGCAAGGTCTGGATTCTCAGCCATTCCAAGAATATTTATTTGCGCAGCTGGTGCCTGCTCTAAAATTTCCGGAAACTTTCCAGTTAAAACCTGTATATCTACATCTTGAGGAAGACGCATCAACTCTGCCAATCGAGATAAATACGCCACGGCGCTATCCCTCTCTTCATTTGATTCAATAATTTGAAGAATACGGATAAAGCCATCCCAGCTTTTTTTCAATTGTAATGTTGTCAAAATAGAAAGATCAATATTCGGACTTCCTTTTCTAATCCAAAGATTAACAGCTGGATTTTCTTGATCAAGGTCAGCATCAGGATCTTGTTTTAAAACGATAACTCCAAGATTTTCAAGAGATGCCCTCTTAATAATCTCAAAAGCTTGCTCATCTTTAGACACATCATCCCCAAGCAAATATAAAAATGTGTTTGGAGGAAAATGAGTATTCTTAACCGTTTGTAAAATTGTTACTGCACTCGAAGAAACATCAGGATTTTCAACAACAATCGCCTCAGTCAAAATACCATTGCTTTTAAAAGGTTCTAAAACTTCACAAACTTTTTCATAATCCTTTTGCTTATCTTCCTTGCTTGAAACCTGAAACGCTGTCAAGCGTCCGCTAGGATAAACAATGGAATGAATCAACGGAACAGCTGAGAAGAAGTTCTTTATATCTTCAACAAACACAACAAGATTAGGTTTCCAAATTTTAGGATAATAAGGCAACTTCGCAGCTGCTTTTGCCATTTGTTCCGCTAAAAAGATTAAAAGTCCACTTCTAACATTTGGTGAATATTTTTTTGTCTCTTTTCTCATCAACCATATATAAAGAACAAAAATAACACCAATAGAAATTAAACTAAACAGCGGGTTGATCAAAAACATCACAATGACACATCCAACAGCTCCGCTAAATGAAATCATCTTTGACACTTTAAAAGATGGTCGAAAACTAGCAATGCCAATCGTCTGCTCAATAAAAACAGAAAGATTAATCAATCCATACGTAATCAAGAAAAACATAGTTAAAAGACTAGCAACTTGATTAAGCGTTCCTACTAAAATTGTAATAAGGGCTATAAAAGAAGTCAAAAGAATAGCTGTTGTCGGCTCACCTTGATTATTACGATAAATAAAAGGTTTTAAAATAGAAATATCTAATTTCTGACTTAAGGCAAAAAGTGTTCGCGGCGCTGTAACGCACATATTTAAAGCCGAAGAAAGCGTTGCTCCCATAATTCCTGCAAGAATTGGAATTCGCCAACGACCTAAATCAACAATCAGCGAAGTATTAGAAATTAAAGCTCCACTTGATGCGCGCTGCCAAAACCAAAACGTTAATACTAAATAAATAACAACGCTTACGAAAATTGCCCACAATGTTCCTTGCGGAATACTTTTCTTTGCATCGTCCAATTCTCCAGACATTGAGAGTCCCGCCATAAACCCGGTAACGGCTGGAAAGAAAACAGCAAAGGCCTTAAAAAAGTCTCCTGAAAACTTTGGAAAATATAAAGGTTCGGGATTGCCTTGCGTAGTTGTACTTAAAAATATAGAAAAAAAAGATATCGCAATAATAACTAAGACACCATATTGTAATCGAAAAGCAAATCGAGCACTTAGATAGGAAACAAACAAGACAACAAGCCAAACAATCAACGATACTATTAAAAAATCATGTTGCGGAAATGCATAAATCCAAGATTCTGTAAAACCAACAATATAAAAAGCTACAGAAATTGCCTGAGCAAGATACAGTGGTAAACCAATTGCACCCCCAGCTTCAATGCCAAGAGATTTTGTAATAATCGAATACGCCCCACCATGCCCTATGCGAATATTTGTAACAATTGAAGAAATAGATAGTCCTGTTGTAAGACTAATAACATTACTTAAAATAATAATTAAAATTGCACCAATAAGCCCAACCTCTCCAACAACCCAACCTAAGCGCAAATACATAATAACGCCAAAAATACTTAAAAGGCTTGGAATAAAAACACCTTCAAATGTTGAAAACTTTTTTATAGACATTCCTTCTCCTTATTCAAAATAAAAATTACAATTCTTTAAACAAGCCACTCTTTAATTCTATCGTAAATTTGATTGTGAATCATACGAATTTTCTTTATTTTTTCTTGATCCGATCCCTGCAATTTTGACGGGTCTTCAAAACTCCAATGAATTCGAATAGCATCTGATGGAAAACCAGGACATTTCTCAGCTGACGCTTCATCACAAACTGTAATCACATAATTATATATTCTTTTATTTTCAAGAAGACTGGATACGAATTGTGTTTTTTTATTTGAAATATCGATGCAGAACTCTTTTAGAACTTGCACAACCAACGGATTAATTTCACCAGGCTCGATGCCTGCGCTTTCAACTTCAAAGCGATCATGTGCCATTTGCCTTAAAATTTCTTCGGCCATTTGACTTCTTGCAGAATTATGAATACAAACAAATAAAACTTTTTCTTTCATTAAACATTAGGAGTTGATTAAAAGGTTTTGCAAGAAATTAAATAGATAACCAGTAAAAATAATCCCCAGCGTTGTAATTCCAAAAAATATTGCAATAAGTTGAAGGCGCATAGCTCGTCTTAAAATAACAGCTTCAGGAAGACTTAAAGCACTTGTTGCCATCATAAACGCAAGCGCTGTTCCTAGAGGAACGCCTTTTCTAAAAAGCGCAACAGCAATCGGCACAATCGCTGCACAACTTCCATACATCGGAACACCTAAAAGCGTAGCTATAGGAACAGAAAATATTCCTGTCTTATTCAACACGGAATCAATCATTTCTTTTGGGATATAATTATGGATGATAGCGCCAACACCAACACCAACAATAATCCAAATCCATAATTTCTTTAAAATAGACTTAGCTTCATTAACACCAAATAAAACTCTTTGCTTTAATGAACGAAACTCCACAGCATTTGAAGATTTATTTTCATTATCAATCAGATCTTTAACCAAATATCTCTCTAAATTCATTTTGCCAAGAATTAAACCAACAAAAATACCAACAAACATTCCGCTGGCAATATACATCGCTGTAATTTTCCAACCAAAAAATCCCAACATCAAAACAACTAAATATTCATTAATCAAGGGAGATGTAATTAAAAAAGAAAACATCACCCCCAAAGGAACTCCAAGCTTAACAAAACTTAAAAAGATGGGAATTGAAGAGCACGAACAAAAAGGTGTTAGCGCGCCGAAGCTTGCTGCAAAGAAGTTAGCAAAAATCTTTTTGCCAACAAGCCATGCTTTAATTCGGTTCTCATCGATAAAACTACGAAAGAATCCTAAGATCGCAATAACAAAAAATAACAAAAGCATAATTTTAACAGTATCATAAATAAAGAAATTCAACGCTTTTGCCCAATGCGATGCAGGATCAAGATTTATCAACGAATAAGTAAGCCAATCAACTGCTAACTGCAACATTTCTGATCATCCTCATCCTTATCGCAACAACAAGATTTTTCTTGGCTTTCTTTTTCTAACTTTTGATCAACTTTATCAAATAAATCTTTAAACCATTTTACTATAAAATTTTCCTTTTTCGGATCACAACATCCCATAATTTCCTCCTTAAAATAGATAAACTTATTTTTATTGATAGTACGATTAAACACTTCTGCTGTCAACTTTTTTCTAATTCTCGAAAATTTAAAAGTCGCTTGAAATAAAGCTAGTCATCAACTACAATCAGTTAGTTATTAACTATATATTTAAGGAGATTGTCATGTATAAGAAATTCTTTGTACTCATTTTAACTGGATTAATATTTAGTGGCTGTCAAACAACAACAGGATACAAAGCACAAACTGGCGAACTAAGTAATCGAATTCATATTCTAGAAAATGAAGTTAACAAGAAAGACCGAGAAATTTCTCGCCTTTATACTAAAATCAATAATCTTTCAAAGAAAGTTGAGCAAAAAAACGTTCAGCTTTCCAAGCTAACAGAACCTGAAAAACCTTCAAAAGAAGCCATGGAAGCGAAAGATGGATTAGGCATCATTCGTGTCAATGCCACACCTGTGCAAGTCCAGACAGCGCTTAAAAATGCTGGGTATTATGATGGCACTCTTGATGGAAGAATTGGTCCAAATACAATTAATGCGATTGGACATTTTCAAAAAGATTACGGGCTTATGATGGATAGCGTTATTGGTCAAAAAACGTGGGATTTGCTTAAAAGCTTTAAATAAATACCAAACTAAAAAGAGCTTTGTTTTAATAAACAGAGCTCTTTCTCTTTCCAACCACTACAAAAGCTTACCAATGATCTCGATGGGGCCCTCGATCCTCGCCCTCATCCTCACGATCAGATCTTCGCCCTTGCTTTTTTTCCTCTTTTTCTTTACGCGGACGCCTTTTTCCCATCTTTTCGTTAAACTTCTCATATTGCTCTGGTGTTAAAATCGATTTTACCGACAAAACACTTCTTATTTTCTCATCAACCAAGCTAGCCTGCACATCTTTTAAAGCTGTTGCTGACGCTTCAACAGAAACTTCCGTTACGCCTTCTTTTTCTAGCACCTCTTTAAGAGCTTGACGTTTTTCCTTTACCCGCTCTTTAAGGTTTTTCATCCTTCCTTTCTGTTGTTCCCGATTCGCTTTAAGCTGCACAGCTTGTTCCTCTGTGATATCAAGTCCTTTGTGCATCTTCTGAATCTCTTCCTCGCCTGGTCCCCGCCCCTCTATGTTTGGACCATCTCCATACCCGCGATCATGTCCTCTTGCCTGAGCAATGCTAGTCCAAGCAAAAATCATAACAACAACCGCTAAAAACATTAACTTTTTATTTCTCATAATCTTTCCTCCTTTCACTATCTTAGACAAAACAAACTTCTAAAAAGTTCCTTCATTTTACAAAAAATATTTCTCGATATTTGTTTCAAAATCTTCATCAAAAGAATCATCATCCTCACTTAGCGTTGCTAAATAAACAACAACTTGTTCTTCCTGTTTTAAAGCCAAATTCTGCTCTGAAACCTTAATAAATAATGTTGTTGATAAAACAACAAATAAAATGCTCGCCAAGACTAATCTGGGTCGCATCAGAGCAAAAGCATTCTTTATGTTTTCTAAGGAAAAAATATTATTAAAAATATTGCACTTCTCAGAACTAGAACTAACTTGCATTTTAATACGCTGCCAAACATTCTCAGAAGGTGAAACTCTTTCAGTGTCAGAAAAAGAATCAACCCCGACCTTTTTCGCTAACAACGCAAACTCTTCACACTTTTGACAACTCTTTAAATGATCATCAATAATCTTACGCTCAGAATCACTCATTTCACCATCGACATAATCAGTTAATAACAATTCTTGAATACTCTTACAATTCATCATGATCACCTCTTTTCTTAATAAGCTTTCCCATTTTCTCTCTAGCTCTCTTAAGTCGCGACCGAACCGTATTGATGTTTATATTTAAAGATCTAGAGATTTCTTCATAACTTAAACCCTCAATATTTCTCAGAACCACACATGCCTTTTGATCCGGATTAAGACTTGATAAAAGACGATGAACCAATTCATCATCAGGCTTTGAATCATTAGCTTTCTGCTCTTTAAAACTTACTGAATCAATTTGATAATCACTTAAAACAGCAGTTCGCTTTTTCTCTTTAATCATTTTCTTAGATCGATTAAGAGCAGCATTAATTGTAATGCGATAAATCCATGTTTTAAATGATGAGCGAAATTCAAATTTACTTAAATTCTTATAGACATTCACAAAAACATCTTGAGTAACCTCTTCAGCATCTTGATGACTATCGACAATACGGAATGCTACATTGTAAACAAGCCCACTGCTAGCCCTATAAAGGCACTCAAACGCCGCAAGGTCTCCAGCAGCTGATCTTTCCAAGATATCTTGTGCAATTTCTTGCATAATATTCCTCTCTACTTTATTAGACAAAGAAAAGGAACAAAAAGTTCCCTTTCTTTTATAAAATCTTATTTTCTCTAAGTCGCTTTATATCAAATACTTTGAGGTGGAGTAAAAAGTCTTTTATTTCCATGCATATATATAAAAATCCCAATAAAACTACTATTTTGGACATTTTATGGAGCATTGCTTAGAATGTCTATTTCTTTGCTTTTCGATCTGTTCGCGCTAAAGCTTTTTCCATACGCACTAAAGATTGTTTTTGAGTCAATCCTTCCGTAAGATGATCGCAACAAAGCGCAGCATAACCTTTTCGATTCTTCATCTTGAAAACTTTAACACTTCTTTTTCCAATTTTCATCATATGCTCCTTTCCAAGCCTTTGTTTATCTAAATGCTTAAATCCAAACCCAAAACATACCACAAGCCTGCAGCAATACGTACACCCCCTCTTGCCTCGTTTAATAAAAATTCTCTTGTTCGATTATGTTCCACTAAAATAACTTCGATTTCCTCTGTTGGCTCAAGATCTTGTTGAGGATTTTGATTTTGGACATTTCCTTCATCAATATGAACAACAACAGTTTGACTTTTTTCATCCATGAGTCCAAAATTAATTTGAAGCATCGGACTTCTGTTAATAACTCTTCCAACATATCCTGTTTCTTCTTTTAGCTCTATCAAGGCTTGAGCATCATTGCCATCAGAAAGCCCTGCCGGAAAAGCCAAAATATAATCATTAATCGCAGGACGATATTGTTTTATAATAACAAATCTTTTTGACGGAATTAAAATAGGAACAACAATAACGCTTGATACCGCATTCTCTCTTTTAATAAATTCCCAGCTAAGCTCCTGATTTTCTTTATTTAGAAATACAGCTTCTTTAACTGAAATCCATTTTCCAGCAAACAGTATTTTCTCATTTATTTTTTTCATAAGAGATCCTTTCAAAAATCCTCTATAATTATATCTGAAGAAAATGTATTGAGAAATAAAAAATGCATTATATAATTGTTTTATGCATACAATTCAAATTTCGACACAAAGCCGTAATCAAATTGTTGATATTACTCCAAATATTCAAAAGTTAATTTCTGAAAATACCTTTCGCTCAGGGCTTCTAACTGTTTTCTCTCCACACACAACAGCCGGTATTACTGTAAATGAAAATGCTGATCCAGATGTTAAAGATGATATACTTTATTTTCTTGGTAAAAAAATTCCTCAGGCTGACAATTACCAGCACGCCGAAGGAAACTCCGACGCACACATAAAGGGAAGCTTAATCAATTTCTCTCAGACTTTTATCGTTGAGAATGGGAAGATTCAATTAGGCACATGGCAAGGAATCTTTTTTATGGAATTCGATGGACCCAGATCTCGAAACGTTTGGATAAAATTTTTAAAAGATTACAATGAAGCTATTTAAAAAAAATCAACCCTTACCAAAAGAATATCTTGATGAATTTAAAGAGCAAAGCGTTTTGCTCTTTCGAGAACGAATTCAACTTATTTTTTCTTTAGTTGTAGGATTCTACCTTACCCTTTACGTTATTCATGATGCTTTATATTTTTTCTATCGATACAACTTTTCTTTTTATGCCTCTGAATATGGTGCTTTCTTAGCACTCG
This sequence comes from uncultured Planctomycetales bacterium, assembly GCA_964648665.1. Classification (GTDB taxonomy): domain Bacteria; phylum Omnitrophota; class Gorgyraeia; order Zapsychrales; family Aceulaceae; genus Aceula. The sequence goes on along the minus strand of CAZYOA010000007.1, from coordinate 38,784 downwards.
CGATTACAATTTTTCTTTTTTGCCGTTTATCTAAAAAAACGCATAACCTGCTTCGAATAAAAATTTATGGATATATCGTTGTTTTTGCAGTCATTAGCTTTATGTCATATCTTGATATTTTGTACCCAACAACAATGGATGATGTTGTTTCCGCTCATCTTTTTTCTTTATTCTTCGGATGTTTTATCTTACCGTGGAATGCTTTTGAGCTTATCCCAATTACAATTTTTTATTTCCTTACCTATTTCTTAGTTACTGCTTATATTTTTACTCATTATGCCTATCTTCAACCTGCTTCCGAAGTCACGGAATCATGGATTATGGGAATCATCTTGCTTCTTTTATCAGCGATGTTATGTTTTGTTGTTAGAAAAAAGGATGCTCAACGAGAAATAGAAAATTTCATTCTTTTAAAGGAGGTCGAGGCAAAGAACGATCAGATGCAAGACGAGCTAAAACTTGCTAAACGTATTCATAAGACCTTAATCCCAAAATCAATCAGCACAAATCTTGCCGATATTGCAGTCAGCTATCTTCCTATGTCCTATGTTGGTGGCGATTATGCAAAATTTCACTTCGTTGATCAAAATAAGATTTTATTCTTTATCAGCGACGTGACAGGTCATGGCGTATCAGCAGCCCTTCTCGTCAATCGTATTCATTCTGAGTTTGAAGCTTTAGCAAAGGAAACACAAGATCCAAATCTTCTTTTACAAAAACTCAATACTTTTATTAAAACAGACTTTAAAGATACCCATATGTTTCTAAGCGCATTCTGCTGTCTTCTTGATTTTGAAAAAATGACGCTTACTTTTGCTAATCATGGCCATCCAGGTCAATACCTTTATCGATCAAGAGATTCTCAGGTTGAACAACTTGATTCTATGAACACGCTTTTAGGCATTTCTATCAACAACCAAAATGACCCTGGCACTGAAAAAGAAATACCTTTCCTAAAAGGTGACAAATTGATTCTTTTTACGGATGGAGTAACAGAAACTAAGAATAAAAATATGGAAGAATTTGGTGAAACTCGCTTTGAAGGATTTATCAGGAATCATTTTGATTTAAAAGCGAAAATATTTAATCAGAAATTAATTGATGCTTTAAATTCATTTAAGGATAAAGAATTTCAAGATGACATCTTTGTCTTGTGTATTGATATCAAGAAAACCTAGATACGACTTTCCACAATAAGCTTCAACTTCTTTTCTCGTATAATCTTCTTTATTTCACATTCCCGCTTAAGGACATCAGCTCTTTTTATTCCACACTCTTCAGAATGCAAAAATTCCTTAAATTCAAAAATACGTGCAAAACGTGCAATCTTACCATTTTTATGCATCTTCATGCATCGATCAATGTCATTTGTAATGCCTATATAAAGTCACGTGTCTTGAGCTTCTAGAATATATGCATACCATATATAATTATGCAGCCTATCCAGCTATTTTAAAAATCATTTATTATTCATTAAATTAAAGGGCGGCTTTCTGAAAGCCGCCCTCTTTAAATTATATCACTCTTACTTCTTATGATCTTTTTGGAATCTTAATTATAAGACGATCTTTTTTCCTTTGCGTTTCTGCTTTTGATGCATCCGCATCTACAGGTAACGGCACAATACTTAAGAACGATCCGAAGTTTTTCGAACTATAAAAGCTATCTGGACTTTCTTGCGACTCTTGTTTATCATAATACCCTTTTATTGTAATCGACTCCCCCTCTATCTTTACATCTAAACTTTTTTCATCCAACCCTTGCATATCTATCATTAATTCATAATAACCTCCATCATCCTTAAACCCAAAATCATAATCAAAATTCATTGATGTTGTAAACATTCCCTGTTCTGGACCTATTCGTCCGAAGGAGCGTTGAAATCTATGATCCATTTCATCCTGCATCCTCTCCATCTCCTTAAAAGGATCCCAATGATTCTTCGGACGTCGCCCAAAAAACAAACTTCCAAAATCTCCATGATTTCTTTGAATCTCTACTTCAAGAAAATCTACTTTCTTCTGCAAAACTTTAATTTCTTTTTCCAGATCCTTCTTTGTAACTTTATCTGAACATGGCGCGCGAGAAAATCCTAAATTTAAAACAACGCCTGATAGCAAAAGAACAATAAATATTTTATTTCCCATATTTACCTCCTATTATTTTCACTAAAATTTCTTTCTAAAATAAATTTTACTACTTCAAGAAAAATCAGTCAAGACTCAAATATCTAAATTTATAGACCCCATGCCTTTTTAATATCTTCTTTTTGCTCAATTAAAAGTTTCATATAAGTCAGCTCAAGATCAATCATGTCTTCATCTTCACGTCTAAGCCACTCAGAAAGCCAAGCAAAACGAAGTGCAATAATAAATTCAATCAAATACTCAAAACTAATATTTGAAAAAATCTTTGCTGCTTTTATTTTTCTTACAAAAGGAAGAATCAGCCCCTCATAAAGACTTGATGGATGCTCTATCCCAACACATCCGATTAAATTACACATATCATAAATCTCTGGCTTAATCCCTAAGAACTCCCAATCAATCACATATTCTATTTTCTTTTGTCCCCAAACAATATTCATCGGATGAAAATCACCATGACAAAAACACACAGGAAGCTCATCGTGAATATTCATAAAATCTTTATCGAGAAAATTAACTACAAAATCAACATCTTTCTTTGCCTCTGGACAATAAGATTCAATCTTCTGAACTAATCGATAAATATATTTTTTAATTGAAAACGCCTTTTCTTCCCTAAAAAACACTAACTCTTTAGATTTTGTTTTGAGATCAATCAGAAAGTCAGCTAAAACATCTCCACGCCATTCGTCGTACATATATTCTCGTCGATTAAGCCGAACACTCGGAACAAACTTAATCATCTGCCACAATCGACCTTCCTGAGAAATAATATAATCTTCGTTTCTGTTTTTAAAATATGGTTGAACATATTTAAGATCTTTGTCCGATAAAAACTCAAGACTTTTAACTATTTTTTGCTTCTTTAAAAGTGTTTTTTGCTCAATCTCCTCTAATAAATATAAATTATTCTTCTTATCTTCAACAACAACACGAAAAACAGTTCTCTCGGGGCTTCCCTGAATATCAATATCATAACGCAATCGATCAATCTCGATATCCCAAAACGAAATAATTTTAGATAAAATTTCTTTGCTCAAGTGCTTAGAACAAGCGTCTACTGTAATATGTGCTTGTTTTTCTTTTTTTAGAATACGTGATGCAAAAATAATACCTTTAGCACATTTATTTTCTGAAATTGAGACAGACGTATCTGTTTTCCAATCAAGTCTTAGATTGCATCCATTAGGACATTCCAAGCAAATAAGGTGAGTTTTAAGATTGTTCACTGCTGATAGAATAAGAAGAAGTTAGAATGTTATTTTCTTTCATAAAACGTTAAAAATATTGCAGCCCCTAAAAGCCCAATGTCGCGAATTTCCTGAAACTGCAAAACAATCAAAATCGATAAAAGTTGTAAACCAGCTAAAACAGCTACAAAACGCACAAAAAAACCAAGAATTAAAAATGTGGCTGTTAAAATTTCGATGGCACCAAATGCCCAGACAGAATATTGCGGATTCCACGGCATCGCTTGAACAATCGTCATTGCTTCCATGCTTCTCGCCCAATAATCTCCAGTAAACTTTCCAATACCAAAGACGAGAAAAACAACACCTAAAGAAATACGAAGAATGCTAAATATTATTTTTTCTTTCATTGCACTATAATTGTATTTTCTTTCTTTCCAGAAATATTACAATACCCTTCAATGCCGATCACATCTCCAGATTTTACATCTTTAAGCTCATAACTAACAGTTTGCTCGCTTGCATTCTCCTGAGAAGAAAATATTTTATCCTCAACCTCTTTTCCATTAACAGAAACATCAACTTTTTCTATATAATGAGACTTTGGATTTGCCACAGGATGAACAATCACAGCGGTTACTGTTTTTGTTGGTGCATCATAAGAAACATCGATACGCACCGGTGGATGAGCGAATACATCTTGAGTAAATAAGCAAAATATCAATCCTAAGAATAATCCAACAAATTTTATCATACGTCTTCTCCTTGCTATAAAAAATATTTCTTGTTTAGCCCTACACCTAAACAACAGCTCATTTTAACACGAAACTTTTTTTATAAAATAAATCTCTAAGTACAACAACAAGCAGATTGTCCAGCAAGATAACCCGTTGAAAAAGCCGCTTGTAAATTAAATCCACCCGTATCACCATCAACATCAATAACTTCTCCTGCAAAATAAAGACCCTTAACTTTCTTAGACTCCATAGTTCGAGGGTTAATATCTTTTAAAGAGATTCCGCCACGGGTAACCATAGCCTCTTCCATCGGAAGGCTTTCTTTAATTTCAATAGGAAAATGCTTGAAAAATATAATAAGATTTTCTCTCTCTTGAGATGTAATTTGATTGACTTGTTTTTCAGGAGAAATACCACTACGCGAAAGAAAAATATCAACAAGTCTTCTCGGCAAGAAATCTTTTAAGGCATTCTTAATATTCTTCTTTGGGGATACTTTAAAATCTTTAAAGAATCGTTTCTGAAGCTGTTCAGAAGAAAGTCCAGGTTTAAAATCAATCTCAACAAAAACCTTAAGTCCATCACTTAACCAATCAATAACTTTTCCGCTTGCCGATAAAACAAGCGGACCAGAAACTCCAAAATCAGTAAACAAAAACTCTCCAACTGAAGTTGTAATTTCTTTCTTACCGCCCCTAAAGCAAAGCTTAATATTTCGAAGCGTTACTCCAGACAGCTCATTTAAATCTTTCTGCTTAGAAACAAGAGCGACAAGTCCCGGACTTGGCGGAATAATCCTGTGGCCAAGCCTTTCAGCAAATTTAAATCCATCCCCTGTTGATCCTGTAAATTGATAAGATGTTCCACCTGTAGCCAAAATAACTTTATTTGCCTGTATGATTTCTCCATCATGCAAAGAAACACCCACAACAGTATCCTGTTCAACTAAAATATTCTTAACACCGATGCTGACAAGGGATTTAACTTTATTTTTCTTAAGCTCTTTGACCAGAACTTTAACAATGCTACTTGATTTATCTGTTTGAGGAAATACTCTTTGTTGACGCTCAACTTTCATTTTCAAACCTCGCATCTCAAAAAATGAAATAAGTTCCTCAACAAATAAACCTTTAAATGCATCACGTAAAAACTGTGCATTATTTTTAGAAAAACGTTTTAGAAATTCATCTAAAGAAGATTGATTGGTGAGATTGCACCGGCCCTTACCGGTAAAAAGAAGCTTTCGACCAAGAATTGCATTCTTTTCAACTAAAGTAACATTGGCACCAGCACTACTAGCAGAAATAGCTGCCATCATGCCAGAAGGACCAGCACCAATAACGACAATCTGATTTTGGCTCATAAAAAAGCTCTCTATTTCTTTAAATTAATTACTCTTACTTTTATAACACCTTTGATACCATAAATCGATTTAATAAGATTTTCTGTTGGCTCGTCAGAAATATCAATAATATTACAAGCATAATCACCCTTACTTCTATTTAACATTTCAGCAATATTAATATTCGCGTCAGCCAAAAGAGATGATATTTGCCCAACCATATTTAGAATATTCTTATTAATAATCATCAAGCGATAATCAGAATTTTGTTCAAGTTTACAATTTGGAAAATTTACAGAATTCTTGATCTTTCCTGTTTCCGTAAAATCTCGTAATTGTTTAGCAATCATTGTTGCACAATTACCCTCAGCCTCTGTCGTTGACGCACCAAGATGAGGAATCGCAATAACATTATCCATATTTAAAAGTTCATCATCAGGAAAATCAGTTACATAACGTGATACAATTCCTTCTTCAATCGCTTTCTTTAAATCATCATTATTAACAATTCCTCCACGAGAGAAATTTAAAATTCGAACACCTTTTTTCATGCGATCAAATTTCTCGGCATTAATCATTCCTTTTGTTGCATCAGTTAAAGGCGTATGCAAAGAAACATAATCACTATTGGCAATAAGAGCATCTAGCCCATCAGCACGCTTAACTTCGCGAGATAGCCCCCATGCAGATTCAACTGAAATAAAAGGATCATAACCAATAACATCCATACCTAGGTCTAAAGCTGCATTGGCAACCATGACTCCAATTTTTCCAAGGCCAACAACGCCAAGTATTTTTCCAGAAATCTCTTGTCCTGCATAATTCTTTTTATTTCCTTCAACCAATGTCGGAACCTCGCCTGCTTTTCCTTTTAAAGTTTTTGCAAACTCAATTCCTGCAGCGATATCGCGAGAAGCTAAAAACATTCCAGCCAAAACAAGTTCTTTAACAGCATTCGCATTGGCTCCAGGTGTATTAAAAACAACGACTCCTTTTTCAGAACATTTTTCAATTGGAATATTATTCACACCTGCCCCTGCACGTCCAACAGCCAACAAAGAATCAGGAAGCTCCATATCGTGCATCTTAAAACTTCTCAAAATAATCAAATCTGGCTGTGCAATCTCTGTTCCAATTTCATAACTATCCAGAGGAAACGCAGCTAACCCATCTGCTGAAATTTTATTAAGTGTTTTTATTTTATACATAATAACCTCGCTCATTTAAAAGTTAATAAAACCTACACATTTGCAGCTTCAAACTCTTTCATAAATTCAACTAACGCCTTTACCCCTTCAATTGGCATCGCGTTATAAATACTTGCACGCATGCCACCAACTGTTCGATGTCCTTTAAGCGTCTTAAGTCCTTTTTTATCTGCCTCGGAAATAAATTTAGCATCCAATTCTTCATCTCCGGTTAAAAAAGGAATATTCATCATCGATCGGCTATCTTTTTTAACCGGGCTTTTAAACAGTCTTGAATTATCAATATAATTATAGAGAATTGCCGCTTTTTCTTCATTAATCTTTTTCATCGCGACCAGTCCACCTTTTTCCTTAATCCACTGAAAAACTAAACCTGCGATATAAATAGAATAGCATGGTGGAGTATTCGCCATCGATTCGTTGTCTACTTGCACTTTATAATTAATCAGCGTCGGAATAGATTCTACTGCATTTCCAATTAAATCTTCACGAATAATCACGATTGTAAGGCCTGCAGGTCCTATGTTCTTTTGTGCTCCTGCAAAAATAACACCAAACTTCTTAATATCAATCGGTTCAGATAAAATATTAGATGACATATCCGCAACAATTGGAACATCACCTGTATCTGGCATATCCTTGCAACATGTTCCGTAAATCGTATTATTAGTGACAAGATAAAAATAATCTGCATCTTTTGAAAAAGTTTTGGGATCAAGCTCAGGAACATAAGTAAAATTATCTTCTTGTGAACTTGCAACCACATTAACATCGCCAAACTTCTTTGCTTCAGCAATTGCCTTCTTTGTCCATTGACCAGTATGCACATAATCTGCTTTTTTATTTTTTGTCATCAAATTTAATGGGATTGCTGCAAATTGCATTGAAGCACCACCCTGCAGAAATAAAACCTTATAGTTCTCAGGAATATTCATAAGCTCTCTCAGAGTTGCCTCTGCTGCTTCAAAAATACCTTTAAACTCTTTACCTCGATGAGATAGCTCCATCACAGACATTCCGCATCCATCATAATCAAGCATCTCTCCTGAAGCTTTCTTTAAAACCTCTTCTGGCAATATTGCTGGTCCTGCACTAAAATTGTATACTCTTGTCATCTTTAACCTCCTCGTAATAGGTATTTGTTTTCGGGGCGCGCCCTTTATTTAATAATAAATTTTGCTGCAATAAATCGTAAAGCATTTGTAAAATCCATATCTAAATAAATAATACTTTTTGGCACCACAATCTTTGCTGGAGAAAAATTCAATATTCCTTTTATTCCAACCTCAATTAATTGATCAGCCACCTGTTGAGCTGCTTTTACCGGCACAGTAACAATACCCAAATCAATCGCTCTTTCCTTAATAGTATTTTCCAATTCACTCATTGAAAAAACTTCAATATAAGTGTGAATACGCTCAAGCTTATTAATACTACAATCAAAACCTGCAACAATCTCAAATCCATCCTCTTTATCCTGCTCGTAATCTAAAAGTGCTGTGCCAAGCCTACCCAACCCAACAATACAAGCTTTTCTCTTTTTATTAAGCTCAAGCTTTTCAGCTAACTCAAACTTTAAAGATCGAACTGAATACCCTTTACGCGTATAGCCTCCTATTTTTAAAAGACTAATATCTTTTCGAATTGTATGATCCGTTGCACCAACAGCTTCAGACAACTCTTTTGATGAAACAAAACCTACTTCTCGATCTTCCAGAGCATCAAGATATCCATATATTTTAGTAATTCTCTCAACTGTGTTATTAGACAAGTTCATCTGAATTCTCCATATTTATCAAGTGAATTATTTCATTAATATAGCATCATATTTTAACTTGTCAAGGATATATTTATTATAAATGATAAATATATCTTCTCTGTCTCACAAGAACAACAATAGCATATGTTTACAACATATCTATATACTCTATAACTGTGAAATATTTCACGATAGATAGAAGATTATTAAAATTTCTTACTTATATCAACTAGATTTTTTTGTAAGGAAGAGAAAAGCATGATACTTCTAAAGTTCCTAAAATAAAAATTAACAATCTGGCTGCCCTGGTTATCTGGATCATGATCTAACTCTTCGCCAGACAAAAAATATTTAAAATCTTGTCTTTCTTGATAAACCAAAAGGCGTTTTTCAAAATTCTGAATTTCTTTATTTAATCTTAAGTCTCGCGTTATCCTTCTGATTTTTTTTAGCTCCTTGTTTATAACGCTCATGTCCTGAATAATCTTTTTCTGGATTGAATAAAAATCAGCCAGCAAAAGAGTCTGCATCTCTGCTTTCTTTTCTGAAGAAAACTGAGAGAAATCTAAAGATTTTTCTATTTTTCCATTAAGTTTCTCAAAAAAATTAATATAATAAGTAATAGTTTCAGGCACCAGACTCACTGATTGATCAAAAGAAACTAAAGCTTCTTTGTATTGTTTTAAGCGTATATAAATAATTCCCTTATCAAAATAAAACGTGTAAAGAAGTGGATTCTTTTCAATCGCTTGATTATAAAAGTTAATTGATTTCTCATAATTTCCTAAAGAAAAGTAACAAGCTGCGATATTTCCTAGAAGATACTCATCAAATCCGACAGACTCTCCAATGGAAATATAATGCTCAATAGCCTGATAAAGCATTTCTGGCTCGATTTCAACACCCTCATTAACATAAAAAGAAAGATCTGAATCAACCCGCATTTCTGAAAGCACTTCATTGATTTTAAAAGAGCTCGTTCCATCTTCAACTAAAAATATATATGAAACAAAGAAAATTGCATAAATAAGCCAAAATCTTAAGAAGATAAACTTTAAAGAAGGAAAACCATTTTTTATTTTCTCAAATACTTTCATAAATATTCTCATTCTTTCTTCATTATAAATGCACAAATCATAAGAATAAAGAATACTATATAAACAAGGTATATAGCATTGTTCATGTACGTCCCCCCAAGAAAATTAAATCTAAACTCAACAATATTTTCACCCGCTGGCAAAACAACACCCTTAAAAGCAACGTTAGACCGAAAAACTCTCTGTTTCTTCCCGTTTACAAAGACACGCCAATCCGGCAAATAACTATCGTTATAAACTAAAAATTTGTTTTTATCAAAATTTGTTTTAACTTTGACTGAATTCGCATTAAACGATACAACTGAGAATTGGTCCATTTCCTTTTTGATTGGCAAGGCTAATTCTAAAGCATCCTTTTTCTTTCTCATAAACTGAGAAAGATTTAATAGATCTAAAGAATCACTTTTTGAAAGCGAAATAAATGCTAAGTTTTCTTGATTTTTAAAAATATCTTCTAAGACAACTTCATCAAATTGTTCATCGTAAACCGGTAAAATGTAATCATAAACAAAAAATCGATATTTCAAATAATTTGAAATTATTTTTTCAGACGAAGAAGCATATAATTGATACGACCAGCGAGAAGGCATCCCTCCTCCGTATAAAAGCATTTCAGGATATTCAGACATAGAACTTAAAGATAAGAAATATTGATAATACTGATCACCCGGTATCGAAGACTTACCCTGCATAACAGGTCGCTCATAAACAAAATTCATAGAATTTAATGGCATTTTAAATGATTCTTGAACTTTAGGTGCAGGTTGATATATATGTTTTGAGAAATTTAAGAAAATCTGCGCAGGTTGAAGAATAATGCATAAAAACAAAATTAAAAAACGAAACTTCTTTAAAAATTCATTCGATGAAAACGCACAAATAAAAAAAGCATAACTTAAAAGAACTGTGCCATATGAAGTCCAAAATGGGTTCTTTTGCATCAAAAGAAAAATCAAGAAAACTCCATGAATAATCATTGTCATCCAAGGACGATCATTCTTTATAAAGAAATGTTCCTGACTTAAGATTAATTTAAGATTTTCAACAGATAAAAGAATAAGTGAGATTAATAACGCCATTCGAAACAAAGCGATTCCATGAATTAATTTTAAAAACGGCAAGACATTAAAAAGAAACGGATAAACTGGAGAAAAAGGACCAATAATAATAAAGAAAAACAGCATTGTTAAAAGCGCAAGAAAAACATTTCGCTTCGTAATTGGCAAAATAAAACTAAAAAGTAAGACAATATAAACAAAAATAGGAACATAAGAAATTCCTTTATTGCGATTAGTTAAATCTTTTCTCTCTGGAAACAATTGTTCTAAGAAATACTTTGGCTCAAGAGCAACTCGCTTTAGCTGTTCAAGATTTATAGATGCCCCTTCCTCTAAAGCTTCTTCAGGGTTTTGGATATGACGCTCAACAAAAACGACTTGTTTCTCAGATGTTGCAAAATATGCTTTTAGCGGTGGAAAACAAGATACACCTAAAATAAAAAAGCAAATTAAAGTAAAGATATAATTCTTTTTTATAAAACAAGAGACACCTAAAGAAGACTTTTTAAAAGAATCAAAGAATAAAAGTAAACACAATAACGATACAGCAAACATAAACATAATCCAATATATCGGTAAATAAGTTGTCGAAACAATCATTAAAGAAAAAACTAACCCCATCAACATAGGACGATCTGGTTTTTGAATAAATCGAATAAGAAAATAAAAGAACCAAATTGAGGGGACATAAATAAAAACATGATTAGAATGAAAAAAGAATAAGAAACTAAATGCTGAAAATAACAATAATAAGAACGAGATATACCCTAAAAAAGAACTCTTAAAAAAAGATTTTGCTAACAAATAGAATCCAAACACGCCTGAAAGATAATAAAGAACCCAGGTGAAAAGAAAAGAAAAATAATAACTCAACCCCAACTTATAAAGAATTAAAATCAAAAGCCAAACAGGATTATACGCACTAAAATAACAATTCTCAATAAAAACAGGACATCCCCACATTGAAAGAGGATTCCATAAAGGAAAAACTCCTGAACTAATGTTCGCTATGAAAAACTTTATCAACGCGAACATGCCAGATGTATCGCTTGTAATAAACTTTTTCCCGGATACCATCGGCCATAGAAAAAATATTAAAAAAGAAATTGGAGCGAGAAACTTTAGAAAAGAAAAGATCTTCTTTGTCATAAACTTTTTGACGTTAAGTTGATTGATTGGGTTTTGAGAAATATACTATTTTTATCAAAATCATAAATGTCTTCGCAATATTAAAAACATTCCTTAGGGACAAAGCCTTAGATGTTTTGTCTGTTCCAGGTTTATGTATAAAAGGACGCTGCGTATATGAACATCCAGATTTTATAGTCAAGACAACAACTTCAGCAAACGTGTCATGACAATTCGCCTGAAGATTAAATTTTCTAACAACATCAACAGGAAGAATAGACGCGCCATTATAATATTTAAGATTTAATCGAAATAAGAAATTTAATAAAGCTGTGTAGATATTAGATAAATTACGCCTCAAAAAAGGTCGTTTTCTATTATTCTTAGAATACGTAATTAAAATATCTTCACTCATAGATTTTGCAAAAACAATCAATTCTCGATATGATTCTTTCGTAATACTGTTATCCCCTGGAAACCAACCGATGCAATCTCCTTTAGCTATTTTTATAGCTTCGCGAGTACTTGCTCCAATTCCACGATTAACCTTTCGATGGATAGCTCTAACATTCTTATTCTTTTTAGAAATTTCATCAATAATTTCACCTGTTCGATCAGTACTGCCATCATTGAAAACTAAAATTTCATAATTTGTATTTGTAGACTCAAAGTTATCAACCAAAGAATCAATTGAGTCTGTGATAAGTTTTTCTTCATTAAACGCTGGCACAATAATCGAGAAATATTGTTTCATATCAAAACCTCTTCTTTAATTTTTTTAAGAACCCCACCTTGGCAAAACCCTAACTTCAAACAAAAATCCTGATATGTTCCATAATCTCTTATAAAATCATTTGGAATCGAAATAGAAAAACACTTTATCTCGTCTAACTCTTGCGAAATCCTAAGCACAGCATCATAAACGCCACCGAAAATTCCATGCTCTTCAATAACCAAACATTTCTTTGTTTTCTTCAAACTCTTTTTTATTGTTTGTGCATCCAAAGGCTTAACAGTATGAATATAAATTAAATCAACACTTATCCCTTGCTCTTTTAAAGCATCCGCTGCTTCTTTAGCTGATTTTAATTGTGTTCCAACTGCCACAAGAGTTAGATCTTCACCTTCTTGAACCTGAATTGCTTTTCCAATTGTAATATCGCTTGGTTTAAATGAAACTTCATGTCCATACATTGGCGCGCGAAAATAAGTTAAGAATTCGTTGTTATATGTTTGTCCAAAAAGTAAATCAAGCTCTTCATAACTTGCAGGATAAACAAGTTCGACATTGGGCAAGGTCGAAAGTAAAGCAAAATCATTATAGCAATGATGCGTGCAACCCAAATACGCATAATCAAATGCGCTTCCAACTGTAATAATATTTCCCCCTAATTTTTGATAACAAAAATCAATTTTAATCTGTTCAAAAGATCTTTCAACAATAAAAGGTGCGATGGTATGAACAACTGGATAAAAACCTATCTTCGACAATCCTGCTGCCATATTAACAATCGTTGGCTCACATATGCCAATATTGTAATATCGTCCTGGGCAATCTTTTGCAAACCCTTGAAGACGATAATGACTGATGTCTCCAACTAAAACAACTAAATTTGGATCCCTAAGACCAACTTCATGAACAACTTTAGGAAAATCATTTCTTAGATTAGACATCAGCTTAGCTCCTTAAGTGCGCTCTCAAACTCATCAACGCTAGGAATCTTCGCATGCCAAGCTCCATGGCCTTCCATAAAACTAACTCCTTTGCCCTTAAGAGTATTTGCAATAATCACTTTTGGTTTTGTATGGTGCTCAAACTTTATTTTACTAAAAACATCCGAAATCTCTTGATCAGAATGACCGTCAATCGCATAAGTTTCCCAGCCAAAGGCATCCCATTTCTTTTGCATCTCTGGCACAGGCAAAACTTGTGCGGCAGAACCATTATTGTCAACAATGCAACATAGGTTTCCCAGCTTTAAATTAGCGCCAACAAGCGCACTTTCCCACACCGTTCCCTCATTACTTTCCCCATCGCCAATCAAAACAATAACTTTGTTGTGCTTCGATCTGATTCTTAAACCTAGTGCCACTCCTAAAGCCGTCGCAATGCCGTGACCTAGCGATCCCGTTGATGCTTCAGCACCTGGCACCTTGGTTATGTCAGGATGTCCACCTAAAATACCATTTTTGGAACTCACCTGTTTTAAATCTTCTTCTCGTATAAATCCATATTTTTGCAAAATAACATAAAGTGCTACACAGCCATGCCCTTTACTTAAAATAAAATAATCCCTATCTTCCCAAGACGGATTCTTACTATCAAATTTTAGAATATTTTCATAAAGATAAGACAAAATATCAATAATAGAAAATGAACTTGTAATATGTCCCTCTTGGGCACCATATACAACTTCTATAATCTTTTTTCTAAGATCTTTATTGATAATATTATTGCTCAAAATACCCTCTTCCCTGCGCTCCATCAATAGGAATAATGCTCCCAGTATTAAAAGAAGCTAACTCTGAACTCAAAAAAACAACCATATTTGCAATCTCTTCAGGCGTTCCAAATCGTCCAATACGTTGACGATCACTCAAGAATTTCTTAACCGAAGAACGATTATGCTTAAATTGATGATCCCAATATCCTTTTTCTGTAAAAACAGCTCCTGGCAACACGGAAGACAAGACAACATTGTCGCGACCAACAACGCCACCCATGCTTCTGACATATGCATTTAAAGCTGCTTTTGCACAACAATAGGGAATGGGCCCTTGATTTTCAGCACCCGCTATGGAAGAAACATGAATAACTCTTCCCCATTTCTTTTTTTGCATAATAGGAAGCAAATCGAGATTAAGCTCAACAGCAACTTCAAAATTAAGTCGATAAATTTTATTAAAATCCGCCATTGAACAAAAATGGTCTCGAACATTTAACGCACCGCCTAAATTATGAATAATAATCTGAGGCAAACCAATTTTAGCTTTTAGAAATGATACAAGTTTCTTAGGCGATCCCTTCTTCGTTAAATCAAGAGCAATGGCAACATGTCCTTTTTTCTTTCCCCCGGCCTCCTTAACCACTTGATCAAGATCGTTTTTTGTTCGAGAAACAACAACGATTTTGCATCCTTCTTTAGCGAGACCTAATGCTGTAGCCCTTCCAATGCCTCTGCCAGCCCCTGTAATCAGCGCTATCTTATTCTTTAATCCTAAGTCCATTTAAAACTCCTTTAAGGTAAATCTTGCAATGGTACGATAACTTTATTTACAGAAAAATTTAAAACCTTTTTTGTGATAATATCAATATGATCCAAGGCCGTCACAACAACAACTTTATGCTTCAATCGTTCAAGTTGACTTAAATTCTCAACACGCACCCCAAGCCCTTGGAAATAAAGATCATTTTTCATAATATCATCATCGAAAACTAAATCAAGAAGATTGTCTCTTAGCCCAAGATGATAAAACAAAATCGGAAGCATATTAGACGCACCATAACCAACAACAGATCCCTTCTCTTGCTGGCGTATTTCCTTAGAAATTATATTCATATTTTTTCTAAAAATATCATATCGAGATCTTATTTCATCTGACAAATCTTTATTAGAACAAATCTCTTCTCCACCAGAAGAATTTGTTTTCTTTTTAAATGCAATCATCATAGATCCCCAATGAGAAGGATTGTAACAATGATCAATATATTCAGCTCCAGCAAGACTCAAAAGATTTTTAAAAGATGTTAATGAAAAATATTGCAAGTGCTGATGAAAAATACGATCAAATCGATAGCTTTGAAGCATCTGCTCTAAACAAGGAACTTCAAAAATAAACAAAGCATCTTTATCTGCGCAACGCATCAAGTTACAAAGAACTTCTTTTGGTTCTTGAACATGTTCAAGCATATGTGTAGATACAACAAGGTCAGGACATTCATTTTCAAAATCATCTGGCTGAAGATCTTCAGCCTTTTTTGCAATCAAATTTATTGATGAATTATTTTCTTGGCTATCCTCAAAGCCTTGCATCATATCGACTCCACAAAAACCTTTAGCTTTATTCTTAAGACGTTTCAGTAAATATAAATCGTTGCATCCGATATCAACAACTTTATTAAAAATACGATTTAAAGATACTTTTTCTAGAAAATTAACAAATTTTTCTAATTCTCGCGTTGCCGTCTTACTCGAAGATGTCTTGAAGCTATAATCTTGATTGTACAGAAAACTTGGATCGATAACAGTTGAAATCTGCCCATGACCACACTTTAAACAAAAGAAAAAACTTTGATCCAATCCAAGATCTTGTGTTTCAGGTTTTTGCTTAGTAAAAACGCCTGTCAAAACCGGAAGCGCAGGAAAATCAAGCACTGAACGAATAAGCTTTTCGTTGCAAACTGAACAACATGTTCTCTGCATATAGGCGAAAGGATTAACACTCATTTTTATAATTTAAAGAATATTCTTTAATTCCAGATTCCATTGAAAAAACAACAGTTTTTCCAAAAACAGTCTCTAGCCTCTTATTGTTAAAAAGAATATCTCGATCTCTTTTTTCTGATGAAATAGATTTAGTTTTAAAATTAATTTTTGCTTTTGGATTTAACAATTTCTTTAAGATTTTGGCAATTGCCAAAATCGATAAGCTTTTCTTCGAAACAATATTAAAAATGCCTTTTGTTTTTTTCTTGATGCATTTTTCAACAACCTTACTTATATCTTCAACATAGACATAATTTCTCAAAATTTTCCCAGTTCCCTTAATCTCAACAAACCCATCATCTAAGAATTTCTTAGAAAACAAACCAACTAAACTTTTTTGTTTATCCCCTAAGCCATAAACTCCTGGGAGGCGCAAAACAGATAAAGAAAATCCACCGGACAATGATTGATTTTTAAGCAAGAATTCACTAACCATTTTCCCCATACTATAATAATCATCAATAAACAACGAGCTACTCTCATCCATTGTTTTTCTTCGAAGAGACAGATCATCTTTGTCCTTTTTCTTAACACCATAGACATCGACGCTACTTAAATATATAATCTGCCCAATAAATTCTTGATTAAGCCCTTTTATAATATTTTCCACCATTAAAATATTCTTTTGCATCGAATCAAGACTGTTCTCTGATGTTCTTGATATCGACGATGCGATAATCAAGACATCCTTCTTCTTTAAACACAACAACTTCTTTTTGACAATAGGTAAATTAAATAAATTACAGTTCTTAGACGAAAACCCCGCAACATTATCTTTTTTAAAAATCTCTTGAAGATGCTTGAAAATTACGCTTCCAATAAACCCAGTCGATCCCAAGACTATAATATTTCTGTTATTTTTCATAATTTTAAATATAAATCCTTAAGGTTTGCAAAAATATACACCGTTCCAATCAACTTTAATAATATCTACGCTATCTTGAAGATTTTTTCTTTTTAAAAAACTATTCACCGCATCATGACAGCCTTGCAGCGTATAATAATCATCAATAACAACAAAACCACCCTTTACAACATTCTCATAAAAATGTTCTAATACAAGCTCGATAGAATCAAACCAATCCATATCAACATGCAAGAGACTTATTTCTTCAATTTTTGTATTTAAAAAAGTATCTTTAATCCATCCTTTGACAATTTTTACTCTTTCTTTTGAAATGTTCATTTTATTAAAAATCATATCCACATTCTTTTCATTTCCTGTACATACGCCTTCAAAATAATACTTATTGTTTTGCTTATCATCTCGCTCAGTTGGCTGAGGAAGGCCTTCGAACGAATCAAAAAGCCAAATGTTTCGGCTTGTTAGAGATTTATGCATATCAAGCCCTCTGGCTATCATTGCTGCAGAGCCACCGTTCCAAACACCACACTCTACCACATCTCCCTTTAAGCCAAGAGCGTTTACTTCTTCGCCAAGCCGATAAAGATTAAGCAATCGTTGAGCTGAAAGCTGAGAATAAAACGGCTTAACAATAAAAACTAATTTAAACAAAGAAAACCATTTTAAAGAAGGACGACAAATAAATATCTTAATCATTTGAAATAATGACACAAGAAACGAGAATATTTTTCCATGAAAAGTATCATAATTTAAAATATGAAATAATTTGGGTAACAATTTATGCATATATTTTTTTTTCATAAAACAGGGCGCAACCATCCACAGCGATTGCAGCCGTTGACAGTTTTTTCCTTTCTTATAATCTCTCTAAATTTTTTAGAAGATTCTGAACCAATAATTAATTTTAAACTTTCATTTTTTACATTGCCCATAGAAACAGCCATGCACGGAAACAGATGACCATCAGAATTAACATGAACACTCGACCACGGAAATCGGCATAAACAAAATCTATCCTTAATATGCTTTTCTTCATTCAAATAAGAAATCTTTGAAACAGGATCATTGCTTGTCAAATCAAGAACTTTGGGATGTAAAAAAACATTTTTCTTAGACTTTTGAGCATAACTACGAATCTTATCAATTTGACCTAGAATGATATCAAACTTTTTATAAACCGAAGCCTTTGCTTCTAAAAAGATATCCTCCATTTTAACCATAACATCTGCATGTTGAAGAGATGATCCTTTTAGAAATTGTATTGAGTGATTATCGCATTGCAATTTTTCAATACAATATTTATGAATCTCAAAAAGTTGATCCGCATTCTCATCAAGAATAATTGTTTTAATATCCAAAAGGCATTTCGATTTCTTTTTCTTCTTCGCTTCTCTGAAATATTGAATCATTTTTTTCACATGATCCCATTGCACCCGAGAAACACCCCTTGAATGATTGCCGATATCATCAATGGAAATCGCTAAAATCTTAAAGCGCGGATATGAAAGCATTCGATCAATCTTTTCTTCCGTTAACAAAATACCATTTGTAATCATGTTACAATCAAATCGCGAAGCGACCTGATCAAAAACTCGATCAAATCCTTCGAAGATTAAAGGCTCGCCTCCCGTTAACGTCACGCGTGCATAGCTAGGAAGTTGATTAGCTAAATTTAGCCAATCCTCAGTCAACATAGCGTCAGGAGATCTTGTTTTCTTCTGAAAACAAAAAGAACAATTAAGATTACATAAATTTGTCAGAATAAAAACATAGCGATGAGGTAACAATCCTGGAATGCGATACAACAATTCTGTTAAAATTTCATGCTTTAGATGAAAAAGTTGATTTTTAAAGCTTTTCATGCAATACCTTAAATTTTATGAATTAATAGGGACCTAAAAAAGGATCTTCTTCTTTTTCTTTAATCAAATTAACTGGCATTTTCTTGCCTACAGATTGAAAACACGCACGAACAATATCTTGATAATCTTTATAAAAGAAATCCTCTAGCTGACGCGATACAGGACATGGGCACTCAGGCAAAGCAATTCGTTTAATTGGCGCTTTTAAAAACTGAAATGCCTTTTCGGCAACAACAGCCGATATTTCACTTGCAACACCACAGCGAAGCCAGCTTGTATCTGCGCACACCAGGCGTCCTGTTTTCTTAACCGAAGAAATAATCGTTTTTTCATCTAACGGAGAAATTGTAATAGGATCAACAACTTCGACACTAATTCCAAACTTAGAAACAATTTTAGCTGCCCTTAAAGCCTGATGAACCAAAATCGATGTTGCAACAACAGTCACATCTTTTCCTCTCTTAAAAATCTTTGCTTTTCCAAAATCAAGAACATATTTCCCCGTCGGAACATCTTGTTTAAAATCATACAACCTTCTATGCTCAAAAATAACAACAGGAACATTTAACTCTAAGCTTTTAAGCAAAATACCTTTTGCGATATAAGGTGTGCTCGGCATCGCAACATATAGTCCAGGAAAATGAGCAACTATAGACTGAATACTTTGAGAATGCGTTGGGCCCTGTCCCCAGCCTTTTCCAATAATTCCCCGTACAACAATCGGCACATTCGAATTCTCACCATAAACATATTTCCACTTTGAAGCATTATTAATAATCTGATCTAAAGCTAAAAACATAAAATCATTACGAGCATGAACAAAAATAGGCCTTTTCCCATTTAAAGCTGCACCAATGGCAACGCCTGTCATTGCATTTTCACTTGCCGGCGTACTGATAACGCGATTTAATCCAAACTTCTTTCGAGCCTCAAGCGTTGTGCCAAAAATGCCCTTAGGATCGTCGACACCCAAACCCATAACAAGAACATTCGAATCTTTTTGCATTCCTTGAACCGTTGCCTCAGAAATTGCCTGTGCATATGTCATCTGTCTAGCCATAATCAATACACTCCTCTAGCCAAATCTTTTTTAGCCGGCCACGAACCTTTAAGTGCTTTTACATAAGATTGTTTAAATTCAGCAATCAGTTTCTGATCCACAAGCTCAATCGCTTTCGCACTCATAATCTTTTCTTTCAATATTTTCCTTTTACTCTGCAAAACAGGACATTTCTTCTCCCAATCAAACACTTCTTTTTTCGTACGATATCCAACATTATAATCGTACAAAGGTCCAACATGTTCTCTAAATCTATACGTTAAGAATTCTAAAAAAAATGGCCCTTTTCCTTCTCGGCAAGAATCTACAACACTTTTAGCAGCTGCATAAACCTTTTGAACATCATTACCATCAACTTGCCTTGGCTTAAGCAAACCTGAAACTCTTTTAAAAATTGGAATTTTAGGCTGTCGATAACGAATATGAGTATTTGTTGAATACAAATTATTTTCACAAATAAAAATAATAGGAAGTTTCTTAAGAAGAGCAAAATTTACACTCTCAGCAAAAACACCTTCTTCCAATCCTGCATCACCAGAGAAAACAACCGCAACATTCTTCGTCTTATTTAATTGAAATGAAAGAGCTGCCCCTGTTGCCACAGGAACCATGCCACCTAAAATTGGTGAAGAAAAGAATCCTATTGAAGAATCCGAAAGATGAGCCGATCCCCCTCGACCCTGATTAATTCCCCCTTTTCGCCCACACATCTCCAAGAAAAACTGATCAACAGATCCACCGCGAGCTAAAAATGCCGCATGACATCGATGCGAAGCAAAAACCTGATCATTCTTTTTTAAGGCTCCACAAACACCAACAGCTACAGCTTCTTGCCCAATCGATAAATGAGTTGGTGTACGCATTTGTTTCTGACCATAAACAGAAACAACTTGCTCTTCAACTCTACGAATTTTAAGCATTGATAAAAAAAGTTTTTTTCTTGTTGCTTGATTCATTCTCTTAAATTTCCTTAAAATTTCTATTTTATGGTATAAACCAGAAATAATCCCCTTGATACCCAGCTTCTTCAAAGAATTCTTTCCACTCATCAACCGACATATATGTTAAGGCTGTTAAATTCCACGCATCCATCTTCTTTTTTTCTTCTTCGTTTTGATAAGCATCAACAGTAATAAAACAATCTTTTTTTGATACTCTTTGAATTTCCTGAATCGCTTTAGAACACTTTTGTCTTTCTAGATTATGAACAGTGTTGATTGAAATGACCAAATCAAATGAACTATCCTCAAACGGTAAACTTGATGCATCGCAAATCTCTAAAAAAGGTTTTACTTCTTGTTTTGCATTATCAATAGCATATTCAGATACATCAACTCCGCGAATCTTAATACCGGGCATTAATTGCATAAAATCATAAAGCATAAACCCCTTACCGCACCCAACATCTAAAATACGACTACTTGATGAGAGACTATAATACATCTTGAAATCTGAGACAACAGGTTGCCAAAATCTTGAATTATAAAAATACCCTCCGTATCCATATTTTCGATCACCATCAAAGAAATCTTTCCCGAATTCTCGCGCAATCAATCGAACATCTTCTGTTTTCTCTTCGATGCGTTGATCAAGATTTCTTTTTGTTTGAGGATAATTTTTAAGCAAATTAATTTCAGACATAATAATTCTACTTTACTGTATTTTTATTAAAAGGTCCCACAAAAACAGGTTTATATAAGAAATACTTTTCTCCCCCGTACCCAACTAAAAATGGACTTGCAGCTTTAACCAGATAAAATTCATAACCAAATGCATGCTTCGCTTCCAAGGGACGAGGAAAAAGAAAGAATATCTTCGATAGATCGCCAAATCTTTTTCCGGCTGTACCAATAATTTCAGTAGGACTCATTCCTTTTTTGGAATCTCGATAAGAACTCAACATATAATATGTTCCAAAATCTTCAATATCCGGATACCAAAATTTCCAATCAGGCAAATAAATCGAAACCGGCGCCATCGAAGCTGGTGGAAAACCAACAATTATTTTATTTGCAACAACGCCTTCTGGCATCTCTTTGATAAAACTTGCCATTTGCCTAGAGGCTGAAAAAGGATACTGCCAATCTAGTCGTGCACATAGATAAGATCTCTGAACCGAAAAACCCAGCGCCAATGCAAGTAAAATCAAAATTAAAATACGTATTTTTTTAAAAGAAATCCTGTTTATCCACTGCAAAAACTTTGTTTTTACAATCATCGGTTTATATAAGTACGTAAGCCATAGAACAAAGATAAATTGCATCAAAACTAATCCACAATGACGATCTCCAAACTCATGAAATCGAAATGCAGAAATATACCATGACCCCCAAAAACAAACATTGAGAATAAAGAAAGGAATTGGCATTCGCGCTAAAAGAAAGAATGAAATAAGAAGAATTATACCAGCAGAAATCGCTGAAAGAGAAAATGACGAAAATATTTCTTGAGGAAAGAATGCTCTTGAAAAGATTTCAGCTGGATAAGTAAAATTAGGGATAACAATCTCTTTATACTGAAGATGGCCCTCTGGAAAAATTGTTCCTGTAAAGAAACAAAAAAATCCTGTTAAGCACATTAAGCTTAAAGCCATTAAAGTTTTTTTAGTAATTTTCTTATCTTGAATCATTTCCCAAGCATAAACACCTACCAGTGCACTTGATATAAAAAACATAAAGAAATGTGAATTAAAAAGAAGGGCAACAAAAACAGCATACAAAATTGGTTTTTGAAAACGATCCTTATACATTACAGCAACAAGAAAAAGTAGTGCCGCCGTCAACCCATAATTTCTTGCAACCGCGACATATTCATAAATCGCCCAAAATGAAAAGACAAATGCATATTTTACAAATCTAGGAAATGGTGAACGAAATACAAAAATCCCAACCATTAAAACAGCTGCAACCCAAGTTAACAATTGCTGCAGGATAAAAGGAAAACCTAGATGAGCAAACGGAAATAAAATAAAATTCCATAAAATTGGCTGACCTGTCCAAGGGATTAACTTTATCAAATGAATTATACTTATGCTATCGCGAGCGATAAGCCAACAGTGCGCCTCATCCATATATGGCTCATGACGAAGAACAAGCAAAAATGTAAATATTGCATAGCCAACAAAAATTCCTATATCCAATATGCGATATTTTGAATTGAAAGTTTTATAAAATAGATTTTTAAATAAAGTTAGCATGGCTATCTGGCTTAGAAATAATCTGATTAATAAAAATATTGCGTTGATCATAAACGCAATGATGCCGACACTGTTTTACTGGGTCAAGATTCTTAAATATTTTCTTTGTTTTTGATGAAAACCAAATTTCTTTAAACATCTTCTTCTTTAAATCGCCAATTTCTCCACTTGGAACATACGCCTTATCGTGACACAGATAAACTTTAGAATCAGCGGCAATAACCGTCAAAACTTGAACCATTGGACAAAAATGATATGTTCGTTTTGCCTTCATCGAAAGCACAAAATCATCTTCATATTTATTAACAGTTTTAAAAGTAGAATCACCAAATTTTTTTTGAGCTTTATAAATTTGCTCAACAACTATATCCTTAAATGGTTTATGATATGCAAATAAATTGCGTGTAATTCGAGCTGTATATTTAATATGATTAACGCCCAAACCTTTAACAAATTTTGCCATATCATAAACTTGATCTGCATTTTGATGAGTCACAACAAAATTAATGCCTAATTCGCAACTTTTATTCTTCTTCTTTGCAAATGCTCGAATGTTAGTTGCAATAACATGAAAACTCTTTTCCGAAATTCCTCGAATCTTAGAAAATGTTTTTGACTTGCAACTATCCATTGAAATTCTTACCCATTTTGCCCGAGATAACAAATCTGCTTTCTTTCCGCAAAGCAACTGTCCATTTGTAATCAAAGAAAGATCAATCTTTTTCTTTAAAATCAACTTAAAGGCGTCTTCAATATAAGGGTACATTAAAGGCTCTCCCCCACCACTAAACGTAACAGCTTTTATCTTTATGTCCGCCAAATCTGAAATAGCTTCTTTTAATATTTTCCATGGAATTTCATCAAAAGATTGAACAGATTCTCTTAACTTCAAATCCTTATCCGCATAGCTACAATAAAAACATCGATGATTACATCGATTCGTTGGCTTTATTCTTACATAGAGGGGAGCTGTCATAACACCATCCCTTAAAGCCTGAAGCTTATCAGGATGCCAAAGGATCTTTAAATGACTATAAGGTTGTTTATTTATATTTTTGTTCATATTTCAAATGGCAAATATTTATTTCTTTTCCATTATTTTTTTCTTAATATCTTCAATCTTTTCTCGAGGAATGATAACAAGATTTCTTTTGCGATCTTGATCTCTTGTAAAAACCTCCGATGATCCAAATAATTCTCTTTTCTGATAATCATAAAAGAAAACCTCAAAATTAAAAGATTCAACAAACTGAACAAGATCAAGGTAATCTTTTTCATTATTTTCTAACACAATAAAAGGGCGACAGCGCTCTAGAGTATTTTTTGCTCCTTTTAAAATCTTAAAATCATCACCTTCACAATCAATTTTAATAACATCAGGATTTAAATTTAATTCATCAATAGTTTTAACCTCAACTTTTTGTTCATGAAACTTCATTCTCTTTGTTAGAAAACTAAAACAATGACTTCGACAACAACTCTTTAATTTTATTTCTGAGCTTGTTTCACAATGCTGCGGAAAACCAAAATATACTGGAGTATAAAATGTTAATATTTGATCTCGATCTGAAAGTCCAATAGGCCGATAATCAAATCCTTTAAAATTTCTTTTTAAACGATTCAGCGATCGCCGATGAATTGAATTCGGCTCAAAAGCAATAATTTTCCACTGAGGATTAACTTTGTGAAAATATGCCGATGAAATACCATTATTGGCACCAACATCTAAAATTAGGCCCTTCTTTTCTGACATTAGATGAGGAAAGATAAAATAACTTTTATCATGCGGAAGAAGAAATGGCATACGAGAATAAATTTCGTATCCAATAACGAAAGTGGGGGGAAATTGTTTTAAAAAAGAAAATATTTTCTTTACCATAATAAATAACTACTACCGCCTATATTATTTAATATTTGCTGCTAACATTGTCTTAATATTGTAATAATTTGGATTGCTCAAAGCATCCTTAACCAGCCCATTTTCAAATGCTTTCTTTAAATCTTCAATAGCTTGCGAAATATCTCGCCGAGGAGAAAACCCCAACTCTTTCTTTATCTTTTCTGACGAAATGCTATACGATCGCTTATCGTTAGAATCCTGAACTTCAAGAGTGGTATCATCTTTTCCCGCAACCTTTTTAACCATATTCGCAATTTCTAAAACAGTATGATTTTCATATCCACAATTAAAAATCTTTCCCGCTATCTTTTCTTTTGAATAATTTAAAGATTCAACATACAAATCTGCTATATCATCAATATGGATATTCGGCCTTTTTTGATCTCCTCCAAAAACAAGAATTTTATTATTACAAATAGCATGCGTTGTTAAAATATTAACCGTTAAATCTAAACGCAATCTTGGCGAATATCCACAAACGGTTGCTGGTCTTAAAATAAGCACCGTAAATTCTTCACTCTGCTGCTTTAAAAGATATTCTTCACACAATACTTTATATCTTGAATAATCTGTCAAAGGTTCCAAGGAAAGCTCTTCTGTTACATTGGGGTCTTCCTTAACGCCATAAACACTTGAGCTTGATGCAAAAATAAAGCGCTCGACACTGTTTTTCTTAGCAATATCAACAAGTGGTAAAAAAGCGTCATAATTAATTGTTTTTGATAGCTCTGGATTAAGTTCATAGCTTGGATCATTAGAAATACACGCTAAATGAATAACCGCATCAACGCCCACCATGAGCTCTTCAATAATTTCTTGGTTACGAACATCCCCTTTAATCTTAACCAAATTCGACTGATCTTTGATCTCGTCAAAAACATGCTCTCCATATAAAAACCAATCTAAAGCTTTAACCGTATATCCAGCTAATAACAACTTAGGAACAAGAACAGATCCAACATATCCCCCCGCCCCAGTCACAAGAATATTCTTAATCATTTCAAAATACCTCTTATTTTCTTATTAACAGATAATGGTGTAATATCTTTCATGCAAAATTTAGAATTCTGGCAAAATGGCATATAACACGGCTTATGTGAACATCTTGTCGAAGAATTGACAATATAGATTCCAGGCATTCTCTGCATGCGCTTATGATTAGTCGGCCCAAACAACGTGACAACCTTTTTTCCTAACGCCTGGCCTATCATTTGACCTAAAGAATCTGAAGTCACAATAACGCGACATTTATTAATCCAACGAATATAAGCATTCAGGTTTTTATGCCCTTCTTGCCAACTAATAGAAAAATCTTTTTTTAACGTCTTCTCTAATTCTTTCCAATTTTCTTTCGGCCATGCTTTTGTTGGCCACTTTGAACCAACAGCATAATTAAAACCAATATCATATACCGGCTTATTTTTCTTTCGATTTAGAATTAACCCCTGACCATCCCACTTGTCCCCAAGAGCCTTATAAAGAATTTCAGCAGTATTTTCGCTAATATTATTTTGATTTTCTTGCCCAGAAAGAAGATGGCGTGTTTGCTTCTTAAAAGTTTCGATATCAAACTTCTTTTCATTAAAATAAAACCCATATCTTTTCTTTGCTGCAATATTCCCTAAGAACGCACAAATACCAATATCTTTTTCTAAATTAATAAAAATATCATATTTTGTTTTATAAATTTTCTTAAAAATAGACGGATTAAAAACTAAGACTCTATCAATATACGGGTTCCCCTCAAGAAGATCCTTTGCTTGATTTGAAACAACCCAAGTCACATGATCATTCTTGTACAAATGTAAAACAATCGTACAAAACAAAACATCTCCAAGGCTGACTGTAGCAGAAATTCCTTTGTCTAAAAACTCAGAAAACCCTGTTTTAATAATTAAAACGCGTTTTTTTCTTTTCATTTTCAAGATTTAATATCCGCTGAACAATAACCATCTTGCTGAAGATGATTTGTTTTAATTTTTATATCACATGGGCTACATAACCCATAATTACCACACTGACGATATGTGTGCTCGATTTTAAGATCAGGATCACTTAGTCGCCCTAAAGATAGATCATTTCTTGTGGCATATAAATCAGAATGGCAACGATAAATTATCCCATCAGGCGCTACTGGCAATGCCGTATTTCGACATTGAACACTTTTCTTAACAACATGCCCAACAGCTGCATCTAAATATTTATAACGCCCATACATCTCTTTGTTCCATATCCCTAAGAAACTTTTTGTTCGAAATTCAACGCCTCGCCTTTTTGCATACTGACAAATCTCATCGGTAAGATTAAGGTATTCTGGATGCTCAATATGAAACAAGCCGATACTTAAGAATTCTTGCAATTTACTAATTCGGTCAATCAAAACCTTATAATCATTTTGCCCTGGATGAAAACTAACTCGAATCGTTGGATAAGGAGCGTCTCTCTTATTCCAATCTAATGCTTTTAAAGCTTTTACAGCCTGTACTGTGACATTTTCAGGAAGAGCTGTTAAAATATCAATCTTCTGATTAACATTCTCTAAAATTTCCCATATTCCTTTATGTAAAAATGGCTCCCCCCCTTGCAATGTTATGGGAACGCCATCAGGTAACTTTAATCGATTAATCGATGAAATCCAATCCGATGCTGATAATTCTTTTAAAATTTTTGTGTTTACATAAGGATTAAACATATTGGTAATGCAGTACGAGCAGGAAAGAAAACAGCGATTCGTTAAATAAATGCCAATATAATCAGTATCGCTTGGCACAATGACTTCAGGAAGAATTTTATAGGAATGATATTTTGTTTGCATCATAAAAGATATATATTAATATATTTAAATTATTATATAAGAAGATAAGAAAAAATCAAGATATATAGAAAACCTTAGTCCTGTTTGGTCAATCCTTGTTTTTCAGCTATAACTTTATCCAAAACCTTTATAGCAACTTGCGTCCGATTAAAGCTATAATCAAAATGTAGTTCAGGCTTTAGACCAGGGAAAAAAATGCTTCCTTCCTTGCCGTGTTTCAAGAAATATTCAAAATTCTTTAAATAGAAAGAATTTGATCTTTTTGAAGCAATTAAAAATCCTGATGAAATAGCATTCTGAGCATCATCAATTTGACCAACGTTACAATAACACTGTGCTAAAACAAGATATGCAATCTGCATATCATTCAACGCCCGCTCAAGAGCAAAAGGAATAAGCTCAAGAATCTGAGCTTGCCATCGTAAAATAGGAAAAGATTTAGCTGTATCAATATAATAACGCGAAGTATCTGGAATCAATTCAACAGCTTTTTTAATATAAAAAATTGCCTTTTTATAATCTTTAAGCTTAAAATAAATCATTCCCTGATCCCACCAGTAAATATACCTTAGAGGGTCTCGTTTAATAGCCTCGCCATAGACAACAATAGCTTTGCTATAATCATTTAAATAATAATAACAAAATCCTAGATTTCCATAAGTACTAGCCAAAGGCTCTGTAAGATTCATTATCGCTTTAAAATAAACAATGCCTGACTTCAGGTTATGAACCGCCAAATTTTTACCAACAACTGATTCGATGTCAGCTTTAAACATGTCTTCTCTAGGTCGCTCGAGATGATAAATATTAATTTTGTTCAAAAAATGAACCTTCCCAATCAAAAAATAACTTGCGATTCCAAGGAGAAAATAAAAAGCAATATTTCGTCTAGAAATAAATATCCAGATTTGTTTTAATGTTTTATTTTTAAAAAAATTATTCCAAATCACTTTAAAAATCTTCTTTCTTTCTATTTCTTGATGGCCAAAGAAACAAAATAATTAACCATAAAAATAATCCAATATAAATAAAAAATATTAGAAAATATATCAACTGCCCACCTAGAGGAGAATATTCAAATAGAACGATATTCTGCCCCCTAGGAAGCGCAACCCCTTTAAAACCAAAATTAGATCGACACAAGTCTTGTTCTTGTCCATTTACAAACACTCGCCAATCCGACTGAAAGCTATCCGTATAAACTAAAAACTTTTCTTTATCAAAATTTGTTTCAACCTTTATGCTATTCGTATTGAAATCAAGAACACTAAATAGATTAGACGAAGATAAAATAATCTTTGCTCGATCAATAATATTTATTTGACCATTAATCTCTAAACCTGCAGTAAAATTATTTTCATTCCTTTTCTTATCTTTCGAAATTAAAGCTAAGTTAATATTCTTTTCGAATATTTCTTTTAAAAGATTTAAACTTTCATCTTCACTATCAATAACTTTAACATGATCATAGATATAAAATTTATGCTGCACATACTGGTTTAATTCTTCTTCAGAAATATTTTTAGATAAATAAAAAGACCATTTAGGTGGAAACCCAGCTCCTGTGTTAACAAAATTAATCAAATCAGCCATCTGAATTCGCGACGCATGAGGAGATTTAATTTTATACTTATTTTTACTATCAAAGATAACTCTTGAATAATTAAACTTTATTTTCGCTGGAGGATAATTAATACTATTAAAAATTGGTAACTTATTAAAAGAAAAAGACATATTTTGAATATTATCTCTAAAGCGCCACATAACCTCGACAGGCTGAGAGACAACACATAATCCCAACAAGACAATCCAAAGCCATTTTTGAATGCGCGCTTGAAGTGCAATTAAAATAAAAAATAAAAAGCTTAAAGAAACAGCTAGATAACTCGAAAAAAGTCCATTACTTAAAATAAGAAATGTTAAAAGACCAGCGTGAACAATAAAGATAGCAACTAGTCGAGAATATCGATTATCAAATAACTTCTCCTTTCGTATCGACTTCAACTGTAGAGCTGAAAATAAAATTAAAACAGGAAGAAAAATAAAACTAAACAATCCAATGTTTCGAATATACGAAAACCAAAAGAATAAATAAAAAATACCTTTAAAAACAATAGATTGATCAACAATAAGAATAAATAATAAAATTAAAAGAAGCATTCCCAAAAAAATACTTTTCTTTTTTATTTTATTAAAAATACTTAAAAGCAAAATACTCCAAACAAAGAAAGAAACATAAAAAAATACAATTGATTTTGGAAGGACACTGTCACGATCTAGCATCAGGCTATCTACAAATAATGCCGTACTGGGAGCAGACTTCGCAACAGAATCATAAGAAACTAACGCTCCACCTTGATAGACATCCTTTTTTGGCATTCTTTCAAAACAAACAACTTCTCCGCTCTTTGTCAAGTCATAAGCCTTGAGCGCAGGAACCATTGATACACAAAGAGCCAACACGCAAAGAATTGCAACCACATAATTTTTTACAAAAAAACGAATAATCAACTTAAAATCCCGCCTAATACGAGAAAAATAAATTATAATATACAAAATAACAACAAAAACAAATACAGAAAACCAATAAAATGGCAAATAACAATTGAAAATGATCATTAACAAAAACATGATTCCAACAAAAAACTTTTTATCAAACTTTTGAAGAAATTCTATAAAAAAATAAAAAAACCAAACTAAAGGAACGAATATAAAAACATGATATGGATAATGAAAAATGAGAAATCCAGATGTAGAAAAAAGAAGCAGAAGAAAAGCAGCATAGGCGCAGAATTTATCTTTTAAATACGTTTTTGCAAGAAAATAAAACCCGATATGTCCAATAAAGAAATATCCAATATACGTCCATAAAAAAGACAAATAAAAATTAAGTCCAACTTTATTTAAAAATAAAGCTAAAAGCCAGAATGGATTAAATGCTCCGAATGCATTTAATTCGACTAAAAATGACCCTCCCCACATAACAAAAGGACACCACAAAGCAAAGTGTCCTGTTCGTAGATTATCTAAAAAATACTTTAAGAGAGAATAAAATGAATAACAATCTGAATCAACGGGAAGCTTCCCTAAAACAGAATCAGAAAAAAGAAAAAGCCAAAGACCAAAAGGAATAATAAATTTCAAAACCAAGAAAAATTTCTTTTTCATATTAAAATCCTCTGCCCAATCCTCTTCTTAAACATATCTCAAAACTTAGCCAACACTAAATACAATCGCAAATCACATACGAAAGTTCATTTTCTATAAAGAAAGAATTATATTTAGATTAATATAAAAAATAAAATAATAGAAAATCTAAAAGTTAAGTCGAATGCAAAACTTCAAAATCTATTTTTATCTATACATTTATTTATATGAATCTGAAGCTCGACGAAAAACTTCGACAATAATCTGAACTCGGTTAAAATCATAATCAAAATGCAGCTTAGGCTCTAGATTCGAATAAAGAATTCCCTTTTCTCCATTATATTTTAAGAAATATTCAAAATTCTCTAAATAATAAGGATTTTTTTCTTTTGAAGCAATTAAAAGTCCCACCAAAATAGCATCTCGTGCTTTGTCAATCTCATCAATGTGCCAATAGCATTGAGTCAAAACAAGATACGCAAGTTGCGCATCGTCTTTTGATTGCTGAATATAATACGGAATAAGTTCAAGCAAATATTGATCCCAGTTTAAGCCAGAATAAGCCTTTGCCGTTTCAATATAATAACGAGGGGCATCTGGAATTGATTCAACAGCTTTTTTAAGATAAGAAATTGCCTTTTTATAATCTTTAAGCTTAAAATAAATCATTCCCTGATCCCACCAATAAGTATACCTTAACGAATCTCGCTTGATAGCCTCATCATAAGCAGCAACAGCCTTGTTATAATCATTTAAATAATAATAACAAAATCCCAAGTTTCCGTCCGTGCTAGCTAAAGGTCCTACAAGTTCTGCAATTCTATCAAAATAGGCAACGCCTGATTTTAAATTATACGCACTCACCTTCAAATCTTTGTTAAGCTTCATATCAATCGCCAAAACACCTTCTTTAAGCTGATTTAGATGATACACATTAATTTTGCTTGGAAAACGCACTTCGCCGATCAAAAAATAACTTGCCACTCCAAGCAAAAAATACAAAATAATATTTCGCCTAAGAATAAACATCCATGCTTGCTTCAATGGTTTATTTTGTAGAAAATTATTCCAAATCACTTTAACAATCTTCTTTCTTTCTATTTCTTGATGACCAAATAAATAAAATAATTAGCCATAAGAATAATCCAATATAAGTAGAAAATATTAAGAAATATGTCATCTGCCCACCTAGAGGAGAATATTTAAAGAAAACAACATTCTTTCCCTTAGGAAGCGCGACTCCTTTAAAGCCAAAGTTAGAGCGATACAGGTTTTGTTTTTGTCCATTTACAAAAACTCGCCAATCCGATTGGAAGCTATCTGTATAAACTAAAAACTTTACTTTATCAAAATTCGTTTCAACTTTTATACTATTCGTATTGAAATCAAGAACACTAAATAAATTAGATGAAGATAAAATAATCTTTGCTCGATCAACAATGCTTGCCTGATCATCAATCTCTAAGCTTGTAAGCAGATTATTTTTATTTATTTTCCCATCTTTCGAAATCAAAGCTAAGTTAGTATTCTTTTCGAATATTTCTTTTAAAAGATTTAAACTTCTCTCTTCGCTATCAATAGCTTTAACATGATCATAAATATAAAACTTATGTTGCACATATTGATTTAATTCTTCTTCAGAAATATTTTTAGATAAATAAAAAGACCATTCAGGCGGAAATCCGGCTCCCTCAAATGGAAATCCAGCTGACCCTGTCATCCTTATCCGAAGCAAGTGAGCATCTCTAGCAGTAAAAGTCTCTTCACTGTTTTCTCGAGAAGGCCTAGAAAAATAAAATTTTACTTTTTTGGGAGGATACGCAACGGCATCAAGAATTGCTGGCTTATCTCGTATAAAGGACATGTTTTCTATATTATCCCTAAAACGCCACATAACTTCAACAGGCTGCACAACAATACAGAGACCTAAAAGAACAAAATAAACCCATCGACGAATCTGAACTTCTAGATTAATCAAAATAAAGAATAGGAAACTCAGAAGAACAGTTATATAGCTTGAAAAGAATCCATTATTTAAAACAAGCAGCGTCAAAAGACCACCATGAACAATCGAAATAAATATCAAGCAAGCACGACGATTTTTAAATAATTTATCCCTTAAAATCAACTTGAGTTGTAAGGTTGCAAACAAAATTAAAATTGGCAAGAAAACAAAAACAAATACTCCAAGATTACGAATATAAGAAAACCAAAAGAATACATGAAAAATACTTCTAAAAAGAATCGATTGATCGGCGATAATAACGCACATCAAAATCAAAAGTAACAAAATTAAAATAATGCTTTTCTTTATTAATTTGTTAAATATGCTTAAGCACAAAATACACCAAACAAAGAATGAAACATAAAAGAAAATAATCGAACTTGGAAGAACACTATCGCGATCTAAAAGAATGCTATCAGAAAACGATAATGTGCTCGGAGAACTGTTAGCAATTTTATCATAAGACACCACCGCTCCACCTTGATAAGGATCTGAATTATAAGCTTTCCTTTCAAAGCAAATAACTTCTCCTGTTTTTGTCAAATGATAAGCCTTAAACGCAGACAAAAGCGACACTCCGAGAGCAAAAAAGCAAATAATAACAACAATATAATTCTTTGAAATAAAATTACTAATAAATCTTAAATCCTTTTTAATGCGAAGGAAATAAACAACTAAATATGAAATAATGACAAAAACAAACACAGACAACCAATAAAACGGCAAATAACAATTAAGAATAATCATTATTGAAAATATAATCCCAATAAAAAATTTAGCGTGCGGTTCCTGCCAAAATTTTATTAAAAAATAAAAGAACCAAATTAACGAAACAAATATAAAAATATGATAAGGATAATAAAAAATTAGAAACCCAGACGTAGAAAAAAGAAAGAAGAGAAACGCACCATACGCGCACA
>CAZYOA010000007.1:2614-4761 GCA_964648665.1 uncultured Planctomycetales bacterium | reverse complement strand
ATTGTCTAAGAAATACTTTAAGAGAGAATAAAACGAATAGCAATCCGAATTGACCGGCAATTTTCCTGTTACAGCGTCAGAAAAAATAAAAAGCCAAAGACCAAAAGGGATAATAAACTTTAAAAGCGAAAAAACTTTTTGTTTCATATATAAAATCCCGCAACTTCCAAGACACCCAAGCACATTTTAGAATTGCAAATTATTTTAAATCCCATCAACAACAATCTTGCGGGGATGCTCAACAATAAACGAATAAAAGATCTCTTTTTTCTGTTTTGACTTAAGATCAAATTTCCACAACCAAATACCAGCACGATCTTTCCAATTCTTTTCTTCTGGCTTTACGCTAATATCAAAAACTTTAACCTTAATGCGATCATCTTCCGGAGTCGGCATTGCTTCAAAAAGTTTTATCTTTGCTGTTTTACTTGTGTAATTTTCAACCGTCAATTTATATTTGTATGTTACTTTTTTGCTTGATGATTCAATACCTGCAAAGAAAGTTTTATCAACTTCTTTTGAAATCATTTCTCTTTTAACTTTAATATTCTCATCAACGCCTAAATAAAGATCAAAATCTTCACCTGGCATAATACTATCAATACTTGATTTTCCAACGTAATCACCATCTAAGAAAAGATTAACATCTCCTGCTAAAAGCTTAAGCTGATCGCTATTTTGAACTCGACTTCCTAAAAATGCTGAAGCTCTTACTTTTGGAAATGTTGAATATTCAAAATCCACATCTAAATTTTGAACAGATACAGGCAGTTTTTGCTCTGTTCCATCAGAAAAAATACTTACAGGCTTTGATAAAACATATTCAAGAGCGAGACCTTTTTGGTTAACGCGACCATAATCAACCTGAGCTTCTTTATTCTTAGCCAAAACAAATTCATCGTCCATTAAACGCATTACAACCTGATCCGAGAAAGCCTCATGCTGACTGCCAACGCTCTTTGCCTCCATTTTAAGATTTCTTCGGCCTCGTGTAGAAGGCCTGGCAATTTGTTGTGGTCTTAAAATCCAAGGCGCAACATATGGCATACGTCCACCTACGCTTGGCTGAGATGTCGAAAGTGTAAGATCAACATCACTCCAATCTTCTCCGGTCGTTTGCTTGACCATCGCATAAATGGCCAACTCAACTTCTTTTTTATTCAATTCAGCGCGAGCATCATAAACAGGTCGCCAATATGCTCCACTAAGATGATAAGCGATTTCTAAATTTAAAAATCCTGATTTTAAACAACTTATCTCGACCGCCACAGAACGTTTTGTTCTGCTTGACGTATTTTGGATTTGACGAAACTCATTTTGCAAAGCTTTCTTTTCCTTAAAAAGATCTCTTGTCATCAAGCGAATTTTTTCTTTCTCAGACTCAACATCAGTGAGACCATTCGAAACAAATTGATATACATCTCCCAAGCTTTCCGTTGACGGCATCTTTGTTACAAGTTCTTTTGGAATCTGATTACCGGCATAAAGTTTAATCGAAGTTAAGAATTCTTTACGCTCTTTAAGAATATATTCTTTTTGCCGTTCAAAATTAATTTTATCTTGAATTTCTTCAATCTTTGCCTCAAGCTCATTAACTCTTTGATTCGAGCTTTCTTTTAAGAATTCTTCTTTAAATGTTGCTCCAAAAATCTTAACTGTAGCGGTTCCCTGACCAGAAACAGAAAGAGAATTTTGATCAATACGAGGGATAATATCTTGAAAAATAATCGTATGCTCACCTTGTTTTAAATCAACTTTAAGCTCACGCACAACACGTGCCGATCCCGGATAAACAGTAACTTCCCTTATCTTTGAATCTTCAACAATAGTATCCGCATGAACAAAAGAACAAAAACTAAACAAGAAAACCAAAGCACACAAACATATTCTTTTCATATCAAATTCCTCCATTATTTATTTTTAATAATATTTAAATATTTTGTTATACATATTCATTCTCTAAAAAGGTGCACATGCACTATCATCCACACCCACATCAAAACATTTTATCGAGCTATCCGACCCTTTTATCCGCAGCCGCCATCTTTGCTTGCACGGCTCACCTTCCCCTTCCGTTTCACATCGATAAGCAAAACAATAATAATTGCCATTTTTTTCATAGCGACAACGAAAGCGAATATCTCCAA
>CAZYOA010000007.1:0-2514 GCA_964648665.1 uncultured Planctomycetales bacterium | reverse complement strand
ATATAAGTTAATTACAGTCACCATTCCCTCTAATATGACAGAAGTTTCATATGCGATCTCCGATTCATCATTAGGATCACCCGTGCAAGCACAATAAGCAATATCACCAATACAAAATCCTAATAATATTATTAATAAAAATAAAGACCAAATCTTTTTCATAACAAAATCTCCTAATAATAATTTAAGAATAAAATTATTTACTCTACTTTTATTTAGAAATATTCTATCATGTTTCATAAAAAATCTAAATTCTTATTAAACTTTAAAAAAATAACAACATCATCATCTTTTACACAAAATACGTATTGTTCTATTTTAAAGAAGTTTTATAATAATCAAGAATGAGGTTTCATGCAGGTACATTTCCCAATATTTTTTCTTATTTTATAAATTATTGCTATTATCATCTCTTTATTTGCATTCTGGAAAATCACGGGCAAAGCTGGCTATCATCCAGCTATGGGGATTTTAGTAGCAATTCCTCTTGTCGGCGTTATCTTTTTTCTCATTTTTGCATTTGGCAAATAGCCAATTCATGATCAGGTAAAGAAACCATCAATGAGTATAAATATGATTGCAAAATGGCAAAAAGTGGCTATCGATTTGCCACAACTCCTAAAAAAACCGCACCAAACAGGTAGTGCGGTTTTCTCTGTTCAAACAGGAGATTCCAGCGTAACAATAACGCGATATTAAATATTTAAGAATTTTATAAAAGAAATAGGGCAGTCGTCACTGACGACTGCCCTATTTTCTTAAAATCCGCTTACTTTCTTTAAAATTCTTTTCTATTAGCGTTTTTT
This sequence comes from uncultured Planctomycetales bacterium, assembly GCA_964648665.1. Lineage (GTDB taxonomy): Bacteria > Omnitrophota > Gorgyraeia > Zapsychrales > Aceulaceae > Aceula. Next base: position 1,708 of record CAZYOA010000007.1, on the reverse strand, counting down.
CTTTCGATAAAAAGTTTTTCTTCTCCCGCTTGCATTATTTGACGAAAAGACCGTTCTTGGCTTATCAAATTTTGTTTGAGTTCCGTCTGGATGAGACGAAACAGGAAAATTAACTTTTAAAAGTTTCTCGATATTCTGAACATCATATCTTTGATCCGGTCGAGCAAAAGAAATAGCATGTCCAGCTTTTCCAGCGCGTCCTGTGCGCCCAATCCGATGAACATAATTTTCTCGATCTTCAGGCAAATCATAATTGACAACAAGCTCAATGCCAACAACATCAATTCCGCGTGCAGCAATATCTGTTGCCGCTAAAATTCGATATCGTCCGTTTCGAAATCCCTCCATCGCTTCTTTTCGTTGCCCAAGAGATCGATCAGAATGAATTTCTGCTGATCTATGTCCAAGACTTCGAATCGCTCGCGCAACTTTTTTTGTTCCAATTTTTGTACGGCAAAATAATAAAACCGAACCTCTGTATTCTTTTAAGATTTTCTCTAAAATATCCATCTTATTTTCTTGTCTGACAATAAACAATTCATGAGACACGTCATCAGCAGAAGTTCCGGGAGGTGCGATTTGAACCTGAACCGGTGATCGCATATATGTTGTTGCGATTTTTACAATACTTGATGGCATAGTTGCCGAAAAAAGCATAGTTTGTCGCTCGCGAGACATAACTTTTAGAATTCTTTCAATCTGTGGAGCAAAACCCATATCCAGCATACGATCAGCTTCATCTAAAACCAAAACAGCTGTTTTATTCAAATAAACTTTTTTCTGCTCCATTAAATCAATAAGACGCCCTGGAGTCGCAATCAAAATTCTAGGTTTTCGCAATAATGATTTTATTTGTACTCGTGCTGGCACACCGCCAATTAAAACTACTGATTTTATACCAAAAACTCGAGCAATCTTAGAAACGCTTTCCTCAACTTGAATAGCAAGCTCGCGTGTTGGAACAAGAATAAGAGCTGTAGAATTGTCTTGCGCAAGACGTTGCACTATTGGAATAACAAATGCCATTGTTTTTCCCGTTCCCGTTTGCGCAATCCCAATAAAATCTTTCTTTTCAAGCGCAATCGGTATAGCCTTGCGTTGTATTGGCGTTGGATACTTAAAACCTAACTTCATCGTTGTTTCTAAGATTTTAGGCGCAATGCCAAGCCCATAAAAGCTTGCTTGCAAGTTTTCTTGCGAATTTTCTTGTTCTTGTATATCTTCGTTATCTTCTTGTTTCTTCTTCTTCATCAAACACTCCTATTTTTCTCTATAATTTCTATATAGCTGGATAAAAAAAGGCCACAAATGTTAGCTTATCTTCTCTTTGTGGCTTTAAGATCATCTAATCTGTGAAATTAGTATAGCATACTATATTAAATAATGTGTGAATAAATAAAATCGAACCTTTAATAGCTAAAAAAGTAATCCTTTTATAAATAGTATTGTATACAATAGTTTTGTTTGTTATAATACAAAACTTATATAAGAATATAAATAATATTATTAAATTAGAAAAAAATTAAACATTTTTGGAGGTATTTCATGGAAGATGTACCAGCTCAACATCTAACAGCCAAGGAAGATCGCATTCCTACTTTTCAGAAATTTATCTACAGCTTAGGATCAATGGCTAATGATAGTGCAGGAGCCTGGATGGGACAAATGGTCGCCATTTTAATTTTAGGCTTAGGCTTGAATCCCGCTT
>CAZYOA010000006.1:24570-89166 GCA_964648665.1 uncultured Planctomycetales bacterium | reverse complement strand
TATGGTCCTTTTTTAATTGAACGTGGCATATCTTATCGCTTTCCTTTTTTTCTTCGTCGAACAATAAGCTTATCAGAATATTTTCTTTTTGCTCTTGTCTTATATCCTTTTGTTGGTTTTCCCCAAGGCGTTACTGGATGAGGATTTCCTTGCGGAGCTTTTCCTTCACCACCACCATGAGGGTGATCTACAGGATTCATGGCAACACCACGAACGTTTCCTTTTCGACCTAGCCAACGAGATCGTCCGGCTTTACCAATAGACTTTGATTCATGCTCAACATTACCAAGTTGTCCAATTGTTGCCCGACAGTTAACCTTTACTTTTCTTACTTCACTAGACGGAAGACGAACATGCGCCTCCTGTCCTTCCTTAGCCATAATTTGAGCTGATGTTCCAGCAGAGCGAACAATCTTTCCGCCCCTACCAGGTAAAAGTTCAATATTATGAACCGCTGTTCCTAAAGGAATCTTTTGAATCGGCATGCAATTACCAGGTAAAATTTCTGCATTCTGTTCATGCGTGCTTGTAATCGTGCTTCCAACTTTTAATTCCAGCGGTGCTAAAATATAGGATCTTGTTTTGTCTTGATATTCAATCAATGCGATGCGTGCTGAACGATTTGGATCATATTCAATCGCCAATACAACCGCAGGATCATCAATACGATTACGCTTAAAATCAACTAAGCGATACATTCTCTTGTGTCCACCAGAACGATAACGCGCAGTAATGCGTCCGCGATTATTACGTCCACCTGACTTCTTTAAAGGAGTCAAAAGCGATTTTTCAGGCTTTGATTTTGTAATTTCTGCAAAGTCAGAAATAATTGTATGTCGTAATGGATTTGTTGTTGGACGAAATTTCTTTATTCCCATTATGTAACCTCGATTTTGCTTCCTTCTTTAAGCGTTACAACTGCCTTCTTCCAATCCGGAGTGCGACCTAAAGCTTGTCTTACGCGCTTTTTCTTTCCTGGAACAATAATTGTATTAACATCTTGAACTTTTACGCTATAAATTCCTTCAATTGCTTTTTGAATATCAATTTTTGTTGCACGTTTATCAACCTGAAAAAGATATTTTCTTTGCGGTTCTAAGAAAGTTCCTTTTTCAGTTCGAATTAAAGTTTTAACAATATCGTAATTAGTAATCATTTTTTCGTAAAACTCTCTTTTATATTTTCTTTTTTTCGTTTTTAGAAAATATTTCTTATTTGATTCGCTTCAGAAGCTGATCTAAAGCTACTTTTGTAAATAAAATCTTTTTGTTTTTTAAAATGTCGTATGCTGTAACATCGCAAGAGCGTATCATGTTAAAGAATGGAAGATTTCTAGAAGCTAAAACTGCATCCTTATCAACTCCATCAACAAGAGCTAAAACCTTACCTCTTAAATTTAATCCTTTTAGCATATTTGCAAAATCTTTTGTCTTTGCTGACTTCACATCTATTTTATCCACACAAACAAGGTCATCACTTTTATATTTTGCGTTTAAGCTAGCCTTAAGAGCTGCGTCTCGAATTTTCTTAGATAATGTATAACTAAAATCTCTTGGATGTGGACCAAATGTAGTTCCGCCGCCCTTCCAAAGAGGAGATCGTCGAGATCCAGCACGAGCTTGACCAGTTCCTTTTTGGCGATGTGGTTTCTTTCCACCACCAGAAACATCAGCACGTTCTTTAGTAGAAGCGTTTCCCTGTCGAAGATTTGCTTGATACATTAACATAGTTTGATATAAAACCGCTTTATTAATATGACCACCAAAAATATTTTCTGGAAGATCAAATTCTTCTACTTTTTTTCCCTTAATATCGTGTATTGTGCATGCTGGCATTTTACTTCTTACCTTTTGCTTTTGACTTACTTTGCTTCATCGGATTTCTTTTAACAGCATGTACTGTTTTTTGTTCATCCAACGCGCGAAATGTTTTTCTTTTCGATTTATTAATAACAATATATCCTCTTTTATGACCAGGAACTGCACCTTTGATCATTAGAAGGTTATTTTCAATGTCTATATCCATAATGCGCAAGCCTTGTATCGTCGTCTTCTTCGCTCCCATATGACCTGGCATGTGTCGTCCTTTAAACGTGCGAGAAGGGTCTGCGCTTGAACCAATAGAACCAACTCGTCTATGATGCTTAGATCCATGTGCTGCCGGACCGCCATCCCAATTCCATCTCTTCATACCACCCTGAAATCCTTTTCCGATAGAAACACCGGAAACATCAACAAAATCGCCAGGCTTGAACATGTCAGCCTTAATTTCTTGGCCAACTTCACAAACATCACCTTCTTGCGGCTCAACTTCCTTGACAACTCTTAGAGGCTTAACGCCAGTTTTCTTAAAAAGTCCAAGCTGAGCCTTGTTCAATCTAGACTCTTTAATCTCTTCATATCCAAGCTTAATCTTTTCAGGAGATTCTTGAAGCTCAAGAACATAACATGGCCCTGCCTCTACAACGGTCACAGGAATAACGTTACCGTCTTTATTAAAAATTTGAGTCATGCCTATTTTTTTTCCTAGCAAACCACGAACCATTTAAATCTCCTATTGTTTAATCTCAACATCAACACCAGCTGGAAGATTAAGCTTTCGTAGAGCTTCAACAGTTTTTGCTGTTGGATCTACAAGGTCAATCAAACGCTTATGTGTTGCGAGCCTAAATTGCTCTCTTGATTTTTTATCAACCACAGGTGAACGAAGAACTGTATACAATTCTTTCTTTGTTGGAAGAGGAACAGGACCAGAAATTTTAGCTCCGGTTCGCTTTGCTGTTTCAACAATCTCTTCTGTAGATTGATCAATCAATCGATGGTCAAAAGCTTTGAGTTTTATTCTTATTTTTTGCATACTTTTTTCTTATGTAATAATTTCTGAAATGACACCAGCACCAACAGTTCGACCACCTTCACGGATAGCAAAACGTAGCTCTTTTTCCATAGCAACTGGCATAATCAATTCGATTTCAAGTTCAACGTTATCACCTGGCATAGCCATCTCAACACCTGCTGGAAGCTGCGCTGTACCTGTAACGTCTGTTGTTCTAAAATAAAATTGTGGTCGATATCCCTTAAAGAAAGGAGTATGTCGTCCACCCTCTTCTTTTGTTAAAATATAAACAGATGCTTTAAACTTTGTATGTGGTGAAATTGAACCTGGCTTAGCCAAAACCATTCCACGCTCAATAGACGTTTTATCAACACCTCGAAGAAGAAGTCCAACATTGTCACCAGCTTGTCCCTGATCAAGTTCTTTGCGGAACATTTCGACACCTGTAACAACAGTTTTTCCAACATCTGGTCTAAGACCAACGATATCTACTTCTTCACCAACTTTAACAACACCTCTTTCAATTCGTCCTGTCGCCACAGTACCACGACCAGAAATTGAAAAAACATCTTCAACGGCCATAGAAAATGGCTTATCTAATTCTCGTTCTGGAGCTGGAATATAAGAATCAACAGCTGCCATAAGATCCATAATTGGCTTTGTTTTTGTTTCATCTTCTAGATTATTTAATGCATCTAAAGCGCTTCCCATGACAATTGGAACATTGTCTCCGTCATATTTATATTTTGAAAGAAGCTCTCTAAGTTCTAGCTCTACAAGCTCTAGAAGTTCTTTGTCTTCAACTTGGTCACATTTGTTTAAAAAGACAACAAGCTTTGGAACGTTTACCTGACGAGCTAAAAGGATATGCTCTCTTGTTTGAGGCATAGCTCCATCAGCTGCAGATACAACAAGAATAGCACCGTCCATCTGTGCAGCACCTGTAATCATATTCTTAATGTAGTCAGCATGGCCTGGACAATCGATATGAGCATAATGACGATTTTCTGTTTCATACTCAAGATGAGCAATATTAATTGTAACGCCTCTTTCTTTTTCTTCAGGAGCATTATCAATTGAATCATAACTACGAATCGTAGCTAAACCTTTTTTTGCTAAAATCGTTGTAATCGCCGCGCTCAAAGTTGTTTTTCCATGATCAACGTGACCAATGGTTCCAACGTTTAGATGAGGCTTATTTCTTACGAATTTTTCTTTTGCCATGCTATTTTTCCTCCCTTTAAAAACTAAATTCTTTTAACTACTTTGATTTTCCTGTATCTCGTCCCTGTATTTTTTCGGCCACAAAAGACGGAACTTCTGCATAATAAGCTGGTTCCATTGAAAATGTAGCACGTCCTTGAGATAGTGATCGAATTGCACCAGCATAATTAAACATTTCTGCTAACGGAACCTCGCAACGAGTTGTTTTTAAAATACCTCTGTTACCCATCTCGGTAATTTTTGCTCGTCTTGTATTTAAATCACCAACAACTGTTCCCATAAAATCTTCTGGAACAACGACTTCGATATCCATGATCGGCTCTAGAAAAACAGATTTTCCTTTTCTAAGAGCTTCATACAATGCATGCCTTGCAGCTAGTTTAAAAGCTAGCTCGCTAGAATCAACATCATGATAAGACCCATCAACAAGTGTCACTTGAATATCATCAACAGGATAACCACCCAATACACCATTAAGCGCAGCCGTACGAATACCCTGTTCAACAGGTTTAATATACTCTCGAGGAATAGCGCCACCTTTAATCTTGTCAATAAAAGTAACACCCTTTCCTTTTTCTTCTTGAGGCTCAACATTAATAATAACATGTCCGTATTGACCACGACCACCAGACTGAGTAATGTGTTTTCCTGTGATTCCCATTGCTTTTTGCGTAATCGTTTCCTTGTAAGCAACTTGTGGACGTCCTACTTTTGTCTCAAGACCAAATTCACGTTTCATGCGATCAACAATAATTTCAAGATGAAGTTCTCCCATACCCGAAATAATTGTTTCACCTGTCTCTTTGTCGTACTGAGCTCTAAAAGAAGGATCTTCGTCTAAAAACTTTCTCAAAGTCATACCCATTTTATCCTGATCAGCTTTTGTTAAAGGCTCAACAGCCATAGAGACAACAGGCTCAGGAATTTTCATATTTTCTAAAACAATTTTGTCTGATTCATTGCAAAGAGTGTCGCCAGATTTTGATTGCTTTAATCCAACTAAAGCAACAATATCACCAGCACTAGCTTGACTCACAATTTCTTGTTTATTAGAATGCATAACAACGATTTTTGAAACTTTTTCTTTAACACCTTGAGTTGAATTATAAAGTGGAACTCCAGAAATAATTTTTCCGGAATAAATGCGTGTAAAAAATAATTTTCCAACATATGGATCCATGGCAATCTTAAACGCTAAAGAAGCCAGTGGTTCAGACTCTTTTGGTTGACGTGTAATCTCTTCTTCTGTTTTCGGATCTATTCCCTTAATTGGAGGAACATCTAATGGAGACGGAAGATAAGCACAGACAGCATCCAAAACCATCTGAACACCCTTGTTGCGAAGTGCTGTTCCACAAAGAACAGGAATAAATGTATTAGCAATAACTGTACGTCTTATTGCTGCGCAAAGTTCTTCATTTGTAATTTCTTGTTCTTCAAGAAACTTTTCCATCAATTGATCGTCTACTTCAGAAACTTTTTCAATAAGCGTACGCTTATGCTCTTTAGCTTTAGCTTTTAGCTCTTCTGGAAGGTCTTTAATAATTCGTGTTGCACCTTCTTTGTCTTCATAAGTAATCAATTTCTCATCGATAACATCGACGATGCCAGAAAAATCATCTTCAGCTCCAACCGGAAACTGAATCGCTGCCGAATGAGCGCCTAATCGATCACGAGTTTGCTCTAAAACATTTTCAAAACTAGCTCCAAGGCGATCCATTTTATTAATAAAAATAATTCGAGGCACTGAGTAGCGATCTGCTTGACGCCAAACAGTTTCTGTTTGTGGCTGAACACCGCTTGTTGCACAAAGCACAACAACAGCACCATCTAAAACTTTCAAAGAACGTTCAACTTCAACAGTAAAATCAACGTGTCCTGGTGTGTCAATAATATTAATTTTGCAATCTTGCCAAAAACATGTTGTGTTTGCAGAGGTAATCGTAATTCCTCTTTCTTGCTCTTGTGCCATCCAATCCATAACAGCAGTTCCCTCGTCAACAGTACCCATGCGGTGAATAACGCCAGCGTAAAAAAGAATACGTTCCGTTGTCGTTGTCTTACCTGCATCAATATGCGCGATAATTCCAATATTTCTAACTTGATCTAATGTATGTTTATCTGCCATTTTTTCTTACCATCTTAAATGTGCAAAAGCCTGATTAGCTTCAGCCATTTTATGAGTTTCGTCACGTTTTTTAACAGCTGGTCCTTCACCTTTAAATGCAGCATAAAGTTCGTCAGCTAATTTAACTTGAATTGGTTTTCCTTTTTTCGCTAATGCAAAATTTCTAAGCCATCGAAGAGCAATTGAATTACCTTTTAATGGAGATACTTCCATAGGAATCTGATATGTAGAGCCGCCCACACGTCTAGACTTAACCTGCAATTTGGGGCGAACATTATCAATTGCCTTTGAAAAAGTTTTAACAACATCTTCTTCATTTGTTTTTTTCTTTAATATATCAAAAGCTCCATAAACAATACGCTCAGCCAATGTTTTTTTACCTTCAGCCATAATCATGCAAATGAAAGTTGAAACCAAGGGACTCTTATATTTTGGATCTGGTCGTACTGGTCTTTTTTCTGCTCTGCGTCTTCTCATTATTTTTCTCTTTTTGCTCCATATTTTGATCGTGATTTCTTACGACCCTTTACACCGGTTGTATCAAGAGTTCCACGAACAATATGATATCGAACGCCTGGCAAATCTTTAACGCGGCCGCCACGAACAAGAACAATGGAATGTTCTTGAAGATTATGTCCTTCGCCTGGAATATAAGAAGTGACTTCCATCTTGTTTGAAAGTCTAACCCTAGCAATTTTTCGCAAAGCCGAATTTGGCTTTTTAGGTGTCATTGTCTTAACTTGAAGACAGACCCCTCTGCGTTGAGGGCAATTCATCAGAGCAGGGGATTTACCCTTTTTGCTCTTCTGTGTTCTTCTCTTCCTGATTAACTGTGTTATTGTCGGCATATTTAACCATTTCTATATTATGATAAGTTTTGTAGCCCGTCCCAGCAGGAATCAAATGTCCCACGATAACGTTCTCTTTTAGGCCACGTAAATTGTCCACTTTACCAGAAGTCGCTGCGTCTGTCAAGACTCTTGTTGTCTCCTGGAAACTTGCAGCAGAAATAAAACTGTCCGTCGACAAAGAAACCTTTGTAATGCCCAAAAGTAGTGGTGTTGCTGAAGCAGGCTTGCCCTTCTTTTTTAAGACAGCTTCATTAGACTTTTTAAAAGCAGTGCGATCGACTTGTTGTCCAATAAGAAATTCTGTATCTCCTGATTCTTCAATCTTAACCTTCTTAAGCATCTGTCCAATAATAAGCTCAATATGTTTATCACTAATGTTAACACCCTGTAAACGATAAACTTCTTGAACCTCATTTAAAAGATATTCCTGAAGAACCTTATCTCCAGAAACTCTTAAAATATCATGCGGAACAACTGGCCCTTCTGTCAATTGTTGACCAGCAAAAACACGATCCCCCTTGTAAACATTAGGATGCTTTCCATGAGGAAGAACATATTCTTTGCTCATACCGGTTTCGCTGCGAACAATAATTTGTCGAAGTCCTTTTTTGTCTTCACCAAATTCAATAAAGCCATCAATCTCACTAATAACCGCAGGATCTTTTGGTCGTCGAGCTTCAAACAATTCAGCAACTCGTGGAAGACCACCAGTAATATCTCGTGTCTTACCCGATGCTCGAGGAATCTTTGCTAAAAGTTGACCAGCACCAACGTCTTTTTTATCTCGAACAAGAATATGCGCACCAACAGGAATTGAATAAATTCCAAGAACTTCTTTTTTCTCATCAGTAACAATAATCTGTGGATGAAATTCTTGCTTATGCTCAACAACAACACGTTCTACAACACCTGTAATTGGATTTTGCTCTTCCTGAATAGTAACATTTTCTTTAATATCCTCAAAGTTAACAACACCCTTAACCTCTGTAATAATTGGAATTGTATACGGATCCCAATTAACGAAAATAACACCTTTTTTAATTTCTGATCCGTCGGCAACCTTAATCGTTGAACCCTGCAAAAGAGGATAACGCTCAAATTCACGACCGAATTCATCATTAACGCTAATCGATCCATTTCGATTTAAAACAACAAATTCGTTTCCTTTTTGCACAACGCGAAGTTTATGATAATGAACAATACCATTATTTTTTGAACGAGTAAATGATTGCTCAACTGAACGACTTGCAGTGCCACCAATATGAAACGTTCTCATTGTTAGCTGTGTTCCTGGCTCACCAATACTTTGCGCCGCAATAGGTCCAACAGCCTCTCCAATCTCAACCAATCTTTGAGTCGCTAAATTTCGTCCATAACAATGAACACAAACACCACGTTCAGATTCACAAGTTAAAACACTGCGAATACGTACTTTTTCAATACCAAGCTGTTCAATAATCTCTGCTTTTTCTTCTGTAATTTCGTGTCCAGATTCAATAACAAGCTGATCAGTTACGATATCAACAATATTATCTAAAGCAACACGTCCAACAATACGCTCTCTTAAACTAACAACAATTTCATCGCCTTCGATAATAGCCGAAACAGTAATACCGTTAACCGTGCCGCAATCTTCTTCAACAACAACAATTTCTTGAGCAACGTCAACAAGGCGTCGTGTAAGATATCCAGCGTCTGCTGTTTTAAGAGCCGTATCTGCTAAACCTTTTCGAGCACCATGAGTAGAAATAAAATACTCTAAAACTGTTAGCCCTTCGCGAAAACTTGCGATAATAGGATTCTCAATAATTTCCCCAGACGGCTTTGCCATCAAGCCACGCATTCCTGAAAGCTGACGAATCTGCAATCGAGATCCACGAGCACCTGAATCTGCCATAATGAAAACTGGGTTAAATGGATCCATGCCTTTAAAAACTAAATCTGAAATCGATTCTGTTGTATGTGTCCAAATATCAATAATTTTATTGTAGCGTTCACGTGCCGTAATAATACCTTTTCGATATTGATCTTCAACTTTTGCAACTTCTTTCTTAGAGTTCTTAACTAATACTTTTTTCTCTTCAGGAATTGTCATATCAGAAATACTAATCGAAATGCCTGCTGCCGTCGCAGAATAGAAACCTAATTCTTTTAATGCGTCTAAAAGAACAACAGTTGCGCTCTGAGAAAAACGTTTATAACAATCTGAAATAACGGCTCCAATTTTCTTCTTTGCCATTGTGTCATTAACAAATCCAAAATTCTTAGGTAAAAGATTATTAAAAATAATTCGTCCAATTGTTGTTTCAATAACTAAATTCGAGCGGTCTTCTTTATCGCCAACCTCACCGAGTGCCTCCTGCTGTGAAATAACTAGCGACGGCCTCTCTTCACCCCAAACTTTTTCATTTCTTAATCGAAGTTTAATTCGAGAATGCAGTCCTACAAACTTATCATTATATGCAATAATCGCTTCTTGACGTGTTGAAAAAAGTCTTCCTTGACCAGGACCATCAGCTTTATCTTTCGTTAAATAATAAAGACCTAAAACAATATCCTGCGTCGGTGAAAGAAGTGGCCTTCCATCAGCTGGTGAAAAAACATTATTAACTGATAAAAGCTCTAGTCGACATTCCATTTGAGCTTCTAAAGAAAGAGGAACATGAACAGCCATCTGATCCCCATCAAAGTCAGCGTTAAAAGCCGCACAAACCAAAGGATGCAACTGAATAGCTTTTCCTTCAACCAAAATTGGCTGAAAAGCTTGAATACTTAAACGATGAAGCGTTGGTGCACGATTTAACATAATAGGATGATCTTGAATAACTTCATCTAGGATATCCCAAACTTCATTCTTTGCACGTTCGACCATTCTTTTAGCACCCTTAATCGTATGAACAAATCCACGTTCTCTAAGCTTTCGAATAATAAAGGGTTCAAATAATTCTAATGCCATCTTCTTTGGCAAACCGCACTGATGAAGCTTAAGTTCTGGACCAACAACAATAACTGATCGTCCAGAATAATCAACACGTTTACCTAATAAATTCATACGGAATCGACCTTGTTTTCCTTTCAACATATCAGAAAGTGATTTTAAAGGACGATTGTTTGATCCCAAAACTGGACGACCATGACGACCATTATCTAAAAGGGCATCAACTGCTTCTTGAAGCATGCGCTTTTCATTACGAATAATAATTTCAGGAGCATTAAGATTAATCAATTTCTTTAATCGATTATTTCGATTAATAACTCGTCGATACAAATCATTTAAATCAGAAGTTGCAAATCTTCCTCCTTCAAGAGGAACTAGTGGGCGAAGATCTGGTGGGATAACTGGAACTGTTTTTAAAATCATCCATCCGACATCATTTCCAGATTTCTTAAAATCTTCTGCTGTCTTTAATGTCTTAGCTAATTTCTTTGCATTTGTTCCAGCTGGATTTGCTTTATCGAGATCTTTACGAAGCTGTCGACATAACACTTCTAAATCAACTTGATGTAAAAGATCAAGAATCGCATCTGCACCAATTTTAGCTTTAAACGAATCACCATATTTAGCTAAACAGTCCTGATATTTATCCTCAGATAAAAATTGCTTAAGTTTTAACTGTGTATCTCCAGGATCAACAACAACATATTCTTCATAATAAATAATTTTCTCAAGTTCTTTTAATGTAATTTGCAGAAGAGCTGAAAGACGACTAGGAACAGCTTTATAAAACCAAATATGAGTAACTGGACATGCCAGCTCAATATGACCCATACGCTCTCGTCGAACAGCAGAACGTGTAACCATAACACCACAACGATCGCAAACAATACCCTTAAACTTAATACCTTTATATTTTCCGCAATTACATTCCCAATCGCGAACAGGACCAAAAATCTTTTCGCAAAAAAGACCGTCTTTTTCGGGCTTAAGCGTTCGATAGTTTAATGTTTCAGCTTTTTTAACTTCCCCTTTTGACCATGACATAATGATTTCTGGAGATGCTAATTTAATACTAATACTATCGTAACTTTTCTCTTGGTTCATAGTATTCTATTTTCCTTTTTTTCGCTCTTGAGACTCTGCTTGGGAATTTTCCATACGTATATCCAAACATAAGCCTTGCAATTCTTTTATAAGAACATTAAATGATTCTGGAGTTCCTGGTGTTAATTTTTGTTCACCTTTCACGATTGCCTCATAAATACGGCTGCGTCCGGCAACATCATCACTTTTAACCGTTAACATTTCTTGCAAGGTATAAGCGGCTCCATAAGCTTCTAAAGCCCAAACTTCCATTTCTCCAAAACGCTGTCCACCAAAATGAGCTTTTCCACCCAACGGCTGCTGCGTAACAAGAGAATAAGGACCAATAGATCGAGCATGAATTTTCTCATCAACAAGATGAATCAATTTTAACATATAAATATATCCAATTGTAACTCTCTGGTCAAACGGCAATCCCGTGTGCCCGTCATAAAGAGTTGTCTTTCCGTCCTCTGGTAAATTTGCTTCTCTTAAATGATCGCGGATTTCTTCTTCCGTTGCCGCATTAAATACAGGCGTTTGACATTCAAGCCCTAAGACATGAGCAGCCCATCCAAGATGTGTTTCTAGCAGCTGACCAACATTCATACGAGACGGAACGCCTAGAGGATTTAAAACAATTTCGACTGGTGTTCCATCTTCCAAGAAAGGCATATCCTCTTCTGGTAAAATGCGAGCGACAACACCCTTATTTCCATGCCGTCCTGCCATTTTATCACCTTCGGAAACTTTTCTTTTTGTTGCAATATAAACAACAACCTTTTTTAGAACACCTGCTGGAAGTTCATCGCCACGCTTAACCTTCTCTATTTCATGCTCCTGCTCTTGAATCAATTCTTCAGTTCGGTCTTCAAAAAATCTTAAAGCATCAACAGCATCTTCGTTCTTTTTAATTTCTCGAAGATTCATATTCTCAAGCTTCTTGCTGTTGATACCAAAAACACTGCAAAGCTTTTTTTCTTTTTCTTCTTCTAAAAACTGAAGCTCTTGAGTATAATATTTTTTAACCTTTTCAATCGCGATTACCTCTTTTTTCTTATCTTCTTTGGATTTTCGTCCTCGTTCATTACGCTGAAAAACTTCCACGTTAACAACAACACCGTGCTCTCCCGGAGGAAGAGTTAAAGATGAATCTTTGATATCAGCGGCTTTTTCGCCAAAAATAGCACGAAGAAGTCTTTCTTCAGGAGAAAGTTCTTTTTCACTTTTTGGTGTTACTTTTCCAACTAAAATATCTCCAGATTTAACTTCAGCACCAACACGAACAATGCCATTTTCTGTTAAATCTTTAAGAGCCTCTTCACCAACGTTTGGAATATCTCTTGTAACTTCTTCGTTTCCAAGACGTGTTTCACGTGAATCAACTTCAAACTTTTCAATATGAATCGAAGTATATTTATCTTCTTTAACTAATTTTTGACTTAAAATAATTGCGTCTTCAAAGTTGTATCCTCGCCAAGACATAAAAGCAACTAAAATATTTCGACCCAATGATAATTTACCATCTTTCGTCGCCATTCCATCTGCAATAACCTGCCCTACTTGAATCTGATCACCTATCTTAACAAGAGGCTTTTGCTGCGTACACGTATTTGAATTTGACCGAACATAATTCTTTAAACTATATACTGTCTTACCAACAGTGATCTCTGTAGCGTCAACTTTTACAACTTTTCCAGAATTTTTAGCAACAACAACAGTCCCAGAATCTTTAGCAACGATACCCTCCATGCCAGTTCCAACATAAGGAACTTCAGTAACCATCAGAGGAACAGCCTGACGTTGCATATTTGACCCCATCAAAGCACGATTAGCATCATCATGCTCTAAGAATGGAATTAATGATGTCGCAGCTGACACAAGCTGTTTTGGAGAAACATCCATATACTCAACTTTTTCAGGACCAGCATATGGAAAATCAGCACGATAACGACAAGAAATATCTTTTTCTAAAAAATTACCTGTCTTATCGATAGGCGTATTCGCCTGTGCAATATATTTTTCTTGATCAACATCAGCTGTCAAATACTCAATTTTGCTTGTAACGCGACCATCAACAACTTTTCGATATGGCGTTTCGATAAAACCTAAATCATTAACACGTGCACATGTTGCCAGAGAAGCAATCAGTCCAATATTTGGGCCTTCTGGTGTTTCAATCGGACAAACACGACCATAATGCGTATGGTGGACATCGCGAACTTCAAAACCGGCTCGCTCCCGAGAAAGACCGCCTGGACCCAAAGCACTTAAGCGCCTCTTATGTGTTGTTTCAGCTAACGGATTACCTTGATCTAAAAACTGAGATAACTGACTCCGTGCGAAGAAATCTTGAACTTGGCTTGAAAATAATCGAGAATTGATTAAATGATGTGCTGTTAAATTCTCAAATGTATTCATAACAACAAGGCGCTCTTTAACAGATCTTTCGATGCGAGCAAGACCTATTCGAACTTGATTTTGAACAAGCTCTCCAACCGTTTTAATACGTCTATTTCCAAGATGATCAATATCATCTGTTTCGCCTTGACCTTCTCTCAATTTAAATAAATATTTAATAACTTGAGCAACCGTTGCTAAATCTAAAATGCGGTTATCTAAATCCACATTCATTTTCAATTTACGATTAATGATAAAACGACCAACTTTGCTTAACTCGTAACGTTTTGGCTCAAAAAATAATCTAAAAAATAAGCTATCTGCAACTTCAATTGTCGCTGGTTCTGTTGGACGCATTTTGCGATAAAAATCAAGAAGCGCCTCTTCTTTAGTCGTAGTGTGATCTTTTTCTAATGTATTAGCAAGCTTATCAAAATCATCTCCAAAAAGATGTCTCATCTCTTCTTCAGTTGAAAGTCCCATGATGCGTAAAATTTGAGTCGCAGGAAAACTCCTTCTACGATCAATATAAGCTAAAAGAACATCATTTAAATCATATTTAATTTCAAACCAAGCTCCGCGAGAAGGAATGATTCGTCCTTGATAAATACTTTTTCCTGTTGGATGCATCTCTTGTTCAAAAGAAGCTCCTGGCGGTCTCTGAATTTGAGAAACAACAACACGCTCATCACCATTGATAATAAATGTTCCTGTCTCAGTAATTAAAGGAAAATCACCAAAATAAACTTCTTGCTCTTTAACTTCAACCGGTGTAATCAGGCGAAGCTTTACCTTCAACGGTGCCGAATAAGTCATTCCACGTCTTTGGCACTCTCTTGAAGAATATTTTTCTTTTCCTAAATGATAGCTAACATATTCTAGGCGAACTTGTCCGTCATAACTCTCCAGTGGAAATGCTTCTTGAAACGCCTCTTCAAGGCCATGACAATCTCTCTGTTCAGGATTATCATATCTTTGTAAAAATTTAGCGTAAGCTACAACCTGGATGTCAAGCAAATTAGGAAGTTGAAAATTATCTTTAAATTTGCTAAAATTTTTAATTTTTAGTTTTTTCATATTTTATTTCTTGGTTGAAGTTTTGAGCGTTTTATTTAATTTCAACAACAGCGCCGACATCAGATAATTTCTTCTTTAATTCCTCTGCCTCTTCTTTTGTAACGCCTTCCTTAACGACACTTGGAGCAGCTTCGACTAAATCTTTTGCTTCCTTAAGCCCTAAGTTTGTTGCAGCTCTAACTTCTTTGATGACAGCAATTTTAGTAGCACCAAATTCTTTGAGAACAACATCAAAAGATGTTTTTTCTTCAGCTTCTGCAGCTCCAGCACCTGCGCCAGCAGCCATCATAGGAGCGGCCATCATAGGAGCAGCAGCTGTAATACCAAACTTATCTTCAATTGCTTTTACTAATTCAGAAAGCTCAAGAGCGGTTAGCCCTTCGATTGTTTTAAGAACATCTTCCAATTTTTGTGAAAGAGCTTTGCTTTCTTTTTTTTCTTCTACTACTGGTTGTTGCTCAACCTTTTCTTCTATTGTATTTTCTGACATCTTATTTTCCTCCTGCTTTCTCGCTTAATTGCTTTAATAATGATAATAAGTCTCTGGTTTTTCCTGTTAAGGCACCAGCTAATCGTGTTAATGGAGCTTGTATCGTCTGAACAAGCATTGTCAACAATACCTCTCGACTTGGAAGATCTGAAAGTTTTTGAACTTCAGATTCCGTAACAGCCCTTCCCTCTAAAACGCCACCTTGAACATTAAGACCTTCAAGGTCTTTGGCGAATTTAACTAAAACTTTTGCAACCTCACCAGAATCTTTGTCACTCCAAACAAAAGCGATTTGATCTTGGATTTTATTTCCAAGCTCAACAACATCTAAATCTTTTAATGCTTTCTGAGCGATACGATTCTTTGAAACATAAATCTCTGCTCCAGCTTGGGTCAATGCTTTTCTAAAATCGCTCATTTCTAAAGAAGAAACCCTAGAATAACTAACTAAAAAAGTATTCTGTCGATCCTTAACACCTTTAGAAATTCGATTAATAACACTTTCTCTAATTAATCGTCCAACTTTTTTCATATTGACACCCTAACCCCTGGACCCATAGTTGTTGACAATGAAGCATTTTTAATCAAATCACCCTTGACTGCCTGAGGCTTAACATTCTCAATTGCATCAATTAAATATTTTATATTTTCAAGAATTTTATCTGCAGAGAAAGAGCACTTACCAATGCCAACATGAACACCAGCTTGCTTATCAGACTTAAACTCAATCTTACCTGCTCTAAGCTCGTTAACTGCTTTCTCTATGTCTGTAGTAACCGTACCTGATTTTGGACTTGGCATCAAACCGCGAGGTCCCAAAACCTTTCCAAGTTTACTTAAATCGCGCATAATATCTGGAGTCGCAACAACACAATCAAAATCTAGAAAACCTTTTGAAACTTTTTCAATTAAATCTTCTGCACCAACATGATCAACGCCGATCTCTTTAGCCTTTAAAGCTTGATCGCCTTTACAAAAAACAGCAATTTTTATCTTTTTTCCTGTTCCATTAGGCAAAACAGCTGTTCCGCGTACAATTTGTTCCGAATTCTTAGGATCAATATTTAATCTAAAATGAAGCTCTACCGTTTCATCAAATTTAGCTCGATCAACCTTTAGCAGAATTTCAAGGCCCTCTTTTAGAGAATAAGCTTTTCCTTTTTCAACTTTTTCAATAGCTTTTGTCATTCGTTTACTTAATTTAACCATCAGAAACCTCAATTCCCATGCTACGCGCTGTTCCCTTAATAGTCTTAACAGCTTGATCCATGCTAACAGTGTTTAAATCTTCCATTTTTATCTTAGCAATTTCCTGAACTTGCTTCATATTAATCGTACCAATCTTTTCTTTTCCAGCCAAACCAGAAGCTTTAGCCAAATTAGCAGCTTTTTTAATAAGAACTGAGCTTGGTGGAGTCTTAAGAATGAAATCGAAAGATTTGTCTTTGTAAACTCTAATGACGGCAGGTAAAATTAAACCTTCTCTGCCTTTTGTTTTTTCATTAAATTGCTTACAAAACATCATAATATTAACACCATGTTGACCTAAAGCAGGACCAACAGGTGGGGCAGGATTTGCTTGACCTGCAGGAACATATAATTTAATTTGAGCGACTACTTCTTTTGCCATCTTACACCTTCTCGACTTGCCAGTATTCTAGTTCAACGAGTGTTGCTCGACCAAAAATCGAAACACTCACTTTTAATTTTCCTCGATCCGGATGGATCTCCATTACTACACCATTAAAGCTTGCAAAAGGACCCTCGATGATTTGAATTGGTTCACCAATTTCAAAAATTGTCTTCGGGCTTGGCTTTGCTTCTGTTTCTTCAGTCTTCTTTAAAATATTTTCAACTTCTTTTTCTGAAAGTGGCGAAGGTTTTCTTCCTGGACCGATAAATCCAGCAATACCTGGTGTTGTTTTAACCAAATACCAGCTTTCATTATTCATTTCCATATTAAGTATGATATAGCCAGGAAAGAATTTTCGCGTTGAAATACATTTTTTCCCGCGACGAACTTCAGAAACCTGCTCAGTAGGAACAACAACTTCTTTAATATACTGCTTTAAGCTAGTTGTAGCCATTCGCTTTTCTAGACCGGCTTTTGCCCGCTCTTCACATCCGGTTTGTGTATGGACAACGTACCATTTCATAATATTTATTTAATTATCAATCCCAATAGTCTAGAAAGAATGAAGTCCGATGAGCCAATAAATAAACCTAAAAAGAATGTACTGACTAAAACAACCCACGTAGCCTCAATAAGTTCTGGGCGTGTTGGCCAGTTAACCTTTTTAAGTTCTATGACGACTTCTGAAAAAAACTTTTGTATCTTTCCGACCATTTTATTGTTGTTTCCACAGGCCTGGTAGGACTCGAACCTACAACACTCGGTTTTGGAGACCGATGCTCTAGCCATTGGAGCTACAGGCCTAAGTTATTTTTTCTTTTCCCGATGTAATGTATGTCGACGACAAAAACGACAGAACTTCTTAAGTTCAATACGTTCTGGTTTTTTCTTTTTATCTTTTGTACTTGTATAATTAAGCTGTTTACATTCAGTACACTGAAATTGAATATTTTCACGCATTTTAAGAATCTCGTTATTCTTCTTTAAGCCCTCGACCGGAATTGAACCGGTGACCTCGTCCTTACCAAGGACGTGCTCTGCCTACTGAGCTACAAGGGCAAATAATAGGAAACACAAGTATACTGTCTCGTATAATTTTTGTCAAGTTTTTTATTAATTATTTCTAAAACTAAAAGTATTAAAAATAAACGGGTTAGCGCATTTCTAATTATTATTAATTAATTTTAAAAAACGCCGCTTTCCAAGCTTAAGTATTCCAGGTTTTAAAGGTAAAATATCCTCACTGACCTTCTCATTATTAAAGCTAACTGCCCCCTGCTTTAAAAGACGTCGTACTTCATTTGCTGAAATTGAACAAGGAGAAGTAGACACTTTTGATACAATTGCTGAGATTGTCGTTGATGACAGAATTTTAGAAACATCAAATTCTTGCATATTCTCTGGCGCTTTTTTTTGAGAAAATTGTTTCTCAAAACTTTCTCGCTCTTTTTGAGCTGTTTCTTTAGAGTAGAATTGACCAACAATTTCTTGAGCAAGTATCATTTTCGCTTCTTTAGGATGCATCTCTTTAACTTTACAAATATCAAAGTCTGTCAAAAGCTCATAATAGCGAAACATCATTTCATCACTAATAGACATAATTTTTCCAAAAATTTCTTTAGAAGACTCTTCAATCCCAATATAATTATTTAACGACTTACTCATCTTCTGAACACCATCAGTGCCTTCTAGAAGCGGCATCATAATAACCGCCTGTGGTTTTTGTCCAAATGATTCTTGCAACTGACGCGCCATTAAAAGATTAAATTTCTGATCTGATCCCCCAAGCTCAACATCTGCCTCTAAGTGAACAGAGTCGTATCCCTGCATCAAAGGATAAATAAATTCTAAAATGCTAATTTCTTTATTTTCATCGATTCGCTTCTTGAAATCAGCACGAGCCAACATCTGAGCTACTGTGCATCGAGCAGACAAATCTAAAATATCACGGCTTGATAATTTGTTAAGCCATTTGCTATTAAAAACAACTTTAGTTTTCTTTTTATCTAAAACTTTGAAAACCTGTCGCTCATACGTTTTTGCATTCTTTAGAATTTCTGAAGGAGTCATTCTTACTCGAAGCTGATCGCGCCCTGTTGGGTCACCGATTTGAGCTGTAAAATCTCCTATCAAGAAAAGAACTTTATGCCCAAGATCTTGAAATTGTCGTAACTTCTTAAGCAAAACAACATGTCCTAAATGAAGATCTGGAGCCGTTGGGTCAAAACCAGCTTTGACATGTAACGGCTTTTTTTCTTTTTGAGATTTTAGAAGCTTATCTTTTAGAATTTCGACATTAATAATTTCAGTCGTTCCAAAAGAAAGCTCTTTAATAATATTTTCGATTTGCATGATGATTGGTATGGATTGAATCTGCTATCAACAGATAAATAAAATGCGCGACTACTCATAAAAGCAATCGCGCATCTTAAAATTATTCTTGTTCAGCTTCTTGCGTCTGGCTATCAGCTTGATCATCAGATATTTTAGCACTTAAGCCAATCTTCATTTGATCAACATCAACCTTAATAACCTTAACTTGAATCTTGTCTGCAGCCTTTAAATTCTCAGCAGATGTTTTATCAATCTCGGAAGCATAAATAAGCCCTTCAAGCTCTTCTTCCAATTTAACAAAAACACCAAACTCAGAATTCATAACAACTTCTGCTTCTAGATCTTTTCCAACAGGATATTTCTCTGCAATTTCAGACCAAGGGTTATCTTTAACTTGTTTGTATCCTAATGTAATCTTTCTTTGATCAGGATCTACAGCTAAAATAACAATCTCTACAGATTGACCCTTTTTAAAAATTTCCTGAGGATGATTAACTTTGCGAGTCCAAGACATATCCGAAACATGAATCATGCCTTCGATGTTGCCATCAAGTTCAACAAAAGCTCCGTAATCTGTAAATCCTCGGATCTTACCCTCGACCTTAGAACTTATAGGAAACTTTTCTTCAGCCTCAAGCCATGGATTCTTTTCCAGTTGCTTTAAACTTAAAGAAATCCGTTTTGTATCACGGTCAATATTAATAATTTGAACCTCGATCATGTCTCCAATAGCAAACATTTCCTGAGGATTAATCATCTTTTTTTGCCAAGAAATTTCAGAAGAATGCAAAAGCCCTTCGATGCCCTTATCAATTTCAACAAAAACTCCATAAGGCATGATATTAACAACCTTACCCTGAATTTTAGATCCTACAGGATATTTGCCCTCAATACCTTCCCATGGATTTGCTGTAATTTGTTTAAGCCCTAAAGAAACCTTTGAATTTTCTTTATCAAAATCAAGGATTAAAACTTCAATTTCATCACCCGCCGCCACCAACTCTGATGGATGATTAATACGAGACCAGCTCATATCTGTGATATGTAAAAGTCCATCAATTCCCCCAAGATCAATAAAAGCACCAAAATCTGTGATTCCTTTAACAGTACCGACTCTGTTTTGTCCTTTTTCAATCTTGTCCCAAAGCTTTTCTCTAACCTCATCACGCTCTTTTTGAACAACTTCTCGTCTAGAAAGAATAATGTTACGTCGTTGTTTATTCATCTTGGTCACAATAAATTTATACTTGTTTCCAATAATATCTTTAGGTGCAATGCCTTTAAAAGCAGACAAAGATCTTGGCAAAAATGCATCAGCACCTTGTATATCTACAATGTACCCACCGTTAACCTGTTTAACAACGCGACCTTCAATAGGAGATCCCTCGTTAACTTCATCAACGATTTTTTGCCATCCCTTAAGTTTTTGCGCCTTAGAATAAGAAAGAACCAATCTTCCGGCTTCATCTTCAGTTGACTCAATTAAAACGTCAACATGATTTCCTTCCTTTGTTTGATCAGGATCTCGAAACTCACTAATGGGAATAAATCCTTCAGATTTAAATCCAATATCAACAATGACATCTTTTTCGGTAACACCGACGATCTCACCCTTGACGATCTCCCCTTCATTAATTTCTCGCAGAGTATCTTCGTAAAGCTCTGCCATGATTGATTTTTTTTCTGCTGACATAAATAACTTACCTCTTTCCTTAGGAATTCTTTCGCAGAACCAAATCAATCAGCAATTGATAATTGGCTCAAGCAAAAGTTCCACGATTATCAACGAAAAGACCTATCTTGTCAACTAAAATCTTTTTTTGATAAAGCTATAAGATGAATGTTGCGAAAGGGTTTAGCGGTGTGCTTGAAAGGATAATTCTTCAATAGACTTCATGACCCGATAAGTCGTTTGCTCATAAGAGCTATTTTCTTGAGCATAAATCGGTAAACCAAAATATACTGTTGTTTTTGCAGGTCGAATCATTTTTGTTTTAGGAGCCATGGCTTTGTCAGATCCATAAATATAAACGGGTATAATTGGAACTTCGGCCTTTGCAGCAAGCATTCCAACGCCAGGTTTAAAATTATCAGGATCAATCTTTCCACCTTGTCTTGTCCCTTGTGGAAACATAACAAGACCCTGATTGTTGCGAAGTCGCTTTATTGATTCTTTAATAGATTTTGGGTCAGAAAATCCTCTTTTAACAGGGAAAGCTCCAACTTGAGATAGGATAAAGGATGTAATTCTTCCTTTAAATAACGATGATTTCGCAAAATAGCTAAGACGCCGCCCAGAAGCAATACCCAGAATCATGGGATCTAAATTGCTTAAATGATTACTCGCAAGAATATACCCACTATCCTTTGGTATTTGTTTTGCTCCAAAAGCTTTTAAAAACAACAAGCTCTTAAATAAGATCCAAAATAATCCGTGCCCGAACCAATAAATCATTTTAAAGCTTTTTTAGTACTATTTTTCCGTAATCAATTAAAGCCTTTGCCTTAACTTGAGATTTTGCCTCAACATAAGATCGAACCAAAGGTTCTGTCCCTGAAGGTCTAAACATAATCCAACTGTCATCTTCACAAATAAGTTTAACACCATCAAACGTCTTTATATCAATAACTTTCTTTCCAAGAATTTTTTTCATTGATTTGATTTTTTTAAGATCAAATTTCTTCTTTTCTGTTTTAAGACCTGCCTTTTGATAATAATAACGTCCGAATTCTTTTTCCATCTCTTGAATAAGTTTTTTTATGCTTTTTTTGCGATAAGCCATCATTTCAAGCAAAAGAAGACCGGCTAAAGTTCCATCCCTTTCAGGAATATAGCTCTGAACGCCAACGCCACCTGCTTCTTCGCCACCGGCAAGAATATCTTCTGAAATCATTAAATCAGAAATATATTTAAATCCAACAGGAGTCTCGTAAAGTTTAAGACCTAAAGATTTTGCAATATTATCAAGCATAGTTGTCCCGCAAATCGTTTTTACAATCCCACCGCTACGTCCTCTATTCCGAGCAAGATGCAAAATAATCAGTCCCAATATTTTTTGCGGATTAATATATTCTCCGTCACCTGTAACGGCTGCGATGCGATCAGCATCTCCGTCTAGAATAAGACCAAGATCAAACTTTTCTTTTTTAACTCGCTCCTTAAGCTCTGATACGTATTCTTCAACAGGTTCTGGCTTTCCACCTCCGAACGAAGGATTGACCTCGCCACGCATAACCTGAGCGCGAATATTCGTCCCTTTTAAAACACGTAGTATTAAAGAATTTCCGCTACCATGCATCGCATCAGTTAAAACCTTGTATCGAGTCTTCTTGATAGCTTTTAAGTCAATGTAATTTCGTAAGAAATTAATATAATCTTCCTTAAAATCATGAAGAATTAAATCTTTCTTCTTAACAGAATCATCAAAATTAAATTTTTTGACTTCTGTTTTACATAAATATTCTTCAACAATATCTGTAATCTCTCGAGAAGCAGCGCCACCTTCAGCTGTTTTAATCTTTAAGCCATTAAAAGCAGCAGGATTATGACTTGCTGTTATCATAAGACCAGCAACACATTTCTTACGCGTTACACCAAAGCTTAATGTTGGTGTTGGTATTGCCGCGTCAGAAAGATAAACCTCAATATTATTCTTTGCTAAAATAGCTGCAGCAGTTTCTGCATATTCCTTAGATAGAAATCTTGTATCATATCCAACCGCAACTCTTTTTCGAATTCCTGCCTTCTTTCGAATATCACGATTAATCCATTCACTAATCGCTTGAGCTAAAATTTCAACATTTTTAAATGTAAATTCCTTTGAAATGATTGCTCTCCAACCATCTGTTCCAAATCGAATTTCATTTCTTGCATTTTCGCACATAAGACAACTCCCTTGCTTTTTTCCTTAATTATTGAACTCCATAGAGTTTATTCTCAAAAACATAATCTAACACTTTGTCCGGCACAAAATATTTTATTGTTTTGTTCTGAAACATCCGCATACGCACATATGACGATGAAATATCAATGCCCGGCATAATAACGCTATGATGTTTAGCGTCTGTACTTTTTTTAACATATCCAGGACGATTAACAACAATAAAATCTGAAATTCCTAAAATTTTATTAATATATTTCCATTTTGAAAGCTGAGAAAGTGCATCTTCACCAATGATAAAAAATAATTTTGTATCTGGCGGATAAACTTCTTTAAAATACCGCATCGTATTAATCGTATACGATTTCCCTTTTTTCTTGATTTCAAAATCTGAAATCTCAAAGAAAGGATTATTTTTAATAGCTAAACACACCATTTCAAAACGATATTTAGCGCCTGCAACTACTTTTCTATTTTTATGAGGAGGAATATATGCAGGAACAAAAATAACTTTATTTAAATGCATCCTCTCCAATGCCATCTGAGCAATAGCCAGGTGACCAATATGAATTGGATTAAAAGTTCCTCCTAATACACCTACTCTTTGCACGTCTCATACCTTTTTCTAAATTTTATGTTCGAACTTGACCACTACCTAAAATAACATACTTGTATGTCGTCAACTCAGGTAAAGCCATTGGACCACGCGCATGAAGCTTATCTGTGCTAATACCAACTTCTGCACCAAACCCAAACTCGTATCCATCTGTAAAGCGTGTTGATGCGTTAGCATAGACACAAGACGAATCAACTGCTCTGAAGAACTCATCAGCTTCTTTTTTACTCTTTGTAATAATCGCATCGGAATGCTTTGAACCAAAAGTATTTATATGGTCAAAGGCCTGGGTCAAACTCTTAACCACTTTAACTGAAAGAACTAAATCAAGGTATTCTTCGCTCCAGTCATTCTTTGTTGCTTTCTTAACGCCAGAAACAAACTTTTGCGTATCTGCGCATCCTCTGATTTCAACACCAGCTTTAATAAAATCATTAATCATTAAAGGCAAAAACTTTTTAGCAATCTTTTCATGAACAATCATAGTTTCCATAGCATTACAAACGCCTGGACGCTGAATTTTTGCATTCAAACAAATATTGTGTGCCATTTTTAAATTTGCTAAATGACTGACATAAGTATGACAAACTCCCTTATAATGCTTAATTACAGGAATACGAGAATTTTCTGTTACAAATTTAATTAACCCTTCTCCTCCTCTAGGCACGATCACATCAACATACTCGTTAAGCTTTAAAAGGATATTAACAGACTTGCGATCCGTAGATGATATCATCTGAATTGCATCTAGCGGAATCCTTGTCTTTTTTAAAGATTTCTTGAGCACATCAAAAATTGCCTTATTCGAATAAAGAGCTTCTTTGCCCCCTTTGAGAATCACTGCATTGCCTGATTTTAAACACAAACCAATACAATCACTTGTAACATTTGGTCGAGATTCATAAATAATACCAACAACACCAATAGGCGTTCTAATCTTATTAATTTTCAAACCATTCGGACGTCTAAAGCTTGAAATAACTTCCCCCACAGGATCCTTAAGCTTTGCCGTACCCAAAAGACAATCAGCCATGCTCTTGATCCGCTTATCATCCAATGTTAGCCGATCCACTAAAGCCTTTGAATAATTACTCTTAATGGCAGTGTCTAAATCCTTTTTATTTTCTTTAATTAAAAAATTTTTATTTGTCAAAATAGCTTTCGCCATTAAGCGCAATGCTTGATTCTTTTCGCTTGTTGAAACAAGCGCCATTTTTCTTGATGCAATCTGCGTTGCTTTTGCCATGGATACAATTTTTTTCTCTAAAACCATATTCTTCCCTTATTTATCTTTGACACAAAACCATATCACTGCAATGAACAACTTCCATCTTATGCTTCTTGTCATCTATTTTATGTAAATCACCAACAGAATAATTTATAATTCCTCGCGCGATCTCAAGATCTGCCTGATCAACAATAATAACAACATCTTCCTTCTTAAAATGTCCTTCCCAACTTACAACGCCTGGTAATAAAAGACTTTTTCCACCTTTTAAAAGAGCTTCTTTTGCTCCTCTATCAACAACAAGTTTTCCTTTTGGTTTCGCCCCGAACGAAATCCAATGTCGTCTAGCTAAAAGCTTTTCCTCTTTCTCAACAAAAAACGTCCCAACTTGCTTTCCATTAACAACGTCGCGTACAATATTGCGTGTATTTCCATTTGCAATAACACACGGAATTTTAGCATGTGTTGCAATCTTGACAGCCTCAATTTTTGTAACCATGCCACCTTTTGAAACATTCTTTCTTGTTGTTCCGAGTGCTAAATTCTCAATTTCTTTTGTAATTTCTTTAATTTCTTTAAAAACCTTTTTATCTTTATCTTTAAGATTATACAAACCATCAACATCCGATAGAATCAAAAGTAAATCAGCACCAATCAAGCTTGCCACAAGCGCTGAAAGCTTGTCATTATCGCCAAACTTGATTTCATCTGTGGAGATAGTATCATTCTCGTTAATAATCGGGACAACACCATAACCCAATATTTTATTAATTGTGCTACGTGCATTATTGTAACGCAATCTCTCGTCAAAATCTTCCCAAGTCAACAATACTTGAGCACAACGTAATTTGTTCTTTCCAAATTGATCTGTATACATACGCATCAAAACATTTTGACCAATAGCCGCCAAAGCCTGCAAAGAAGAAACATCCGAAGGTCTGACATGCCCGCGAATTTCTCCCAACCCTAAAACAATTGATCCTGAGCTTACTAAAACAACCTCAATACCTTTTTTGCGAAGATTTGAAATTTCTTTAACAATAAAACGCAAACCTGAAGCACGCGGTTTCATATAAAAGTTTGCAATGATACCAGAGCCAACTTTGATGACAACTCTTTTTATTTTGCGTCCAAATTTTCTTGGCATAATGTTCTCTTAATCTCGTTGATTAAATTCTTTAGACCTTGTTTTTCGCTAGCTGAGACCGAAAATATTTTATCTGAAAACTTTTTCTGAAATCTTTTAAGATTAGCTCGACTTTCAGGTAAATCCATCTTATTCGCAACAACAATTCTCTTTTTTAAAAATACTTTATGACTATATTCTTGAAGCTCATAGTTTATTTTCTCATAATCTTCTAAAGGGTCTCGCCCTTCAACTCCTGCCATATCAAGAACATGAACCAAAATCTTAGTGCGCTCTACGTGCTTTAAAAATTTATCTCCCAAGCCTTTCCCTTCATGAGCACCTTCGATGAGTCCAGGAAGATCAGCAACGACAAACTCAAAATCATCCTGCGAAACAAAACCTAAAATTGGCTGTCTAGTCGTAAATGGGTAGTTGGCAATTTTGGAACGGACTTTTGATATTGCAGAAACGATTGTTGATTTTCCAACATTTGGAAATCCAATAAGACCAACATCTGCCAGGATTTTAAGCTCAAGAAGAATTGTCTTGTCTTGACCTTCTTGAGGAAGTTTCGGCGTTCGCTTCTGATTGTTTCCAATACCGCCACGCCCTCCATATGCAACAATAATTCTTTGACCATCACGAACCAAATCTTTAATAACAAGATTTGTGTCAACATCGCGAATAGTGGTTCCAACAGGAATTCTTAAAATGCAATCTTCTCCTGTCCTACCACTCTTCCCCTTGCTAGAAGCGTGACCACCCTTTTTTGCCTTATGATGCTGTCGAAATTTATAATCTAAAAGAGTTTGAATGGATCGGCTTGCTTCAAAAACAATATCACCACCCTTGCCACCATCTCCTCCATCAGGCCTAGGATGTCGTGTTCGCTTGTCCGAATAAAAACTTTCGCATCCGTTGCCGCCTTTGCCAGCGCTTACAAATATTCTTGCTTCATCAACAAAAGCTGCCATGCTTATCCTTTTATTAATTACTCTTTTGTTTCAATCGAAACAATGCTAAGGGCTGTCAGTTTTTGTCTATGACCTTTTTTAAGCGCGCTATCTTTTCTACGCCAATATTTAAAAGCGATAACTTTCTTATCTTTTTTATGATCAATAACTTTAACTGTAACTTTGACATCCTTTAAGTGCGGTTGACCAACCTTCACAGTTGATCCTTTTGAATAGAGAAGTACGGGGTTCAACGTCAGTGTTTTTCCTATTTCACTATCAATGGTCTGGACATCAATGATGTCACCTTCTGACACCTTAAATTGCTGCGAACCAACTTCAACGATTGCGTACATCTTTTCCTCCTTAAAATATTTTTAAATTAATCTTATTCAATTTTCAGTCTACCTCGCCCATTACAATATGGACAAGAATCAAACACCATTGATTCTATTGTTTTTCCTGCTCTGGCTCGAGTCATCTCTAAAAGCCCCAAAGAAGATATCTTTGTAATTTCTGTCTTTGAATGATCTTTTACAAGTCCCTTTTGAAGCGCTTGCAAAACTTGCCTACGATGAGACTCTCTCCCCATGTCAATAAAATCGATGACAATGATACCACCTAAATCTCTTAAACGCAACTGTCTTGCAATTTCAGCTGCTGCATCAATATTAACCATAAAAGCAGCCTCTTCAGGAGATGCGTTAACTTTAAAGCGTCCGCTATTAACATCTACAACAATAAGACCCTCTGTAGGTTCAATTACAATATGAGCACCCGACTTAAGATATACTTTTCGATCATAAATTTTATTAAGCTGTTTCGCTACGTTCTTACTTTCAAATAAAGGTGTTTCACTTTTATGATGATGAATCTTTCCAACCATCTCTCTGCCGATAAGCATATGAACAAATTTCTTAATACGTCCATATTCTTCTAGAGAATCAACAATAAGCTTATCAACATCCTCTCTTAGAAAATCACGAACAATGCGCCAAACAAGATCATATTCTTTATAAATAAGCGATGGAGCTTTGCGTTCATCTGAAAGTTTCTTGATTCGACTCCAGATTTTAAATAAAAACTTTGCATCCCTTACAATTTCCCGTTTTCCTTTTTGAGAAGCAACCGTACGGACAATAAATCCACTTTCTTCACCAAAATCTAGCCCCTTTAAGATTTCTCTTAATCGCTGACGATCATCCGAAGATTCAATTTTCTTTGAAATCCCAAGATGCTTATCGTAAGGCATAAAAACAACAAATCGCCCTGGCAAACTTATATGCGTTGTTAACCTTGCTCCTTTATTACAAAAAGGTTCCTTAACAACTTGAACCAAAATTTCGTCCCCTTTTTTCAAGGAAATCTTTTCTTTCTTTTTTCGCTTTGTTTTCTTTGGTTTTCCCTTTAAGATTCGACCAATAAACCCTTTTGGACCTGTAAGTTCCTCTTCAACTAACGGATTAATTGCATCTGTTAAATAAAGAAACCCATTCTTTTCTTGTCCAATATTAACAAATGCAGCATTAATCGATGGCATGATAGAATCAACAACACCTTTATAGATATTGCCAAGCAGAAAATCTTGACGATCCATTTGGATATAAAAATCATCCAAGATGCCATTTTCGATAATAGCGACGCGCTTTTCGCTCGCTTTGATATTTATTAAGATTTCTTTTGACATATTATTGTGCTGGACTTTCGAAGTTTTCAAGTCGTCTCTTCAGCTCATCACTATCATCAGGAATATTATCCGTAATAATATGAGGGGTTATGAAAATAAGCAACTCTGTTTTTGATAATGTTTTGTCTTTCTTTTGAAACAAAAGTCCGAGAAGTGGAATGTCTCCTAAAAGAGGAACTTTCCTAGTAGACTTGGTCCATTGATTTTTGATGAGTCCTGCAATAACTAATGTCTTCCCATCTTCAACCATAACCCGCGTTGAGGCTGATTCTGTACTAAGTTGCGGTACACTTGTATTTTCAACTTGAACGAAATCCAAAATAGCTGTTACTTTTGGATCTACGTCTAACGTTACAAATCCTGCACTATTAACATGCGGCGTTACTTCAAAAATAACTCCGATATCCTTGTATTCCCATCCTGAAACTTGTAATTTTGCCTGCTCTTCATTGTATGTATATTGAGGTAACGGATACTGGCTTCCCACAACAATATTCGCTGTTTGATTATCAAGAGTGACAATCCGTGGATTTGACAAAATATTTGTATTTGATCGTGATTTTAAAATTTCCATAACCGCCTGAACTTGACTAAAATTTAAAGTTCCGAATGAAAATAAATCGCTATCTGGAGAAGGAAACGGCATTGTCTTAAGATATTTATTTTGAGATTCCTGGGTAAAAGGCCACACCGTTGGCCTATTTGCACCTGTTGCTGAAGCCTCTAAAAACCAATCAATACCTAAATTCTCAGAATCAGCCAATGTTGTTTCTATAATTTTTGCTTCAATTAAAATCTGAGGCGTTGTCGCATCTAGCCGTTCAATAACATCAGAAATTAGCTGAACACTGCCTGCCGCATCTGTAATAATAATTGTATTTGTCCTTTGATCAAAATTAAGAGATCCTCTAGGAGTGATCATCTTTTCAACAGAAACAACAACATCCGAAGCGTTTGCATAATTCATAACAAATGTTTTTGTAACAATTGATTCTTGATCTTTTAAAATAAGAGCATCTTCTCGAAGCTTTTTTAAGTTTTCAACAGTCGTTGCGATAATAATGTTTCCTGTTTCTTCATACCCGTATCCATACGTACGTAAAATAACATCTAAAGCATCTTTCCATGGAACATTCGTCAAATGGATAGTTACAAGACCTTTGACTTCTGGACCAGCAACAATATTAACACCGCTTCGATAAGAAAGAATTTGCAATACATTTCTAATGTCCGCATCTCGAAAATCTAAAGAAACACAACCTTCACACGCTTCACCAAAAACTTTAAGAATTTCCTCATCTGACTGAATCTGAAGATCTTGCTCTTGCGCATACCCTGCCCCTGCAATAAGACCGAAAATAACTATAAAAATAAATAGCTTACGGATCACTTTATCGCCCCTTTCTTAAATTTAAAATAAATTCTTTATTATCTTTAATTAAAATAACCCTATTTTCTTCAATCTGAGAAATAAGATATCCCGTAATTTTACTTCCCGTCTTAAAAATTTTGCCATTAATAATGGCCAAGCTATTTCCAGCGGAATCATAAACAATTCCTTCAACAATCAAATCTTCATAATTTAAGTCTTCATCATAACTCAAGATTGTTCCGCTCGAAGTAACCAGAGGCCAAAACGGATCTCTTTTTTCTTTTGCATCATAAACAAAATTTTTATTTTGATTGGCAAGCAAAGTTGTAACAGACAACATGATACAGCTAATCAAAATTAAAACGCGTAAAATCATTTTTATTTTCTCTCCATGACAAAAATCGTAACTGCGGTCTTGACAATATGCTTTCTAGGATTTTGAGGACTACTAAAGATATCAAAATCTTCTATGTTCATAAAAACTTGATTGCTTTCAATGCGATTAAAGAATTCTCCGATCGAATGATAGCCTCCTTGCCCCTTAACATAAATCGGCAAAGCATAAAATCGAGCATCTTCATTCTCTAAAACAAGACTTTGAGAATCTTTCAAAGGCATAATTTGATCAATTTGAACATTTGAACTTGTAGCAAGTCTTGAAATATTTTCAAGCAGCATTGGAATTTCTTCTCGAGCTAGAATACTTTTCTCAACTTTAGAAAGTTTTTCTCTTAGACCGGAAACTTCTTTTTGATATGCAGGCTGATGTTCAAAATTATATTTTGTATTTTTCAAGCTCTCCGAAAACTTAGAAATTTCAGGAGCGAGAGAATTAAGCGCTTTGATTCGAAAACGCATAAACAAAGTATAATCAAGAAGAAAAACAATAACAATGATACCTGCAAACAAATAATACTTTGTTTTATTAGTCATTTCAGGAATTTCAAAAGGTATCTTATTCATTAAATTTCTCATCCAGCTTTAAGCTAATAACAAAATCAGCAACCTGAGTTGACTGAATATTTCGCCTTTGTATCGAACCGACTTCAATATCTTGAAGACCATCCATGAACTCTTTTTGTTTCTTTAAATTCGAACTAAAATTTCCTACGATTGTCATCTCATCACTTTTCTTAGAAACTGCACTTCCTCTAATTAAAAAAACATTATCACTTAATGATATTTTTTCAAGCCAAACACCTTGAGGCATTACATTGCTAATCACATTTAATTTTTCTGACCAAGAAATCCTTTGTTCAACTGTAATTTTTTCAACTGCATCTATTTTTTTTCTTAAAATATCAAGATTTTCCAAAACCTTATCAACTCGCTCTCTTTCTGGAGCGATTGAAGACCATTCAGATTTCTGATTTTGGTGATTTATCAAATTTACAAAAATTAACGATTCTAAAGCAATATGGATAACAACCAAAAACACAATTACCCCCACCGAAACACCTACTAAAACTTCCAAAGGAACACCTTTTAAAACCTGCTGAAAAGCTTGTCCTTTTTGTTTCTTTTGTAAATCTTCTGGAACTAAATTAATTTTAATCATTGTTAGAAAGACAGAGCCCTAAAGCAATAGATAATTGATAAATATTTTCAGAAAACTGTTCTTGAGAAACCTTATCTGAAAAACTTAAAGCGTTCACCGGATTCCAATATTCCACAGAAATGCCTAGTTCTTTAAAAAAGAAATCATTCATTCCAGGTAAATTTGAAGATTCCCCGGTTAAATATAATTTTGAAACCTCCGACGTATTTTCTGATGTAAAATAATCAAATGAAAGTCGAATTTCAGAAACCAAACTTGACAATGTTTCTCGACATGCAGAAAGAATCTCACTAGCCGTCTCAGGACTAATATCTTTTCGAACATCCTCGAGCTTTTGAGAATCTAAATTTAAAACATTTGCAACTTTCTGTGCAAAATTTTTTCCGCCAACAGAAATATCCCTAGTGAACTTTGGCATATTCTTCTCTAAAACAACAAGGGTGCTTTTTGCCTCTGCAATATCCAAAACAGCAACTGTTTTCTCTGACGGATGATCAGCGTCATCAAGATCTTTTCTCTTCAGCTGAAACTTTGTAAAAACATTTGACAATGCTATTGCATTTAACCCAAGAGAATTTGACTGTAAATCTAAAGATAAAATAAGATCCAGGCGTTGCTTAATAAGCTCTTTTTTTGCAACAGCAACTAATGTTAAGATTTTATTATCTTTTGCCTTGTCGTCATCAATAATATGACAATCCATCGAAACCTGATCTTTAGAAAAAGGAAAATATTTATCGATTTCAATATAAATTGACTGTCTCAATTGCTTTAATGACATACGAGGCATCTTGATAAAGCGAATCAATATTCCCTGACCAGTTAGCCCTGTAAAAACATTCTTTGATGAAAATTCAAAACGAGACAAAATCTTGCGAATAGCACCTTTTAAATCCCCATTGCTATAAGGCTCAACCACCCAATTAACAACTTTAATATCATCCCCATTAGATTTAATCACTTCAACAGCTCTACATGATCGAGGACCGATATCTAAACCAACACACGACTCTTGAGGCTTCTGAGGAAGATGGGCTCTAACAAACGAGAAGTATTTTTCTACAATTTTTTTCATAAAAATATTTTATCTATAAAGTATTTTAATAATAAAGGATATATTTAAATGTATTATACATTGAATATCATATTTTCCCTATTAAATAATAAGAAATTTCTATCCAAGTTTTTAATTCTTAAATTACACTTTCTTAAAGAGAGAAATTATTTTAAGAAAATTAAACACCATTTTCTATCTAACTTCCTTAATAAAAAAAGCGAGAGGTCCAAAAGACCTCTCGCCTATAAAAACAACCAACAAAAAAATTACTCCTATTACTGAGGAGCTGCTGCTGTCAAAACACCACCTGTAGTCATCGTATACGATGAAGAACCAGTTGTGTTATTTGTCACAGGTGCTGCTATTAGCGTATATCCAGTTTCGGTCATTCCAGAACAATCATACGTATAACCAGATATTGTTTGATCACAATATGGCGCATTTAAATATGGTGGAGTTGCACCTGTTGTAAGCGACGCGATATCTGCTGGATAATTTCCAGAATTTGCAGTTCCGTATGTTTCTGCACCTGTTGAAATAGTGCGAAGCGTACTTTGTGCCAATGCATCGTTAGCTGAAATCTTTGCCCTGAGTAAATTAGGGATAGCGATTGCAGCCAATAAAGCGATGATCGCAACTACGATCATAACCTCGACTAGCGTAAAACCTTTTTTATTCATAATTCTCGACCTCCTTTCAGGATTCAGAATAAACTATTTTAAAACCCTGAAAGAATGATTGAACATATAAGAACATTTTAAAGCTCACATTTTCAGGATTCCTACCAATAGCTCTAATCCATATTATTTTAACCTTTCCCCCTTTCAGTGTCAATTTCTTTTTAAGAAACCTTTATTCCACTAAAAGTATATCACGGAAAATTTTCATTTACCAAGATAAGGGAAATCATTACTACTTTCGACTTTTAATCCGATTTTCCATATTTTTTCTTTGTTTTTGAACTCGGACAAGATCTTTCTGAAGTTTCTTAAATTGCTTCTTCAAATCCCTATTTTCATTCTCAAGAGCCAGAGACTCAGATTGAAGCATACGAATTTTCTCAGTATCTACCTGATGCTTAAATTTCTCAATATCCTGCTGAACTTGCATAAACTCATTTTGAAGATGCTTCTTGCCTTTCGCAACATTAGAAACCTCTTTTGAGAAAGCATCAATCTGTGTCTGATATTGCCCCAAAAGAACATCACGTTCTTCTGTTAACGAATGCTGCTGAGGCGAAAATTCTTTTAAATTCTCATAAATACTTAACATTTCCTGATAAATTTCCTGATTTTCTTTATTTAGTACTTGAAAACGCTGACGAAAAGACAAAAACTCACCATTAAGATTCTCAATCCTGCTTTTCCAGTCAGATAAATCAGTCTCGCTCATCTCAAGCATCTCAACAAGACGCACTTCTTGACCTTCATGCTTATCGAAATCCTGCTGATCTCGATGAACTTTAGAATCATTCTTTTCGTCAAGAAGCCCTATATTCTTCCTAATGCGTTCAATTCTTGATTCAATTTGTTGATTTTCTACTTGTTTTTGATCAATATAATTTTTAAACTTTTCTGTCTTATCTTCAAGATTACTCTTTTTCTTTAAAGAATGATTCAACTTCTCCTCTAGCCTCAGAATTTCATTGCGTATTTTCTTAATTTCTTTAGAAGCCAAATCTCCAGAAGACCCAAACTTTTTTATTTGCGCATTCATTTCTTTTATTTGACCAGATAAAATATTAATCTGCCTAATCAAGTCTTGATTTTCTTGAAAAAATATATCATTTTCCGCAGAGAGATTATTCATGCTCATCTTTAACTCAGTAACATTTTGAGCCCAATAATCAACAAGATTCAAAGAGTCGCTCTCATTTTGCGAATGTGCCATAGAAGGATTTATTAATAAAACCAGCAAGCTAAATATAGAAATTAAAAAGAATTTCATTGTCACCCAACCATGGTTGTTAAATTTATAATTGGCATAAACAAAGCAATAACAATAAAACCAACAACAATTCCTAAAAATCCAATAATAAGAGGTTCAATCATGCTCGTAAGACCAGAAACAGCCGCATCAACCTGATCTTCATAAAATTCTGCGATTTTTGTTAGCATAGTCTCCATCTTTCCTGTCTTTTCTCCAACAGAAATCATGCGAATAACCATTTGAGGAAAAACTTTACTATTGGCAAGTGGCTCAGAAATGCTTTCTCCGTCTCGAATATGCTCACATGCATCATCAGCTATCAACTCAATAACGCGATTTCCAGAACTTTTTCCAACAATTTCTAAAGACGTCAAGATTGGAACACCACTTTGAATTAACGTTGCAAGGGTTCGGCTAAATCGACTAATCGCTACTTTCTTAATCAGCGGCCCAAAAACCGGCACCTTAAGACTAAGACTGTCAAATTGAAGACTTCCTCTTGGAGTTTTCTTATAATTAACAAAAACAACAAAAGAAACAACCATCAAAATAATTCCTATTAAAAAATTCGAACGTAAATTATCACTAATATGAATCAACACTTGTGTCAATCCAGGTAATTCATGACCGAGTGAAGCATATATTTCTTTAAACGTTGGAACAACTTTAATAAGCAAAATCAATGTTATAATAAGTGCCATAGAAATAACAACAAGTGGATAGACCATCGCTGCTTTAACTTTGCGTTTTAATTTTAATGTTTTTTCCATATATCCAGCAACTCGATCCAAAAGTTCATTTAAAGCACCTCCCGTTTCTCCAGCCTTAACCATACTCACAAAAAGAGTATCAAAAACTTTAGGATGCTTTCCAAATGCTGCCGAAAGACTGTTTCCAACAGAAACATCTTCTCGAACAGTCGCTACAACTTCTTTAAAATATCGATCTGTTGTTTGCTCTTCAAGCGCTTCTAAGCTCTGCAAAATTGGGATACCCGCCTCAATCATTGTTGAAAGCTGACGCGAAAATATAACCAACTCATCAGGCTTAACTCTATTTCCTCCAAAAGAAATATTTCTCAAATCAAAGCTCTTGGTTTCTTCAACATTAACAACAGTAAGGTTACGTTTGCGCAATTCTTGAATAACAGAATCTTGATCCTCTGCAACTACTTTTCCACTAATCGTTGCTGCATTCTCATCTTTTGCAATATATTTATATGTTGGCATGTTTAAACTCCTCTTGTAAAAAATTCTTTATTCTGAGCTTGCAACTCTAAGAACTTCCTCAATCGTTGTTATTCCAGATAAAAACTTCTCAACCATATCATCCCAAAGCGTTATCATCCCATGGTTAATCGCATAATCCTTAATTTCTGACGCAGAAGATCCCCTAACTAATAGCTCGCGAATATTTTCATCAACTTCCAAAATCTCAACTGCGGCAACACGTCCATAATAACCTGTTTCCCGACAAAACTCACACCCTTTTCCATGATAAAATTTTGTTCCAAGGTTAACTACAATATTATTTTCTTTTAAAACATTATCAGGAATCTTAATCTCTTCACGGCATTTTGGACAAATTGTTCGACATAATCTTTGTGCGCAAATTGCAACAACGCTAGAAGAAACTAAAAAAGATTCAACTCCCATATCTACCAGGCGAGTCAACGCTCCCGAGGCATCATTCGTATGCAAAGTAGATAAAACAAGCTGTCCTGTCAAAGCAGCCTTAATAGCAATATCCGCGGTCTCCGAGTCTCGAATTTCTCCAATCATGACAACATCTGGACTTTGACGCAAAATTGCTCTTAATCCTAAGGCAAACGTAAGACCAATTTCTGTTCTTGCCTGAATCTGAGTGAGTCCATCAATCAAATATTCAACAGGATCTTCAACTGTAATAATGTTTTTATCCACTGTATTTAGCTGATTAATAATTGAATACAGGGTTGTTGATTTTCCACTTCCTGTCGGTCCTGTTATTAAAATCATCCCAAAAGGCTTAGAAACTGCTTCTTTTAATTTCTCAAGAGGTTTTGGTAAGAATTTTAATCCATCTAAACCCCCAGCCAAATTGCTCTTATCAAGAATACGCATAACAATCTTTTGCCCAAACGTTGTTGGAAGAAGTGAAACGCGAAAATCAACTTGCTTTGATGAAAGCCGCATTTTAAAACGTCCATCTTGAGGAATTTGATTTTCTGTAATATTAATACCAGCCATAATCTTAATGCGTACAATAACAGCATTTTGATTAATTCGCGGAATGCTTAAAACTTCTCTTAAAACACCATCAATCCGATAACGAACCCTAGCTGTCGTTTCACTAGGCTCAATATGAATATCTGAAGCTCTCTCTTTTAAAGCTTCCCGAATAATCAAATCGACCATACGCACGATTGGAGCGCGTGCACTTTCTTCCAGGTTCGCTTCTTGAGGATTATCGGTCTGCGTATCGCCAATAACCTCAAAATCACCAATATCAATCTCACGACTAACATCAGCAACGCTTTCCACACTATCATCACCATAATAATTATCAAGAGCTTGTGCAATCTTAGACTCTTCGCTCATAACAACATCAATATTTTTATTCGTTAATGTTTTTAAATCATCAACTGCAAAAATATTAAATGGATCAGACAAGGCAACAGTAATTGTTTTTCCAAGTTTTGAAATTGGAATTAAATGATGCTGTCTTGCTATGCGAGCAGGAATTAATTCTTTCAAAGAGGGATCAATTTTATATTTTGAAAGATTAATTGTTGGGATGCTAAATTCTTTAACCAAGAGACTCAATAAATCTTGTTCGGAAATCAATCCTTTTTCAATTAAAATTTTATCAAGACCAATACCTCTCTGCTGATGCATAGCCACAGCATCGTCTAAATCCTTTTTGCTAATTCCATGAAGATTTGACAATGCATCTAAAACTTTTTCTTTAATTGTATTTACCATTATTTTTTCAACTCTTCATCTAAAGCAGTTACTCTTAAAACTTCCTCAATGGATGTCAGACCTAGCGCAACTTTATCTAAAGCATCTTCTCTCATCGTAACCATTCTCTCTTTTCGAGCCGCTTCTTTAATCTTAAGCTCTCCTGCTCGCTCTAAAATACATTTCTTAACAGCAGATGTTAAAACCATAATCTCTGTAATGCCGATCCGACCTCGATATCCTAAATCACGACAATGCTTGCAGCCCTTTGCTTTAAAGAATGTTGGATCTTGATCAAATTTCATTTTTGTTAAACCAATTTTCTTAGCCACATAATTTGGAACGTCATAAGGTTCCTTGCATTTATCGCAAAGCTTTCTAACAAGACGCTGAGCAACCACTCCTAAAACAGACGAACAAATTAGAAAAGGCTCAACACCCATATTCATCATTCGAACAACAGATCCCGCTGCTGTTGTTGTATGCAAAGAACTTAAAACTAAATGACCCGTTAATGCAGCTTTAATTGCTACATCTAAAGTTTCAAAATCACGAATTTCTCCAATCATAATAACATCAGGATCTTGTCTTAAGATAGATCTCAGTGTCGATGAAAATGTCAAGTTAACTTGCGGCTTAATATTAACTTGATTGATTCCCTTCATTTGATATTCCACAGGATCTTCAACAGTAATAATATTTTTTTCAGAAGAATCAATAAATTTTAAGATTGAATATAACGTTGTTGTTTTTCCACTTCCTGTTGGCCCACACGTTAAAATCATTCCATGTGGCTTCAAAGAACATTGTTTAAGCATCTCTAAGGCTTTCGGCTTAAATCCAAGCTTTGCAATATCAAGCATCGCCGCATCTTTATCCAAAACACGTAATACAACTTTTTCTCCTAATGCAGCTGGCAAAATACTAACTCGAAAATCAACTTGTCTTTTACGATCAGTGACAACCTTAAAGCGTCCATCTTGCGGTAAACGATGCTCAGAGATATCTAAATTTGACATAATTTTTATACGAGAAACAACCGGAAAATGTAATGTTTTTGACATCCGATCCACTTCCCGGATAATGCCATCAATGCGATAGCGAATACGTAAAGATTTTTCTAACGGCTCAATAAAAATATCACTAGCTTTAGCAATAATGGCTTGCTTAATAATCGCATCCGTTAATCGTATTGTTGGCGCATCTTGAATCAAATTCTCAACATGCTGCTTTTCTGTAACTTTATCAGAATCTCTAACTAGCTCAAGCTCTTCAGAATCAGATATGTCTTTCATGATCTGCTCAAAAGCAATATTAGCGTCCTCGGAATAATAAAATCCAATTGCTTTCTCAATGTTTTGAGCCGTTGCTTCTACAAATCGAATCTGAAGTCCCGTTAAAGCATTAAGATTATCAATCATCACAATATCAGCCGGATTTGCTGTTGCTAAAACAAGCGTTTGACCAATACAAACAATCGGCATAACTTGATAATTAAGAGCAATAGGTTTTGGGATAATTTCAAGCAATTGAGCAAAAATCTTTAATTCAGAAACATCAACAGGCTGTGCACCTAAAGCCTCAATGAAACAATTAACAATCTCTGACTCAGGAAGGAATGCATTTTCAATAATATAATCTACAAAAAAAACGTCTTTTGCCTTTGCATCATCAAAGACAGACGAATTTATATCTTTTTGTTCGATCAGTATAGTTTTTAATTTTTGAATTGGCGAAATCATTTGTTTACGCGATAATATCGATCAATCGTATTTCGAATATCCGTTGATGTACTCACAAAGGTCTGAACAGAACACTTCGTCAACTCCTCGACTTCTTCAATCGCCTCTAAAACCAACGGGTTTGCCATGGCTAAAGTCAAGCTTCCTCCAATTTTATCAATTGGAATAAGACAAGATTTCTTGCAAACCTCAAAAGGAACCGATGAAAGAACGTCTTCTTCGATTTCATAATTTGATAATGGTAAATACGGAAATCCGTATTGAGACGTCAAAGCCTGAGCAATATCTTCTTCTGAGGCATATTTAAGAATTACAAGAACCTCCCCAACCAGGCCGCCTTTTTCTTTTTGATACTCGATGGCCTCATTAAGTTGGTTCTCATTGATCACGCCTCTTTCGATGAGAAGTTCCCCTAGAAATTTTTTATTAATTCTTTTATAATCTGACATAGTTATTAATATAAGTAAAAGTATTTAATAAATATACTACTCTAAAACCTAAAATATTACAATTTTTATCATTACTATTTAAAAAACTGTTCTACGCTTACCCAAGCTCAAGAGAAATCCAATCATAAGAACAAAAACAACAAATGACGATCGGCCATAGCTAACAAACGGAAGCGTCAATCCAACGATTGGACAAAGGCCTAAAACCATTCCGATATTGATAACTGTTTGAAGAGTCAGTATTGAAACAATGCCAATACCTGCAAGATATCCAAATTTCTCATTTGCTCGGTCAACAAGGTTTAACGTAGTCATAATTAAAATAAAAAAGCAAGCAATCAAAAAGAATGCTCCTGCTAGCCCCCATTCTTCTCCAATAACAGAGAAAATGAAATCTGTATGCCGTTCAGGTAAGAAATTAAGTTGATTTTGCGTTCCCGAAAGCCATCCCTTGCCAAACATCTGCCCTGATCCAACAGCAATTTTTGACTGAATAATCGTATATCCTGCACCCAAAGGATCAATGTTTGGATTTAAAAATACGAGCAAACGATCTTTCTGATACGGCTTCATAAAACTCCAAAGCACAGGAACAAGCACAAGGCCGCAGCCTAAGAAACTAAAGAAATATTTATAACTAATTCCGCTAGCATACAAAACAACAACAAAAATTCCAAATAATAATAATGCTGTCCCAAGATCAGGCTGTTTAAAAACTAATAACGCCGGAAACGAAACAATAACCAAAGGAATCAAAAAATCAGAAAAGAATTCAGACCTTAACCCATAGCGACTAAATTCAATCTTTGGTTTTGTATCAGAGAA
Organism: uncultured Planctomycetales bacterium; assembly: GCA_964648665.1. Taxonomy (GTDB): domain Bacteria; phylum Omnitrophota; class Gorgyraeia; order Zapsychrales; family Aceulaceae; genus Aceula. Next base: position 48,805 of record CAZYOA010000006.1, on the reverse strand, counting down.
ATATCGAGCTAAAACCAAAATTATTGAAAATTTCATCATTTCAGATGGCTGAAAATTTAAACCGAAAAATTCAATCCACCTTTTTGCTCCCAAGGCATAGCGTCCAAAAATAAAAATAGCCAATAAGAAAATAACATTAACAATATAGAAAACATATGCTAAATCATAAAACTTTCGATAGTCAATATAGCTTAATCCAAAAATAGCCAAAATCCCAACTGAAGCTAAGATTAGCTGATCAAAAAAAACTTTCTGAGAAATTCTCGAATTTTGATAAGAAGCGCTATATAAAGCAGCAAGACCAACAACGATAATCACAATTGTTGTAATCCAGATAATTTTATTTAAATTTCGAGTCATAATGTATTATATAATTTTCTGCTTCCGCATAGCTATTAAAAGCTTGCGCGCTGCACGGCAAGCATAATAGCTTGATCCTCCGTGTTCCAAGAAAACACAAAAAGATATTCTTCGCTTTGTTTCAGGACAAAATCCAGAAAACCAAGCATGGTGCTTTTTCCCACCAGAAGTTTGAGCTGTTCCTGTTTTACCCGAGACCGAAATACCAGGTATCGCCAACAAATGTGCCGTTCCAGAATATTCCTCAACAGCAGCTTTCATCCCCACCTTAACATCTTCAAAATATTTCTCTGAAATATCAATATTTCTAGCTAAAATTAATTCTTTTTTATCGACATCTCCAATAGAAATCATAATATGCGGAGTAATTTCTCTTCCGCCGCGAGCAACCGTTGAAATCATATTAGCAATCTGAATCGGCGTTGTTAAAACATCTCCTTGACCAATTGAGAAATTAAGCGTATCTCCTCTGCTCCACGAACGACCTGCGCGCTTAAAAAACTGCGTTGCATCAGGAACAAGCCCTACCCTCTCGTAAGGAAGATCAATATTCGTAGGGATTCCAAGTCCAAAAAGAAACGCATATTCTCTCATGGCTTCTGGACCCAAGAGCAAACCAACATTATAAAAATAAACATTACATGAATGTGCAATCGCCTCTGTAAAACTTTGCATACCATGAGAATGAGAACAACGAAACGATCTTCGACCTAGCCGATACGATCCATTACAAAAAAATGTTTTATCTAGCGAAACTTTTTTTTGATCTAATACCGCAAGTGCCATCGGAATTTTAAAAATTGATCCAGGAGGATACTGTCCACTAATAGCCCTATTCATCATAGGTGCGTCAGAATCAAAAATTAATTCAGCTCTTTCTTTTGATTTCGCTGAATCAACAAAAGCATTAGGATCAAAAGACGGAGAACTCACCATAGCTAAAACTTCTCCTGTGTTAAGATCAAGGACTACAATTGCTCCCTTTTTCTCAGATAAAACATCAGAAGCAATCTTTTGAATTCGAGCATCAATACCAAGAATTAAATCTTGCCCCTTCAAAGACTCTTTCATTCCTAAAAGTCTCATTTGTTTGCCGCGATTATTCACTTCAACCTGAACCCCTCCATCTCGTCCCCGCAAAAAGTTATCATAATATTCCTCTACACCAGAATATCCTGTAACATCTTGAACAGAATAACCATAATCTTTAAACTTTTTCAACTTATCTTGATTAATTCTAGAAACATATCCCAGGATATGAGCACCAACTTTACCGAAAGGATATTCTCTTTTAGCGCCAACATTAACAAGTAGCCCAGGAAATCTAAATTTGTTTTCCTCTAAAATAATTGCTTTTTCTCTAGAAAGATCTTCCTGAATAACAACGGGAACAAAAGGTGCAGCCGATCTCTCTCGAAAAAGTTTTAACAATTTATCATTTTCAATTTCAAGAGTCGTGCCTAAGAAAGAAAAGAGATCCTCTTTATTTTTAATTTCCTGAGGAATAACAACTACATCGAAAGAAATGCGCGTATCAGCTAAAACAACACCATTTCGATCAAGAATGCGACCTCGATTTCCATCAATCGGCACAATTCGGATACGATTATACCGACTAAGATCATAAAATTCTTGACCCTTAATTATCTGCAAATGAACAAGACCGAAAATTAAGCTAAGAAAAAGACCTATAATAACTAATTTAATAATTTTGAGTCGCATTTTTTAAACCAATCAAAACAAAGCGGAGACACTGCCACAGTTGCCGCCACTTCTGGCAGAAATATAAAAGTGAAAACACCGCTAAAGTTAATTTTTAAAAACATAGCATTAAAAAAATACATTAATAAAACAAACAAGGAACTAAACACAAAAGCAATCACGAGCTTAAACGACAGCGCATCAAATTGCAAAAAATATTTTTTAACAATCGCCAAAATATACGAACAAATAATAAAAGAAATAATGTGGACACCAAAAATTCCTGCACTAAAACTATCAGCTAAAATACCGCAAAACAAAGAAACAAAAACTCCATAACGAAGACCAAATCTTAAATTAACGAAAATAATAAAAATAACCAAAAGATTTGGTTTAAACCATAAACCAAATATCTGGAATAAAGCAATCTCGATTAAAAATAAAAAAATAGAAAAGAAAATAATACCAAAGATTTTTCTCATAAGCTTTAATTACCTGATTTTATTCCTGCGGAATTTTAAGAACAATCACTTCTTCCATTTGCGAAAGAATAACAACGGGCTCAACAAGACACTCAATAGTAGGGCTACTGGTGCTATCTTCAATAGCGACAATCTTTCCAACCAAAAGTCCTTCTGGAAAAAACGAACTCAGATTAGAAGTGATTACAGGATCTCCAATATTAAACCGTGTTTTTGGAGATAAATACTGCATACGGCACACACCTTGCAATGTTCCAGAAATTAAACCCTGCTCTCGATTACGCTGAACTACCGCTGCAACACTAAAACTTGGATCTGTTAAAAGCATAACTTTGCTTATGTGAGATCCGACCTCTAAAATTCGACCAACAACGCCCAAAGGACTAATCACCGGCATTCCTTGCTCAAGCCCATCTTCGCTTCCCCGATCAATAATAATAACAGCATTCCAATTTGAAGGATCTCTACCGACAACACTAGCTGCCACAGATGAAAAAACAGATGTTGATTGAAAATCTAGCAATTTTTTAAATCGACTATTTTCCTTTAAAACTTCTTCTTGCTCAAATAAACGCCTTCTTAGCGTCTGAAACTCCTCTTTCAAAGACTTACTCTCATCAAACGTTTTTCGATAAAACCAAATTTTCTTAATTTCTTTAAATGGAAAAGTTACAATTTTAATTGGAAGTGAAAAAGCAGAAACAACGCCCATGCGCAAACCGGAGGATGCACCCTGAGCAAAAAATAAAACAAAGAATGCCAGAATGACAATTAATAAATAAGTGGCTTTTTTGGATGAAATTCGAAACACATCAATTTCTTTTAGATATTAAAAATCAAGTTTAGCAGGAACAACAAGACCTCGTCGCAAACGAGCCGGCATATCTAATGTCGCCCCTGTCCCCAAAACAACAGCTGTGAGAGGATCGTCAGCGATATGAACAGGCAAACCAGTTTCTTCAGCAATCAATTTATCAAGACCTCTTAGCATTGCGCCTCCGCCTGCCATAACAATTCCTCGATCAATCAAATCTGCAGCAAGCTCTGGAGGGGTTTGCTCAAGTGTAGTTTTTGAAGCATCAACAATAGCTCTAACAGGCGGCTGAAGGGCTTCTCTAATTTCAACAGATGTAACTGTAATCGTTTTTGGCAAACCAGAAATAAGATCTCGTCCTCGAACATCCATACTTAATTCTTCATCAAGTGGATAGGCAGATCCAATACGAATTTTAATTTCTTCTGCAGTGCGCTCACCAATCATTAAATTATAAGTCTTTCCTAAATAATCAATGATAGCTGTATCCATTTCGTCACCTGCAATTCGAATCGACTGAGAATAAACAATGCCCCCTAGAGAAAGCACAGCAAATTCCGTTGTTCCTCCTCCAATATCAACAATCATATTACCAGCAGGATCTTCAACCGGTAACCCTGCACCGACTGCAGCAGCTTTTGGTTCCTCGATCAATTCAACTGAACGCGCTCCAGCTCGTTCAGCAGAATCCTTGACTGCCCTTTTTTCAACTTCAGTAATCCCAGAAGGAATAGCAACAACCATTGCTGGACGAACTAAAACTCTACGAGAATGAACTTTCTTAATAAAATAACGAAGCATCGCTTCTGTGATTTCGAAATCTGATATAACACCATCGCGCATCGGCCTAACAGCAACAATAGATCCAGGCGTTCGACCAAGCATTCGTTTTGCCTCTTCACCAACAGCCAAAACTTGTCCGCTCTCTTTATGCAAAGCAACAACAGATGGTTCGCATAAAACAACACCTTGTCCCTTAACATAAATTAAGGTCGTAGCTGTTCCAAGATCGATTCCCATATCATTTGAAAAAAGACCAAGAATATAATTAATAAATCTTTTAACTCGTTTAAAGAATTTTCGTAACACAGTATCACTCCTATAGTAACAAAAACATCTTATATGAAAAGAAAAGCAGTGTCAATCCCAAAGGCTTTTTATATTTTCTTAAATTTTGCCCCAAGTTTTTTAAAATCTGAGATAAATTCCGGATATGATTTATCAATACATTTTATATCCTTAACGCGCACACCAAGTTTCAACCCTAAGACACAAAACGACATTGCCAAACGATGATCCCGATGAGGATCAAGCAAAACATTTTCTTTATATGCCTTTTGAGGATAAATAATCATCTCCCCTTTTTTCTCAACAATCTTTGCTCCAATTTTAAGCAACTCTTTTCGAAGATCACTAATTCTATCTGATTCTTTAATCCGCGCATGTTCAATCCCATAAAGCCGTGTCTTTTTTTGAGCAAACAATGCCAAGATGCTCATAATTGGCAAAAGATCAGGACAATCTTTCAAAGAAAACGAACCCCCATTAAGAAGAAAAGGACCTTTAAGGCTCAACTCATTCTTAGTCTTTTTTATCTTTACCCCTAAAGATTCTAAAAGATCAATAATCTTTCCATCAGCCTGAATCAAACTTTCATCTAAAAATCCTTTTAGCCTCAAATCAGAATCAAGCAATGCTCCTGCCGCAAGAGAAAAAGCAGCTAGACCATAATCCGACGGAACAGTAAAACTTCTAAGTCCTTTAAATTTTTGGTTAGATTTAACTAAAAAAGATCTTTCTGATATCCGCTCAACTAAAATTCCGGCTTTTTTCAAAATATTAATCGTCATGACAATATACGTCTGAGAAACAAAATCTTTCCCCTTAACAACAAGCTTTAAATCTTCATTAAGAAAAGGAGCCGCAATCAAAAGTGCAGAAATAAACTGAGAACTTAGCGACCCGTCAATAGAAACGGTACCACCCTTGAGCTTTCCTCCCTTTATGCAAATAGGAACTGTTTCTTTTGAGCCCTTCCCTTTAATCTCTCGTCCCATTTCACGCAAGACGCTTGTCAAAAACTGATTAGGTCGAGAGCAAAGTGTTCCTTTCCCTTCGACTCGGCTTTCATAATCTTTTAAGGCTAATAGAGGCAAGACAAATCTTAAAACCGTTCCCGATTCATCAACATTAATTCTTGAGAATTTCTTTTTTTTAAAAGGATTTGCATCAATATGATAAGAATTCTTTGAAACACAAGAAATTTTACAACCTAAATGTTTTGCTGTTTGAAGCGCTGCTTTAACATCTTCACAAGATGAAAGATTTTTAATTTGTGACCAAGCACCACAAGCGCTAATCATAGCCGCACGAATAGAATAAGATTTTGAAGATGGAAGGTTAACAGTCCCTTTGAATTTTATAGAAGGCCGAACGGAGACAATCATTATTTTGCAACAACCCTGTCGCTAACCTTTATTTTACTTGTCACTAGGGGAAGTAGGACATCTGCAACCGACATAGTTGCCTGAACACGCGTCACTTTAGCTTGACCAAGTAATAATTCTTCGCGAAAGATATCAATGATCATATCATTTTTTAAATTCTCTTCTTCACCCAAATCAATAATAATAAAATTATTTTCTTTATTAATTTTTAAAACTTTTCCCTCAACTAAGCTAAAAACTATATCGGGGCTCTCGTCACCAAGTTCAGATAATGATAAAGCATCACCAGGAGTGATAACAATTTTATCAAGCTCAACTTTTGTTGCATCTGCCGATTCCTGCAAAGATCCAATTTCTTCACGAGCTTTCTTCAGCTTCTCAGATAATTCTTCTCTCAGCTCCTTAGAGGTCAAAAGCTCTTTTTCTAATCCTAAAGATTTTCCCCTCAAATCAATTGTTTCTTTTTGAAATTTATTTTTTTCTTCAGACAAAGAATCAATATCAGTTTTAAAAGTTAAATTTTCTTTTTTAATTTCTTCTTTCAAAGCTTTTTCTAAGTCAATATCATCAAGAAGGCTATTAATCTTTTCATCTGCTTCTTTTAATTTTTCTTCAAACAAAACATTCTTTCCTGTGGACTCTTCAAGCTGCCCCGTAAGACTAGTTTTTTCTTGCTGCAAATTTTCCGCTGTCGTTTCAGCTATTTTTCGAAGCTCCCTCTCTTTATGAAAGAAAAACATCGTAATTGCAGTTAAAGATAAAAGCAAAACCAAAAAGACAACAAGAAAAATTGTAGACGTTTTTGCTATTTTATTCATATTTTTACTCCTAAATTTTCAAATTCTTAACTAATATTATTATAGATTAAAGAATTGATAAGTAAAGCAGATTCACTAAAGAAATGAACTCTTTCCTAAAGATCACTTTCAAGAAATTCTTTTGGAATTGGCGAGGAAAATTCAAGCCAATGCATATTGGTTGGATGTTTAAAGCCAATCGAACGTGCGTGCAAGGCTAGTCTTGGAAAATTATTTTTACGTCCATATTTTTCATCACCTAAAATCGAATGGCCCAAATGAGCCATATGAACACGCAACTGATGAGTGCGTCCTGTTTTAAGCATAAGTGAAACAAGGGTTGTTTTATTAAACCGTCTCATCACTTTATAAATCGTCTGCGCACTTTTAGCGCCAGGAGCAAGAACGCATCTTTTTTCTCTATGCTTCGGATCACGACCAAGCGGAACATCAATAAGGCCTTCATCAAATTCAATCAGTTTCTCCACCAAAGCAACATAACATTTTTTTATTCTCCGCTTTTCAAATTGCCTTGAAAGGCGAACATGAGATTTATTATTTTTTGCTGCAATAATCAATCCTGAAGTTTCTTTATCAAGACGGTGCACAATCCCTGGACGCAAAGGATCACTAACATCAGAAAGCTGTTGACAATAGAATAACAGTGCATTGGCAAGCGTACCTCCACGACATCCAGCCCCAGGATGAACAACCATACCAATAGGCTTGTTAACAACAATAATATCTTCATCTTCATAAAAAATATCTAAATCAATATTTTCAGGACTAATCGTCTGATTTCTTGGCATATCGACAGAAACCTCAACAACATCACCAATTTGAACTTTATAGTGAGGCTTAAGAATTCTTTTATTTACAGAAACAAGATTATTTTCAATTAAATGTTTTGCAAAGTTTCGAGAAGGACAATCTTCTAAATTAGACGCCAAAAAGATATCTAATCGCTGATCAGCTTGATTATCGTTGATATTTAGAGTATAGGTATCCATAAGCAGCCAAGAAGATAATGCAGATATTAACAATTTGAAAAATTCCTAAATTCAAGAAAATTGGATCATAATCTGCGCGTAAGAATTGAATAAAAAATCTTTGAGTCGATGCAAAAATTAAGTAAAGTATAAAAATCATTCCAGGCTTTAATTTCTTGTTTTGAAAATATTTCAAAATAAAAAATATAACAAAAAGGCTAGCTGATGAATACAGCTGAGTTGGTTGCAAGAATGAATCATGAACAGGAAAAAAGATTCCCCAGCCTGCTTGCTTACCATGACAACACCCATTTAAGAAACATCCAATGCGCCCAATAGCTTGCCCTAAAGCAATGTATGGCACGATTAAATCAACAGTCTGCCAAAGAGGCATCCTTTTCTTTTTAATAAAAAGAAACCCTACCAAAGATCCCAAGATTAAGCCTCCCTGCCAAGCAAGGCCACCATGATGAATCATAATCATTTCCAGCAAGTTATCACTAAAATAAGACAAGTTTAAAAGAATAAAAAATATGCGACTTCCTAAAATACCAAAAACAGCAACCCAAAATACAAAATCAAAGATTAATTCCGGATTTATACCCTGTTTTTTTGCTTGTCGCTGAAGAAGAAATGAGCAAGTCACAAGCGCAAGCGCAAGCATCGCCCCGTAAGAATAAACTGCTAAAGGTCCTATTTTGAAGAGGATGGGATACATTTTATTAAGATAATAACCGTTCCGACGGTAATTGCACTATCAGCTAAGTTAAATACAGGCCAAACTCGAAAATCAATAAAATCAATCACATGCCCGAAAAGAATACGATCAATAAGATTTCCTAAAGCGCCTCCGATAATTAAAGAAAAACCAAAAACCTCAAGCAATCCGAAGTATTCATCTTTTCTATGAAGATACAAATAAACACTAAATAAAATAATTGCAATTGTTGAAATCACAACAAAGATAATACTTTGATTCTTAAAGAACCCAAATGCAATACCTGTATTATGAACAAGGGTGAAATAAAAGAAATTTCGAACAACCTGAACAGATTCATCTAAAGACAATAGATGAGAAAAGAATATCTTTAGAATTCTATCAAAAAGAACAATTGTTGTAATCGTTAAAGATGCAATAAAGATAGTTAGTTGAGATTTCGTCATGTATCAAACTAAACTGTTTATTAAGACTCTAGCTTTTCTTGACATTTCAAACAATTATTAACATACGGAATAGCTTTAAGACGAATTTCTCGAATAGAACATGCACATTCTTCACAAACACCAAATTCTCCATCTTCAATACGCTTTAGAGATTTATCAATTTTAGAAAGAAGCTCTCGGTCATTAGAAGCAAGTCCAAGAGAAAATTCACGATCATACATATCTGTTGCCACATCAGCTAAATGCATAACATGACCAGAAATGTCACCTGATTCTCCTCTGTCTGAAGAAGATGAATTCTTAGAAATCTGCTTAATATCATTAACGATTTTTTCCTTAAGCTCAAACAAACTTTTTTGATATTGCGCAATTTTCTTTTTATCTAAAACCTTTTTCTTCATCTAAAAACTCCTTTGTCTTTACTGATCGTCTTGATCAAAACAATCTTTAAAGTTTATTTTACTTCTTTTTTTATATTTAAAACAACAGGCAAACAACGTTCACACAATTGCGGATGATCACTATTCTCTCCGACCCTCACACTATAATTCCAACATCGATCGCATTTTTTCCCATCTGCCTTTTCAACAACAACGCTAATGCCTTTTTCTCCGCCTTTTTTAATTTCAATCTGAGAAACAATAAAAAAGCTTTTAAGATCAAACATTTTATCAATATCTTGCCACTTCTGAAAATCCTCTTCCCTAACAATACTAAGAATAATTCTTGCCTCAAGAGAACTTCCAACAAGACCTTCTTGCCGCTTTTCCTCTAAAGAAGATAGCACACTTGGTCTAAGCTCTTCAAGATCCGAGAATTTCTTTTCAACTTCTTGATCCTGCCATTGCTCTAAATTCTTCGGCCAGCTTAAAAGATGAACATTAGAAATATTTCTTATCTCTTCTTCTTTCGGCATTGCTTCAAAAATCTCTTGTGCCGTAAAACTCAAAATCGGAGTCATAATCTTAACCAAAATATTTAAAATATAAAAAAGAGCAGTTTGCGCTGAACGTCTTTCAGGTGAATTTGAGTCAGAAGTATACAATCTATCTTTTAAGATGTCAAGATATTTGCCCGACATTTGCTCGTTACAAAATGAATAAATCTTCTTATATGCATCTGAAAAATTATATTGGTCAAAAGCTTCCTCTACTTCTTTAGCCATTGTTGCCGTTTTACCCAAAGCCCAACGATCAAGCCCGCTCATTTGATCATAACTTACAATATCTTTTTCAGAATCAAAATCAAACAAATTACTTAAAATAAAACGAGTCGTATTTCGAATTTTCCGATACGCGTCAATAAGCCTATCCATAATCTCTTTAGAAATACGGATATCTTCATTATAATTACTTGATGCGACCCAAAGCCTTAAGAAATCTGCTCCAAAATTCTTAACAACATCCAAAGGAGACATAACATTACCGAGAGATTTTGACATCTTGCGGCCATCACCATCAACAACAAATCCATGAGTTAAGACGGCCTTAAACGGCGGATGACCTTCCATCGCTACTCCTGGAATCAAAGAAGACTGAAACCATCCTCTATGCTGATCAGACCCTTCCAAATACAAATCCGTTGGAATCGATTTCTTCATTTTTCCCTTAATCACAGCTTGATGGCTTACGCCAGAATCAAACCAAACATCTAGGATATCATTTGCTTTTTCAAAATCAGATTTCCCGCAATCCGGACAAACAAAACCGTCAGGCAAAAGATCTTTAGCCTCTTTCTTGAACCAAATATCCGTTCCATCTTTTTTAACAAGATTAGCAAAATGCTCAATGACATCAAAAAATAATTTTTGTTCACCTCCACATCCATGACAAACAAGCGCTGGAATCGGAACGCCCCAATAACGCTGCCGAGATAAACACCAATCTGGACGAGTCTTTACCATGCTCAAGATACGGTCTTCGCCAGAATCCGGAATCCATTTAACATCTTCCTTGATAGAGCTTATTAATTTTGAACGCAAGTGGTTGTGATCGATAGAAACAAACCATTGTTTAGTTGCTCTAAAAATAATTGGCTTCTTACAACGCCAACAATGCGGATAAGAATGAGTGATATCTTCTCTTAAAAAAAGAATTTTCTTATCATCAAGTTTTTCAATAATTTTAAAGTTCGCTTTAAAAACATGCATTCCCTTAAACTCAGCCCCTTCATCAGTAAAAATGCCTCTATGATCAACAGGAACAACAACGTCCAGTTTAAATTTTAAACCTGTCTCGAAATCGTCCTGTCCGTGACCAGGAGCTGTATGTACAATTCCCGTACCATCTTCTTTTGTTACATAATCAACACTAACAACCGGACAACTATTTCGTAAATCAAGCGGATGTGCATAAACAAACTTTTCCAAATCTTTTCCATCGCACTCATCAACAATTTTAAAATCTTTAACTCCGCCACGCTCCAGTACAGACACAGACAAAGTTTTCTCAAGAATAAGAATCTCATCGCCAGTGTCAACAAATACATATCGATAACTAGGATGTACTGCCACCGCAACATTCGCTAAAAGTGTCCACGGCGTTGTCGTCCAAACTAAGAATGAAAGCACTTTCTCTGAATTAATCTCTTTGCGGATTTCAGGATTTTCAATCTTAAACTTTACAAAAACCGATGGTGAAACATGATCATCATATTCAACTTCAGCTTCAGCAAGAGCCGTCTCGCACACTGAACACCAGTTAACTGGTTTTAATCCTCGATAAATATATCCTTTTGCATTAAGCTGTGCTAACGACTTTAAAATCCAATATTCGTATTCCGGATCAAGAGTCAGATAAGGATCATCCCACTCTCCAAAAATACCCAATCTTTTAAATTGCTCTCTTTGAATTGAAACATAGTTCATCGCATAGTCACGAGCTTTCCTTCGAAAATCAACTACCTCAACTTCAGACTTGTGCGCTTTCATTTCTTTTAAAAGTTGGTGTTCGATTGGAAGCCCATGACAATCCCAGCCAGGAACATACAAGCTATCAAAACCCTGCATCGTTTTGAATTTAACAATAATATCTTTTAAGATTTTATTTAAAGCATGGCCCATGTGAATGTTACCATTAGCATAAGGAGGTCCGTCGTGAAGAATAAATTCTTTTTTGCCCTTAGATTTCTCTCGAATCGCCTGATAAAGATTTTGCTCTTCCCATTTCTTTAAAAACTCAGGCTCCTTTTTTGCAAGACCTGCGCGCATAGAAAATTCTGTTTTTGGAAGATTTAATGTGTCTTTATAATTCATAATTAGTTAAATATACTTTCCGATAATAATATCTAAATCTTTTTTAGTTTTCTCAGAAATCTTTGCTTTATCTGTAATCAAAGCAAACTGAAGTGCATTTTCTGCAGAAAAGCTTTCAATTTTTGCTGCCTCAACAATAGCCTTTTTTAAAATCTTTTTTGCATTATCAATATTTCTCGTTAAGCATTCAACAATCATATCAGTTGTCACACTTTCATGAGAACTGTGCCAGCAATCATAATCTGTCACTGCCGCTAACGTTGCATACGCAATTTCAGCTTCTCGCGCAAGCTTTGCTTCTGTTGCATTGGTCATGCCAATAATATCTAATCCCCACGATCGATATAAATTAGATTCTGCTCGAGTTGAAAATTGAGGACCTTCCATATTCAGATATGTTCCTCCCCGATGAACAGTAGAACCAATAGCTTTAGCGCTTTTTTCTAAAATATCTGCAAGCTGCGAACAAATAGGATTAGCAAATCCAACATGTGCAACAATTCCATCTGTAAAAAAGCTCGATTGCCTTTTAACGGTTCGGTCGATAAATTGATCCGGAACGACAAAATCCATTGGCTTTAATTCTTCCTTAAAACTTCCACAAGCAGAAACAGAAAAAATTGCGCTAACCCCTAACCTTTTCATGCCATATATATTGGCACGATAATTAATTTCACTTGGAGAAATTTTATGTCCTTTATCATGACGTGGCAAAAAAACAACCTCAACTCCTTCTAGGCTACCTGTAACATATGCTCCAGAAGGTTCTCCAAAAGGTGTTTTAATTTCTACCTCTTTAACACCTTCAATACCTTCAATGTCATAAAGTCCACTTCCGCCAATAATTCCAATCTTTTTCATAGTAATTATCCTTTTGACAACATCTTTGATCTTTTTTGAGCTGCCTTTAACGCTTGCTTAAATATCAAACCAATTTTCTTTTGCTCAAAAACAGAAATTCCAGCCTGCGTCGTTCCCCCCCTAGAAGTCACTTTATCTCGAAGTGTTTTTGCATCATCTTTACTGCTTTTTAAAAGCTCAATGCTTCCATCAAAAGACTGCACAACCAAACTCGTTGCCACCTTTTCGCTAAGGCCTAACGTTTTTGCCGCGGAAATCATCTGTTCAACAAAAAGATAAATATATCCTGGACCGCTTCCAGAAACAGCAGTAATCGAATCCATAAGATTTTCTTGAACAACAACCGTTGTTCCAATAGTATCGAAAATAGACTGAACAAATTTCAAATCTTTGCGCGTTGAAAGCGTTCCAGAGGATAAAGCTGTTACACTTTTTTTCACCTTTGCAGGTAAATTTGGCATAGCACGAACGATGCGCGTCTTCTTATCAACACGCTTTTCTAAATATTTAGTTGTAATCCCCGCTGCAATGGAAACTAAAAGCTTGCCCTTAAGATCAAAATCTTTTAACTGACTCAAAAGACCATCTATGCTTTGCGGCTTCACAGCTAAAATAACAACATCACAAACATTTAAAAGATCTTTAAGGTTCCTCGTTGTTATACGATAAGCTTTTTTTAGATAGGCCTGGCGCTTTCGACATGTTTCGCTCACAACAAGAGAAAATTTTCGCCTTGCGCCTGCAATAATTGCCTCTCCCATGTTTCCGCAACCAATAATACCTATTTTTTTCATAATTTTTCTCCCAAAGGATATTTTAAGAAAAAACTGCTCGTCCAATTCGAATCATGTTCGATCCTTGCTCGAGAGCAATTTCATAATCATCTGACATTCCCATAGATAAAAACTTCATTTCTGCATGCTCATCACGACACAGCTGGTTTGAAATCTTCTCTCTTAGTTCACTCAAGCGCTTAAAACAATCACGAATAATTATTTTATCTTCTGTCCAAGGAGCAATCGTCATAAGCCCCTGAAGTTGAACATTCTTTAAATCTATTATTTTTTCAACTAAAGAATACGCATTGCCCCTAGGAACACCAAACTTTTGCTCTTCTCCAGAAGTATTTACCTGAACAAGAATGCGTGTTTTTTTATCTAATTTTAACGACTGTTTATCTATTTCTTGAGCCAAACGAAAACTATCTACCGATTGAATAAAATCAAAAACCTCTAAAGTTGATTTAACTTTATTGGTTTGCAAATGCCCAATCATATGCCGAGTAATTTTTGGCGGCTGAAATTCAGAACCCTGATACTTCTTTAATCCTTCTTGAACCTTATTTTCTCCTAAATCAGAAATACCAAGATTTAAAGCTTCTTTGATTCGCTCGATATCAACATATTTTGTAACCGCAACAAGTGTAATCTCATCAGGATTTCTTCCCAAACGACAACAAATCAAAGAGATATTATCCTTTAGACGCAAAATATTATCTTGAATCATTGACATAAATTATCACAAATCGTTTTGTCCGTCAATTAATATATAGAAATCGCACAGACAAACGAATTCCATCTGCATTATTATTAATATTAATCTTTTTATTAATTAAAGAGGTTTGATTTCGATTTTTAATGAATGACAAAAATCGACTTTTAGAAGCTTTGAATCTTGAATAATATATGAAGTGCCTTTAACGCGAAGCGAGAATCGCTCCTCTTTGGTAGCAGAATCATATGACTTTCCAATGTGATACTCTGGACTTTGAATATTTCGAACCTTGGTAGGCTGAGGGCTAACCATGTAAACTAAGGTTTTCGAAGAAGAAACAGCGCACCCATCCCTTTCGGCTGTTTCCCGTAAAGAGATGATTTTTCGCCTACGCTCTGTTGACGTTATATTTTTGAATGCTATTTCTTTCATCATCATATCCTTCTTCCTCCAAGTTTAAAATAAAGCCGAGTTGCTTTTCGGCTCTTCACCTCGGGCAACTCGACTTTGCCCTCCATGGCTGGTGGGGACAATTACTAATAATTTCTTTTTCTCCCGTGGCTTCAAATCTATTGAGAGTATATCATCGCAGATATCGAAAACAACCGCATATGACCCATATGAAGAAAGCGTTTTCTTGAAATATAGATAAAACTATGTTCTCGTCGAGAAATATCAATAATTTGCCTACATTAAGAAATAACAGATGTATTTTCTTAAGAAAAAATAGCTATTTTTGATTAAATTTTGGTAAAACAAAAAGAAAACGTTTTCTTTTTAAAAAAGAAAACGCAGATTAAAAACCCTATTTTTAAAGATTATCTCCTTAAAAAAGGCATTTTGACTTTTGACTCTTTGCCATCTAGAAGTCTTTGAATATTAGGCCTATGTCGAATCACAACAAAGACACAAAAAACAACTCCCAAAACAATAAGCTCAAAAGAAGAGGTGAAAACAAGCATCAAAATAGGAAGAAAAATAACAGATACAATAGAAGCTAAAGACACGTAACCAAATCCAGCAAATACAATCGACCATATTAAAAGAGACAACGCCAAAACAGCCCGAATTGAAGAAACTTTAATAGTAAGACCAATCAAAACTCCAAGGCTTGTAGCAACACCCTTGCCTCCTTTGAAGTTTAGAAATAAAGTCCAATTATGCCCACAAACAGACGCTAATCCAAATAAGATATAAAAAATGTTTTCATTAAGCCCTAGCAAGCTCGAAACAAGCGCAACGGCTAAAACTCCTTTTAAAATATCAACACAAAGAACAATGATTCCAGGAGTTTTTCCTAAGACCCTAAAAACATTTGTTGCACCCACATTTCGAGAACCATGTTCTCTAATATCAATGCCCTTATAAAATTTTCCTGCAATATATGCAGTCGGGATAGATCCAAGAACATATGATAATCCTAAACCAAGAATAATTTTAATAAGCTGAAGCATTGATCGCCTTTACTCCATTTTTAATATAGCCTAATCCTGAAATAATCGTTACAAAATACATCCCATACCAAAATGCTGGAAAAATAGGTATTTGAAGAAGAATCGCAGCAATAGAAGTTACCTGAAAAAACGTTGTTGCTTTTCCCCATTTTGTCGGAACAACATCAATAGATCCGTTAACAAGATAAATAATTGCCGATCCAACAAGCAAAATAACATCTCTACTAATAACAATAATCAAGACAGCCTTTGGAACAAGAAATAAACCCGTTGCAACTCCTGGAACAAAATATAAACAAACAAATGCGCTAATCACCAAAAGCTTATCTGCCAAAGGATCTAAAATCGCTCCAGCAACTGTCTTTTGATGATGTTTACGAGCCACGTATCCATCAATAACATCCGTGACAATAGCAACTAAGAAAATCCAAAGCGCACAATGTCTAAGATAATCATACTCCGGGGTATAATAAACTAATGCCGCAATAAAAAAAGGAACCGCTAGAATGCGACCAATAGTTAGCTTGTTTGCAAGTGTCATGCCCATGATTACTCAACCAATCTTAAAGTTGCTCCATCATACGGACAAGTTTCAACACTCGGGCTAAAACGTTTGCCACAAACTGGACAATATTTAATTTTAATTTCATTTGTTGTCATAATATCGGCAACAGCTTCAATCGCAGAATGCATATCCTGCATCGTTTCATTAGAATTCTTAATATTCTTATCTGAAGATGCCGTCTGACACCCAAGAAAAAAAACAAAAAGAAAGATGACGATATAAAGCTTATTTTTCATAATTTATTTTATAGCACGAATTCTATTGGGAGGCCAATAAATAACCTCAGCCTTACCGATTAAATAGTTTTCTGGAACAAATCCCCAAAACCGACTATCCATACTTGAAGCGCTATTGTCTCCAAGAACATAATAATAGTTTTCTGGAACTTTGACAATCTGATTATATGCTCCATAATCACCACGATTATAATAAAAAATATTCTTTATTTCTTCGTCCTCAACTTTTTTACCATCAATATAAACATCTCCATTTCGAATCGAAATAATTTCACCTGGAAACGCAATCAGACGCTTAATAAAATCCCTTTTAGGATTCTCAGGATATTTAAAAACAACAACATCTCCTCTACTTAAAGCACCATACCCTTTAATTCGCTTATCCTTAAATGGAATCATTGGTCCAAGCTTTAACTTATTTACCAAAATACGATCCCCTTCGATTAAAGTCATGCGCATTGAACCCGTAGGAATTTTAAATGCTTGAATCGCAAAAGTGCGAATCACCATGGCTAAAACAAAAGCAATAATCAAAGACTCTGTCCATTCTCGAGCAGGAGAATTTTTATCGAAGAATCCAATTATTTTTCTTCGTATTGCATAAGGATAAATTGTCTGAAGCAAAAATCTATTTAAATATCTAAGATCCTGATCTTCAAGAACGGCATCTTTCGAAGAAACCCGCTTAAGCAACTTCTTAGTTCTTCCATTAAAAAAGTTCTTATACAAATCTAAATCAATTTGCTTATACAAGTAACGCATTGTCAAAACAGAATTAAGGCTTCGAATAAAATCTTCTTCTGGAATCTGATCAATTTCGTTAATATTTACAACGATATTCTTGAGCAAGATATCATTAATATTTACTCTTTTTTTTAATACGTCTCGAAACATCTCGACGTTTAAATCACCTAATATAAATTCAAATTTTTTATTTTTCATGATTATATTTTTAATACAGCAAGAAAAGCTTCTTGCGGAATTTCTACCCTTCCAACTTGTTTAAGACGTTTTTTACCTTCTTTTTGCTTTTCCCATAATTTTCGTTTTCGCGTAATATCTCCACCGTAACATTTTGCTGTTACGTTTTTACCAACAGATTTAACTTTTGCACTCGAAAGAATACGACCGTTGCATGCCGCCTGAATCTTAATCTCAAAAAGTTGTCGCGGAATCAAATCTTTTAACTTCGAAACAAGATTTGATCCTTTTTCATATGAACGATCTTTGTGAACAAGACAAGAAAAAGCATCACAAATCTTTTCATTAATTAAAATATCTAATTTTAAAACTTGTGTCACCATGTATCCTTTAAACTCATAATCAATCGACCCATATCCTCTTGTTGCCGACTTAACAAGATCATTAAAATCAACAATAACTTCTGATAATGGAACATCAAAAATAATTTTCATACGATCAGAAACATATGAGCTCTCTTGATAAACAGCTCTTTTACGTTTAGACATTTCCATAACAGCGTCCATCATTGACACTGGAGTAAAAACGGAAACCGAAAGATATGGTTCTTCAATTTGTGCAATCTCAGCGGGATCAGGAAGCTGTGCAGGGCTTTCAATCTCGACAACTTCTTTATTTCTCTTCGTAATTCGATAGCTTACGTTTGGCGTTGTTAAGATAAGGTTTAAATTATATTCTCTCTGCAAACGCTCCTGAACAATTTCCATATGTAAAAGACCTAAAAATCCACATCTAAATCCATGACCAAAAGATTGTGAAGATTCTGGTTCATACACAAAGCTTGGATCATTTAAATTTAGTTTCTCCAAAGATTCACGTAAATTCATAAACTCACCCGGATTCTCCGGATAAACACCAGCAAAAACAAGTGGCTTCAATTGTCGATATCCGTCTAAAGGGGTTTTGCATGGATTTTTTGAATCTGTAACTGTATCACCAACATGCACTTCATGCGGATCGCGAATATTGCATGTAATATATCCAACTTCTCCGCTTGTTAACTCTTTTACTTTTTGCACTTCAGGATTAAAAACACCAACCTCTTCAATTGTTACTTCTTTATCCAAATTCATCATTTTAATACGCATGTTGCTTCTTAAAACACCATTAATAACGCGAACATAAATAACTACCCCTTTATATGTATCATATTTAGAATCAAAAATTAGAGCTTGAGTAGGATCTTCGTCGTTGCCTTCTGGGCAAGGAATAAACTCAACAATCTTTTCTAAAACATCTTCAATTCCAATTCCCTCTTTTGCTGAAACAAAGATAGTATCTTCTTCCTTAAAATTAAAAATTTCTTTAAGCTCTGTTTTAACAATATTCATATCAATATTAGCAATATCAATTTTATTAACAACTGGAATCATCTCCAAATTACTATCAATCGCAAGATAATAATTTCCGATTGTTTGTGATTCAACGCCTTGAGAAGCGTCAACTACTAAAAGAGCACCTTCACATGCACGCAATGATTTTTCAACTTCATAAGTAAAATCAACATGCCCTGGAGTATCAATAAGATTTAGAATATATTCTTTGCCATCATTTGCTTTATACTTTAAACGCACAGCAGAAGCCTTAATTGTAATGCCCCGCTCGCGCTCTAAATCCATATCATCTAAAACTTGATTATGAAATTTACGCTCGTCGATCGCACCCGTAGACAACATCAGACGATCCGCCAAGGTTGACTTGCCGTGATCGATATGGGCGATGATTGAAAAATTACGTATGAGGGATTTATCCATCTTGCCGAATAGATTCAATTATTTTTTGGGTCACTTGTTCTATGCTCATGTGCGTCGAATCAATAACAATCGCATCTTCGGCTTTCTTAAGAGGGCCTACTTTGCGAGTAAAATCTTTTGTGTCTCGATCCTTAAGATCATTTTGAATCTCATTTGCTTCAACTAACTTTCCTTTTTCACGAAGCTCTTTAATGCGTCTTTGAGCACGCTCTTCAAGATTTGCATCAAGATAAAACTTTTTGGCTGCACTCGGAAAAACAACAGTGCCAATATCTCGGCCTTCCGCAACAATATTACTGGCTGAACCAATCTCGCGTTGACGATGAACCATAATCTCTCTGACACCTGCAACACGTGCAATATAAAACGTATTATTTGTCACTTCTGTCGTTCTGATATCATCTGTAACATCTTTATCATCAAGAAAAACCTTAAGCTTATGACTTTCATCTGCACGCAGATCAATATGCGTATCTTTTGCCAAAACAACGAGCGCTTTATCATCTTCAAGATTAACACCTTGATTCAAAGCTTTCAAAGTCAACGATCGATACATCGCTCCGGTATCAAGATATGTAAATCCGAGCTGCTTTGAAACTTCTTTTGCAATTGTACTTTTGCCCGCACCCGCCGGGCCATCAATAGCTACAATCACATTCTTTTGCATTTCGTTATTTGAGTCCATCGCGCTTACTTTTTGATCTTTTAAAACTTTCAATTAAAATCGGTTGATCCTTCAATGCAATTGCTTTTCTGTATCCAGACAAAACTTTAACAACTTCATCCAAGACAAATAAAGTATTTTTAGAGTTTTCCATGCAGACATCATTCCATAACTGAGGACTTGATCCAGCAATACGCGTTGTATCTTTTAACCCTGTTGATCCATATTCTAGATATTTTCCAGGAATAGCATCAATCAACGCATACGCCAAAAGATGAGGAACGTGACTTGTAAACGCTAAAATTTTATCATGCTCATCAGGCGAAACTGTTTTAACAACAGATCCAATTAAAGACCAAAGCGTTGCTATCTTTTCCTTAGCTTGCGCATTTGTTTTGTCTGTTGGCGTCATAACACAAAAACTATTTCTAAATAAATCTGGATTGCTAAACTCCACACCTTTTTTTTCTGATCCAGCTAAAGGATGCGTGCCAACAAAATAAACATGTGGAGGCAAATTTTTCTCAGCATTCTCAATAATGCTCGTCTTCGTACTTCCCACATCCATAACAATACAACCTCTTTTAAGATGTTTACCAATATTTGCTAGAAGTGTAACGATTGTCTGAACAGGAGTCGCTAAAATAACAAGGTCTGCGCCCTGAACAGACTTAACAATATTACTCGAAGCTTTATCGACAATCTTCTTCTTTAAAGCATACCCTAGCGTGGCTTGTCTTCTAGAAACTCCTGTCACTTCACTAGAAAGGCGATTCTTTTTCATTGCCATACCAATCGAGCCTCCTAAGAGTCCGATTCCAATAATTGTTACTTTCTTAAAGAATACAGAATTTTGTTTTGTTTTCATTTTACAAGTCTCTCGATACAGCTTTTGATATTTTTTTCAAATCTTTAACAAGTTGATTGAAATTCTTCGGAAGCAATGACTGTCCTCCATCGCTCATCGCAGATTCGGGTTTATCATGCACTTCAATCATAAGTCCATCAGCACCAGCAGCAACAGCCGCTTTAGCTCCACTCGCCACAAGACCCCATTTACCCGTTCCATGACTTGGATCAACAATAATCGGTAAATGAGAAAGTTGCTTTACAACAGCAACAGCATTAATATCTAATGTATTGCGTGTATACGGTTCAAAAGTTCGGATACCTCTCTCGCACAAAATAACATTAAAATTTCCTTCAGATAAAATGTATTCAGCGCTCATCAACCATTCTTTAATCGTTGCGCTCATGCCTCGCTTAAGCAATACTGGCTTTTTAGTCATTCCAATTTCTTTAAGTAAAATGAAATTTTGCATATTTCGTGCACCCACCTGCAAAATATCAACATTTTTAGCAACAAGCTCTACATGACGAGGATCAATAACTTCTGTAACAGTCGCAAGACCTGTTTCCTCAGAAGCCTCTTTTAAATACTTCAACCCTTCCTCTCCTAATCCTTGAAAATCATAAGGAGAAGTTCGCGGCTTAAATGCTCCTCCACGTAAAACATTAGCGCCAGATGCTTTTACACTTTTTGCAATCGACAAAAGCGATTTCTTATTCTCAACAGCACACGGACCTGCCATTACAACAATTTTCTTGTCTCCAACCTTAACACCCTTTTTAACTGTAACTTTTGAATTCGTCTTCTTAAATTCACGCGAAACAAGACGATAAGGTGCTAAAACCGGCATAACCTGCTCAACGCCTGGAAAAATTTCCAAAGGCGTTACCCGCAAGACATCTTCAGGTCCAATAAACCCAATAACCGTTCTCTCAACTCCTCGAGAAACATGAGCCTTAAGTCCCAAGCTTTTTGTTTTCTTTAAAATATGGTCTATCTGTTTTTCCGTTGCTGTTTTCTTTAAAATAACAATCATAAAATCTCCTTTAATACCCTAATAAAATGTTTATTTTCTTTCGGTTTTCCAATGCTCACGCGAATGAAACCATCAAGTCCCCACGAAGACATGTCGCGAACAATGATTCCTTTGTGTAAAAGTTTCTGAAAAATGTCAACACTATCTTGACGAACATCAATCAAAACAAAATTTGTAAAACTCTCAACAAATGATAAACCTAATTTTTCCAATTGCTGATAAAGATATCTCTTTTCTTTTTCAAAAGCCTTCAAGATATCATCATAATACTTTTTATCATTAAGCCCAGCTAAAGCCCCTGCTTGTGCCGCTGAATTTACATTAAACGGCTCACGTACTCGACTTAAAATGTCAACAATCTCTTCCGAAGCAATTCCGTAACCAATGCGCAAACCAGCAAGGCTATAGAATTTTGAGAATGTACGCGTTACAATAATATTTTTATACTTCTCTAAAAGTTTAAGCGTATCCGGATAATCACTCTTTTTTACAAATTCAAAATACGCTTCATCAAAGAATACAAGAATATTTTTTCGCAATCCTTTTAAAAATGCTTCAACTTCCTTTTTTGTAACATACGTTCCCGTAGGATTATCGGGATTTGCAATAAAAATAATCTTAGTTTTTGGTGTCACCGCTTTTTTCATCGCTTTCAAATCATATCGAAAGTTTCTTTGAGGCACAGATTTAATCGTCGCCCCTGTACCCCGTGAAGCAATTTGATAAATTAAAAATGTTGGTTGTGCAACAATCACTTCATCACCGCGACCCGCAAAAGCGCGCGCAGCCATAACGATAATCTCATCAGATCCATTTCCAAAAATAATTTGCTTCTGCGAAACTTTAAGTCTTTTTGCCAAAGCCTGTCTTAAATAAAAACAGCTTCCATCCGGGTATCGATTGAGATTCTTTAAATCTTTTGAAATCGCAGCAATAACCTTCTTAGACGGAGGGTATGGATTTTCATTAGATGCAAGCTTAAAAACCTCGCTTAATCCAAGGCTTCTCTTAACCTCGTCAATTGGTTTTCCCGGTAGATACGGCTTAACTTTAAAAATATTTTTATTTGCGATACTCTTCATTTCTTAAAGTGGGTATGATCCTAAAATTTTAAGATACTTACACTTCCCCTCCAGTTGTGTTAATGCTTTTTGAACTTTCTTGTCCATGCGATGACCTTCGCAATCTACAAAAAAGTAATAATCCCATGCCCTTTTCTTAGAAGGACGAGATTCTATTTTTGTTAAATTAATTTTATTGCGGCTAAATGGCATCAGCATTTCATGAAGTGCCCCAACTCTATCTTTAATCGAAAACAAAAATGAAGTTCGATCTTTTCCTGTCGGAGAAACATCATCTTTAGCAATAACTAAAAAACGTGTAATGTTATGCGAAAAATCTTCGATGCCTTTTTTTAAAATATCTAAATTGTAAACTTGTGCTGCAAGTGCCGATGCAATGCAAGCCGAAGTTTTTTTCTTAGATGCAATTTGTGCCGCCCGCGTCGTTGAAGACACTTCAATCAGCTCTGCCTTAGAAAGATTATTTTGGATCCAATTTCGGCATTGCCCAAAAACTTGTGGATTTGAATAAATTTCTTTTATTTTATCTATTGGCCCCTTAGATAAAAGATTATGTGAAATATTAAGCATCACATGAGCACAAATCTTTAAATCTGAATCAATTAAAGGATCAAGTGTATGTGTTACGGCACCTTCGATTGAATTCTCGATAGGAACAACACCATAGTCACAATCATTTTTTTCAACTCTCTGAAAAACTTCTGGAATACTACTACAAGGAACATAAGAAACTTGCGATCCAAATTTCTTCCGTGCTGCCAAATGCGTATACGATGCTTGAGGACCCAAATAACCAATCTTTAAAGACTTTTCTAAAGATAAAGATGAGGACATGATTTCTCGATAAATCGCATCTAGCGCAGAAGCTGTAATTGGTCCTTTGCTCAACTTCTTAATTCGATCAAGCACCTTTTTCTCTCGATCTGAGGCATAAACACTTTTTTTAGTTTTAGATTTTTCTTTACCAATCAAAAAGCTAACTTTAGAACGATTATCAAGCAAAGAAATAATTCTCTCATCAATCGAATCTATCTTCTTACGTAATTTGAGGATGCTCATCAGTCCCTCCATTTTCAACAGCCTCTTTAGAAGCAGACGCAACTTGCGTCTGCTCTTGTAAGCTATCTTTCTTTTGTTCATCAAGATTTTCTGTTTGTATATTTTCGATTTCTAGCGATTGCTGTTCAACCTCTGCTGATTGCTGTTCAACCTCTGCTGATTGCTGTTCAACCTCTGCTGATTGCTGTTCAA
>CAZYOA010000006.1:6165-24470 GCA_964648665.1 uncultured Planctomycetales bacterium | reverse complement strand
CCTCTGCTGATTGCCGATCAACCTCTAGGGCTTCTTTTTCAATTTCCTCAGGAGTTTTATCTAGAAGGTCAACAACAGCTTTTTCCTTAAACTCCTCAGAAACCTTCTGGAATGCTTCAATCTTTTCGTCACCTTTTTCATCATCCATGGATATAAATTCTTCAAGCTTCGGTAAATCGTTCAATGATTTTAATCCAAAATATTCTAAAAATCGCTTTGTTATTCCATACAAATAAGGCTTACCAGGAACATCTTTTCGTCCTGCAATTTTAATCAAATCTTTTGTTAAAAGATGATTAACAACACCATCAGAATTTACACCTCGAATAAGTTCAATATCAAGCCTTGTTACAGGCTGCTTATACGCAATAATTGCTAGAGTTTCTAACGCTGGCTTGGAAAGCTTTTCTTTCTTTTGTGTTTTATAAAAATCACGAATAGCCTGCGCATAATCAGAATTGCTTAAGAGTTGATAGCCGCCTGCGATTTCCATGATATTCATGCCCCGCCTTTGCTCATCATATAACCCTTTAAGCTCATCAATTGCGCTTCGAACAGTTTTCCCATCAACATCTCCAAGAACTTCTTTAAATTGTTCCAAAGTCACAGGCTTGTCGCTTACAAAAAGCAAAGCCTCAATAGCTCCTCTAACATAAATTAAATTTTGTTCATCCATTATCTTTTACCCTTTGCTTATAAATTTCATTTAACAATTCTTCAGCACTGCTAATGTCACCTGATCGATTCAACGCCTTTTCAATCATGTTTAAAGCTTCTTGTTTTTTATATTGAAGTTGTAACAAAACAGACAACACTTCATCCTGAAAATCAGCAACTTCTTTCTTAGCAGAAGCACCTCCAAGAGGCCTATCTTGAATAAGGCCAAACTTGCCCACTTTCCCTTGAAGTTTTGCCACAATTTCTTTAGCTCGCTGCATACCAATACCTGGCAAAGTTTTTAAGAAACTTAAATCTCCGCTATCAATTGCACTCACAATATCTGAAATCGGTTTATCAAGAGCGCGAACTGCAGCTCTTGGGCCGATGCCAGAAACTTTAATAAAATGCTGAAAGAAATCTTTTTCGATTACATTTAAAAAACCAACCAAAACAGGCATTCCTCTTGATGGATCATTTTGAATGTAATGATATGTAATCAAACTTACATCACCTTTATCGTCAACTTGATCATCAATACGTCGTAGAACCGAATCAGGAACAATGACTTCATAATAAATGCCATTCGTCTCAATAATCAAAGCACTATCTTCTTTTTTAAAAAGTTTTCCTTTAATACGAGAAATCATAATTTCTTTCGATTAAGCGTCAAATATCCTAATGCTAAAGCTAACGCATCACTTGCATCTGGTGTCAGAAGATTTTCATCAATTTCTAATAAGCTTGCAACCATTGACTGTGTCTGTATTTTCGTAGCTGCTCCATTACCAACCAAAGCTTTTCGTATTCTTTTTACACTACTTTCTTCAAGAACAATTTTCTTTTGTGCAGACAAAAGACAAATAACACCTCGAACATGACCCAAAACTGAAGCTGTTGTTATCCGCTGATGATGCGTATATAATTTTTCTAAAACTAAAACGTCTGGCTTATATGTTTCAATGATATCGCTTAAATGATTGTAAATTTTGCAAATTCGATTTGAAAGCGTTTCAGTTGCTTTAGGCTTAATATCTCCTGCTTCTAAAATCTTTACAATCGAACCGGTGGAATCAATAATTCCATAGCCAGTTATTCTAGAACCAGGATCAACACCTAAAATTTTCATAATGCCTTACTGAGAAATCTTTTCCATTTCTTCATCTGAAATATCAAAATTTGCATAAACAGCTTGAACATCTTCTTGCTCTTCTAAAGCTTCTAGCAAATTTAAAACCTGTTTTGCTTCATTGCCCTGAACTTTAACAGTTGAATTTGGGATCATCGTAACTTCCCCGGAAGCCATTTCAATGCTTTTTTCTTCAAGAGCTTTCTTAACGCCTTCGAACGAAGATGGATCTGTTGTTACTTCAAAATTATCCCCTTCTAGCTTTAAATCTTCAGCACCAGCTTCTAAAACAATATCCATCAGCTCATCTTCTTGTGCTTTATCTTTTGCAATGACAATAAAACCTTTTTTAGTAAACATCCATGCTGTCGATCCGGATCCAGCAAGACTACCATTCTTCTTACTTAGAATATTTCGAATTTCAGCAACTGTTCGATTCTTGTTATCTGTAATTGTTTCAACTAAGAGTGCAACCCCGCCTGGCGCATAACCCTCGAAAATACCAGATTCATAAGTTACACCTGGAAGCTCTCCAGTTCCTTTTTTAATAGCATTATCAATATTATTAGACGGCATATTAAGACTCTTTGCACGCTGCATAGCTGTACGAAGACGAATATTCATTTCTGGATTTCCGCCACCATCTTTTGCAGATGTAATAATCTCACGAATAATTTTTGTAAATGCAGCACCTCTTTTCGCATCCGTTGCTGCTTTCTTATGCTTAATACTTGCCCATTTTGAATGTCCTGACATCTTTAATCTCCCTTCCGTTATGTTCTCAATAATTTAAAATTTAAAAGAGTAGCCAATAAGCCGAGTTCTGTCTTTCTCGATTTTTTTATTGGCGAGAAGTTATGATCATTCGACTAACTCTAGAAATTACTCTCCAGACTCTTGCGGCCTACCCGAGAATGATAACGAAGCGGATCACTTCGTTCTTAAAAAATCTTAAGATTTTCTCCTATTTGGCCTTGCTCCATGTAGAGATTGCGGCGTTTCACTCCCAGTAAAGGGCATCGTCACTGTAGCTCTAATCCTCCTCATCAAAAGATGAGTGTTCTGCGTTAACAGAATACATTATCCTCTGGAGCTCGGACTTTCCTCCCCAAAGCAAATCACTTCAGGGCGATCACTTAGGCTGCTCTTAATCTTTTAAAGAACCAGTCGCAAGCTTGTCAGCTTGCTTGTTCTGCTCTCGCGGAACATGCTTGACTTTTACGTCTTTGAATCCTTCTAGCAAATGCATTGCCTGATCATATAAAAACTTTAAATTCTGACTCTTTATTTTATATTGTCCAGCAATCTGTCGACATACTAGCTCGCTATCCATAAAAACTTCTAGTGATTCTGCTTTTAGCTTCAATGCTTCCTGCAATCCAAAAACAAGAGCTGAATATTCTGCAATATTGTTTGTCGCATCACCAATTGGTTTCGAAATTTCTTTTACAATATGATCCCCATCTAAAATTGCAACGCCAATCCCAGCAGGACCCGGATTTCCCCGGCAAGCACCATCAACAAACATTCTTAACTTTTTGCTCAAAGCTCTTCCTCAATATAAAGAATTCTTGCACATGATTCGCAATAAATTAGCTGGTCATGTTTTTGAATCTCATTAACCTTCTGAGCCGGAACATTCATATAACAACCTGAACAAGACCCATTAGCAACCGGAACCATTGCCAGCCCTTCTTTGCCAACTAAAATACGCTCATATCGAGCTAATGATTCTGAACTAATGTCTCCAACCATTTGCTTACGCTTATTATCTAAAACCTTTACTTTTTCTTCCAAATCTTTGACCATATCTTCAACTTCTTTTTTCTGAGCTAAATATTTCTTTTCCTCTTCGACCAAATTTTCTTTTTCCTTCTGAATGCTTGTATCAGCATTATCAATTTCATCAAAAAGAATTAATATTTTTTCTTCAATAATTGATTTATCTGCTTTTAAACTCTCTATTTCTGTCAATTTTGCTTTATATTCTTTGTTTGTCTTTAACTGAGAAAGTTGCCCATTATGCTTAAGAATGTCCTCTTCTTTTGCCTGAAGATCCACTTCTTTCCCTTTTCGCTCAACCTGTTTTGTTTTAAGCTGATCTTCCAAGACCTGCAGACCACTCTTTCTCCTCTCAAACTCAACTTTAACCAAAGCAATTTCTTCAGGTTTTTCTTTTAAATTCTTTTTATGTTCATAAATTTCTTCATCAATCTTTTGAAGCTCAACAAGCCTTTTTATTTGATCTCTTACAGACACTTCTGGCATAAATAACCCCTATTTTTTATTTATAATGGACACAAAAAACTTAAACCCTCAACCGTTGCGATACAATCGTACCGCTTTAACCAGCCCAAGCTGTGCGCCCCTAGTTAACCTGGGCCCACCAGGACTTGAACCTGGGACCAATTGATTATGAGTCAACTGCTCTAACCAGACTGAGCTATGGGCCCGATAAGCATATATTTTAAAATAATTATACTAATATATCTTTATTAAATAAATAATAAAGTGAAAAGTTAGTATATCAGATTTGTTATCTATTGTATAGGGAGTTCTTGTAAGGATAAAAGCTTATACAGCAAAAAGAGATAGGGCTATTTTTCAACTTTTTGAAGCTCATCATGCCTATCTTTCTCTAGATCAGCACTTAAAAATGAGGCATTCTTGGGCAAGATTAAATAAAACTTATCTAAATAATCAATTTCAATTGAAGCACGATTAAGCGTTAAATCTAAAACATGCCCTCCTTTTTCATAATTATCTTCCAAAAAGTGAACATGGTATTGCGGAACACCAACACCTTTGACATACCCGGGAGAATAAAATCCAACAACTGTTCCTTTTTGATTAAAAAACTCAAAAATAACCTGTTTCTCAACAACTTCAGCCAACGGAGGATAAGGTTTTTCTTGCTTAGGAACGCTACGCGCTTTAACATAATCAAAATCACCAACAATCTTAATCGCATAAAATATATTTTTTGTTGGTAAAAGCTTATCTAAAAATTCTTTTAATTGATCAAAGTTTAACTTTTTCTCAATAACAATCTTTTGTTCAGGGTTAAAGAAACAAACATCAGAAAAAGGTGTCTTTGCTTCTTTGGAAACAGGATATGCTTTTCCATCTGTTTTGACTTGGTAGAATTTCCCATCTAAAGCAATCATTTCGCCATCAATTCCATCAAAAGTGCCAATTCCAAAATTTCCGTGCTTTCCTAACTCATCAAACGTTATTTCTCCATCATAAGCACCACCTAAAAGAGCATCAATTGTAGAAACCTGATAAAGCGTATCTTTCGGCTTCTGCTCACAAGAACAAAACAAGAAAACAGAGATAAAGAAAATGCTGAAATTTAAATATTGTCTTTTTATTTTCATATGTTTCTTTCAATAACTTTATTATAGCAAAGTTGTAATAAAAACGGGCCTGTTTTTATTCAAAACAAGCCCGCTCATTCTACCTTAACAATAAACTTTTATAAAACGCCATCACCTTCTTTGATAGTCATATCCAAGAATGTTTTTAATCGTCTTGATCGCGTTGGATGTCTTAGCTTTCGAAGAGCTTTCGACTCAATCTGTCGAACGCGTTCTCTAGTAACCTTAAAAACACTACCAACTTCTTCAAGAGTTCGAGTTGATCCATCATTAATACCAAATCGAAGCTCTAGAATTTGTCTCTCACGATCATCTAAGGTTTGCAAAACTTCAACAATTTCTTCCTTAAGCATCGAATGAACAGTTGCGTTCGCTGGAGAAACAGCCTTCTTGTCTTCAATAAAATCACCAAAATGTGTATCGCCCTCATCTCCAATTGGTGTTTGAAGAGAAATCGGAACCTGTGATATTTTCAAGATTTCTTTAACTTTTATCACAGGCAATTTCATTTTCTTAGCAATTTCCTTTGGCGTTGGTTCTCTTCCAGAATCTTGAACAAACAACCGAGAAATACGAATAATTTTATTAATCGTTTCTGTCATATGAACTGGAATACGAATCGTTCTTGCCTGATCTGCGATAGATCGCGTAATGGCCTGACGAATCCACCACGTTGCATATGTTGAGAATTTATACCCTCTTTGATATTCAAACTTCTCAACTGCACGAATCAATCCCATGTTGCCCTCTTGAATTAAATCCAAAAAAGATAGGCCTCGATTAATATATTTTTTAGCAATACTAACAACCAGTCTCAAGTTCGCTTCAACCAAAGCTTTTTTAGCTCGATTAAATCTTGCTTGCCTCGAGCGGATAATGCGCATCTCGGTCTTTGCTCGTTTAAGCGGTTCACCAAGTTCTTTTAAAAGCAAAGAACGCTGTTTTTTAATCTCAGTAATCTTAGGAATTTTTTTATTCGATTTAAGCGATCGATCAATACGATCGATTTTCTTTATAATCGCCTTAATCTTCTTTGCCATAACTTCATTAACTGTTGACGTTAATTTAAATTCAGCAATAATTTTTGCAGATTTTTCTGTACCTTTTCTTGAATGACGAGCCTTCTTAAAAAGCCGTCTCAAATCCTTAATCAATTTCTGTCGACGCTCAAGCTCATCTTTAACAACATCTTCAACATTGATTTCTTCTTTTAATACGCCGCCAATAATGCGAAGTGATTCTTGACGCGCAAAATTCATAATGAATAAGGCTTCCGCAAATTTGTTTTCTGCTTCTTCAATGCGCTTAGCAAGTAAAATCTCTTTTTCTCGAGTTAAAAGCGAAATAGATCCCATTTGCTTAAGATACATTTTGACAGGATCATCCAAAGGAATAAATTTATCGCTATATGTTACTTCTTCTTTCTCTTCTGGTTCAGTCGCGCTTTTTAAATCGCGAATACCTGGACGAACTTCAGCCTTTCCATCCTCTTCAGAACTAACGATCCTGATCCCCTTACTTTCTAAAGAATCAAACACTTGATCGATTTCATCCGAAGACTCAATGCCCTTGGCCATCGTGTCATTAACTTCATCATAAGTTAAAAAGCCTTTATTCTTACCTAAAGTAACAAGCTTTTCAAACCCTTCTTGAAGTCCTTTTTGTTTGACTACTTTTTTTCTCATTGATTACCTCTTAATTAATTGATTAAACTTCTTTTTTAATTCTTCTAAGCGAACTTGATCGCCATCGGCTTCCGCCTGTTGAATCTGAAAACATAAATCTTTTCTCTGAATCTTAATTCGGTCATTCTTAATTCGATTAATATAATCTTTTTTTAAAGTTTCCTTGTTTGCTGATTCAAAATCGTTCGATGTCATCAGCCCTGAAATAAACTCAATCGCTTTTTGATCCTCTAGAAGATGAATTAATTTTGAAGCACTAAAATCATCTTCTTTCTTTGACAAATCAAAAATCTGCTCAACAATAGGTCGTACTAGATCATCCTGAAAATCATCAATTTCAACTTCTTCAAAAATAGATGGAGCCATATGTTCCTCTTCAAGCAATAATCTTAAGAGATTTCTTTCCACGATTCGCATAGAAACCTTTTCAGATCTTTTCTTTATGATTTCTGGCTCTTTCGACACAACACCTTTAATTTTATTAATCTCAACAAACAATGCATTTTCAGAAACACCTAATCGCTGCGCTAATTTCTTAATATATTCTTGCTTTATAATTTCATTCTTAAACTTTTGGATTGTCGTCAACATTTCAGCTGAAATTCGCGCTTTTCCTTCAACTGTTTTCCTGTCATACCTTCTTGATAAAACGCTAAACTTATAATCAAACACTGTCTGCGCTGAATCTATTTGCTTGCGAAATTCTTCAATGCCAAATTCGCGTATAAATGAATCTGGGTCCTTACCTCCCGTTAACGAAACAATCTTTCCATTCATATCTTCTTCAACTAACAAATCAAGACTACGCAACATTGCAAGCTCACCCGCATCATCAGCATCAAAAAGCATAACAATATTTTTTGTATATCTGCGAATAAGACGAATTTGCTCTACCGTTAATGCCGTACCCAACGATGCCACAATATTTTCAAAACCTTCTTGAAACGATGTTAAAAAATCCATATACCCTTCAACAACAACAACACAATCTTGATTAGAAACTGCATTTCTGGATAATTGAAATCCGTATAAATGTTCTCCCTTAATATAAACAGGCGTTTCAGGCGAATTAATATATTTTGCGGATGTATCCTCTTCCATCGCGCGTGCGCCAAATCCAATGCATCGAGAACGTATATCAAAGATTGGGAAAATAATACGATTACGAAAACGATCATAAAACCCTTGTGCATTTTCTTTCGTAACAACAAGTCCTGAACTTTCCATCCCTGAAAGATTAATATCCTTTGACCGTAAAAAAGAAATTAAGTTTTCCCATCCTTCAGGTGCAAATCCAAGCTTTAGTTTTTGTACAGTTTCTAAGCGAACACCTCTTTTTTTAAAATATTCTTTAGCCTTGTCAGAGCCCTTTTGTCCTTGCAATAAAACATCATGAAAAAAATCACAAGCTAATTCGTTACTTTTAAAAACAACTTCTTTAAGACTTTTATTTTTTACATTCAATTCACTGTCTATTTCCGGAACATGAATACCTGCTCTTTGAGCCAACTGACGCAAAGCTGATGGAAAATCTATTCGATCATGCTGCATAATAAAACTAACAACATTTCCGCCTACCCCACATCCAAAACAATGAAAGATCTGTTTGTCTTGATTAACGACAAAAGATGGTGTTTTCTCATTATGAAAAGGACAACATGCCTTAAAATTTCTTCCAGTTTTCTTAAGAGTTACATATTCTGAAATAATCTCAACAACATCGCTGCGTTCAAGAACTTGATTAATTGTTTCGTCTGGAATTAATCCCATTATCGCCTTACTCTCCTGAATCCTGAGCATTCTACAAATTCAATGGATTTAGATTTTTTCATAATTTTATCAAACAAAAGATTTAACCCTAAATTATCACTTGCAATATGTCCAGCAATAACAACGCCAAGATGTTCAGATTTTACTTTTGTCAAATGTTTTTCAGACATATGCATACCTAAAATCGTATTAACTCCAACTTGTGAAAGTCGAGCAAAAATATCGCCTGACCCTTCTGTTCCACCAGTCATATCCAAAATAATCTTGCCAGCTTTATCGGTTGATTCTCCCGTTAAAATCTTAGGACCCGCCTTGTATCTTGATGCACATTGATATTCTGGCTCTTTCATCAAAAGATTAATAACATTTTTAAGAGTTTTTGGCTTTTTTGTATCCATAACTTTTTGCAAATACTGAGCAACATGATTATCGGCTGGCGTATGACAACACATCAACGGCACATTTAAACATCTTGCAGCATCAACAACTCTTTGATGATTTGCTGAATGCAAGCTGCGTGTAACTTGATCGATGCGCTGTTTCATTAAAGATTCTGCAATCTTTTCATCAATCCCCAAAGAAGATAAGGCAGCAGTATGAATATCCATGACTTCATAAAGACCTGCAAGCGCTACTCCTAAAGGATGGTGAGAAATCACTAAATCAATTTTCTTTTCCTTCGAAGACAGGCGATCTGCCAAAAGAATCTCGTCAACACCAATATCAATACCAACTAAAACTCGCTTAACCTCTATATTTGAATCACCATATAAAATACGAGTATCTCCGTATGGATTCCATAACATCTCTTTATCAAAGAAATTTCTTTCGAAACCTTTAAGGTTTCGATATTCTTTTTTTGCCAAAAGTAATTTCTTTTTAATTTGCAAATTCTCTCTAGGATCTTTTGAGATACCCTGAGCAATGATAAATTTATAAATTTCGTTTAATGTCAATGATAGCCTAATTCTTTAATGAATCTTTTTTGTGTAACAAAACATCTTGATTTATTTTTTCTTTTGGAAAATATTTAACAATAAAACCTTCAAATGTAATACGGTAAACGCTTGGTGCAATCTTAGCAAGTCGAGACGAACTAAAAGACGAGCTAATATTTCTAACAACATATTCATTTGTTGTTACCCTCAACAACCATAATGCAAGACTGCAAATTAAAAGACCTCGCACAATTCCAAAAACTAAACCTCCAGCTTTATCGAATAAGGTTCTAGCCTCAACTCTAAAAAGCGTATGAATTCCAAATCTAATCAATTTAGAAATAACAGCTACAGAAATCCATAAGAGAACAAATGCAATACTATCTGCAAGCGCAGATTTAAAGAAAATTTTATTTTCTAAAAAATTACCAAATATAGAATAATAGTGAAAAACAACAAAGACAGAAAGAAAAACACCTAACAAATGAAGTATTTCATCGACCAATCCGCGCTTTATTCCAATATAAAGCGAACGGATCATCAACGCAAGCATGATCAAATCAATCCAATTTAATGTACGTATAATCTTTAATATCATGTAAATATAACACCGGTAAATTTAAAGTTGCCAGAGTATAACATATGCACTTAGTGATGTCAAGAAAGCGCTTTCTTATAAAGTGAGTTCTAACATATTGAAGCAGAGTGGGTTACAACTTGTCAAGAGGATAAAGGAGATCTATATTTTTTTTAAATCCATCAATACTAAATATAAAAACTTAAAGGCAAGATATTGCTATTAAACTCCAGCCCCAATGGCTTCAGGAGTCTTTTGAGAAGGCTCATCTTCTGATAGTCGGACAGAAACGATTTTTGAAACACCGCGCTCTTGCATCGTAACGCCATACATGACATTTGCACAATTAATCGTCTTCTTGTTGTGGGTAATAACAACAAACTGAGCAATCTTTGAGAATTCTTGTAGCAAATAGCTATAACGTCCGACATTAGACTCATCCAATGCTGCATCAATCTCATCTAAAACGCAGAATGGGCTTGGTTTAACCTTGAAAACTGCAAAGATTAAAGCAATCGCCGCCATTGTCTTTTCACCACCAGAAAGAAGACTAATATTTTGCGGCTTCTTTCCTGGAGGTCTTGCAACAATATCAATGCCAGATTCTAATACATTATCTGGATCAACTAAAATAAGGTCTGCTTCTCCGCCTCCAAACAACATGCGGAAATAAATACGAAATTCTTCGCTAACTTTTGTAAAAGTATCAATAAAAAGCTGTCGGGATGTTCGATTAATCTTATTAATAGTTTGATGAAGTGTATCTTTTGCCTCTAGAAGATCACTTTGTTGTTTTGTTAAAAATTCAAAACGTTGACGCAACTCCTCATATTCTTCAATAGCAACAAGATTAACAGTTCCAAAAGATTCACATTTCTTTTTCAATCTTTGGATTTCATCTCCAAGGCCTTGGCCTTCCACGCTATTTTTTGCTTCTTGTAAAGCAACTTTAAACTCTCTAAGCTCAACTTTTCGTTTTTGAAAATCAATTTGCTCTTGATCTTGATCGACTCCATAAGAAGAAAGCTCAACATTCTGAAAATCATCACAAGGCTCTTCTTGATCTAAAGACAAACCAACAACTTCATCAAAATCAATTTTATATGTTTGCTTCAAGCGATCTTTTAAACTTTGCTCTCCAAAAGATAATTCCTGTTTTTTAAGCTGATGGTCATGAGAATTCTTTCGAATACCCTCTAAGCTTTCTTCTAATTTCTTGATTTCAGGCTTTATTTGAGAAATGCGATTATAAACCTCTCGTTTTTGTTGATCATAAGTCACTAAAACATCTTTTAAATTCTTCTTTTTTAATTCTACCTCTTGTATATGAAAACGAGTTTGTTCGCTTGAGTGTAAATATTCTTTTTTCTTGGATTGATGTTCAGAAGTTTCTGACTCGAGTCGATGCAACTCCTCAACACCTCCATTTAAAGTTTCCTCAAAGATTCTTAAATTCTCCTCTTGAGCTTTTTCTTGATCATAAGATGCTTCGAGCTCTGTTTGAAGTTGAGCAATCTCAACAACAACAGTTTCTCGCTCTTCTGCCTTGCGAGTAATAGCGTCTTGGCGTTGCTGAATTTGACCCTTTAATTGTGCAATTTGATCACTAAGAGAATTAAGTTCTTCACCCAGATTGTCTTCTCTAATCTTCAAATCACTTAAAATCTCTTTTGTTTCAATTAGCTCTTGGCTAATAATATTTAGCTCATCTAAAAGCTTACTTGATTCATCTAAAATATTATTTTTATCAGCTTCAAGCCTTGAAAGCTCTCGTTCATTCTGATGAATATCAAGATTAATATGATTGATTTCACCTTCACGCTCAGCAATTTGATCTGCTAAACAATTCTTTTGTTCAATGTGATGAGAAATTTCAGATGCAAGATTTTCAATCTTAGATGTAATCTGCTCCGGATCAAGCTCAATAAATTTTGTTTCGCAACAAATTTCATATAAATCTTGAACATGTGTATTTTCAAAATGCTGAGACAAAGTTCTCTGTCGAGATTCATCACATTTTATGACGCCTTTAATTTTACCAATGATTCCTTTAATATCTTCCAAGGGCGGCTGTGACGTTAAGAGAGTTCCTTGAATAACAGGATCTGTCGTATTTTCATATTGAACGCGCATGTCCTCAATAAACTCTCTTTTTGATATCAAAGAAAGTTTTGAATTCTCAAGATCACTAATTGTTTTCTCAATGCCAAGAAAATTCTGCTTAATTTCAGCTAAAGCACTCTGCCTTGACTCACCATTAGATTTTAAATCATCCACTTTTTCTGAACATCGATCAATGTCTTCAGATACACTACGAAGTCGATTATCAATCTGTTCTTTTTCTAAATTAACTTTATTATTTTCAAGATCCAAGCGACGTTTTCGCGCAAGAGCGCCTTGAAAACTTTTCATAATTTCTGTTGATTCATTCTTAAAGTGAACTTGAGCTGTTGATTTCTCGAGAATCGTCTCCTCTTCACTCTTGATTCCATTTCGATTGTTGCGAATATCTTCTTCTAATTGATGAAGATGACTTTTCTTTTCTTCAACAGCTTGAGTATTGTGAATGATCGTTTTCTTTAAAGTTTCAAAAGATTCTTTTAACGACGTAATCTTTTCTTCTTGTGTTCGGCATCGCTCTTTAAGCTGTTCTTTTTGCTGTTCATTTTTATGATCATTTAAATCAATCGACGCAATACGTTCTTGATTAAAACCAATTTGACGATTATCCATTTCAATTTGATTTTCAACTTTAATCGTTTCTCGATGAAGTTCATTAGTTTTTTCCTCTAACTCACTAATGTTATTATTCTCTTGAGACAGCTGAGCATTTGACGATTCAAGCTGATTATGCGAAGACTGTTCTTGTCGCTGAGAATCATTTAAAAATTCATCAATATTTTCTCGCTTATCTCCAAATGTTGAAAGTTCATACTCAGCAAAAATGTATTCTAAAACTTTTAATCTCTCATATTCCTCTTTATAGCGCTGTGCCTTTTTTGCCTGACGTTCAATCGAACCAATTTGACGCTTAACCTCAACGACAATATCGTTGCTTCGAAGTAAGTTATTATCAGTATCTTTAAGCTTATTTAATGCTTCTCTTTTTTTAGATTTATATTTTGTAATTCCAGAAGCTTCATCAAATATAAGTCGGCGATCATCTGGCTTAGCGCTTACAACCAAATCAACTTTTCCTTGCTGAACTAAAGAATACGCTTCAGCTCCAACACCTGTTCCCATGAAAAGTTCCAAAACATCTTTTAAGCGAACAACTGTCTTATTTAAAAGATATTCACTTTCTCCAGATCGAAATAATCTTCGAGAAACAGTAATTTCATCATATTCAATTGGAAAGGCCCTATTTTCGTTTGAAAAGGTCAAGCTTACTTCTGCAAAATTTAAAGGCGCTCTCTTATGAGTTCCATTAAAAATAATATCTTCTTTAGCGGATCCACGAAGCTCTTTGACGCTCTGCTCTCCTAAAACCCAACGGATAGAATCAAATACATTACTTTTTCCGCAACCGTTTGGGCCAACAACAGCCGTAATTCCAGGCTCAAAATTAAGAACTGTTTTATCGGCGAAAGATTTAAATCCAAAAATTTCGAGGCGCTTAAGATGCATAAAAAACCCTTTCCTTAATCAACAAGGTCGATAAAAATTTTATTATAAAAAATTCCGTAAACATATTTTATTTCGTTAATTGCCAGAAATGATACCTTCAACGATTTCTGCAGTTGCATTAAGCGTTGTGAATTTTGGTAACGTATCTTCAGGAATAACAATTCTATATTTCTTTTCAATTCCCGCCAAAATTTCTAAGGCCATCATGGAGTCCATACCTAAATCTTTAACAAAATTAGCATCTGCATCAACTTCAGATACTTCTGACTCTAAGATTTCGGCAACAAGCTCACGCAAATCTTTTGTAAGATCAGCTTTGCTTATATTTGCCATATTCCCCCTCCTTGGTGCTGTGTTTCTAGCCATTGATCTATTTTTTCTTTTTTAAATCGCCATTGTCCGACGGTCTTGATTGCAGGGATCTTTCCCTTCTTAACCCAATCATAAACAGTACGTTTCTTAACGCGTAAATAATCAGCAACTTCTTCTATGGTCATCAACGAATCAAAGGACATGTCTTTTTATTTCATTCTCCACTATATAAAACTAGATTAATCTTCTTTGCAACATAAACTATCTTTGAGAACTACTTTATTACATAAGAGTCTTTATGTCAAGTGATTTCACCTAATTTCTTTGTTATGATCATATAATTATCATAAAATACATAAAAAAGCTTATAATGCGCACTAAGTTACATTGTTTTACATATCTTCACATATCATACATTTTATATAAAATTAAAGAATAATTGCATTTTTGAACGAGATTTTAGTTAATGCTATTTTTCCAAAAACCCAGATATCTCTTTAAACAATATCTAAATATTATATATTTATATGTATATTTAAAAGAAATCTTAGAATAGACAACAAATTTCTAACATTTTAAAGAAAATAACAAAATCAAAAAAAATATTGCCTAATCCTATAAGTGTGTGGTAGTATGGGAAAGTTTCACAGAGGCAAATTGTGCTATTAATTTATTTATTAATTGGAGGAATTCTATGGATTATTTATTGACTGAAGAACAAGTGATGCTCCGGGATCTTTGCCGCGAAATCACTGTAGAAAAGATCATTCCGGTCGCAGGGGAATATGATAAAACAGAAGAGTTTCCTTGGGATATTGTTAAAGTTATGGCCGAATCTGATATACTTGGTATTTATATCGACGAGAAGTATGGTGGAATGGGCGGCGGACTTATGGAGCTATGTATTGCAATTGAGGAATTCTCAAGGGGTTGTGCTGGTATTGCCCTTGCTTTCTCTGCGACAGCTCTTGGAACAGATCCTATCATTTTATTTGGAAATGAAGAGCAAAAAGAAAAATATCTTCCAGATATCGCCTCAGGCAAAAAACTAGCTGCTTTTGGCATCACTGAGCCAGCTGCTGGATCAGATGCAAGCGCTATGCAAACCACTGCTAAGAAAAATGGCGATCATTACATCTTAAATGGAACAAAACATTTTATTACAAACGGTGGCGATGCAGAAATTTATACTATTGTAGCGATGACCAACAAATCCAAAGGTGCACGCGGTGCAAGCGTTTTTATCGTCGAAAAGGATACTCCTGGATTTACCTTTGGCAAAAAAGAAGATAAAATGGGCATCCGAGGATCTTCTACGCGAGAACTTATTTTTACAGACTGCAAAGTTCCTAAAGAGAATTTAATTGGCAAAGAAGGTCAAGGTTTTATCATCGCTATGCGCACATTTGATATGTCTCGTCCAGGTATTGGCGCTCAAGCTTTAGGTATTGCTCAAGGATCTTTAGACGTTGCGGTTAAATATGCCAAAGAAAGAAAACAATTTGGAAAACCAATTTCTAGCTTTCAAGGTATTCAATTTATGCTTGCCGATATGGCAACACAAGTTGAAGCAGCACGTGCTTTAGTTTATGCCTCTGCTCGACAAATTGATGCTGGCGCTAAAAGCTTGGCTAAGGATTCTGCAATGGCAAAAATGTTTGCTTCCGATACGGCCATGAAAGTTTCAACAGATGCAGTTCAAATTCTTGGTGGCTACGGCTATATGCACGAGTATCCTGCAGAGAAATTTATGCGTGATGCAAAGATTACTCAAATCTATGAAGGCACAAACCAAATTCAAAGAAACATCATTGCGCTTAACTTAATTAAGGAATATTCAAAATAACATGAACATTATTGTCTCAATTAAACAAGTTCCAGACACAACCCAAGTACGAATTGATCCAGAAACAAACACGCTAATTCGAGAAGGCGTTGAATCAATTATCAATCCTTTTGACACATACGCTATCGAAGAAGCCGTTCGTCTTAAAGAAAAGCATGGTGGAAAGGCTGTCGTCATTACGATGGGGCCACCTCAAGCCGAAGCAGTTTTAAAAGAAGCTATTTCCATGGGTTGCGACGAAGGTTATTTAATTTCTGATCGCGCATTTGCTGGATCAGATACACTTGCTACAGGCTACACTCTTGCCATGGCTATTAAGAAAATTAAAGATTTCGATATCATCCTCTGTGGAAAACAAGCCTCCGACGGAGATACAGCTCAAGTCGGCCCGGGCATTGCAACACAACTTGACATCCCACAGGTCACCTATGTTAAAAAGATTGAAGAAATTAAAGACAGCGCAGCCACCGTTGAACGCATGACTGAAGAAGGTTTTGAAATTGTTAAAACCTCTCTGCCTTGTCTTTTTACTGTCGTCAAAGAAATCAATGAACCACGCATTCCTTCTCTAAAAGGTCGAATGCGAGCAAAAAAAGCAACGATCCCAACATGGAAAGCCATTGATCTTGATGTTGACGAAGTGCGTCTTGGTTTAACGGGTTCTCCAACATGGGTTTCAAAAATATTTACTCCTCCTGCTCGACCTAGAGGTGAGATCTTTGAAGGTGAGCCAGAGGATACAGCAACGAAACTTGTTGATTTATTAAAGGATAGGTTAGTTTAAAATGAGCATAAAAGTTATCACCGATAAATGTACCGGCTGCTCTCTTTGCGTTAAAGTTTGTGCCTTTGGAGCTATTACGATGGTCGATAAAAAGGCCATTATCGATTTAGACAAATGCACACTTTGTGGTGCCTGCGTTGATGTTTGTAAATTTTCTGCAATTGAGCTTAAACGTGATTCTAGCAAAACGCCAAACTTAGAAGACTATAAAGGTATCTGGGTTTTTGGTGAACAGAAAAAAGGCGTTATCCAATCTATTTCTTACGAGCTTTTAGGAAAAGCTCAAGAGCTTGCTAAGAAATTAGATACAGAAATTTGCTGTGTTGTTCTTGGCCATAACATCAAAGACAATCTTCAAGAACTCATTCATCGCGGTGCGGATAAAGTCTATGTTGTCGACAGCCCTGAATTAGAAAACTTTTTAGATGAACCTTACACAAATGTTTTAGTCAATCTTCTTCGTAAACATAGACCAGAAATATTCTTATGTGGTGCCACTTTTATGGGGCGATCTCTTATCTCGCGCGTCGCTGTTAAGCTTCATACAGGCTTAACCGCAGATTGTACTGGCCTTGATATTGATGAAAAAGAAAAATTCTTGCTACAAACACGACCAGCATTTGGCGGAAATATTATGGCCACAATTTTGAGCAAAAATCATCGTCCTCAAATGGCTACTGTTCGTCATAAAGTTTTTAAAGAAGCTGAGATTGATACAAGTCGTAAAGGCGAAATTATTGAAGAAACTGTCGCTAAAACACTTCTAAAATCTCGCACAAAACTTTTAGATATTGTTGAAGAAGTCACAGCAACAATCAATATTGCAGAAGCAGACATTATTGTTTCCGGTGGACGTGGTCTAAAAGGTCCAGAAAACTTCGAAATCTTAGAGGAGCTAGCTAAAGTGCTTGGTGGTGCTGTTGGCGCCTCACGTGCTGCTGTTGATAGCGATTGGATTCCATATTCACATCAAGTTGGTCAAACAGGAAAAACGGTTTGTCCAAAGGTTTACGTTGCCTGTGGTATTTCAGGACAGATTCAACATCTTGTTGGTATGCAATCCTCAGACATTATCATTGCTATCAATCAAGACCCTTCTGCGCCAATTTTTACTGTTGCTAATTATGGTATTGTTGGGGACTTATTTAAAGTTGTTCCACTTTTAACTGAAAAATTCAGGAAAGCATTAAATAAATAAAGAAAATTAGTTTATATAAAAAAGGGCTGCAAAAATATTTTTGCAGCCCTTTTCATATCTTAAACACTTCCTTCCTATCGTAAATGCTAAAAATCCAAAAAAATATCAAAGCTTCGCTACATTAATCAGCTCCTCATCAATATTTTCTTCTCCTGCAACAAACGCAGGGAAATTCATAACTGGAATAATATTAA
Source organism: uncultured Planctomycetales bacterium (assembly GCA_964648665.1). GTDB lineage: Bacteria > Omnitrophota > Gorgyraeia > Zapsychrales > Aceulaceae > Aceula. The sequence goes on along the minus strand of CAZYOA010000006.1, from coordinate 6,373 downwards.
TAAATACCGGCACAAGTCCCGGAACATTATTAAGATCCACTCCCTGCCATTGAAGCGGTAGTTCAAAATCCATATCTATGCCTTCTGTTTTAAGATCAAGATACTGAGCATTTAAGTCAATACCGCCTACATCATTTTTATTTAAAACGTCCTTTGTTACCATCGCCTTATCTAATGTTGGATTTATTGCTTTATTAAACCCTTTAAT
>CAZYOA010000006.1:0-6065 GCA_964648665.1 uncultured Planctomycetales bacterium | reverse complement strand
TTGTCTGAACATTGTTGTTTGTACCATCAGCAACGTACACCATGCCTTTAGAATCCGTGGTTATAAACTGAGGATTGTTAAACTCTCCAGGGTCAGTGCCTGTGCCTCTACTGATAATGTTGAATGTTCTTTTATAGGATAATGTATCATTAATCTTAATGGTATCCACCACTGCTGTTTTAGTTGGGTCTATTGTAGTTTGTGTTGTGCTTGGGTTGGCTTGATTTTGTGTTTGTCCTTGTCCTTGCGCTATTGCCGGCGCTGCAAAAGCCATTAATCCTGCCATAACAGGAACGGCAATTTTCTTAGCTATACTGCTCGATACTGCTACAAATGCATCTGCGCTCACATGAGATGCTACGCCATTGTTACTTAATACCATCTTAATAATACCTTCAGAAGCGCTCCTTAATCGTACTGGCTCTCTTTGCGAACCAGACTGATCATCTAGCAATCTTGTAGCCTTATCGATGATTTTTTGTGCATTTGGATTGCCCATCGAGGCAACCGCTAACTTATATTTCATATTCGCATAAGTCCGCTCAGAATGATGATTTTCTGGATTATCGGCAATCGCTTTCCATTCAAGGGATTTTAGTTGCATCTCATCATCACGCTTTTCATCTGGCCGCATACGCGATATTCCTGGTATCAATCCAAGAAGAAAGAAGAACGCTAATAGCTCTCTTTCCTTTTTACCCTGCGTCAGACCACCAAACATATCAAACAACTCTACTGACACATCAGGCATTTCTTTTATCTCAGCAAATATCTCTTTTAACTTTTCTTTTGACAATACATCCTTAAACTGTTCTTTAATAACTTTTTTAAATTTCTCAGGCGTCATTGCAAGAATACATGATGGATCCTGAACGGCGAAGACCGTCTCTGTCTCACCCATAAACATATCCCAAAGCGTCACAGGTTTATTCATCCTGTTGTTCTTCTCTCTTTGCTCTTGTATATGTGTTAAAAAATCAAAAATACCTACAAAGCCAAGATCCCCGTCATTTGATGGTGCTATTCTAAATTTAGGAGATAGATGTCCCCTTTCTCCTAAATACTCTCCCAAGTTTTCATGAAAATTCGTTGTCAAGCATCCATCACTTATAATGTAGACATCTTCTATATTTTCTCTTTTCATAAGCGTTTCTGCGAGCAATCTATAATTAAGATTCCAGGCACCATATTCTAAATCATTTGCATGCCCCTTATAGAGAATCCTCAAAGGTCCGACGGATTCCTCAATTGCCCGAATAGCATTCATTCTTCCATCCTCACCATACTTAAAGGACTGCATGTTTTTTTCTAATACTCCAGTTGAACGCACAAATGCTTCTTGTTCGGCTCTGCTAAACGCATCCTCAGTCCCACCATATGTTTCTACCTCATCCAATAAAATGATTACTTGTATCTCTCTGCCCTGTCTATCTTTTTCTCCAAAGATAATGTCCGACAGTTCCTGATTTAGGAAATAAAGGATGACATCAACGCTTCTCTCAAAATAGTCGGGATTCGTGTACGGGATACCTAAGGCTTTGCATAATCGGATTGATGCAACAGCTATTGATGTCTTCTGCCCATCACTTAAATCTAAGTCCGTTGTCTTTGCCTTAATTGTCTCGTATAATTCAGTATCTTCAAGCGCAATATCGAAGATTGGTTCAACATCTATCGCATGTCTGACATTACCAGAAAACTCACTCAAGCCAACAGATAAAAAACTATCAAGATTCTCTTCTATCGCCAAGTCAAAATACGCCTCATCAAAAGGTGAATTTTCTAACTGAAGCAACTGGTCACGAAAAAAGCACGCACACTCAGGCACGCGCTCTGCAGCCTGCATAAGAATCTTATTTCTCTCTTCGGTCTCTAAACCATTAAATCGAGCAGGATCCTCAAGCGCATAATAGAGCGCTACGTCATTTTTCTTTATGATATCACGAGCACGATATGGTGCCCAATTATACTGAGCAACAAAGGGAAAATATTGAATGAACGCAAGTGGATTCAATTCTGTTGCTTGATAGAGAAAACCATCCTTTTCATCCTCTGTATAGCTATTTAGAATATCTGGACTTTGAAGCATAAACACTGATGTTTCTTTTGGATTCGCCTTAATGGCCTCAACAAGGATATCGTATGTCCAAACAAACCGTGCAATATTCTTATAGGATTCAAGAGCAGCTGTGGAGTTTGTCTTTGCAGCTACGTGTGCAAGCGTCTCTATTTGCTCCTCAGAATAATACTGATGACATTTCTTAAGATCTGTAAGAAATAGTCCCTGAGGCGCACTCCGAAAAAAACGATGCGGCCCCTTCAAAAAGAATGCCGCTGCTTTTATATCGCGTCCCACACTCTCTTTAATCAAGAGATAATCACACCAGGCATAGTCAGCGATGTCTTCGTAGAATATAATTGCTAGATGCTTGTGTTTTGTAACAGCAGCCTGTTTTAATGTTTCGAGTTCTATTGGCGTGTAGTATTGATACATGTTTTTAGCTTCAAGAAAACAACGCGCTACTATTTCATCTGCTTCAATCTTTCGCTTTATTAAATCATATGACTCCGGATATCCTTTTAACATGTCATAATATTCGACTGCCACATAAGGCGTCGCCTTGATTGCAGTATAGGCAAACCGACGCTTATCATCTTCTGTATACGCATCAAATGCACCTGCTTTTAAACCTTCAAAATAGGAATACGTTACTTGATTCCTATGTAGTTTCTTTTTTAATAGAGCAATGACAAATGTGGCACCGGCCCACTCGTAACGTGAAAGCTCAGGAAAACTTTCTATTGTAGCCATATCATCATACATAACTACTTTGTGCAATAAGTCGCTCTCTTCTTTTTCTTTATGAGATCCAAGTGGCGCCTTGAACTTAGCTATATTGCGCAAAATAGAATATGATGCGAAACTATTTGAAACACCTAACAAGCTATCTGCAAATTGATATGCCCAAGGATAGTGGGCTATGATATCAAAACACTCTAACGCATAACTCGTTTTTTTCGCAGCTAAATGATACAAAGCACTTCTTTCTTCAAAAGCAAAGTAGCTAAAATTATCCGGCAGATAAAACAGTACATTTAAAACATTACGGGTTGTTTCAATGGCACGCTTTACAAAATCATACTGAGCCCACGGATATGCGCGGATCTTCGGATAAAAATATATAGCACCAAACATATTGGTGTGCGCTGCGCTATAGACAAGAGAGTCTTTTTGTTCTTCTGAAAAATGCTTAAAATCTTCCAAGTTTTCAAGAAAATAGAGTGCCGCACCTTGATCGCTTCTAACAGCAGTATCTGCAAATGTATAATCCTGCCAATCACACGCTTCTAAATCATCGTATACATCAGATTGATTTTGAAAACGCGCTATATAAGAAAGATCGTATTTCTCTTCTGCAGCAAGATCCATATACAACTTGTACGGTATCTCAAGAAATAATTTTTTAGTAGTTTTATCAGCTTGCATTGCATTCTTTAAAAATTCATACTTCGCCCAATCATACTGATAGATAGTTTTATAATTTATAATGGCCGCAGACATATTTGTATGAGCCGCTCTATAGAGCAGCTCATCTTTTTGTTCAACCGAGAATACATCAAGAGAGCTCGGGTCTTTTAAAATTTCGGCTGCGGCGTCTTGGTCAGTTTCTAAGCGCTGCATAAGAGCCTCACACTCTTCCTCGCCACCCATCAGCACAGAAAGCGTATCATTAACCGAAATAGTGTCCACGCCTAATTGGGAAGCAATCAAATTCTTCTGGAATGTTTGTTCTTGCCCAAACACCGGAGCTGCCAGCCCCATTAATCCGGCCATAATAGGAATAGCAATTTTCGTTGCTATGCCACTTGATGCTTTCACAGATGAATCTGCGCTCGTATAAGACGCTATACCGTTGTCAGCTAATATTCGCTCTGTGATTATTGCAGCTTGTGGTTTCACAGTGTCAGGCGTCTTTTTCAGTGGTATTGTAATTTTCATTCGACGATTTTTGTCAATAATGTAATGTTCAGGACCAACCCACCTGAGGTTGCCCCACGGATCGTAAGGATCCACACCCGGTTTTCTTTCAGGCTTCCATTCACCTCTAATAGGCTTTCCATTATCACGCCTAATATAGAGTGTATTATTTTTGCTTTTAGGAATGCTTGGATCAAACGTCACTTCACCTGTTTTTCTATTAAATATCCCACCTTGAATCAAGCGTTGATCCAGAATCTGATCCATATTTTGCGCTGATATCCGTACGAATATATGACCATCCTCGATATACCCGCCACAATATAGGTATCCATCATGGCCTAGAAATATCTTCTGAGGCGTAAACTGAACATCAAACATATCAATCGCTTCCTCAGACCCTAGAGATAGCTGTGCACCAGTATGAGCTAAAGTAACGCTAACTTTTCCTCGCCAATTATCAAGATTCCAAATTAAGCCATTGTAAGTAATTTTTGATTCTGCATATTTTCTATCTAACATTTCTGTGAGTATGGCATAGCGCTCTTCGCCTAAGATTTCTTCTGGTGACTTTACAAACTCAAAGAATGGTCCATCGGCCTCATATTGCGTTTTGGTTACCTCCTTTGTTGCAATATCATATGTGCCAAAAAATCGTCCTAAGCTAAAATTGAACTCCAAGAAATAAAGCTTATTTCCATCGCACCATAGATGGGTGATGCCTCCCAAGCGATCGTTCAGTATGCATATAGGCTCGATAGATGTCGATTCTGAAGAACTTTTAGCGAATAGACCATTCTCATGTTGATATATATAATTCGCCTGTTATTGGGTTTTGCACCATGTTGTATATTGCATTGTTTTCATCTTTGAGTTTAATCGCCAACTTCCATGTCTGAGTGCTAGGATCAAATTGCACGACTTTGTTTTTTAATGCAACATACACCTGATCATTCTTGCCGCGTAACATGCTTCTAGGATAAAAATTATATTCCCCAAACGCCTCTGCAACGTCAATGTCAGCGATTATCTCATAGGTAAATTGATATTTTTCATTATTAACAGCTATAATTCTTGTATCCGTAGGAACAGTCTCAAGCGTGTAAGATTTTTTATGCTGTGAAGTATCTGGAGTTGTTTGTTCTTGCCCGATTGGCGCAATAGGGATAGACTGCTGATTCTGAACTGCTTGCCCCTGTTCTACAGTGTCCGGCATCTGCGCTTTCAATTCACTAGCTGAAGCCAACATAAACACCGCCGCAAAAACCATGCCAACAATGCTTCTAACCACAACACTTCTATATCTTGGAGAGCGCCTAACCTTAAGGTTTGAAGAAACAGCCTTTCCGTCAAATCCACCTGAAAAATACTTCCTAAAAAATACTTTGTCAGTCACCGGATCTTTTTCCTTCTTAATAATATCGCAAACACCCTTATCAAAAGCCTCTAAATATTGATCATAAATCTTATTCACAATCTCGGGATCAGGAATTCCAACCCCTTTGACTTTACTTTGATCGGCATAGATTTTATTAATAATCGAACTCTTTAGATTTTGCTTATACCAGGTAGCTAAAATCATGGCATGATACATTTGTCTAAGCTTAGAGAATAGTTTGCCTTCGTTGACTTCTTTTTCTAATAAGGGGATCAAGACTTCTCGGACAACTTGGGAAGCTAGTGCATTATCGGCTTTAGATTCTGCATCCCTCGTTCCTTGGGACTCTGCACTCTTTTCAAGCGCGAGGTAATCAGTCTCTAACATAACCTTCATATAGCTTTCAGCTACAAAAGCTCTGTTGCCTTCTTGGTAGATTGTTGCTTTATTAGGAACAATCCATACTTTATTAAAGGTATCGACTGGAATCTGGGTAGTGCCATATTCTTCATAAGCTTTCTTATAAACCTTTTTCCAGAACACTTTGCCGGTTTCGTCATCGGGATGAATTAAAGAAGCCGTCAATTGCTTTAAGATATAATCTTGTGCTAGGAGATCTCGGCCCATATCAGTTTGAGATAAAGCATCAGGAACTATCCTATCTCGCTCATGAGGAGAAAGGTTAACCCAAAGATCTTCTTCTGGAAT
>CAZYOA010000005.1:0-92508 GCA_964648665.1 uncultured Planctomycetales bacterium | reverse complement strand
AACCGCGGTGAAGGTTACATTCTTAGTCACGTGGTCGATATCCACAATGAGCAAGGCACCATCACCTTTCATGTCATTCTCCCACCTCACAAGCTCATAGCCTTCCGGGGCTAACGCATTAAATTCTCCATAAAAAGGATCGTTGTAAGCAACCGGATAGGTCAGGATCGTTCCCTGTTCCAGGGTATTGATGTTCTTAACCTCAGCACCCGGTGTGCCATCGGTTTGGACAATGATAGTGTAAATCGACGCCTTATACATCGCTGTTACTTCCACATCGTTGGCCGGCATAGTGACTTCAGTGCTAGAGGACATCGGATCACTAACATAACTAATGTCGCCAACCCACTGATCAAATTCATAGCCTGTCGGTGCTGGATTAGCAGCGATCGGAACAACTATGTTGGCCTCATATTGACCGCTTCCCGTACCGTTGTTAACCGTTAGGGTATAAAGATCAACTGCAAAATAATCTTTTTCTTGATGATCCTGTGACAAATTTTGATATTCCCAATACATCAAACCATTTGCAGCCTGATATTGATGGCCTGGATCTTGTGCATAAACCTTAGCGCTCCATCCATATTCTTTTGAAAAACTATATGTTCCGTCAGGATTTGTTATTGTTAGGACTTTTCGAACAGGAACACCTTCTCCGTCTTTTCCTGTACCAGAAGAACCGTTGTCGTAATAAACAATTTCGACATCGCCTTGACCTTGATTATTTAGAAATACCGTTCCGGTGACAGTGTAGTCATCGTTGGCAAAATAATTTCGATTAATATAACTTTGATCTAAATTGATATATTCCCAATAGGCATAACCGCTACCGGCCTGAAATTGATGACCAGGTTGCTCTGCGAATACCTTAGCACTCCATCCATATTCTTTTGAAAAGCTATAGGTTCCATCGGGATTGGTTGTTGCCAAAACTCTTCGAACAGGAACGCCGTCGCCATCTTTTCCTGTACCAGAAGAACCGTTGTCGTAATAAACAATTTCGACATCACCTTGACCTTGGTCGTTTAAAAATACCGTACCCGAAACAGTAAGAATATCAACCTCAAAATACGCTGTTACGGTGATATCAGCTTGAACGTTAAGTTCTTTTCTTTCTGGCGTCATGACATTGTCACTCCACTTGACAAAATGATATCCTACATCTGGCACAGCAATAACTTCTTGTCCGTCTTGACCATAATTAACCGTCTGCGGCGTTGGGCCACTAATACTTCCCCCTGGGCCTGCCAGATAAGTTAGGGTAAAAGTATCAATTACCCCAATGAAATGTTTAACGGTATTGGCAATAACCATACCTGCCCAGCTGGGATTGTCCGCCATTCCCTGAGGAAAAGTATAACCAGTAGCGGATGGAACAACAGAAACATTATCACCTGGGTTAGCATTAATAGAGTAATTAATATTCGGAACATTAAAAACCTGGGTTGCCCCATTAAGCGTCAAAGTTATTTCCGCAGTTGGAATGGCTTGACCATTCTGATCCTTAACAGTACCAGAAACAGTAAGATCGGTGTAACTGTTTACGCCAAGAAAATGCTTGGCTATATCAGCGTTAACCACGCCGGACCAACTAGGATTATCAACTCCCGCCCATAGAGGAAACGTATAATTATTGCCAGCGGAAGGAGTTAAAGAGACATTCGCTCCTGGAGTAACGCTAAAAGAATACGATCCTGTAGGAACATTATAAACAGTTGTGACCCCGTCAACGACCGCAGTCAATTGTGCAGTGAAAATTGGTTGATTAGTATAGTAATCTAGAATAGTGCCAGAGACGGTTGCAAGTATTGGCGTCGTAGGCTTGGTAAAAATATACGCTGATCCTGAATTTGATCCGTTGTCATCATCCTGCGGCGCACCGACAATGGCTGTATCGTCGGAGATTCCAACAGACCATCCAAAATAATCATTTTTTGAGGTATCCGAAGCAACAAGTAACTCTGTCCAGCTTAAATCACTAGAAAAAATATACGCTGATCCAGAATCAGAAAATCCGGCTGAGTTGTGATATCTAGCACCGACTGCCAAGAGGTCGCCCTGAAAAGAAACCGCACTACCAAAAAAATCACCACTTGCGCCATCCGAAGCAAAAATCTTTTGAGTTTCCAACCAAACACCACTAGCATTTTTCTGAAAAACATACGCCGCGCCAGCATTAGCCCCTTGATCATCATCGAGATGAGACCCAATAACAGCAACATCTCCCCAAATTGAAACAGATTTACCAAAAGAATCCTGCGGATCACCATCTGAAACTATGAGCTTTTGGCTAAATGGCCACAACCCGCTTGCATTTCTCTTAAAAATATAAGCCGATCCAGATTCTGCCCCATTGTCATCATCTCTATGAGAACCAACAACCACTGTGTCTTCCCAAACAGAAACAGACGAACCAAAATAATCATCCTCGCTGCCATCAAAAGCAAGAAGTTCATCTGCTTGTGACCACGACGTGCCGCTTGCGTTCTCCTTAAAAACATAAGCCGCACCACAATCTGAGGTTGAATCATTATGCAGATAAGCCCCCACAACCGCGATATCTCCAAAAACAGCAACAGAAGTTCCAAATTCATCTCCAGCCGCGCCGTCCAAAGCAGTAATTTTTTGAACCTTAAACCATCCAGATGCATTTTTCTTAAAAATATACGCAGCCCCTGCCTGAGACCCTTTCTCATCATCTAGAGGTGCGCCTACAATAATAATATCTCCAGAAATAGCAACAGATTTTCCAAAATAATCAATAGCGCTACCTTCTTCAATTTTTTGACTAAACGACCACACATCGCCATTCCTTATATAAATATATACAGAGCCGGAATTATTGCCATTATCATCATCATACGGACTACCAACAACAGCCGTATCTCCGGAGATAGAAACATCGTAACCAAAATTGTCTTGAGCAGATCCATCAAAGGCGAGAAGTTTTTCGTCTTCTTGCAAGACAATACTATCTACCGGTACGGATGCTCCTTTAGCATCCACGCCGATATCTTCAAAAAAAGAATCCCCCACTCCATCCTCATAACTTCTTGAAAAATCATTTTTTTCTTCTTTAATCGGCACATTTCTCAACTTAATCTTTTGTACCAAAACACTCTCTTGCTGATCTTGCCACAGTGGTGACATTGCGCAATGTCCGGAGACAATAAAGACGCTTGCCAAGAAAATGCTGATAACCATGCTAATAATTATTTTCTTCATATTATGTCTCCTCAATTTTAAAGATTCTTTTAATCCGCTTTGGCCAATGGACCCAACAAAGAAATAGGGTTTGTCACTGGTACAAAATTAATAATTTCTGGCACAAGACCCATCAAGTTGCGCATGTCATCTGTAATTAAAGTATCTGGAAAATCAAATTCAATTCCGCTGCCTTCAATTTCCATATTAATTTTTCTCGAATCAAACGCAATACCACCTTTAACATGCTTTTCGTTAGATTGATCGCCGGTTGCTTCGCCATTCTCATTATCGCTAGCCTCTCGAGCCCCCTTAGACGCCTTGCCTGCTTCCTCTTGCTGGACCTCGATCTCCTCTTCGATTTGCTGATCAATCATTAATTCAATAACATTTTCCATAGCTTTCTTTTTTGCTACTTCTTTATTATCTTTAATTTTTTGTCTTTTGGCTTTCCTCTCGGCCCTTGATCCTTTTATTTTTCCTTCTGCTTTTGTATTAGCAAGGCCTCCGAGCACTTCCTTGGCCTGCTCTGGACTTGAAAAAGGAACATAGTCAATCAACTCAAGGGAGCCACCTTGATTGTTATAAAGAGCTGCTCCTTGATTGTTATAAATCATCTCAACTTGACCCGTTGGACCTGATGGAATTTGGCTTCTCTTGCCTTTTAAAGCTTTGATAAAAGATTCAAGCTTAATCCTAGCTCTCAATTGAGTTACTTTTTTCTCATACGAAATATCAATATCAGCTCCACTAAAATTCATTTTTAAACCAGCTCCTGTAAAACCAAGCATAGGGTCAAAAAACACAGCAGCACCAATCAAAACTTTTCTCTCATCAGTTCCAAGCGTTGTGTTTCCACCAATTGAAATATAAGGAGCCAATCCTGCATCTTTCTCCCAATAATTTTCAACCCCTAGTGACGCTGCCCATTTTCCATCCTTACCTTGCACCTGAACCTCAACAAGACCAAAAGCCTTGGCCTGCAATTCATTAAGATCAATTCTATAACGATTTCTCCACTGAGGATTATTGATTAACGCTGCAATCGCGCAAACGCGGACCTTAGGATCAACATTTGAAAAAGCATTATCAATCGCAGCTCGAATGCGTTCAATATTATCGTAAAAAGTTCCATCTTTAATCGTCGTGTTAACAATATAATTAATGCCCGACACCAACCTTCTAAACTCAGGCCCGCTAAATCCATATTGTGCCAAAACGGGACCCATCGATACGAGCCCTTCCCCAGCCGCTTCATTAGCTAAGAAATCAATAAGACCATTAAATTGAACAGAAGCTGAGACGCCAAAAGGTCCAGCCTCTACCGTACCTCCAACGTTTGTATAAAGATCATCATTGGTAAGCCTTTGTGTAACGAAGCCTTGAATAGGTCCCTTGCCAAATTTCTTGGTAAACATGCCTTGGACCAACAAATTTCCAAATCGTGTTGTTTCTGCCATTTTTCGTTCACTTTCCTTAACATTGCGATCCCATTGGCCTTTTATTTCTTCTAATCTCTCGTTCCATTTTTCTTCAACTTTTTCTTTAAATTCATCAAAACTTTCCTGCGCGCCAGAAGCCTCAAAGGCCTCTTTCATTACGTCTAAAGCTGGTCCAATCCCAAATTCTGAGTTCAATCCATTAAGCATGTTATAAAGCCCATCTTTAATATCTTCACTTCCAATCACATAATTATTCCAAGCGCTAGCCGCATTAAGCTCACTCGATAAATACGACAAAAAATCTGGAAACTCTTGTCCTTGCGCATAAGCATTTAATTGATCTAAAATATCTGTTGGCAAGTCCTCAATCATGCCTCCCAAATCAATCTGAGAATTATAAGAAAAATTATTCATATCCACCAAATCATTACCAACAGCATAAGTCCCATCTGCCGTAATCCCAAAATTAATCATTCCTTTTTCATCAATATTAAGGTTCACGCCTCCCTTACCCTTAACATAATTTAAAGTACTTATCTCTTGTCCGGTCTCATACCCAACGATAATTGAAATACCATCTTTTGGTAGAAATAATTCTACACCACCAAATCCTTTAACACCCGACGTTGATCGAACACGTGCATCAACATCACCGCCAAGGGTAATGTTAACATCGCCGGTAAGATTACCCTCCTCCAAAAGTGCTTGAGCTTCAGCCTCTCCATGAATCTTAACATCCATCGTTCCTTCTCCAATACCATAAGCCCCAACACCGCCAAAAACATTCAGGACAACCGGCATGCCTTTGATATTACCGCTCGTCCATCCAAATTCCCCGCAAGCTGTCTGAAATCCTCCTACAAGCCCTCGCAAAAAGACCCCTAAATCTATCTGACCTGAAGCATTAGCTCGTGATGGTCCGTTAAAAAGTTGATTTAAAATTTCTTGCAGCGCAGGATCGTTAAAATTTCCCAAATCCTCAAAAAGAGTATTCGTCAAACCTTGGAAAGTTTCACCTGTAGCTTGCTCATATCCTTCTAAGAGAAGACTTTCTGTTCTCTCATCAAATCCGGCATTTCCTTGCGCTAACAAATTTATATCAAGTGAAAGCAAATACCTTAAAGACGTAATCTGGCGCATAGTAAAGGAATAAGATTGTATTTTTCCATCTTTATCGGTAGCCGAATATTCCATCTTCGTCCCTGCAATCTGTGTAGCAACATCACTAATTTCTGCGTTTGTTCCTGCGCTCAAAGAACCGCCAGCTGCTTGAGCATAGCTATTTTCGACTAACTGATTGATGAAACTATCTGCTTTCTTTTGCACATAAGGATTATCTAAAAGCTGAGAAATAAATCCAAGATAGGCTAACTGATCCTGACTCATGCCACGCTGGGCTTCATCCAAAGCGCTCTGCGCGTCCCCTCTAGCATTTTCAACATTAGATGTCATTGTGCCGCTTAAATCATTGGCATTCTTTTCTACTTGTTGTAAGAAATTTGGAACAACAAGATTTAAGATATTAAAAAGCACGCTATCTTTTTGCGCTAAAGTCTCAAGTGAATTTTGAGAATCTCCTACAATTTGCTGACCTGCTTCAGATGCCTGATCTGCCAGTTCATCGATCTTTTGAAATTGATCAAAAAAATTCTCACCTGAAGCTGTCCAATCGCTCAAGCTTCCTTTCGAAGCGTCTCCAGCAAAACCTTTAATTAAATTAAGTACATTGTTTAAGTCTCTAGCGTCTTGTCCTTGCGCCGTTGAAACCAATCTCCATTCACCAGAAACCTTAACATCAAAAGTATTTTTGTTGATGACCACGACTTGTTCTACATCTTCATTTTTCTCCATAACCGCTTTGTAACCAACCTCCCAACCAAGAAAAGGCAAAGGATCAAGCTTTGAAATAGGTGGAAGAATAACCAAAGATTTGTCAATAAAACACAAAGCACCGATGCTCATTTGATAAGGATTCTCTATACCGCTCGGATTCATATAGCTGTGATTTTGAATAACAGTTGCTTGCTTTCCAGATAGGATGTCTTGAAGTTCATTCTTAAAATCCTGGATTGTCTTTCCAGAAGCTTCTAAAAGCGTTGCTTCAAATGCTGGATCTGCAATTGCTGCATTAATAAGGCCATGCAAAGAATGTGAATACGTCATGTGTCCTCGATGAAAATCCGGACTTGGATTTTGAAGTTGCACAAAGAAAACTTCATAAGTCCTCCCGTTTTCTTTCACAACACCCCAGACAACATCCACTGGAATATGATTCTTTCCATTCTTGATCGTCACTGGGACAACTTTCCCAACTTTTAATTCAGCATTCCCTCGTGCAGATTTTAAAACATCCCCTACTTCAAAAGGTGTTTCTGTCTGAAATGCTTGCTGGAGCGTATCTGCGCTTAATACAACTTTTCCAAGTGGAATATCGAAATCATCCGCTGAAGCACCATCTCCATCTAAAGGTGGACCTTCAAGCCCAGTATCGGTGAATTCTGCATTCGCATCATAAACATTGTCTCCAAATGCTGTTGTTGCTTCTATTTTAAGATTATGATCATCATTCGAATTATTTGCCGTTGCTGCTTTTCCAGTTAATGTGGCAAAAGAAAGCAAAACACCTGCCAAAAGAAGAGTTCCTAACTTTGCCGCTGTTCTTAATACTTTAATAGCGCTCCCTGCTGTAGCAGGCTCAATAGAATCTTCTGGTATTATCAAGGAAGCTCCACCAGAAAAATACTTTCTCGGAATATACTTTTTTTCATTTTCATCAAAATCAATACGCAAAATATTGCAGACACCTTTTTTAAAAGATTCCACGTACTGATCATAAATCTTATCAATAACCTCTGGATTTTTTGATTCAAAGCCTTTTGTTTTGGAAAGATCTGCAAAGATTTTATTTAACAAAACATTCTTAAGTTTTGTCTTAAACCAATGCGCTAACACAAGCGAATAATAAATTTGTCGAACCTTGGCAAAATTCTTTCCTTCATTAATTTCTTTTTCAATCTCTGGAATAACAATCTCTCGAATAATTTCAGATGATAACTTTGCAGTTTCATTAGCCTCAGCTTGAGCATCAACCTCTAAGTTATTTTCCTTAGATAAATAATCCTCCTCAAGCATAACTTTCATATTGGCTTCAGTAATAATAGCTCTGTCATTTTCCTCATAAATTTTTACTTTTCCAGGCAAAATCCAAACCTTATTAAAAGTATTAACCGGGATGTTTGTTGTGCCATATTGCTCATAAGCTTTTTTATAAACCCTTTGCCAAAATTGCTTACCTAGCTCGTCATCAGGATAAAGAAGCGAAGCCGTGACTTGTTTTAAAATATAATCCTGAGCTAACAAATCCCTGCCCATTTCAGTCTTTCCAAGCGCATCTGGAACAACGCGATCATTCTCATAAGGAGAAAGGTTTACCCATAAATCTTCTTCGGGGATTGCCAATGAAGCTAAGAAATAATGAATCAACTCATTTGTCTGATCTTGAAGTTTATCACCAGTCAGACCACTCTCTCCAGCATCTACAATAAAGCTAAGCTCAAGATGCTTAAAAGGATCTACCTGAATGCCACGTAAAACAGCTGGTTGAAAAACTGGACTTAAGGGAACCAAGGAACCTACAGAAGGAAGTTGAATATTTTGTGCATATCCGGGAGGAATAACACTGAAGAAAAGAAAACTTAATAGAACAACAACAGAAACAATTTTTGACAAGAAAGACTTCTTGCCGCACCTTTTTAAATCACACATTTTTTCCTCCTTTGATGTTCCCCGTGGCTAGGGGAGAAAATTCGTGTGTTGGTAAAACATATATAAACAACTTACGGAAATCTTACTGTAAGTATACCTGAGAAATAATAAAAATAAACCCCAATACCGACGATTCAAGAAAGCGCTTTCTCAGACGAGAACTTCTAAAAATAACTAAAAATAGTAAAAAAATAATTCCAAAGAACTAAAAACTTCCTAAAACTTACCCTAGAGTTTTGCTACGCTAATTGGATTCTCGCTTACTTCCTGATCATCAAGCCCTAAAAGTCCTATAAAATTTGTCACCGGAACAATGTCAACAACAATCGGAACGAAACCCTGAAAATTAATAAAATCAATATTCTGCATATCTATGGGAATATTAAAATTAATTTCATCGCCTCTAGTTGTGACATTCATATTTTCAGCGTTGAAATCAATACCACCGGTAGCACTTGCTGGCTGTGCCTCAAGCTGACTTTTCTTGCTCTGTTTCTCTTCAATCTGCGAAGAAGATCTGGAAGAAATCCTACCTGATAAAATTTCCTTTGTTTTAACTTCTTCAAGAGAAAAAACCTTGGTTTTTCCAATTTTATTTTTAACCTCATAGATTCTTTCCCCAAAACCAACGCAAAAGATATTGCCCATCGCAGACAAACCTGCAATCTGATCCAAACTTTTTCTCCAGCCCTCAAGCGCTTCTAACATCTTAGGATCTTTTAAGGCTCCTTCTGCTCTTTTTCTATATTTCTTCATCTTTCCTTTTTTATAAAAACTTAAGCTCTCAACTACATTTTCTTTTCCTTGAGATTGTTGGATCTGCTCATTATTCAAATACTCTAAAAGTTTTTCCTTAATCATTCTTTCTAATTTATATCTTTTAATTTCCAAAACTTTCTTTGTCTTCCACATAGAATCAATTTCTCCGTTGCCATCAATAAAAAATACATTCTTTATTTGATATGTTTTTCCTCTCTGGTTACCTTTGCTACTTTCGGGATATATAACATTGATAGATCTTGCAAATTCCTCTACCCATTTTTCTAAACCTCTTTCTTTGATTCCTCTTAAATCTACAAGAATAGCACTTGGAATAGAGGAATTTCTTTCTCTTCTTTTCACATAAACTTTAGTCATTCTAGCAGAAACCTTATGATCTATTGCTCCAGCATCTACCCACTCATCTGCTCCTGCAGGACGAGAACTAAGATAATCCGCCGAACTCCCTTCCTTTAAAACAGTTAAATCACTTGTTGTGTCAGAATAAAAAACCTTATCAGGCCGTATAACAACTGTTTCATCTAAAGATTTATCAATCAGCTCTCTTATGGCCTCTAATTTTATTCTATTTTTGCCATTACCTTTGACAACCTTTTTTTTGCCCTCCTTAACTTTTCCATATTTATCGAGAATATCTTTTATGTTTTGATAAAATTCAGATAATTTAACACCGGGTGATACACTTAAAATGTATTCTTTCAATTCTGTGTTCATATTCTTCCAATCCCTAACCCTTCTTTTCCTCCTTTTTAGAAAGATTAATGGTCCAAACACTGGAAGGAGAGCTGAAACAGCGCGCTCCCAAAGTTTATCCTGGGGAACATCTAAAGCCACTAATAACATAATATCTAACACAGCCTCTTCTTCTGGACTCAAGCTTTCTCTTAGCTGCTTAAGCTCTTTTTGTTTCTTCTTAGAAAGACTTTTACCCATCCGAAGAATCCGATTAAAAATTTCTCCTACACCCGGCTCATCCCCCTGACCCGCAGCGTCAAGCAATTCATTCTTAGCAAGAATTTCAAGAATCATTTTCTTTGGATTCTTTTTCTTCTTAATTAATATTCCACTTCTTTTCACCGTAGAATGAGCACCAGAACTTAATAAGCTGAGGAAAATAGATATCACATACCAAAATCCCCAATTATCTACCAATTGCTCTAAAGCAAGCTTAATTGAATTAATATCCGTCCTCGGCTCTACTTTGACCCCTAAATTATTTAAATCTTGATTCCTTTCTTTCCATTTCTCGATTTTCTCACGCTCTGAAAGAGCAGAAACCTTCCACCTCCAATTAAGTTTATGAAAATATTGGGCAAACTGAAAAAATTCATCCTCCTTTAATTCTTCAGGAATTTCGAAATCAAAAGGAAAACTATTTTGATGACTTTCTACTGAAGCACGAAAAATAAGATAAAACAAATCACCATTTCCATGAGAAGCCGAGGTTAAAACTTGCGGAATATCAAAATAATAGTGCATATATGCTAACATGTCGAATAAATCTATATTTCCAGATATATCAACATAATGGCGATTCAAAATACGCTTAAATTTAGCAGCAGCATCAGAATCATATCTATATTTAAGATTAACAGCGATAATCGCCATATCTAGCTGTTCGCCTAGCTCCTTAGTGAATCGGACTGTAGAATCATTCACTTGCTCACCCCAACCATTCGGCAGCAACAGATCCTCAGTGAAAGAATCCCAATCAAAACCCTCTTCCTCAATATCTTTTTTTGTAACAGTGCCAAAACCTTCCTTTACTGCCTCTGCAAATTTCTCTTCAAAATTATCTTTAAATCCAGAAATAGAATCCTCAAAATGTCCTCGCTTATAAATTTCTGAAAGATAATAAATCTGCTCATTCTTAGACCTTGATAAAATAAACGACATAACACTTCCAAGATTTTCTGATAAATAAGTGGAAATAGTATCTCTTGCTTTTTCTTCTAGAATTTGATTGCCGCTCTTATCTACAAAGCGGATAATTTTTGTGCTATCCTCAGTCTTATTATAATTTTCTAATTCTCGATAGAACACCTTAACCTCTTTAGGATTCTTTTCACACTTCAATACATAAGAGAAGTTTTTGTCGTTGCGGTACAGTGCCCAATTCTTTAAATTTTCTACCTGAATACCCTTGATTTCATATCCATCAGGAACGGGCACATTAAAAGCTCCTTTTAAAACAGGAGTAAGCAGAATATAATCAACAGAATCACCTGGAGCTGGCTGATAACCTTCGAGATTTACTTTTCTCCAAGTACCTGAAGAATAGTCTACATCCCACCCCATATCTTTTAAAATTCTCAAATCAGGAAAGAACTTCTCCACCAATAGAGAATTCTTAAATTTCCCAAAAGGAGTTATATATTTTTCTCGAAAATCGTTATTTTTATTCGCCTGATTGGAAAGTTTGGACGATGAAGGAATTGTATCTTCGCCCCAATCAGGATTATTTTGCTGACCTCTAGAGCTCCCCTCTCCCCCTGCTGGCTGATTTCCATCGGCCGAATCCTGGCTGCCATCTGCCTCACCCTGTTTTTCAACCAGTCCTTCCTCTGGAGAACCTTCATTAGGTCTACCCTCTTTCGTCTGAGCATTAGTTTCTTTTTCAACTGACTGATCTTGATTTTTACCTGAATTATCACTCTGGCCATTTTCGCTCTGGCCATTTTCGCCTTGACCACCTTCATCCTGACCATATTCACCTGGACCATCTTTTTTCTGTGAAGATTTCGGCTCTTTCTTCTCTGATTTACTCTGATTTTCTTTTAAATAATTCTTAAGAGTGTCTTGTGGTAAATCAGGGGTCGGGGCCAATGTTGTGTCAGGCAACATGATTCCAAAATCTTCATTGGACATCTCTATTCCATGAAAAATGCTTAGCGCCATTACAACAACAAAGCTCAAAGCAACAACAGCTCGGCCTACAATGACTCTCCTTCTCGTGGTAGTCTTTTCTGAATCTTTAATTCTTTTTTCTGCCCTTAAAAGTCCATCAGCCAAATATTCATTAACAGCATCATCAATATTTTCTTGCATACCTTCCAAAGAATCAGGCGTATACTTTCTAATTAAATCTTTTAAAATAGCGATATTTTCTTCACCTTTAATTCCCAGCTCCTGCTTAAGACTAGAAGCAACATCAGACTTCTCTGAAAGAAGTGATAAATAAATGCTTATTTTAAACTTATCCTTCATTTTTCCATCTATACGGCTTTCCGATTGAGAGAGTATCTCCTTGCGACAAACATTTCTCATTTGCAAACTTACATCTCGAATGACTTTTAAAAATTTATCTTTACCATTAGTAATACTTTCTATCTGATTTTCTAGCTTTCTTTTTTGTGACATCGCCCCATTAAAAGCATTAGACTTTGTTTCTTTATTTTTAATAGCCTCTAAAGCAAAATCAATGGCACTCTTTTTCTTAGTCCTCAAAGTTTGATACTCTTTTTCTCTTAAATCTTGTGTAACCTCTTTGAGAGACTTGAGACTAAGCAAATGATGAATATTCCTTAGAGCCATCCTCTCATCAAAAGATAAAGATTTGGCCTTAACCCTAATCTCTTCGGCGCTCATGGCTGAAAATTTGCTTATTCTTCTTTCAAGACGATCCCATGCGGCCTGCACAAGCTTGGCATTCCTTTTCTTTCCAGACTTCATTTGCTCACCGCTAACAATATCTCTGGGCCATAAAAGTGAAGAATAAACCAACAAAAAGTCTCTTTGGATATTGAACATAGAGATCACATCTTCCTCGTACTTCTTTAAGATGAGACCCAAGTTAGTCTTTTTAATATCTTTATTTAAATAGGATTGAATGCTTTTATTTAAACTTTCAAATTGATCCTCTAAATCTAAGCGCGCCTGATAAACCTTTTCAAAACTCAAATCATCATTTTCTTTAAATAAATTATCTAAAACATCCTGATACGCGTTTTCGTGCTCTTCAATTGACTTCAAACAAGATGATGCTAAGCTTAGCGCAGCTCTCTCTTGGCTATCAAAAGAAGGACTTTCTGGCATTTCGCTTATAGACAGAGGAGTGTATCCGTCAAGAACAGATTTAACAAATCCTCTAATATAAGCTCTACTTTTAAGAGGGACAACAAGGGATTCTTCGATAATATTAGTTATTTGAAAAATTGGAAGACGCTTGTTGAAACTATTTCCTAGCTTTGCATTTGAAAGAAACTTTAAATATGAAGCTAATCGAGATAAATTCCTTTCTTCTGTAATTTCTTTAAACAATTTTCTTTTTTCTTCTAAATCGTAACTTAAAGTATCCCAAACATCTCTTGAAGAATTAATATTCAATATTTCATTCTGTTTTAGTCGTGAAATCGCTCTATTCACTTCTAGACTAAACTTCTTTTTTGTTTTTCTATTTTCTTGAACATATAAACTAAATAAGTGCAAATTCAACAAATCTACATTTTCCTGATGGAGCTGCACAGTTTCTTCTTTGTACAAATTTAAAGAATTATTACTTTGCCCCTTATCTATCTGCTCAAAAATAATGTTAAAAGTTTTGCTTAAACTCTCAAGAAGAACTTGAATATCACTTGAATCCATTTCATCGATATCCCGCAAAACAGAAAATTGCTGTGCATACCTATTTTCCAATTCTTCCAAACCAAGAATTAATTGTACGTTGCCGACATCCTCAAAACCCTGAACATTGACAGAATTAGTAGGCGTAGCCAGAAGTTCTCTGGTATCAAATATTTCTTCTGCAACATCGCTCTCTCGGTCTTCCGCTAAACGAGTCTTTGTATCCAGGCCGTTAAATAAAGAGAAATCTGTTGTTGCCATATAAGTTGTGTCCGCGTTCTCTTCAAATTCTTTCATCATCTCATAAGGATCCGCTGTCATAACGATTGAGCTACTAACACTCTTTCCAAAAACTACCCCGCCAGAGAAATACTTTCGAGGAATATGTTTGCGGGCATAATCGTCATACTCAATCTTGACATAGTCACAAACGCCTTTTTTAAACGATTTAAGATATTGATTGTAAATATCTTTCGAAACATCTTTAGTATCCACACCTTTGATCTTCTCTTGATTAGAATAGACCTGATTAATAATAGATTCCTTTAAGTTATTCTTAAACCAATAGGCTAGGATTAAAGAATTATAGATTTGTCTTAATTGGGCGAAATTCTTGCCAGTGTTGACTTCTTTTTCAAGGGCTGGGATAACAATTTCACGAACAATATCGGAGGCGAGTGTATGACCAACTTTAGATTCTACATCCCTCGCTCCTCGGGACTCTGCGCTCTTTTCGAGTGCAAGGTAATCCTCCTCCAGCATAACCTTCAGTTTTGAGTCAACAACAAAGGCCCTGTCTTCTTTAACATAGACTTCAGCATGTTTAGGCATAATCCAGACTTTATTAAAGGTATCTACTGGAATATTGGTAGTGCCATATTCTTCATAGGCTTTTTGTAGATCTTTTGCCAGAACTGCTTACCTAGCTCATCTTCTGGATAGATTAGAGATGCAGTGATTTGTTTTAAGAGATAGTCTTGGGCCAACATGTCAGTGCCCATATCTGTAAGAGCTAAAGAATCAGGAATGATTCTATCTTCTTCATGGGGAGATAAGTTAACCCATAGGTTGTCTTCAGGAATAGTTAAAACTGCTAGGAAGTATTTTATGAGACGTTCAGATTCGTTCTTTAATGCAATGCCTTTAAGCCCAGTATCACCAGAATCGACTATAAAGTCGAATTTAAGAGAATTGTTAGGATAGACTCTTATTCCACGAAGAATGGTAGGTGTGAATACTGGGCTTAAAGACACCATAGTGCCAGCCGCAGGAAGCCCTAACAGTCCTTGGGCCATGGCTTGAGAAGGGACAACGGTTGTTGCAAAGAAACAAACCGTTATAATAATAGATATTGTTTTCCTAGAAATTCTCGATGTTTTTCCCCGTGGCAAGAGAAACATTATCGTACCTTTCTGTTATTTAGATATCAAATTCTTTTTCAAACATGAAATCCTGTTTTTGTTCAATTAAAGGTTGATGGAATGCCAATGAAGCATTATCATTTTCAATGTCTTCTTCTCCTGCAACAAATGCAGGAAAATTCATCACAGGCATGATTTGAATAAACACAGGAACAAGTCCCGGAACATTATTGAGATCTATGCCTTGCCATTCTAAAGGCAGCTCAAAATCCATATCTATGCCCTCTGTTTTAAGATCAAGATATTGAGCATTAAGATCAATACCACCGACATCGCTTTTGTTGAGGCTTCCTTGCTCTGCCGCCGCCACATCTGAAGTTACGCTTGAGGAAGCTAAGTTCGAATCAGAGGGCACAGCCTTTCCAGATATAGAATAGCTTTTGGCACTACCCGGATTTCCTAACAAAACAAATAATTGATCATCATGCTGTCTTAATCCTGCTAATACAATCTGTCTTACGCGTTCTTTCTCAAGGTCAGTCTTGGCTATAAATTCGATAAACTTTCCATCTTTTCCTTTAAAACCAAAAACCTCTCCTCGACTGATAGAATCAGCAATAAATGGATCAATAGAAATATTATTATTTCCTCCATCAGGGATATCCGCTAAGGCCTGATAAATTGATTCTAAACCCCCTTTTTTTAGTATTCTTTGAATAATCTTTTCAGAATTCTCTCCTAACAATTCTGGCTCTCTTTCCAGATAGGGCAGATCGTCTAATCGTCTTGTGGCCTCATCAATAAATTTTTGCACATTTGGATTACCCATAAAGGCAACCGCGAGCTTATATTTCATATTGGCATAAGTTACCTGCGAATGATAAGGATTGTCTATCTCGGCAAAGGATTCGCGAATAGAGTTGATCTGGTTGGTTGATTTTTCGATGTACAGAGAAGCTTTAAACTCTTCAAATCCAGAAGAAAAATTCTTAAGATCTTTTATAATATTTTCAATGTCTGGGATATGATTTCTTAGTATATCTTTGTTTACATCTAAAATATCAACAGCTTTTTGAATCTTTGTTTTTGTCTCTTTTACGGAAATTGCATTCACAGAATTTACTGCACTCTTAAGCTCATCGAGCGATGGTTTTATGTCGTTGAGAATTCTCTCGATATTTGTCAAGTTTGCAATAAAAGATTGAATGGCTTTCTTTGTTTTCTTATAATCTTTGCTACAAGTTTTTGTAACAGATGCTAAAGAAACATTACTGTTTATTGAATCGAGAACATTTCCGTACAAGACAGGAGTCTGAATAATTGATGCATTAAACTTCGCAATCTCTTGATACGATTCTTCCAATATCGTTTTTTGCTCTTCAGAAATCGGAACACTATCATTCATAACAGTTTCAAACGCTTGTGTGATCCGATTAAGAAAATCAGTATCTGTATCTTTCTGCATAGAAGAAAAAGAAGCCTCAATATATTGCTGAAATCTTGAGATTTCGTCTTTTGCTAGGTCAAGATGATTTTCTTTTATGGAGTTCAAAATACTGCGATATGAAACATCGAAATTCTCTTCCAAAGTCTTAAGTAAGACTTTGATGTTCGCAATATTGTTCTCCGGAACAGCAAACAGCTCTGACTTAACTTTTTCATGAATCGCTTTTTTCAATAAAGAATCGATTTTTCTTATTGTATCCGTTAAAGCAACAATAAACTTACTGTCATTGCTTGTTTCATTCTCGGCATAGAATCCAGCTAAATCTGATAATTTCTCTTTAACTTTTTCAAGACTAGCTATTGCCTCAGCGTCCTTGTTTCCCTCAAGCAAGGGAGCAATACGTTTCAATTCTTTTTCGTTAAGGTTAACAAAGTCAATCACTTTGTTTGTAAGAGCAATCTCTTTCTGTGCAGAGTTCCTTGCACTAATTGACGCATCAAGAGTCATGACCACGTTAATAAGGTCTGTAAAATTCTTTTCAAGTTCACTAAAGAAACTAACAATGCTGGCTGAATCTTGTGTTTGCAAATTCTTGCTTTGAGCAAATAAAGAATCAAGAATAGAAACAGACATCTTTAAATTTTCCTCGACTTTTTTTGAATCAGGATTTCTTTTTTCTTGCTTAGCGACACGCAATTCATCTGAAGCTCTGATATAAAAAGATTTTGATTCCGACAGTTTCATTTTTGCATGAAATGAAAAATTGTCCTTTATATTGCTCTTGAAATGATACTCATCCCAATAATTTGAAAATTGCGGAAGAGTATTGATAATTGTGTCTAAATCGGAGATAATTTTATCTAAAGGCTTGATAACCGCGTCTTTATTTGTAATCGATTGACTCTTTGAAATAGCCGCGCGGTAAAACTCTAAGCCTTTTTTAATTTCACCAAAATCAGAAATAGTAAAATCAGGAACTTCTGTTGAACTATTGGCAATAATCGAGCGAAATTCTTGTTGAGCCGCATTTAATTTAGCCTTAAAATTATTCTTAAAATCTGATAGTGCTTTATTAGAAGATTGAGATTGCTCATATTCATCGCAAAAAATCAATTGTTCTCTCGCAGCATTCTGAAACTTCCTGATAGAGTCAATAATTTCATCAAGGTTGTCAATGCCTGAGCAGTTATTTAAGATAGAAATCATTGCCTCTCCTTTCTTGATAAGATTTCTAAAGTCATCTCGACCGATAATAAGGTCATTATTTTTAACAGTCTTCTGGGCCGTTTTAAATGATCGCTGTAATTCCTTTTCAAAATTTTGTAATTTTTCTGAAATTTCATCAAGCATCTGATTAGCGCTCTTCTTGGCAGGATCTTTAACCGAAAGATCTTCTATCTCTTTCTCGGTAGGCTTTTCCTGCATTTCTTTGTTTTTCAAATAAAAATCTTTCCTCGCCTCGCGAAGTTTTTTAACGGTTTGAATATTGTCTTGCAAAGTTTTTTCTAAGGCCTGGAGCCTCTGATCACGTATTTTTTGCACATTTGGGAGAGCAGGAAGAATAGAATCGGCATCATATTTCATCCGATGAAAAGGATTACGAAAACCTCTTTCAGGATCAATAGGAATAGCAGTTAAGTTGCGATATCTCTCTGTAGTAAAATAAGAGCTATCCCTTCTGATGGTTGGCGAATATCCTTCTTTCTTTACGAGTTCGAGCAGACGAGAACCCATAGTCACCATGTCCTTTTCCATTTCGTCAAGATATTCTCCTACTTCTATGCTGCGTCTATTAAGGAAATAAGGCTTATCAAGCCCGTTCTTTACCCAGGCAGTGTCTTCTATAATATCAAAAACATCTATTTTTTGGCGCTGTATTTTATTCATCCCAGAAGGAATAACTGTTCCCAAACCAAAATAACCATGGCGGTAAAGTATTTCATCGATATTAAAATTCTCTTTTTTTACAGAAAACAGCTTAGAAGGAATCGAGTTAAATTGCGTATTTACAAAATTCCAAAACCAGGTTTCTTCTTGCTCTGAAACAGCCATTGAAAATTGAGAATTGAGTCGTTTAAGCTCACTAAAATATTGACCAATTATTGTACGATTAGCCGTATTGCGCCCACGGACCTGCTCAAGAAGATTGTTGACTAACGTATCCGCGCTGACCCCACCCTGCTTCTCTTCTTGACTCGTTTTTTGTGCAAAATCACTTTTAGATAAACCAGCAGCACGCCATTTGTAACCCATAAGATTTTCTATGTATAATTCATACTCGTTGTTCAATTCAGAATTAGTTTCCGGAACATCATTAAAAGTTTCAACAACATCTGTCCTTCGAAGTAATCTTTTGACAACATTCGCATAAGCATTTGGCTCTAATGTACGCTTTAAAAATGCCAATCTGCTTTCAAGCCAATCAGCGGGTTCTTGTTTCTCCGAAGAATTTTCTTTAACGCGTTCTTTAAAATTCCAAGCAGCATCCTGGACGCCTTGATAACGTTTACGCAAACCAGTTACAATGTTGTCATAATTTAAAATTTTCTCTTGCAATAGATCTAATTCTGTATTGCGCAAAACAACATTTTCATTAAAATCAGAAGAAATATGATAAACCAAATCTGTTTCAAAAAGATGAGAACGCATGGCTTTGAGATTCTTGAACGACATCTCAAAATTATATTCAACCGGCTTTGAAAAGCTCATCTTGCCACTTTTAATCTGTTGGTTTACTTTTTCGAGACGCGAAACTAAAATATTAAAATTCATCATCGCACGTCTAACATCTTGATCTCTGTTTAAAATAAGGATTAAATTCCGATAACCATCTCCTGCATTCTGTGTCGAATCCTGCAGCACCTTCATTTCTTCATCAAGCGTTTCTAAATCTTCTATTTTCTTGTAAAGAGCATCGATGGCTTGCAAATCAAGAAATAATAATGATTTAAAGGCCTCGGATAATTTTACCTTCTGGTTTTTAGATGATTCATCAATCAAAGATTGAATCATGTCTTTTGCTGCGATAAGTTCTTTTTGTGATTCAGAAAATTGTCCATTATAACGAAATTCTTTCTCCTTTTTGAAATGTTCACGAATTTTTGATATTTTTGGGCTAAATGAGACAGAATAGAATTGATCAAATTCTTCTAATTTTGAAGATAAATTATTTCTGATATTTTCAACAGAAGAAAAAATATTTTTAAACGTATCGATATCCTCAACATCTTTATATTGATCCTCCTCTAAAATTATATTTGCCCTTTCTATAAGCTTCCTAACATTACCAAGCTCTTGCAAAGCGGCTTTCCAAGCGCCATAAGAAATATACTTATCTGCAGAGCTTTTATTTGCTTTGATCCCACCTCGTTTATAACGACCTCCATATATCACAGGCCCTAGCTTCCTAAGCAAAACAGTTCTAGGCGCATATACAAACGCGTTGCGCTCATCCTCTATATCTTTAAGAATCTTAGCTAATTGAATGCTTTTTTGATCTGACACCTTTATTAATGAGTCAAAAATTTCCGTAGATCTTGTTTCTTTAGCAAATCTTTTAAGCTCTACTATTTGTTGATCTATTAATTTAAAAGAATCATCAGCCCTCGTGCGTTTTCCAGTTTTGAGATTTTTAATACCATTATTAAGACTAAACTCGCAGCCTTTTATAAAATTTACTTTAGCATTCTGAATTCTTTTATTAACGTCTGAGAGATCTGTTCCTTCCTCACCTTTGATAACCTGTTGCATTTTTCTAAAATCACTCAAAGTTTTTTCTTGAGATTCAATAATCTTCTGAATAACGTCTGGGCGATCACTTTGTTCTTTTAGTTGCTTTGTTCGTTCTATCAAATTAATAAAATTCTTTTCGGCAGTAGAAAAAAGCTTAAAAACCTGAGAATAATTGACCGACTTGCCTTCACTCGCTTTATCAAGCTCTGCAAAAGCTAATTTGTTAAAATCTACAATTTTCGCTTTGTCACTTTCCAACAAAAAATTATATGCGTCCACAACTTCCTGTTCTTCGTCTTTTTTTATTCGATAATCCTGAAAAACTTCAAGCAATTCACTAAAATATGTTTGACGATCTTTATAAAACGTCATCATAGCATTAGGGATGCTGGCATATTTAGCCGCTGACAAACTAGCAACGATAGAATCAGAATAATTCTTGGCCTCTTGAATAGCAGCCTCAGCCACCGAATAGTCTTCCTTTATATATATTTCCTTGTTTTGATTAATCTTCTGATTAGCCAAACTATCTGCAGCTTTTACAACCGCAGAACGAGTCGCAATCATTTCGTTCAAATGTGCAATTTCTATCTGAACATTTCGATAATGCTTATATTTATTTTCCAACAATGGAATGCTGATGGCAGCATTATCCACCAGGTCAAGAAGTTCATCTGCAACCTTAAGAATATCCTTAGTTCCATCCATATCGATAAATTGAACTAGATCTGCTCTAAGGCTGGCTATCGAATCTTGAGCATCGACAATGTTCTGCTTAGCATTCTTAAAATGTTTTACATAATTTGCAGTATCTTTTTCAATCGCCAGTTCAATATCTTCAGCAGCAAGCTTATACGAGTATTTGCAACGATTAAATCGCTTCTTAACAGAAGAATCAAAATCAGAAAGTTGTGTATCATGGTTAGTCTTTTGATTTTGAAGGGATCTGGCTTCTTCGTATTTTCTTTGCAAAATATCCCTAATTTCTTCGAGAGAATCTAGTGTTGAATTTGGAATAGTTAGGCCAAATTTTTCCGCAGAGTCTAAAGCGGCAGAAGTCAACGCTCGAATCTCCTTAGCCGCGGAAATACTGTCGGAAGCGCCTTGATACTCTCTTTGCTGAGCAGAAGAAAATGCTACAGAATACTTTGATCTTATTTCTTCTATGTCTTTGAGTAGCTGGGCATTTAATAAATTAACTTTTTTCTGTCCTTCATCATAAAATTTTAAAGCTTTTTTATAGTTATGAATTTTTTGAATTATATTCTCAGCAGCGGTTGAGAGTTTCGATAAAGAATCTTGTGTCGTCTTTTCATTTGCAATTCTTTTTTTATTGCGCTGAACAAGAGTTGTGAGCGAATCAAGTTTCGATAGGATTCTTTTCAAACTTTCTTCATATATTTCTGGTTGAGAATTCTTCAATGAATCTGAATATTGCTTCTGCAAAGAATCTAAAGAAAAAACTTCCTGAGACCATTTTTCTTTTATACGTTCAAATTCTTGGTTTTGCTGCACGCGTGTCTTAGAGTCACCTTGATATTTGCCTAATGCATCTATTTTCTTCTGGACATCGCTTTGAACTGTTTCAAAACGTTGGCGTTGCTGATCGGCACCCTCTAAATCAATGGGATTATCTTTAAGGAACTTGATTACATCATCTAGCTTTTGCTTTGCATTTTCGTAATGTTGCAGAGCCTCCACAACATTGCCAGCACCTAGAGTGTCAAAAGCCACCTTCAGTTCCTCTAAAATAAGAAATTCTTCATTTTTTAGCGATACTTCGGTAAGTGCTAATAAAGCATTGCTTAGCCAATCTTTTGATGCTTGCGAATCGCTGGCATCAGCATTTTTCAAACGTTCAAGTAAATCAAAGATGCTATTTTTTGCCTCAACAAGATTTTGTTTCGACAATTCATGTTGCTTATTCTTCATGTTCTTTACAGCTTCTGTATAGTGCGTACGAATAAACTCTGTATCTTCCGGTAACAAATTTTCGTTCTCAGGGGCTTTTTGAAAAAAAGCATTTTCCGAAACCGAATCAACAATATGAAAATAAATTTCTTTTTGCTCACCAAAGTCTGGAATCAATGGTTTTTGAGATTCAAAATCTCCCTCAGGAAAATCCTTGATCTCATCAATATTTAGCTCTGGAAGAACTAAATCTGGAATTAGCATGGGAAGTAATAACTCCTTTTCATTGCCTATATTAGGATTCTCAGGCGAAGACAAATTAGATAACAACGGGATGTCAGGCAAATCTTCCTTAAGAATATCCTTTTGAGGGATAAATTGAGAAGTAATTGAAGGCAAAGTTTTTAGTTGATCCACATTCTTCTTCTTTTGCGAAAAATCACCTAATGGTCCAGAAAGATCATTCAACAAAGAACTCTTTGGCAAAAAAGATAGCTCTGAAAAAGCTCCTTTTGCGGAAATAAATCCTTCTCCCCTTTCAGTAGAAACATCAATCGGTGAAGGCATCTTTTGAGAAAGATCATATTTTTCAAATTTCATCGTAACAGTACCTACTTCTAACTCCCCTGTTTCAGAAAATGAATCCCGAAGCTCTAACAGTCTCTCAATATTTTCTTCTGATGGTCCAGGTATGTCCACCTGAGGTATTTGATCGAGTAGCTCAAAGGTATATAAAAGACTGTCTATATTAAATGCGTTATTAAAATTATCTAACGCAACAACTAATATAGCCTTAACATCCTTATCATAAGATTTGGCTAAGTCATCGATATGAAGATCTAAAAAGTTTGTGTCTTTCTCTACTATAAAATTTGTGTTTCTAAGTAATGAAAATTTCTTAAAAGTTAGATTGTCTACCCCTTCTTGTTTGGTAATCTGCGCTTTAAACCATTCTTCGTCTGTCCCTAGTGAAGTCGGAAGAAGCTTCATCTTAGGATTTTCTATACCTGGCAAATTAAACACACCCTTAGAAGTATGCACGCGGATAAAAATATCCGCTATTTTATTGCCCGATTTTGATCCAAAAATATACTTATCGTTTATTTTTTCTGTAATTTCTGAAACCTTCTCTTTTACAATTACGCCTTCTTTTGGTTTTTCCTCAACTGAATACCAATGAAGCCCAAATTTCTTAATAAGCGGGTCGATATTAATCTCTTTTGTAGAATCAGAAACATTAATGCGCGGTATGCTTAAGGTGTCGATTAATATTAATTTCTCAGTCGCACCTAGCTTAAGCGGTATCATCTTAGGCAAAGGAATTGATCCAAAGTTTGGAGTTACCTTAACAGGAAATTCTGGCGGCTGATCTGACGAGCTCAATTTTTTAGGATATTCAAACTTAAAACGACCCATAATTTGATCAATTTCACTCTGAGTTATTTCTGGCAACGCAGGCACCGGTTTGCCAAAAGGACTCGGTTTCACCTCGTTGGGCTTGGTTGATGTTTTTTCAATCGGATTTTGTGAGGATCGATCCACTATCTGCGCTTGAAGACTATCGGCCGAAGACAGCGCAAATATAGCCATAAAAACAAAGCCAACAACCGAATTAACAACTGTTTTACGAAATCTTCTTGAAGAGCGGCTAACCTTAAATCTAGATAAGATTGCACTCGCAGCAAATCCACCTGAAAAATATTTTCTTGGTACATTCTTTTGAGTATTAGGATCATACTCAACTTTAACGATATCGCAAACCCCTTTTTCAAAGGCTTCTAGGTATTGGTCGTAGATCTTATTAACAGTCTTTGGATCAGGAGTTTCAACCCCCTTAACCTTGCTTTGATCCGCATAGATTTTATTAATAATGGAACCTTTGAGATTCTGCTTATACCAGGTAGCTAAGATCATGGAATGATACATTTGTCGAAGTTGAGAGAAAAGCTTGCCCTCATTGACTTCCTTTTCTAATAAGGGAATTAGAACTTCACGGACAATGTCTTGAGCAATAGCATCTTGTAAATGACCATCGACATTCTGCATCTGCTGTTTCTTACTATTCACTAACGACTTTTCGCTATTCACTTGTCTAGCCAAGAAGTCTTCCTCCACCATCACCTTCATATAGCTCTCAGCTACAAAGGCCCTATTGCCTTCTTGGTAAACTGTGGCTTTATCAGGGACAATCCACACCTTATTAAAAGTATTAACTGGAATGTTCGTTGTTCCATATTCTTGATAAGCTTTTTTGTAAACTTTTTCCCAAAACACTTTGCCTGTCTCATCATCTGGATGAATTAAAGAAGCAGTTAGCTGCTTTAATATATAATCCTGAGCTAAAAGATCACGGCCCATATCCGTTTGAGATAAAGCCTCAGGAACGATTCGGTCTTTCTCATAAGGAGAAAGATTGACCCATAGATCTTCCTCTGGAATCGTGACTGTTGATAAAAAATATTTCGCGATGGTTTCAGATTGGGTTTTGATTTCATCTTGAGAAAGGTGTCTTGTTCCTGTGTCTAGAAGAAAGTTAAATTCAAAAGGATTTTTAGGGTTAATTTGAATACCACGAAGCATTAAAGGAGTAAAACTGGGTGTGGATGCTAGCAGTGTTCCTGGAATCGGAAGACCTGCAACGCTTTGAGCGAGTACAGCGCTTGGAAAAAGTGTCATCCATAAAAAACATACAAAAACAACAAATGAAACAAACTTTTTAATATTATACAGTGTTTTTCCCCGTGGTAAGAGAAACATGAGTGTACCTTTCTTATGATAAAGATTTGTTAGTGCATCTACTTGTGCACTCCCATTCGATTTAAAAAAATTGTGCTACCTACCCCGACAGAGAGCTAATTCTTTGGAAGGGCCAAATTTCTATAAATATGCCTGCTTGTGAATTATATAAAGTATAGCATGATAAATCACCAAAACAACAGAAAACCAGGTATTCTAAGAAAGCGCTTTCTCAGACGAGAGAAACGGAAAATAATGAAAAATAAAAAATAATTAATTCCAAGGAAGATAAGAAATTTAAGATTTAAAGGATATTATGAAGTAAATGTTTCGATGAGTTGCTCGATAGACTTAATTTCAGCCTCAACAAGGTCAAGGTCGTGGTTTAAAATAATAATATGGTGTTTGGAAGCTTTTTTAATATTCTTCTTTATGGATTCAAGATCGCGCTTGATACGCTTAAGAAAAATAACCCGCGCGCGCAGACGCCTCTTAGCAATTTTTTGATCCACATAAGGCAAGAAATATAACGAGAGATCGACATTAAAATACGGTCGCTCAATGGAAAGAAAATTCTCAGTCAAAAGATGATCAAAGATCTTTTTACCTTTTGAGGTAATCTTATAAACAAACTTCTCAGGAAATTTTCCTTCGCGGTCAACATCTTTTTCAACGAGGCCAAGCTTTTCCATCTTTCTTAAAGGATAATAAATAGATTTGACCTTTAAGCCTAAAAAAGGGAACAATTCTTCTTCTAGCTGACGTTTAATTTCATAGCCATGCTTTGGGCCCTCCATTAAGAGTCCTAAAAAAAGCAATTCATGCTCAATCATATTACTGCTCTTCTTCTAAGAATTTATCGTCTAATTGTGAAAAGATAAGCTCTGTTGCGATTCGCTGAGCCGAAGAACTTAGCGAAACAACTTCGAGTTTTGTTTGAACATCTGTTATCGGCGTTAAGAAAATACCAACTTCTGTGGTATTTGTCACTCCCTCAAATCCCATTAAAACAATAAGCTTACGCCTTCTCTCTTTGATAAAAATGTCGAGCTCAAATTCGCTAGCAATATTAAGAATATCGTCAAAACAACTATCCAGCGCACACGGATAATCTTTAACCATTGCCGTAGAACGATACTCTTCCAAAGCTTTGGTTGAAGACCCCCAAATTGATTTTGGAATCTCCATCAACCGGGCACATCCAATGAAACTAAAACAAAGAATAACAAACAAAATTTTATTTTTCATAATCGCTATTATAGCAAAATCCTTTCTGGTTGCAACTCCCTACCTATCTGTTCATTTCTTTAAGAAGTGGAAACAAATATTCTTCTTCAATCTTTAATCTTCCTATTATTTGTGCCGAGAAATCCGAAAAATCTCTCGGAAAAGACGCTGCACTTGTATCAAAAACTTCTCCAGAATGTTTATCAAAAAAGATTAAATATTTTACCTTAATATCTTTTAAATCATGAAGAATAAAGTCAACCATCTTTGTCGACTGCCTATCTCCTTTATGAAATGCGTAAAGTTCATCAAACATACGCTTATCTTGACGGCTAAGAAAAACTAAAAGCTGTTCTTTTAAGCTAATAATTCTTGATCGAGCTTCCCTATATGATCGAAGAAACGGCTGTGTTTGATCAATGGCAACAACAATGCCTTGATGTCCAACCTTTAATATCTGCAAATAATTAAAAGTCATAAAGAATAAAATTTAAGTTTTTATATTGCGAAAAGTTTCTTCTAACTGTGTTTGATAATCCGCACAAATCTTTTCCAAGCCCTGCGCACGAGCTTTTGTCTTAATCAATTCAGACTGAGCAAACTTATTTTGATCCTGAAGCTGCGCATTGCGATTCTTTAGCTCATCAAGCTGCACAGAATCTTGCGGATTAACAGTGCTCATCCTTTGTTCCAGCAAAACTTTTTCCTTCTCTAAACCAGAAATCTTTTCTTTGATTTGCTTGGCATAATCTTCATTCTCTTGCCTTAAGCGGAATGATTCATCTTGATCGAGAGAATCAGAACCTGTATCTAAAAGAAAGTTGAATTCAAAAGGATTTTTAGGATTAATTTGAATACCACGAAGCATCAAAGGCGTAAAGCTTGATGTTATGTTCAAGATGGCCCCTGGAACAGGCAGGCCGACAACGCTTTGAGCGAGAGCAATGCTAGGAAAAAGCGTCATCCATAAAAAGCATATGACAACAAAGACTGAGACACCTTTTTTAACACTGTACAACATTTTTCCCCGTGGCAAGAAAAACATAAATGCACCTTTCTGTTGTTTAAATATTAAATTCTTTTTTTACTATAAAATCCTTCTTTTGTTCAATTAAAGGTTGATGAAATGCTAATGCAGCATTGTTATTTTCAATGTCTTCTTCTCCTGCAACAAAAGCAGGAAAGTTGATAACAGGTGTAATTTGAATAAATACAGGAATAAGGCCAGGAACATTACTAAGATCCACTCCTTGCCATTCTAAAGGCAGTTCAAAATCCATATCTATGCCTTGAGTTTTAAGATCCAAATATTGAGCATTAAGATCAATTCCACCAACATTTGATGAGGCGGTTGTACGCGTCTTCCCGCTCTCATACGCATTCGAATTAATAGAAATAAGCTCAAGCGTGTTTTTCTCAGGATTATCTACCCAGACCGATAAATCCTGATGAATATTTGAGGCATTCAAAATAACTTCTCGTGCAAGATGTTGCTGTTCAAGGGTTTTAGTTTCAAGCGATGTAAAACCGCTATTGCCTTCAATGCCAAAAACCTCACCCTGAGCAATAGATTCTAGAATCTCAAAATCAGGTGATTGCTCAAATTGATTCATTGATTGTGCATCATTGTTAGAAGGTTTTGATGAAAAATTCTCAATACCTAATCTTCGTAAAATATTCTCTATAACAACAACAGCTTTCTGAGCATCATAATCTAACTTCTCTAATAATAAGCTATTTTCAGATATAACAGCAATGGCATCATTAAAAGCCTTTGCTGCTCGACTTTTTTGAGAATCAGTATCAATATCAGATTCTAAAGCAGCAGTGACTTCTTCTAAAGCAGCATTAACTTCATTGACCTTCATTTGCATATCGGCAAGAGTCTCCCCTTGTATTCGAAAATTCTCAATGGCTTCTAAATCGCCACTAATAACATCAGATATTTTATCTAGCGCCTCAAACACTGCCTCAATATTATCAACATCTTTTTCTGCTAATAACTTTCTAACAACTTGATCCAGACGTATCTGCGCTTGATTTAAATGATTCTTAGATGCTACAACATTCTTATTTAAAATATCAAATGCTTGATCATACTGATCTTGAATAAAAGCAAAATCTTCTTTCATGAGCTCTTTGATATTAATTTCATTAAATAACGGCTTTGTAATATGAATCTCTCCATTTTCATCAACAACATAATCCTTAGGAGTTACTTTCTTAAGCCACCCACGAGGAGTCCTCTCTGGTCGATCAGGATAGTCACGGTTCCATACACCAACAGCTCTAACCTTTGTCCTTCCATCTTCTCCTCTTTCATGACCTGAGTGATAATCAAAATAAATCGTATTTTTGATAGCTGTTGGCTTGCCAACAACGCGAGCAATATCGTCTAGCTCGATAGTACTCGTAATTGTTGCTGCAGAAAAATCAAGATCACTTTTAGGTATATCTATTTTATGTTCAGGAATCTTATCAATTGAAAAAGGAGTAATAGTCAAATCATCAAAAACTGTACCTACAATCGACTTGCTTACTCCTGGAGTTTTATCAACAGTCGGATAAATACCCACATATTGATACGATTGATTCGCAGGTATACAGAAATATCCCTCAAAATGTCGCGACTTTCCATCTGCTTCAATATTTTCTTCACTATAAATTATATACGCGCCTCCCTCTTTCGTTAGATATTTAGGAACAACTTCTTGCACACGACCATTTGGTTGATGTGAAACTTTATTAAAAAGACAAATATTAATATTATTACGCTCAGAATATGTTCTATGCGCTGGCTTAACAATATAATCAAAGCTAATATGATAAACGCCTTGATTGGCTTTTATTTTACTATAAACACCTTCACCCTTTTTCCCCTTTCCTCCAACGTAATACGAAATCATCAACATTTTCCCACGTTTAAAGTCTGGCGTTCCAAAAGCAGAAGGCCAAGAAACATTAAAGTTTCCATCAACAACAAGATTCTCATTATTTTTATCTTGCCCAAAGAATTGAAGTGGTAAAAATGATAAAAATCCAGCTGCCATAGATGTAGCCATAGCTATTTTAAAACCTTTTAAAGCTACCGTTAGCGAACTACTTGAAACCTTTGCATTCTTATTATCTTTTGCATCAGATTTTCCATCCCAATAATACGTTCTGTCTTTTTGCCTCTCGATTTCCATTTCACAAGCTTTAATATTCTGATAACTTGCACCAATGATGCCATCAATCTCCTGAAGGACAGGAGCCGGATCAACTAAAATTCTTGAAAGCCCTCTATCGGAAATATCAGTTTTTAATTTTAGAGCAATCTTCTGATAATTCTCTATTTCTTCTTTGGCCTGTTCAAATTTCTGTTGCTCAAACAACTCGGCGCTTCTTTGCATAGAGTTTTGAATATTTCTGGTTTGTTCTGAAAAATACCAAACTCCAAATTGATTCTTTTCTATCGGCGGCATACTTGCCTGATCTCGATTTCCTTTGAGATAATCACCAATGGCTAAATCTAAAGATTTTGATTCCGACAATAAAATATAATACTTTTTTACCGATTCATCAGAGTCTGTGATAACTTCTCTGACAGCCGAATTCTTGAAATTAACAGTAAAAAGAGTTTCGGCTTGAAGATGAATTTCAGAAAAAAGTTTTTGTGCGGATTCATAATCTCCTGAATTATACACGTCAATCGCGTTAGAATATAACTCCTGAATTTCATTTTCATATTTCTTAATCAAATCTGTTAATTGATTAACATCATGAGCAAACCATGGAGCTATCCGAGTATAAATATCACTTAAATTTCCAGGATATTCATACTGCTTTTCAATTAAGAAATCAAATGTTTTTCCAGGGCGAAGAACATATTCGAATTCTCCATCGCCTAGCTCAATTTTTTGATAATATTCATCAAAATCAAAAGGCTTGCTAACAATGCTTTGCTCAACACCTGTCGACATATCCCATATAATTGCCTTCCCGTCAGAAAAAACGATATTAATTTCATGATCAAAATCACCCTGCTTTTGATCAGAAGCTCGAAATGTTTGATTAGGAATACCTAAATAATTACCTAAGAAAAACCCTAATCGAGCAAAGCCTGTGCATACAGCGGCTTTACTTTGTGCAACATATGTTAAGTCTCGACCTTTCCTGGGCTGAAAATCTTCACCTTTTTGTGTCAAATCAGAATCGTCGTTGCCTAAAGACAAAACGCCCAATTCATTCTTAATATAATGAGATAAAACTTCGACCTTCTCTTGAGCGTTACGACCATCTAGGCTATAAGGCCAACGCGCAACAAAGGCGTCCAATGAATCTATTGCAGGAGCCTTCCAAAGATAGTCTTTAGCAAGTTCCTGTATCGAGGTATTAACAGATGGGGTTTCCGTTCCTGGCAAGTCTAAAAGATCATGAACATTTTTTTGAACCTGTTTATTAGATTCTTGGGCGCAGCTCTGAACCAAAAAAGATAAGGCAAAAACAGAAATCATCACAGCAATTTTAGCTGTCTTTTTTAAAGCTTTTAAAGCGGATGACGCTATGGAAGAAGATGCAGCTGTTCTTGTGGAATTCGGATTCATAGCAATAAGCTCACCTTTTTTAGATTCTGGATTCTTGACCCAGACCGATAAATCCTGATGAGTATTTGAGGCATTCGTGATAACTTCTCGCGCAAGATGTTTCTGTTCAGGCGTATTGGTTTCAAAAGCTGTAAAACCATTTTTATCTTCAATGCCAAAAACATCACCCTCGGCAATAGATTTTAGAATCTCAGAGTTGGTTGATTGCTCAAATTGATTCAATGATTGCGCATCACTCTTAGAAGATGTTGATGTAAAATTATTAATATCAAATCCTTTTGCAATTTTATTCAAAAAATCAATAGCATGTTTTGTATCATAGCCATAGTCTTTAAGAATATCTTGATTTTGTGTTAAGGAGTTAAGTAGGCCATTTAAAGATTTTTCTGCCTCCCTTTTTCTTGCTTCACTACTAGTACCTTCTTTTAAAATAATATTAAAATTATTAATTTTTTCATGAACACTAACAATAATTTGTCCGTGTTTTTCAAAATTCTCAACAGCTTCCAAATCACCGCGGATAACATCCACTGTCTTATCTAATGACTCAAACACTAGCTCGCGATTATCCATAGATGTTTCTGCTGATAACTTTTTAATAAGCTGCTCGAGACGTACTCGAGCTTGATTCAGGTGATTTTTAGCCGTTAAGACATCGCTGTCCATAACATTAAATGCTTGATCGTAGCGATCTTGAATAAAAGCGAAATCTTCTTTCATGAGCTCTCTAATCTCAATCTCTTTAAATAACGGCTTCGTAATCTGAATTTCTCCATTTTCATCAACAACATAATCCTTAGGAGTCACTTTCTTAAGCCACCCGCGAGGATTACGTTCTGGTCGATCAGGATAATCACGATTCCATCGGCCAACAGCTCTGACTTTTGTTCTTCCGTTTTCTCCTCTTTCGTAGCCTGAGTGATAATCAAAATAAATCGTATTCTTAATATTTGTTGGTTGACCAACAACGCGAACAATGTCATCTAACTCGATAGTACTCGTAATTGTTGCTGCAGAAAAATCGAGATTGCTTTTAGGTATGTTTATTCCTTGAATGCTAATGTTAGGCAAAGGCAAAAAAGTCTTCTTTATACGATTAAGACACTTACCGCTGGTTTCTGAAACTAAAAGATTTCCTTGATTATCAAAAGCAATTCCATAAGGACGGCTAAATTCCATTGGAAAAATTTTCCACTCGCCTGTGTTTTTAAGTCGTACCCAAATACGATCAGCTTCTTCTTCAGCAATCCAAACATTACCTTCATTGTCAATTGCAACATCTCTAGGACTGTTTAAGTTTCGCTTAACAACATCCAGCTTTCCTGTTTTATCTCTCATAAAAACACAGCCTTTCTTAAAATCAGTAATCCATAGATTACCATCCTGATCAAAGGCAATATCATTAACCATCTCAAAACCTTCTTCGACAATCTCTTTTTTTCCTGTTTCTTTATTCATCATCCAAATATATTCAGAACCCCACTCCGAAACCCAAACATTGCCCTTATCATCAAATTCAATGTCGCTAGGATGATTAAATGTTCCCTTGAAAATCCACTCCCCTGTTTTTCTATCAAGCATCACAATCTTGCCATCATAAAATTCCGCAATCCAAATGTTGTCTTCCTCATCAATTCTAAGGCCAGCGGGCGATTCGAATTTTCGATCAACAATCTTTGGTTTTCCTGTCTTTTTATCAATCACAATGACCTGATCACCTTCATAGTCAACAAGCCAAATATTGCCATCACTATCAACAGCAACATCTTCAAGGTGTTCTGGATCCGCAAGACCTTGTCCGCTACCTCGACCATATATTATTTCAGCCTCAGTCTCATAAAAAAAGTAGTCATTCATCTTAAAAATATCATCATCCAGATTTACTGAAGTTTCAGAGGCTGGACTGGCTTGAGATTGAGCCAATAAATGTGTAGGGCTCATAAGCATAAACACCGCCGAAAAAACCATACCAACAATATTTCTAACCACAACACTCCTAAATCTTGGAGAACTTTTAACCTTAATATTGGATGAAATCGCCTTGGCATCAAAGCCGCCTGAGAAATACTTTCTAAAGAACACCTTATCGGTAACCGGATCCTTTTCTTTCTTTATTAAATCACAAACCCCTTTATCAAAGGCTTCTAAATACTGATCATAGATTTTATTCACAATCTCTGGGTCAGGGGTTTCAACACCTTTCACTTTGCTTTGATCAGAATAAATTTTATTAATAATAGAACTTTTTAGATTTTGCTTATACCAGGTGGCTAAAATCATAGAATGGTACATTTGTCGAAGCTTAGAGAATAGTTTGCCTTCGTTGACTTCCTTTTCTAATAAGGGGATCAAGACTTCTCGAACAACTTGGGAAGCTAGTGCATTATCGGCTTTAGATTCTGCATCCCTCGCCCCTTGGGACTCTGCACTCTTTTCAAGCGCGAGATAATCAGTCTCTAGCATAACCTTCATATAACTTTCAGCTACAAAGGCTCTGTTGCCTTCTTGGTAGATTGTTGCTTTATTAGGAACAATCCATACCTTATTAAAGGTATCGACTGGAATCTGGGTAGTGCCATATTCTTCATAGGCTTTCTTATAAACCTTTTTCCAGAACACTTTACCTGTTTCGTCATCTGGATGGATTAAAGAAGCCGTCAGTTGCTTTAAGATATAATCTTGTGCTAGGAGATCTCGGCCCATATCTGTTTGAGATAAAGCGTCAGGAGCAATGCGATTTTCTTCATGAGGAGAAAGGTTTACCCAAAGATCTTCTTCTGGAATCGTTAGAGTGGATAAGAAATATTTTGCAATTGTTTCAGATTGACTTTTGATTTCATCTTGATTAAGAGAATCTGACCCTGTATCTAAAAGGAAGTTAAATTCAAAAGGATTTTCTGGATTAATTTGAATACCGCGAAGCATCAAAGGCGTAAAGCTTGATGTCGTGGCGAGCAATGTTCCTGGGATAGGTAGACCTGCAACACTTTGGGCGAGAGCAATACTAGGAAGAAGTGTCATCGATAAAAAACATATGGCAACGAAAACCGAGACACCTTTTTTAGCACTGTACAGTATTTTTCTCCGTGGCAAGAAAAACATGAATGTACCTTTCTTTATTTTTGTGCGTAAAAGAAACTCTACTTTATTTAAAAATCCGTTTCTATAACAACAGTGGATTATTTTCGTTTTTGATTAAAGACACATCGCTAAATTAAATATAGCATCTAAATATTAAAAAACATCCCCAAAACGCGACTTTCGAGGAAGCGCTTGCTTAAAACAAAAGATCATAACTCTTAAAATAAAAGAATTTATGATAAAAAAAAGATTTTATTGAATTGTTTCAATCAGGCTTGAGATAGATTTAATTTCAGCCTCGACGAGATCAAGGTCATGATTAAGAATGATGATAAGGTGTTTTGAGGTTCTTTTAAGATTTTCCTTGATGGATTCAAGATCTCTCTTGATACGTTTTAAGAAAATAACGCGAGCACGCAGGCGTCTTTTTGCGATTTTTTTATCCACATAAGGCAGGAAATACAGTGAAAGATCAACATTGAAATATGGCCTTTCAATAGAAAGAAAGTTCTCGGTCAAGAGATGATCAAAAATCTTCTTTCCTTTATCTGTAATCTTATAAATAAACTTTTCTGGAAACTTGCCTTCTCTGCCAATGTCTTTCTTTAAAAGACCAAGCTTTTCCATTTTCTTTAAAGGATAATAAATAGATTTAACCTTTAGCCCTAAGAAAGGAAACAGCTCTTCTTCTAACTGACGTTTAATTTCATAGCCATGCTTTGGGCCCTTCATAAGAAGTCCCAAGAAAAGAAGCTCGTGTTCTACCATTTATTTATTCCAGAATTTCTTCGTTGAGTTGTAAGAAAATAAGATCTGCTGCTGTAGCTTGAGCAATGGAGCTTAAGGAAACAATTTCAAATTTTGTTTCATTAATAGAAATAGCGGTTAAAAATATACCAACCTCAGTTGTGTCTGTCACACCTTCAAATCCCATCAAGACAATGATGTTACGTTTTCGATCTTGAATAAAGATATCAAGCTCAGATTCAGCCGCAATCAACAAGATAGAATCAAAGCACTCTTCTAAAGTCAAAGGATACCCTTTAACTGTTGCTGTGTGACGATAATTTTCAAGCGCTCTTGTAGAAGAACCCCAAATTGTTTTTGGAATCTCCATAACATGAGAACATCCAATTAAACTAAAACATAAAATAAGAAATAAAAATTTATTTTTCATATGCGTATTATAGCAAAAACCCAAATCAATGCAACTTTTGCGATTTTAAGAGTTCATTTTCTTAAGAAGCGGAAAAAGATACTCCTCTTCGATTCTAAGCCTTGAAAGAATCTGCCCTGAAAAATCCATAAAATCTTTCGGAAACGATGCTGCAGACGTATCATAAGCTTCTCCGGTATGCTTATCAAAAAACATTAAATATTTTACCTTGATATCTTTAAGATCATGGAAAATAAAATCAATCATCTTTGCTGACTCTCGATCACCTTCATAAAAATCATAAAGCGTATCAAACATCGCTTTATCTTGTTGAGCAAAGAACGTAAGAAGCTGTTCTTCTAAACCTCTAATTCTCGGCTTTGCTTGCTTATAAGATCTTAAAAAAAGCTGCGTTTGATCAATTGCACAAACAACAGCCTGGTGGCCCACTCTCAGTATCTGTAAATAATTACCGGTCATAAAATCTCTAAGTATTAATATTCTTAAACGATTGCTCTAATTGTATTTTATAATCAGCGCAAATCTTCTCCAGCCCTTGAGCGCGTGTCTTAGCCTTAAGAAATTCAGATTGAGCCAATTGATTTTGTTCCTCGAGATCTTGATTTTCCTTCTTAAGCTCATCAAGCTGATCAGAATCTTGAGGTTCAACATTAGCCATTTTTTGCTGAAGCATCATTTTTTCTTTTTCAAGCTCAGAAATTTTTTCTGTTATTTGACTCGAATAAGCTTCATTCTCTTGCTTTAAGCAAAGCGACTGCTCTTCTAGCTCTTGAGTCTTTGTCTGCTGCTCTTGAACCTTTTGCTGAAGCATTTGGTTCTCACCCTCAAGAGACATTGCACTATCTTGAGTCTTCTTAAGATCTTCTATTTCTTGCTTATATTTAGATTCTACAGATTCATTTTCTTGCTTTAATCGCTGATTTTCTTGATTTAACTCCTCAACAACCTTTTGGCTTTCCTCAGAGCTTGAAGCTTTTTCTTCTAGAGACTGCATCTTGCTCTGATAATCTTGCTCTTTTTGCTTTGAAGATTCAAGCTCAGATTGAAGCGAATTAATCAGCTCGAGAGCGCCGTCAGCTTGTTGATTTGTTTTCTCAATAATTGTTGTCATCTCTTTTTCAAGCTCAGAAATCTTTTCAGGTGCCTCAACAGCCTTTTCTTTAAGTTCAGCGCTTTCTTTTTTCAAAGACTCAATTTGACTTTGATAGCTTTCCAGCTTTCCCTCAGATTCATTCTCAATCTGCTGAGCTGAAGCCTTTGCAAGCTCAAGATCTTTCTGTATTTTCTCAGTTTGGCTCTTAGTAAGCTCCAGACTTTCTTTAGACACTTCAATTTCAACTTTAAATGTTTCAAGTTCCTTTTTTATCTTTTGTTCTGACTCTTGAGTGAGGCGAAGCTGTTTTTCTTTTTCTTCAAAAGACTTTCGATCCACAATTTGATTCTTATCCGGAACAGACAAAAATCCTTTAAACACAAATGAAATACCCACAACAAGGCACACAATGGATACTAAAACTAAAATCATAATCTCCATAACAATCTCCTAATTTTATTAGATGTAATCCTTGCGTAATAAATATTTTGCATAATCAGCAACACCCTCTTCAATCGACATAAAAGATCCTGCATAACCTGTCTCATGTAACTTCGACACATCAGCTTGTGTAAAATATTGATACTGATCCCGAAGCTCAGGCGACATTTCAATATATTCGATGCATGGCTTTTTATCAACAGCCTTAAACAATGCAGCTGCTAGCTCATTCCAAGTTTGCGCTCGCCCTGTACCAACGTTATAAATTCCAGAAAGATTTGGATTCTCAAAGAAATACATCGCTACGTCAATTGCATCTTTAATATAAATAAAATCGCGTTTTTGTTCACCATGCTTATATTCTTTTTTGTATGATTTAAAAAGAAGCATCTTGCCCTCTTCGCTTACTTTTTTATAAGCCTTTAAAACAAGACTTCTCATCGCTCCTTTATGGTATTCATTTGGTCCAAAAACATTAAAAAACTTTAATCCAACCATTTTATCTAGAACACCTTGATCCAAAGCCCACTGATCAAATTTCTGCTTTGATTGACCATAAAAATTAAGAGGCTCACAATCCTTAATCAAATCATGATCATCGCTATAACCTTTAGATCCATTTCCATAGGTCGCAGCAGAACTTGCATAAATAAAACGAGCATTCTTCTTCAGTGCCCAAAGAGCAAGAGTTTTTGTGTATTCAAAATTATTCTCATCATAATATTTTTCATCGGTAAGCATCGTCGAGCTACATGCACCCATATGAATAACACACTCCACATCATCAGATAATTGATTTGTTTTAATAAGCTCTAAGAAATCTTTTTTATCAAAATAATCAACAAACTTCTTATTTCTCAAATTTTTAGGCTTAAGATCATTGTCGAGATGATCAACAACAATAATATCCTTTCGCCCCAACTGATTAAGACGAGCTAAAAAACAACTTCCAATAAATCCTGCAGCACCTGTAACAATAATCATTTTTATCCTTAAATATTTTCAAATATAAAATTGGCAATCGCCTTACCTGTCTGATTAGCCAAATCGCTTAAATCCCATTTGTTTTGAGAACTTAAGCTCGATACAAAATCAACAACAATTCTTCCACTCTTGGCATCTAAGATCTTTCCTCGAACTTCAAGAATCATTTTTTTCTTACGCAACTTATTTAATAACCCAGCTGGATTTTCGATACGTGTAATATATCCTTTTAAAACAAGATCTGCATTTTCGGCTTGACTTGCCGTTAAAATATTAAATTTTCTCTGATATTTCTTAAAATCATCAGAAATAGAACTAACCATTCTGATAGAAAGTCTTTTAGTTTCATCGGTTGCAGCAACCCCTGGCCCTGGTTTAAAAGTCACAATTAAAAGATTTTTACTTTGCAAAAGCACTTGAAAATCTAAAACTTTACCATCAAAATTAAGAACTCG
Source organism: uncultured Planctomycetales bacterium (assembly GCA_964648665.1). Lineage (GTDB taxonomy): Bacteria > Omnitrophota > Gorgyraeia > Zapsychrales > Aceulaceae > Aceula. The sequence continues at coordinate 54,523 of CAZYOA010000005.1, read as the reverse complement.
CTGATCATTCTTTTCAACAACCTTGCTTTTCTTAAAAAAAGAACAAGCAGGCAATGAACAACAAAGCGATATCAATACAATAAGGTTTAATATTTTTTTCATTTTATAAAAATTCTGACATAGACCACTAAGACCCACAATACAATTTAGCTGAACTTTTATCCTTAAATTGTCAGCTTTAAATCCTTCTCATCATATATTTCACCAAACAACTCTTCTAAAACATCTTCCATGGTAATCAAGCCAACATCTTTTCCTTTTTCGTCCTGAACGATGAAGAGATGCTGACGATATGTCTGAAACTTTTCTAAAAGTGCATCAGCCTTTGTCATGTGATCAACAAAAATTGGAGGTGTCATAAAATTTCGAACAAGAACATCGTAATTATCTTTAGCAATTTCTCGAAGTAAAATACGATGCTGAACAATACCAACAAAATCTAAAGGATCTTTATCGTAAACCGCAATTCGGCTATAACGAGAATTGATAATTGCATCTCTCATCTCTCTTAATGTTTTTCTAGCCGGAAGTGCATAAATGCGATTCATCGGCTTCATCATTTGATGAGCCTTTAGATCGTTAAGCTTAAAAACTCGATTACACAAAACCTCTTCATCCATCTCAACAGTACCCGCATCACGACCAAGTTTGAGCATCATCTTAATTTCGGCTTCTGTAACCCTAGGAAGTTTCCGTCCAGAAAAAAATGGGCGTGCCAAAAAAATAATAACATTGATAAGCGGTCTCATAATAAAAACTAAAACGCGGACTGAAGGCGCAACAAGAAGCGATAATTTAGATTTGTACTTTTCTCCAATCGTTTTTGGAATAATCTCTGAAAGAACAATGATCGCAAAAGTAATAACTGTTGAAGCTAGCCCGAGCCAATTATTTCCAAACAAACTTGTTACTTTTTGACCAACAAAGATCGCTCCAATAATGTTAACGGCATTATTTAGAATAACAATTGCCGCAAGCGTAACATCCATATTTTCTTTTAAAATCAATAAATCTTTAGAATTTTTTTTACCCTCGTCAACAAGCATTCTAGCTCTAACAAACGGAAGACTTAAAATTGCCGCTTCAGCCATCGAACAAAAACCCGAAGCTACAATAACGCCAACAAACAATACTATTAATGTTAGCATGCTTTAGCAAACTCCTTTTGGAATCTTATAGGATCTCTTAAATTAAGTTGAATAGAAGATTTTAAAATACGCACTTATGATATTTTCTTCTGCCGTAATTCATCAATATTAATCTCCGGAGAAGGCGCCCCTAAGAAATAACCCTGACCAGCATCAACTCCAAGATCTAAAAGGACATCCAACTCCTCTTTTCTCTCAATGCCCTCAGCTACAGACGTAATATTGTTTTCCTTACAGAACGAAATAATAAACTTTACAACGCTTTGTTTTAAAGCATTTTTATCTAAATCTCGAATAATACTTATATCGATCTTCACAAGCTTTGGCTTAATCTCAACAATCGACTCGATAGACGCATATCCACCTCCAATATCGTCAATGGCAACATTTAAACCATCTTTTTGATATTCACGCAATCGATCAAAAAACATCTGATAATCCGTAATGGCTGAACGTTCCGTGATTTCCAAAACAATATTCTTAGTTGAAATATTGTAATCCTCCATAACTGATTTAATTTTTAAGAATTCTGAACTTTCAACTAAATAAGGATTACAATTTAAGAAAATTCGATCCGTATATTTCTTTTCTAAAATTGTCTCAAAAGCTCTTTTCCAACACATCATTTCTAATTCTTCATAAAAACCTAAACGAAGCGCAGCTTCAAACAACATCTCAGGATTAGACAAAATACTTTTAACTGGAGGACGACTTAAAGCCTCAAGACCACAGAGCGTAAAAGGTCTCAAGAAATAAATCGGCTGAAAAAACGGAGTGATTAGCTTGTTGTCAATAATCTGTCTCAGCTCAGTGACAATCGGACTATTTTCTTTTGTTTCATCATCAAACATACTTCGTCGTCTCATCACAGCTTCCATCCGCGCAAAAAGCTCTTCGTATTCAAATGGCTTTGTCACATAATCATCAGCGCCCAAATAAAGCCCCTCAACCTTATCTTCATACAAATATCGAACAGAAAGAATAATAATTGGAATAAAATGCGTAGCCTTATCTTCACGTAGCTTTCGACAAACATCAAACCCCGTAATATCAGGCAACATTAAATCTAAAAGAATAATATCAGGCTTTTTTAAAGCCTTCTCCAGAGCTTCATGACCTGTTTCGGCAACATCAACATCATATCCGCGAGTCTCAAGAAGAAGCTTCAGAGTTTTACTAATGCTTTCTTCGTCATCAACAACTAAAACCCTCTTTTTTCCATTCATTTAAACCCTTTCACTTAAGTTGAATACTATACTAATATTATAAATGATATATTTGAAAAATCTAGAAAAGGATTATTTTAAAAATAATATTATAAAAACTTATTATTTTTATAAGATGAAAAGCAATACGTCAGATCATCCTGAGATTTCTCTTCAGAAGATTCAATTTCTTTAAACTGAATCTCAATCGAAGGGAAAAAAGTATCACATTCAAAATCTTTGAAAATACGCGTCAAATAGATAGATTCACACATTTCTGATTCAAGAGCTTGAGCATAAATACTTGCACCTCCAACAACAAAAATCTTTTCAATTCGATCATCTTTTAACTGATTACAAGCTGATTCAAGACTATCTGCTCGAATAACGCCTTCAGGCAACAAAAACTCACTATTTCGAGTTAACACAACATTTACTCTATCCGGCAAAGGTCTAAATTTATCTGGTATTGATTCCCACGTTTTTCTACCCATAACCACAGCATTCTTTTTTAAAGAATCTTGCGTTTGCGTAGTGACCTTTTTGAAATGCTGCATATCTTCAGACAATGACCACGGCAACCCGCCATTTTTCCCGATACCGTTTTTTTGGTCAACAGCAACAATGATATCAAAAGGTTTTAACTTAGAATTCATAAATTTTAAACCGCGATTGAAAATTTAATAAAAGGATCATGTTGATAATTTAAAAGTTCGATATCTTCAAAAGAAATATCCAAAACTTTCTTTGAGGCAATCCGCACTTCAGGCAGAGATTTAGGAGTTCTTTGTAGCTGTATTTTTAATCCATCAACATGATTCAAGTAAATATGCGCATCACCTAAAGTGTGCGTAAAAATACCTGGAGTTAAATTGCATTCCTGAGCAACCATCATCATCAGAAGCGCATAACTTGCAATATTAAAAGGAACCCCCAAGGCAAGATCTGCTGAACGTTGATAAAGCTGACAATCAAGCCTGCCATTAACAACATAGAATTGAAACATCATATGACAAGGTGGCAAAGCCATGCGATCAATATCAGAAACATTCCAGGCGCTAACAATAATTCGTCGTGAATTCGGATTATTCTTAATCATCTCAATAGCATTTTCAATTTGATCAATATATTTCTTTTGATAGCTATTATTTTTTTGATCAATAGAAAATTGTTCCCATTTTCGCCATTGATATCCATACACAGGCCCTAACTCTCCATTTTCATCAGCCCAAGCATTCCAAATCGGCGTATGTTCAGCAAGATCATCATTAACATTCGTTGCCCCTTTTAAAAACCATAAAAGCTCACGAACAACAGCGCTAAACAAAACTTTTTTAGTTGTTAACAGCGGAAATCCCTCTCGAAGATCGTATTTCTTTTGGCATCCAAAAACAGATATTGTTCCTGTTCCTGTACGATCCTCTTTCTTTTCACCGTTTTCCAACACATCTTTAATTAAATCAAGATACTGTTTCATTGTTTTACTTTTTTATTTGCCACATTTGCTGGTTATACTCTTCGACCATGCGATGAGTATTAAAGAACGCACTACGATGAACACACTGAATCATTTTGTCAATCCATGGACTATTAAGATTTACTTTACCATCCTTAACAGTTTTATAATATAAATTGACAACTTGCTCAAGCGCATCATAAAGCGCATCTGAATCCTCATCTAAACGTAAATTTGCTTCATTTCCGATTGCTGTTCCTTCTTCATGCTGATATCCAAAAACCCAACCAATGTTATCGTTAGCAGCCTCTACAACCCATCCATCGAGAGTTGTCAGCTGCAAAACACCATTAGCAATAGCTTTCATGCCACTTGTTCCTGATGCTTCAAATGGTGGAAGCGGATTATTAAGCCAGACATCGACTGAACTTGTTAAGAGTTTTCCAAAATATGTATCGTAGTTCTCTAGAATAAGAACTTTGATCAATTTCTTATGTTCATTCAATTTATCAATCTGATCTAAAATTTCGTCGATATGTGCACCTCCGATATTATCATTCGGATGCGCCTTTCCAGCTAATATAATTTGAATCGGTCCGATGTTTTCTGCAATTTTGATTAACCGTTCAATTTTATGCAAAATTAAAGCCGGTCGCTTATAGCTTGCAATACGTCGAGCCCAAGAAATCGTAAATACATCTTCTTTAAGTTGCCAATGCTTAATAATGCTGATCATGTTTCTTTTATTTTCTTGATGCGCTTCAAATAAATCTTTTCTGAAATTTTGATCATCAGCCAATTCCGTTACAGAGGCTACAGCTTTAAAGTCTTTGTCCCACGGACCAATTTTCTTTTTATATTTTCCAAAAAGATTATGAAAACTTGGCGAAAGCCAAGTATACCCATGAATACCGTTTGTAATAGCCTGAATTTTCTTAGCAAAATCTGGAAACTGAGAACGCATAACCTCTCCATGTTTTTGCGCAACAGCATTAACTCTTGAACAATTACTAAGAGCAATATGAGTTAAGCTAATTTGAGAAGATGACGAGTTTTCTTTTCCAAGCATTTCTGCTGCTTTTACATATTCAGGCTCCAAAACATTAGCAACATCACGAATTTCAAACTTATCATGACCTGCAGCAACTGGAGTATGACACGTAAAAAGAAAATGACTTTTAACTTCATCAAATTTTGATTTATCCTTAAGGCTCATATACTTTTCAACCAATGCAAACGCGGCATGCCCTTCGTTTAAATGGTAACGATCTGTTGCATAACCTAAACTTTCAAGAGCCTTCATCCCGCCGACACCTAAAATTGTTCTTTGGATAATTTTCCACCAAACATTATCACTACGATAAAGCTGATCCGTAAGCTTTCTAAAGTATTCTTTATTCGTTTGAAGATTCGAATCCAACAAGATAATAGGAACAACATTTTTCTTATCAAAACTATAAATATAATATTTCCATAAACGAAGATGAATCGGTCCTTCTTTTGTATTAAGCGTAATGATATTCTTTAGAGGAATTAATCCAGGATAGCTATGCGGATCCCATTGAAGCTCCTCAGGAACCTGTCCATGCTTATACCAGAAGTTTTGCTTAAAATAACCTTTGTTCCACAGAATTCCTATGCCAGCTAATGAAAAGCCGTGATCAGCAACACTTTTCATTGTGTCTCCCGCCAGAACACCTAAGCCCCCTCCATAAATAGGAATATCTAAAAGCTTATCAATTTCAACCTTAAAAATATAATCGCAAAGCCAATTATTAGAAAACACTTCATGAGTATAAAATTTATTGTCCTCACTTAATACAGCTTTTTGCTGAAATGTATTATAAATACTTGGTGCAATACCATACTCCATAGAAAAGTATGCAATCGAAGATGTTTTAGGATTATAAAGATTTTGTTCGGCTTTTAGAATTGATTCTAAAGGAAATCCAAAATATTCGCTCTTGCTAATATCATCAGAATAATTCTCTTGAAAACCTTCAATTGAATTTGCCAAATCGGTATATGAAAAACTTTTCTTACTTGCTTGGAAGGGCATGATTACCTCAAAGTACAATAGATTAAAATAGTTTATTTAAGTTACTTATTATAACAAAAAATCTTTTATTGAAAACGTTAATATTGACCTTTTCAAAATTAAAAATATAGGAGAAAAACCCATGTCAATGACTTGCTTTATGTAAATCTTTATATTTTTCACTTATATGCTGAACAATTTCCCCATTTTTCTTGCGCTCAATAATCATTGCGGAAATATCACCCTGCAAATGATCAGCCCAATAAATACCTCTATCCGACCCCATAACACATAGCGCCGTTGAAAAGGCATCGGCCTCCTGAGCCGTTTTAGCAACAACCGTAGCACTTGTTACTAAGCGCACAGGATATCCGCTTCGAGGATCAATGACATGCGAATACTGCTCATCTTCAATAACAAAATGCTGTTGATAATCACCAGACGTAGCAACTCCTAAATTCTCTAAATCAATTCTATCAACCAACATTTTACTCTCAATAGGATTTTGAACACCTACAGACCATAACTTTTTTTGACAATTTTTTCCTTGCGCAAAAATATTTCCTCCCGCATTAATGAGAAAATTATTTATCCCATTATTTCTTAAAATTTCTGCAGCCTGGTCAACCGCATAACCTTTAGCAACTGCACTTAAATCAATACGAGTTCCAGGATGAAGCATTACAACAGTATTTTTATCTAAAAGCTCAAAACGATGAGAACCGATCTTTTCCTTAGCCTCTTGAATCTCCATCTCAGATGGCATAATCTCTACTCTAGAAGCCTTTTTCCATAATAAAACCAATGGTCCAACCGTTATATCAAAAGCACCGCCTGTAAGAACTGAATATTTCTTTGCGTCATCTAAAAGTAAATAGGTATCCTGATGAATCTTAATAGGGCTAGGATAAGATTTATTAATTTTAGCAACATCACTCTCTTCGCTATAAACATTCATGCGCAAATTAATCTCATCAATTCTTTGCCAAACTTTTTGAATCGCATGACGCGCTTTTTTAATCCCACCTAGAGAAGTGCACACATCAACTTGCACAATTGTGCCAAGACTTAATTTTTCCTCAGTTATTCTAAAATTAAAGTTTTGAATAAATAAATAACCAGCAAAAAATATAAAAAATATAATTAAAAAAAATTTTGTATGATTATGCTTTAAAAATTCCACTTTTTCCGCCAGACTTATATGTCAACTTCACATCTAAAATACGCATGCGCCGATCAGACCATTTCATCATATCGTAAATCGTTAAAGCAGAAACAGAAACTGCCGTTAAAGCCTCCATTTCTACACCAGTACGTCCGCGACAAACAACTTCAGATAAAACAACAATCTGGCACTTTTTAGCATTAAATTTAAAATCAATCTTTACTGTATTTAATGACAACGAGTGACACATCGGAATAATTTCTGGCGTTTTCTTAGCGGCCATAACACCCGCAACACGTGCTGTCTGGAAAATATCTCCTTTTGGAGAATCTCCCTTTAAAACGCAATCAAATGTTTTCTTATTCATTTCGATAGCACATTCAGCTCGTGCAATTCGCCGAGTTATTTTCTTTTGACTTACATCAATCATTCCAGATACTTTTTGTTTTACCATCATCATTCTCCTCAAATAAAATTACAAATATTCAACAATAATCACTTGTCCTTTTTTCAGCGAAGCCACTCCTTCTTCAATTTTAAAAAAACAATTTGCTTTAGCTATAGACATTATATTTTCTGAAACTTGATGCGCACTTAAACGCACAAATAATTTATTTTTCTTTTGACTCACAATGCCTCTCATTAATTTTTGACGTCTAGGCTCAACTTTAATATTATGATCTAAAATAGCTTCAGCTGTTTTCAATAATTCACGCTTTTGTCCACGCATCTTTGAAATACACGGCATCACAAATTTTTTCAAAGAAACCATGCCCGATACTGTGTTTCCTGGAAGTCCAAAAATATGACATTGATTCTTTTTTGCAAAAATAAGAGGTTTTCCCGGTTTTATTGCAACCTTCCAAAATAATATCTTAGCAGAAACTTTCTTTAAAACTTCTTGAACAATATCACGATCTCCAACAGAAACACCGCCAGAAATTAATAGAATATCTTTTCTAAGTCCCTTGCGTATTTTTTTTTCTAAATCTTTTTGATTATCTCGAGCGATTCCTAAAAACTCTGATTCAACACCAATCTCTCTTAATTGTGCGCAAAGAGCATGCTCGTTGGCGCTTCGAATCTGCCCTGCTTTTGGCTTGCGGTCAGACAAAACAAGCTCGTCTCCAGTAACAAGAATTCCAACTTTTGGAGTCTTGGAAACCTTAACATATTCTTTCCCAAAACTTGCAAACAATCCAATGATGCCAGGAGTAATCTTTGATCCCTTAGAGATAATCAAATCTCCCTTTTTAGAATCAGCCCCTTTAAGCCTTAGATTAGATCCTCTTTTAACACCTCGAAAAATCTCAACATTTTGAGAATCCCTTTTCGTGTCTTCTTGCATAACCACGCAATCTGCACCGCTTGGAACAATAGCTCCAGTCATAATTCGAATAGCTTGGTTTTCTTTTAAAGTTTTTTTCGCAGGAAACCCAGCGAATGAAGTATCAACAATCTTTAAAGAAACTCCACCCTCTAATGCTGCTTTTACAATATCCTTGCTTCTCACAGCAAAGCCATCCATTGTTGAACGACAAAAAGGTGGCCAATCCTGACTAGCACAAATATTCTCAGCTAATATACAATTTAACGCTTCTGCAGAACTCTTGCGCTCCTCGAGTAAAATTTTTGTATTCTTTAAAATTATTTGTTTAGCTTTTAGGACAGAGATCATTTTCTTAATCGACGCTAGAATTTGAAAGATTAATTCGTTGTCGGCTTTTCTTTTTCTCAGACTGTTGTTTTTTTGATTCCAACACTTTTTCTTTAGCTCTTTTAGACCGCTTTCGCTTTTGTCGCTTAATCTTTTCTATACGTTTTCGCTCTTGCGAAACAAAACCTTTTTGTTGTTTTTCTATTTTATCAAGTAAAAGTCGTCGAGCATAAAATCGATTTAACCCTTGAGATCGAGACTTTTGACATTTAACAGACAATCCCATTTTAGAATGCACAAGAAAAACACAAGTCGAAACTTTATTAACATTTTGTCCACCAGAACCCGAAGAACGCACAAAAGATTCTTTAAGATCTTTTTCATCAACGCCCAAACTTATCATGCGCCGCCTTAACTGCTGCTCTTTTTCTTCAGTAACACTGAAAACATTAATCATTTCAAACTTTCTTATAAATTAAAGCAACCCATTGTTTTCCGGTCTTTATCTTAAGACATCGCAAGGGAAGATTTTTAAAAACACTCTTAATTTGGGGTAAATTTTCAAGAGATATCCCAGAAATGGCCAGAAACCCACCGGGAGAAACAAGAGAAACAAGTTTCTTTCTCACTCGAATCAAATCATGCGTAATTAAGTTTGCAGCAACAAAATCAAACTTTTTCTTTGCTTGAAACTTTGCAATATCAAACTTCTCGATATAAGCATTTTTATTATTTACATAAAAATTTTCCTTTGCAGATCTTACACAATCACTATCAAAATCAATAGCTGTAACATCCTTAGCACCGCTATGCAAAGCAACAAGACTTAAAATTCCTGTCCCTGTACCAATATCAAGAAAATTAGAAAATTTTCCAGCATATCGCTCAATAAGCTGAGCCATGAAACTTGTCGTTTCATGTAAACCTGTGCCAAAGGCATTAATCGACGACAAATAAATAGGAACTCTTTTTGTTTTTTTATAACTTCGTTTTCTCCAAGTTGGCACAACATCAATATTCTCAGTTAACTGAAAAGCAGAAAAACTCTTTGCCCATTTCTCTTTCCAATTCTCAATTTTGAGATAACGCAATCGAAAAACAACGCCTTTCAATTTAAGATCTTTTATCTTCTTCTTAAAAACCAAAGCCTTTTTTTCATTCTTAAAATAAACAGAAATCCGAACAAAATTATTCTTAGTTAAAATAGTAATATCTTGAAGTTTTACACCCAAAGATAAAAAAACTTCGACAATCAAATCTATCTGCCCTTCATCTTTTACTCTTATGATAGAAAAAACTTCAAAAAGCTTATTTTTTAATTCTAAAACCATCAAACTCCTTGAGACTTAATTTCCTGGATTTGTGCAAAATCGATTCTTTCGCATGCTCGACATTTCATAAACTTCAAAATAAATGCTAAGAAGCGACTTCTTGAAATAACAATATCATACTTTTTCTTCTTTAGAATAAAGTGCCATGCTAAAAAGAATATATTTAAAAATCGTTTTTTAGAAAAGTTTGAAAATTCCTTCAAACCTTGATCTTTAAAAATCTTTTCCTCGTCTGAAAAGTCATCTTTTACAAAGAAAGTTACATAATTCCCAAATTTCCCAAGATCAAGACCATCTTTTAAAACCTCTGATACCTCACGCTTATCTTTGCAAACGATAGCAATTCGTAATATTCTTCCCCATTTCTTTTCAAAGATTTTCTTGCTAGATCTAAAAATCTTTTCTTTTTCTTTACCCAATTGACCCATTGAAGCATGCTCAGCGTGCCAAACATAAGATCTTTTCGCAACACCAACCATATACCCCTTTTGTTGAACGCGAAGAGAATAATCAGTATCTTCAAAAAACATAGGCAAAAACTCTTCAGACAGAAATCCAACCTCAGAGAAAACTTTTTGAGTTGTTATCATGCAAAATCCAATGCAAAAGTTTAGCTCCTTAAACATAAAATCTTCTTTATCCTTAAGCAGCTTAGCTATTTCATCAAGACCAATACTTTTTTGAATTCTAACGCCGAGATTATTACTATTAGGATTCACCAAACCAATAGACGGATTGAACTTAAAAACATTAATAATTTCTTCAAGCCAATTCTTTGAAAATTCTAAATCATTATTTGCGATACAGACATACTCTGCATCGGCTATTTCCAAGCCTTTATTAACGCCTTTAATAAATCCTAAATTTGTATCATTTGTTATAATTTCAAAAAAACAATTATCCGTAGGCTCTAGATCTTTCAAATACTGTCGTGTTTCATCCGTACTATTGTTATCAACAAAAATAACTCTAATCGGAATATGCGTAGACTCGACGAGAGTCTTGACAAAATTCTTTGTATATTCAACCTTATTCCAAAGAGGAACAACAATATCACAAGTTACTTTATTTAAAGATTCATTCATAATTAAAAGTTTCTTGAATAAAAAGGGTTGCTCCTAGGCAAGCCTAAAAACAACCCTTTTAAAATACTTTTAGAAAATTATTTCTTAACTTTTTTAAGTGTTCGTTTCAAAGCAAGGTCTTTTTTCTTTAAATCTTCTAGCTCTTTCATAAACTTCTTCAACTTTGCACTTTTTGCTCCAGGACAACCTAAACGAACATACTCCTTACCAACAAGATACAAAAGATGTTCCTTTTTTATTCCAACGGTTGCAGAATCAACATGCAGTTTTCCTTCTTTCGAAAGACGCACAAATTCTTTTTCACCTTTTTTTGCAAGAACCACAGCCTCTTTACTAAACTTTGAAAATTTCTTCTTAATTTCCGCTAAATTATCCTCAAAACTCTTTATCTTCTTCTTTGCCATACATCCTCCTTGATATAAATTAAACAATCATTTATTTAGTATTTCATAGTTTATAAGCAAATTCAACTCTAATTTTATCTTCAAGCACCCTTTTATTCTAAAAACTATTTTTTCTTTTATTGCACTTATTGAAAATTTTATCTATACTTATAATATGAAAAGTTTAATTAAACTATTTCTATTTGTTTTTCTACTCATTTGGGGGTTAGGAGCTGCTGTTCATTTCGTTCAGAAAGCTCAATCTAGAGCTTTTTCTGTTTCTCCAGATTATGGCGATTTTTCTCCTTCTAAAATTGAAGCAGAACGAAAAGAAATGATGGATAACTATAAGCGCCAGGCTCAAGAGTATCGAAACAAACAAGCCTCATCAGCCTCTTCTTCTCAAGATGCACAAAGACGTTTCATGGAAGACCAAAAACGAAAAATGGAAGACATGAAACGTCAAAATCAAATTGGTCGATAAATTATTTTAAGTATGATCCCGCGCGGAAAGAATGCGATTGGTCATTTCCTGCTCATAAGAGGCGCGTATCTCTTTTAAAGTTTTTTCCCCACAGAAATGAATAATAGCCTTTTCAGTTGCCTGCAGACGATTCTCTAGATATAAATACTCCGACTTAATTTTTGTTGCCTTAGCATCTGAGAATTTCTCTTTTAACCCTCTTTTTTCTTTAGCCTCGATATAAGCCGTAAATTCATTAACTTTTAAATTAGATTCTAAATCTTTATTTTTTTGAAGATGCTTTAAAACATATCGATCAACTTCAATTTGAGTAAACTTTCGGTCAATCCAATCCAGTTGCTCTTTAGTTGTCTTGTAACACCAAAGAAGATATCGAAATATTAAATTACTATTCTTTTTCATAAAAATACTTTCAAAAAACTACGGAACTATTGTTTCGCACTCCATTCCAGTACACTTCATTGTAGCATCAGGACACTCCCTCCCCATCCCGCAAGTATTATTACAATTGTCATAATACGTAACACCACACTCTATGCTTAACTTAGGAGCACAGCCTGTAGAGCAGTCTGAAGAACAATTTTCACAATTTTCACCAGAATCACATGTACCATTATTATTACAAGCTGGCGGAAGAGCGTATTCTCCAGTTGAGAAATCTGTTCCATCTGTCATCGTCTGAATTTGCTGGACAGAACCAGTAATGCTGCCTGAAATGATATCGCGAAAATTTCCATTAGGGGACAAAAAAACAATCAACAATGCAATAGCTGCAGTAAAAAGCAAGATATATTCAATAGTACTTTGGGCATCTTTTTTAAACTTCACCATGCTTCTCTCCATTTTTGTAATTTTCAGTTTGGTCTTCATTATAACATAGTCATAAAGAAAATCTATTTATCTAAAAACATCACATCCAACCGAAACATCTCTGATCACCTTAAGACCGACCTCTTGGCCCTTCACGGCTCGATCAACATTCTTGTGATCGACCTGCATAGAAACAATCTTTTGAGAGAAATCGCAACCAGAACCTTTAAAATAAATTTTGTCTCCAACACTAACATCTTTCTTAAGCTTAATAACGCAAACACTAATCTTTGTAAAGAAATGAGTTATCTCACCAACAAGCTGTTGACTTAAAGCCACGGGCTGATTTTGTTTAGCAATCCTGACCGGCTTCTGCATTCTTGGCTTAATTTTAGGTTGTTTTACTTTTTTTAAGCTTTCTAATCTAGAAAACAAGCCTTGAATCTTCTTAGAAAAAGTCGGTGAGCTTCTTTCTTGCTTTACCTTCTTAGGCAAAACAACAGATTTAGCTCTTTTTATTAAAACAACCGGCTTTACCTTCTTTATTGCAAAATCTCTATTCTTTCGATTTGAATAAGATGGAAGGTTTGTGACATCAACATATTTTTTAGTTCGAAAAAATGACATAAGCACCTTAGGCACAAATTTAAAATTAAAGAGTGATTTTGTCTGCAATCTGATGAATCAAAGGAATCTTTATGTATTTGCCTCTAATCGATTCAATAATGCCATAGATCGATGCAAGGCCTAACAAAAAGAGTCCTGGACGCAAGATCCAATCAAATAAAATGCTAACAACAAAAATGCAAACAAATCCAACAAATATCACAAGGCCTTGCTTACTGTGGGAAAGGACAAATTTATTATCTTTCTTAAAAACAAGCGGAACAATGCACAAGATCGAAAGATACGCCATAATTGCAAAAATCTTATCTTCTGCATCGTTCTTTTTTTTCATTACTGTGCAATCTCAACAACCGAATTAGCATCACCGAAAGAATTTTCTTCTCGTTTTGGATTACCTGGATCTTCTTGCCATCGACCATCTACAATAAAACGATATTGATGCTTACCCGGGTTAAGCTTTAAGCTAGCCGTCCAGATTCCATCCCTCTTCTGCATCCGGCAAGATTCATCAACATACCAATTATTAAAATCACCTGCAATGTAAACAGATTTTGCTTCAGGAGCCTTTAGACTAAAAGCAATAGTATCTTTAAAATCTTTTACTCTATCCTTAACTTCTTTCTTCATCTTAGAAGATATCGGCTTAAACACCGATTCTGCAGAAACCTTTTCATAGCAAATAAGCTCTTTAGCTAAGCTATAATAATCTTTGCTACCACGACAATATTTATCATAATCCATAACACTTTTCCCCATAACAGCAGATTCTTTAAGCTTAACATTAAGATGAACAATCGTTCCAATAAGATTATCAGAAAATTGCGCTTTAATCTTATCCAACATTGCAAAAGAATGACGCAACCTAGAATCAAACATTGTTACTAAAACTCTACTCGTAATATGATGATCAAGCCTATCTTTAACAAGCTTGATAATTTCTAAAAGTCGATCAACACCCTGAAGAGAAAACCGACTTGTTTCAACAGGAATAATAACCTCACTACATGCACGAAGTGCATTAATAGTTAAGAATCCAAGATTAGGAGGACAATCGATAATAATATAATCATATCGACCCTTTAAGCTATCTAAAATTGTTGAAAGCTTAACCTCTCGTCCTATTTCATCAGCCAATTCTTGCTCAAGCGTTCCAACCAAAACATTCGACGGAACAAGATCAAATTTCTTATCAATGCTCTGAATAATCTGATCAATAGAAAGTTTTCGTGGCGTAATCTTAGAAATCACATTATAAATACTGTTTTGAGAATCGATATCAAGTCCAAGCGAAGCATGAGACTGAGGATCCAAATCAAGAAGCAGCACACGTTTACCATTCGCTGCCAATGCAGCCGTTAAGTTAATCGAAGTCGTTGTTTTTCCGCAGCCCCCTTTTTGGTTAGCAACAGCAATAATCCTCATAAAATGATCCTCCTTTTATAAATAAGTGCATAATTTATACAACTAAAAAAAAACGTAAATTATCTGCGCAAATTTATCCCACACACAAAGTGTGCTGGGATTTCAATTTTTAATTAAATCTACTTTGAAAAACATACTTCATCAATTAGAATAATTCCTTTTTTCTTTGCAACATTCCATCCCTCTAAAACAAAAGAAACTTTATCAACGCTCATCCAATCTGTAATGTTAACAAAGCCTTCTAAAGGTAAACTATAATCATTCCACTTTAATTTAACACCAGAAATAAGAACAAAGGCTTCTTCGTTTCGCTTGTTGGTTAAAACCACCTTAACAACATCTGGATATCCTTCTTCAAGACCTCGTATTGAGAAATTTAAATTTTTATATTTAGCGATATCCGTTTTAGGAATACTAATAGAAAAATCTTTAATTTGAGGATAAGGATTGTTTAAGTTATATTTAATTCGAATTGGAGAATTGTTTAAAGCAAAAATAATATTCGTTTTAAGGGCATCGTGTCGTCGAGATAAAAACGCAGTCAAACTATAAAAAGCAACGGCTAAAATGATAAGTGTTAACGTAGTTTTTGTAAGTGGGGAAACGTTAAATTTATTTTTCTTTACAGGAGTATCTTTTGTCTTTTTACCTAAATACACTTGAGCTAAATGCTCATAAATTTCTTCTTTAGTCATAGCTATCAATAAATCCATTAAAAGGATTAACAAACATTGTTAAAATTAACTTAGTATGTTTATCTTAACAAATATATATGCATTTAAAAGAACATTCTTAAGTTTTTTTAACTAAATTCTTTATCGTCGTTCAATGCAAAAGACCAATCTTAATATTTCTTAAAGAAAAATTGTGCTCATACAAAAAAGTGCCCCGCCGAAAATCGGCGGGGCACTTTTAAAACTTCTTTTTTAACAATAATTAGAAGTTAACAAGCACAGATAAAATAGCCTGTGTTGCTGCGTTATCATTAGCTTCTGTAAACACAGAACCTGGTAAATAGATACCAGTATTCAAACCAATAACAACATCTTCTGTATAATCATAAGTAAGCTCTAGATCAAATTCATTTCCAAGAGCTTTTTTGTCTTGATCAACATTGTAAGCAGCTACTGTAGTAATAGTTCCGGCAGCATAAACGTTTTCTGGTCTCCAAGGAGAAGTACTCATTTTCTTGTCCAACCAAAGACCAGACCATGTTGCTTTAGCCATAACATCTTCAACAACTTCAGCAGAAAGTGCAACTGAATAAATATGACAATTGGTTAAATCAAACAAAGCATTGTAAATCTTTCCACCGCTTTGTCCTTCATACATAGGATCCCATGCAGTATATTTGTTTTCTTTAGTACCGTTTACTCCCAAATTATCACTATCTCCAGACAAATAAGTATATGATCCAACTAGAGTAGGACTATATTTCTTTGTCTTTTCAAAAGGAAGTGCATAGCTTGAAATTAACTGAACAGCTAAAGCATTTCTATCTATTGAAAGAGGAGTATTTGGCAAAGTTGTGCTTGTTGCCTTACCAAACTGATAAGCAATTTCACCAGACAAGAACAAACCGTCTAGAACGTTTGAACTTAAACGAATGCCAGGATTAAAAACTGTATCCGCGTTTGAATTTCCAGAACCTGAATCTGTTACAGAAGAATCAACTTTTGCAAAGAAATAGGCTTCGGCAACACTACCTTTTGAATCGTTAAAGGCATAATTTGCATTAATACCATAAAGATTAACATCATCACTTTTGTCTTGCTTATCTTGATCATCAACAACTGCAGCAAAAATGTCAATTGTTAAAGGATCATAATCCAAAACTGCCTTGATCGCATCAACGCCAGAAACCTTAGAAAGATCTGGAGCAACACTTGACAATGAACTAGTTGTTTCATTGTTTGGTCCATCACCAAGAATCAAACCATTACCATAATAAAGAACCTGACGACCAATTGTTACAGTCAATGGAGAATAAAGCATTTCTCTCATTTCAATATAAGCAAGATCAACATCAATGCCACCGTCTGTTGAAACATCACTTCCCCAAGTTCTTTCGTTAAGTAAACGAACAACTACAGAAACGTTATCTGTAAGATCTGCATCGACTCTTAAGCGAAGTTGAGTAAGAACATCATTCTGCGTCATATCTGAAGTACCTACACCAAAATCAAAACCACCACGAGAAACCCATGAATTTTCTAGGTCACCGCTAACTTTAATATTTTGTACGCTAGCAAATGCAGGCATAGCTAATAAAGCTACAATCAACACTGCCAATAGAATACCTTTTTTCATTGGTAATCCTCCTTGAAATAAATTTTTTAAATTAAACCAGCCATGTATATAATTTCTAGTCGTTGTAAAAACGTCTAGGGATACGCGAAAATTTCCCAGGTAGCGATGAGCCGTAACAGCCTTTTTTCTTCACCTCCTTCCTTGTTATAAGTAGAGTCATCTCTGGGTTCAGTGTAAGTTTATTTTTCCACAGATAAGATGCAGTGTCAAGTTTTTTTAAAATTCTTTTTATTCTATTAATAAAATTGATATCTCATTGAAAATAAAGAAATTAGAATAAATTAACAAAAGTGCAAAATTCACAAAAATATCATAAATACCAAGAAGTTTATCCCTCTGCAAAATCTCTCCATCCATCTTTCTTAGAATTGAAAAAATATTTATCCTCTGCTGAGGGTTGTCTATTCGCCTCTCTTAAAACCTCTTAAAGTTGGCGAATAAAAAAATGCGCCCGGGAGGACTCGAACCCCCCACGCCGGCCTTAGGAGAGCCGCGCTCTATCCATCTGAGCTACGGGCGCAAATACATTAATATCTTTATTTGAAAAATTTATGTCGCTATGTCATATTCAAAATAATCAAAAGTGCGGACACGTAAATAAAACCACAGCGTACATTAATCTTAACGAAACGCTAAACTGCTTGATCAAATTAATTCTGCGGCATTTGCGTCGAGAAGATTCATTACTTGATAAAGATTTATGAGAAAGATTATGCCGCTATACTACAATTAAAGTAATCAATATTCTAGAATAAATTAAATATTATAAAAATACACTTAAGATTAAAGCTGGGAAGAGAAAATCTAGTTAATACTCAATTAAGGCAGAAATAGGAAACTTCTTTAGCTTGTCGCGACCCTTTAAAAATTTAAGCTCGACTAAAAAAGCAAGAGCAACGATCGAAACATTAAATCCTTTAAGCAATTGAGTAACGGCTTTAACTGTTCCTCCCGTTGCTAACAAATCATCAACAACTAGAACTTTAGAATTCTTTTCAATCGCGTCACTATGAATCTCTAAAGTATCTGTTCCGTATTCTAAATCATATGTTACGCTTCGCGTTTTTGAAGGAAGTTTGCCTTTCTTCCGGACAGGAACAAATCCAGCTCCAAGCTTATATGCAAGAACTGCTCCAAAAATAAAACCTCTAGCTTCGATTGAAACAATATAATCAATTTTTTTACCTTTAAACTTTTTTGCAAGCATATCGACTGATCGCTTAAACGCATCTTTATCATTTAAAAGCGTTGTAATATCCTTGAAAAGGATTCCCTTCTTTGGAAAATCTGGAATGTCTCGAATATAATCTTGCAATTTTTTACTCATGATATCCTTTTTCGATTAAAGGTTACGCTAACTTAAAAACACTTGCTCGCGCAATAAATTTTGTTGGCAAAAGCGTTTGTGTTGGAATGCCGATTTCACCTTCACAAATTTGATTCAATTTTTCAAGACCTAAACGACCCATTTCCTTTAAAGGCTGGGCAACTGTTGATAGCTTAACAGAGCTGTGAACATTAATAGGGTTGTCATCAAAACCAATTACAGAAATATCTTGTGGAACTTTCATGCCCCTCGTTTTTGCTTCATACATAATTTCTAAAGCCATGACATCAGAACATGCAAAAATAGCAGTTGGAGAATTCTCAGCATCAAATAAATCTTTTGCAGCTTTTCTCGACGATGTTCTTAAAAACTCACCGTACTTAATAAATTCATCTTTAAAATCAAGGCCATGTTTATCAAGAGCTTCCTTGTATCCATCAAGACGAAGGCGTCCTGCTTGTGTTCTTAAGTCTCCGCAAACAATAGCAATCTCTTTGTGTCCATTCTCAATAAGATATTCCACAGCATCAAAAGCAGCTTTTTGATTATCGACAGCAATGCTGTTAATTGGCTCTTTAAAGATATTATTTAAAACAACATACGGAATGCCTGTTGCAATAACTTTCTCAAGCGTTTCAGTATCCTTATCAATATCAGCAAAAATAATACCATCAAGCTGTTTTCGATTAGTCATTTTCTCGCTTAACCAATCTTGATGATCATAACGTTCAGTAATGTGCATTAAAATATCAACTCTTAAGCGACTTGCGCTAAGACCAACACCCTTAACAATTTCTTCAGCATAAAAAGAATGATCCAAATCTTCAAATCTTGGAATAATTAATGCGAATGTTTTTAAAGATGTTCCGCTCACTATTCGTCGTCTCCAGAAAGTCCTTTTTCTTGCTTATGAAAAATTTCTCGCAACTTCTTTATTGCTCCAACTTCAACCTGACGAATACACTCTTTTGAAACGCCAATTTTTTTTGCAATCTCCGCTAAAGTACGCTTTTCTCCGTCAGTAATACCATAACGTAAATCTAAAACCTCACGTTCGCGATCTGACATCATACTTAAAAGATCAAGCGTGCGTTCCTTATTAAAAAAGCTTTCTAACTCTTCATGCGGAGCTTCAAGCGTTGTGTCTTCAACAATATCTTTAAATTGTCCTTCACCTTCTTGGCCAATAGGTGCATCTAAGCTAGACATCTTAGTTACACATTGACTCAATTCTCGGATTCTGCCTACACCCACTTGCATCTTTTTTGCGATTTCAGCTACGCGTGGTTTACGCTTAAGCTTATGCGTTAATTTTTCTATCGCCTTCTTATACTTAGCAAGTTCTTCGTTCATGTAAACAGGAATACGAATCATTTTACCTTGATCAACGATAGAGCGAGAAACACTTTGCTTAATCCACCATGCCGCATACGTTGAAAAGCGGAATCCCCTTTCAGGATCAAATTTATCGACGGCACGCATCAAACCGATGTTGCCTTCTTCAATTAAATCACTTAAAGGGATTCCAAGATTCATGTATCGCTTGGCGATACTAATAACAAGGCGCAAGTTCGACGTAATCATCTGGTCTCTAGCCGGACGATCTCCTCCCTGAATTTTTCGTGCCAAACTAATTTCTTCTTCTGGCGTCAGAAGAGGAATCTGTCGAACATCTTTAAAATATGCGCGTATAGGATCCAATATATATCCTTTGTTTATTTTTTATTTTTGGCTTCAAGTGCCGCTTGGCCTGCAGCCAATCGAGCAATTGGAACACGATATGGTGAACAGCTTACATAATTTAAGCCTGCTCTCACAAAGAACTTAACGCTCTCTGGATCACCACCATGCTCACCACAAACACCACACTTTAAATTCTTTCGTGTAGATCGACCACGTTTAACAGCTATCTTAACAAGTTCTCCTACACCTTCTTGATCGATAGAAGCAAACGGATCATCTCTAAGAATTTTCTTGTCAATATATTCAGGCAAGAAAGTTGCAACGTCATCACGGCTATATCCAAAGGTCATTTGAGTAAGGTCATTTGTTCCGAATGAATAGAACTCAGCCTTTTCAGCAACCTTGTCTGCAACAAGTGTAGCTCGAGGAATTTCCATCATTGTTCCAACAAGATAACCAACTTTTTTACCTTTTGCCTTAATAACATCTTCAGCCGTCTTACGAGAAATCTCTTCTAAAATATCATATTCTGCTTTTGTTCCAATAAGCGGAATCATGATCTCTGGAAGAACTTTAATATTTTTCTTAGCCATATTACATGCCGCTTCCATAATCGCTGTAACTTGCATTTTGCAAATTTCAGGATATGTAATAGATAGTCGACATCCGCGATGTCCAAGCATAGGGTTCATCTCATGAAGAGAATCAACTTTAGCTTTAACAACCGCTGGTGTTATCTTTAGACGTTTTGCCATCTCCGCCTGACCCTTTGAATCATGTGGCAAAAACTCATGCAAAGGTGGATCTAAAAGACGAACCGTTACAGGTAATCCATCCATAGCCTTAAAGATACCTTCAAAATCTTTTCTTTGATAAGGAAGAAGCTTCTTTAACGCTTTTTCTCGACCAGCTAAATCATCAGCCAAGATCATCTCTCGAATTGCCCAAATACGATCTCCTTCGAAAAACATATGTTCTGTTCGACAAAGGCCAATACCTTCTGCGCCAAACGCACGTGCATTTTGTGCATCTTTTGGAGAATCTGCATTTGTACGAACATTAATTTGTCGTGCTTTATCAGCCCATTTCATGACTTCTAAAAAGATCTGACAAACAGGATGCTTTAGAGCTTTTTTGTTTTTATCAATAATACCAGAAACAACTGGTGAAGACGATGTCTCAACATGACCTAAAACAATTTCTCCTGTTGAACCATCAATAGAAACTTCAGCGCCTTCTTTTAAAACTTTTCCAGCAACCTTGATTGTTTTTGTCTTATAATCAATGTCGAGAGCCGCACAACCAACAACGCAGCACTTACCCCAGCCTCGAGCAACAACAGCAGCATGAGAAGTCATTCCGCCTGTTGAAGTCAAAATTGCTTGAGCAGCCCACATGCCAGAAACATCTTCTGGAGAAGTTTCCTTTCGAGCTAAAATAACTTTTTTACCTTTATCTGCCCATTTTACAGCTTCTTCAGCTGTAAAAACAATTTGTCCGTTGGCAGCGCCTGGACCTGCTGGCAAACCTTTTGCTAAAACACGCTTTGCAACAATAGCTGCTATTTTTGCCTTAGGATCAAGGATTGGAAAAAGAAGTTGATTCAAATGATCGCCTTCAATTCTCATCAGCCCTTCTTGTTCCTTAATTAATTTTTCTTTAACCATATCAACAGCAATCTTAACCGCAGCTAAACCAGTTCTCTTTCCAGTTCTCGTCTGAAGCATGTACAGCTTGCCTTCTTGAATGGTAAATTCAACATCTTGCATATCATGATAATGTCGCTCAAGCTTCAAGCGAATATCGTTAAGTTCTTTATAGATCTTTGGCATCTTCTTTTTCAATGTTGAAATTGGATCAGGTGTACGAATACCTGCTACAACATCTTCACCCTGAGCATTAATAAGATACTCGCCAAAAAATTCATCTGTTCCGTCTGCAGGATTACGCGTAAATGCAACACCTGTTCCAGAATTATCACCCATATTGCCATAAACCATAGACTGAACATTAACCGCTGTTCCTTTAAGTCCAAAAAGCTTGTTGATCTTTCGATACATAATAGCTCTCGGAATATTCCATGATTCTAAAACCGCATCAATCGCATAAGCAAGCTGCTCTCGCGCACTCGTCGGAAAATTTTTTCCAACGCTCTTTCTGTATACTGCTTTATAAGCTTCAACAACCTCTTTTAATTCTTCAGTTGTCAAATCTGTATCAAGTTTTCTTTTATATTTTTTCTTAATACGTGTTAACTCATGCTCAAAATGCTCATGATCAACACCCATGCAAACATCGCCAAACATATTAATAAAACGTCTATAAGAATCCCAAGCCATGCGTTCATTTTTTGTTTTCTTAGCCAAACCGACAACAACATCATCATTGATACCAAGATTCAAAACAGTATTCATCATACCAGGCATAGAAACCGCAGCGCCACTTCGAACAGAAACTAAAAGAGGATTATCTCTATCACCAAATTTTGCACCCATAACTTTTTCAATCTTAGCAATATTCGCATCGATTTCTTTATCTAACCCTGCTGGCTTTTTATTTTTGTTCTTATCATAATATGCACAAACTTCTGTTGTGATTGTAAAACCTGCTGGCACAGGAACACCAATGCTAGACATTTCTGCTAAATTAGCACCTTTACCACCTAAAAGCTCTTTCATCGAAGCTTTACCTTCTGCTTTTCCTCCACCGAAAAAATAAACATACTTGCTTGATTTACCTGCCATCTTCAACAAACCTACCCTTCTTTTAACTAATGAGTTTATTTGATAAATATTCTTTCAAACTATCCACGGAAATACGCTCTTGTGCCATCGTATCTCGGTCCCGCACCGTTACTTTCTTATCGCTTAAAGAATCCACATCAACTGTCACGCAAAAAGATGTTCCAATCTCATCCTGCCGTCTATAAAGCTTTCCGATTGAAGCTGTATCATCATATACGGTCATAAAACATTTGGATAAATCTTTTTTAATCGCTTTTGCTGTTAAAACAATATCTGAATTTTTCTTTAAAAGTGGCAATACTGCAACCTTAATAGGCGCCAACTCTGGACTAAACTTTAAAACAACCCGTGTCGAACCTTTTACTTCTTCTTCGCAATATGCATCCGCTAAAAATGCCAGCGTTGCACGATCAACGCCTCCGGAAGGTTCAATAATATATGGAAAGAATCTTGTATTGGTGAGATTATCTTGATACCGCAGATCTTTTCCTGAAGATTGAGAATGTTGTTTTAAATCAAAGTCTCCTCGATTGGCAATGCCTTCAAGCTCAGACCAGCCAAATGGAAATTGATATTCAATGTCCGTACACCCTTTGGCGTAATGTGCTAATTCATCTGACGGGTGCTTTCTAAGACGAAGCGAATCTTTTTTTATACCTAAATCAACATACCAAGCAAAACGATCTTCGATCCATTTTTGATGAACCTCATCAGCTTGCTCTGGTTTTGTGAAATATTCAATTTCCATTTGTTCAAATTCTCGTGTTCTAAAAATAAAATTTCCTGGGGTAATTTCATTGCGAAAAGATTTTCCAACCTGAGCAATACCAAACGGTAAACGCTTGCGTGTTGTATCAACCACATTAGAAAAATTAACAAAAATACCTTGAGCCGTTTCTGGTCGAAGATAAGAAACATTATTTTGATCTTCAACGGCACCTAAATATGTTTTCATCATCAAATTAAATGCGCGTCCCTCAGTAAAATCACTCGCTCCGCACTCTGGACACTTATCACCAACATGATCTTTTCGAAAACGCTTCTTGCAAGACTTGCAATCAACTAAAACATCTGAAAATCCATCAACATGACCAGAAGCCTTCCAGGCTTGCGGATGCATTAAAATACCGCAATCAATCCCTACGACATCATCTCGAACATGCACAACAGATTTCCACCAGGCATTTTTCACATTTCGTTTGAGCTCAGCCCCTAAAGGGCCATAATCCCAAACACTGCTTAAGCCGCCATAAATCTCGGAGGATTGAAAAACAAATCCCCTGCGCTTACATAAAGATACTATTTTTTCCATTAAATTATTTTGAGACATTGAGCGACTATTTTATCTAAAAGTTATCTAAAAATCAAGCATTTTCGCTTATATAATTAATATATTAAAATAAACGCAAAACTTAAAGGTTTTGCGTCTCAAGCAAATATGCCCATTTATTTTTATATCAAAATCAATTATGCAAAACAAATAGAATCGAAAACTTCAACTTCTCCCGATTCTAAAACTTTAGCAAAAACTCCCTCTTTAGGCATAATGCAATATCCCACGGCATCATAGATTGAACACGGATTATGACACTTTTTTCCAATTTGTGTAACTTCGATTAATCCTGTTCTTCCAATACGAAGTCGACTACCAACAAAAATATTCTTAAAATCAATTCCCTCAACAATCATGTTTTCAGCAAACGCACCATGAGTCACATCAGCACCATCTTCCTTCATTTTTTCAATCGATATTTTTGATAACAAGCTAACTTGTCGCTTTTCTGATCCCCCATGAGCATCGCCAACAATACCAAAATCTTTTTTCAAGAAAACTTTTTCTTTTGATTTTTTAGCAACATGTTTATCTTTACTTAAGCATAAAGCAACAATGCGCCCTTGATCTTGATTCACTTCGTTTCTCCTCTAAGAATATTTAATGCAAGGTAAAAATTACAAAGATTCTAGAAATCATCAACATCACTTAAATTTCTCTTCCATCTTTTTAAGATCTGAGCATCAACTGCAGAAGTTTTAACTGATTTTCCGTCTCCCTCATAATAATTATCAACAATCTTCTTACTTTTATATTTCTCTCTATTTTTCTTAGAAATTAAAGTCGCCTGTGTCGCCCAAATAACAATCGTTAAGAGCACAAGGCCTCCAACTAAAAAAAACCAAACTAATGTTGTCGGTAATGTTTGAGATTCCATGATAATACGCCACTGCTATCGCAGAAAACATCTCCTTATTTTAAATATATCATAAGTCTTTTACTGATCTAATGAACCAAATTCATCCCGATCACGGTCCATCATCTTCGGCTGAAATGGTATTTTTCTCTTATCTTTAATCCATTTAATAACAATAAATGAAAAAATAAAAACAAAAATCGTTAACAATCCTGCAACAAAAGCAAATTGAAAATACCCTCTCGCTTCACGATCGGAAATCTTTGTATAAGAAGCAGTGATAGCTTTTCCGTGAATATCAACAACTTTCCTAGATTCTCGCGGAAACGCGACTTCAAGGCCTAAGCCAGTAAATGCTCTGTACAAAAAAAACATCAAAATAATAAAAACGATTCCAAAACCAACAATAGTAAAATCTTTTTTTAACGAAGATTCACCTTTAGCTTCATTTTGATTTAAAGCCTTTTTAGATTCTTGATCCTTATTTCCCAAAGGTTCATTTTCCATAAGTCTTTTCATTATAAGACGTTTAAAAGATCAAAGCACCAATAAAATCAAATAAAACAAAAACCCCTATTTCCCTTGAAATCCATCAACGATACTCTTGATTTCATTCGCCCACTTCTTTAAAACTTTTTCTGTATGGGCCCAACGACTAAATCCATCAATTTTATTAAAACGGTCCCCTTTTTCACTAGCCATAAAAGATAAAATAGATTGATCTGCCTCTGCATCAAAAAATTCTACCTCAATCGAAGCCCCTCCAATTCCAATTGCAGGCAAAGACGTACTAAAATGAATATTCAAAATTGGCTCACTAGGCCAAACCTCAACGGCAGAGCGAACATATAGAACATCTTTCGATTCAAGGTTATCAGAAACAATATAGCTACGATAAAAAGCTTCTTGAAGCTCATCTTTAAAATAATCTGCAATATACTGCGTTTCATACTTATCTAAATCAATATTTTTTCCAGAAACAAAAACCGGCTCAACAATAATTTGACGATATTTCTTTATTTTAACAGAGGGATCTTTGGAGAAAAAAAGACCTTTAACTTTTGGGCTTTCTCGCATTAATTCATAAGACGGAAGAAAACCTAATGGTCTTGGCTGAGATGAAATGCATCCTACACAAAAAATAACAAAAAAAATAAGAAAAAGACCCTTAACTTTTGGACTTTCTCGCATTAATTCATATATCCAATTGCATCAAAAATAAGCTTATAATGATCTTGAATTTGCTGAACTGCATGCACCATTATTTTTGAAATAAAATATGTAACAAGAAGAATAATTGCGGTTAAAATAAATTTCTTTTTTTTATCATACTTTGGATTAATCCAAAGTAAAGGCAACGCAAGTGGCCCGACTGTCAAAAGACTAAGAACTAAAATCGATGGATTTAAATACCATTTTTGATTCTTTGCTTTACCAAAAATCTCACCACAATACCGACATTTAATTGCTTCTTCTTGAATTTCTTCTGCGCAAAACGGACATTTCTTCATCATCGCTCCTGTTTATCTTTAAGCTTACTTATAACATCTTCTGAGACAATAAAACTATGCTCTTTACCTGGAAATTGGTTTGACAAAACTTCATTACGATAAAGACTTACTGCATTTTTTATCATTTCACTTAAATTAAAATATTGCTTAGAGAACTTTGGCTTAAAGCGATCAAAAAGACCTAAAATATCATGCGTCACTAAAACCTGTCCATCGCAATGAGGCCCTGCGCCAATACCAATAGTCGGAATTGATAATTGCACTGTAATCATTTCGGCAATTCGATCAGGAATGCATTCTAAAACAAGACTAAAACAGCCTGCCTCCTCTAAACTTTTTGCTTGATCAATTAAACGTTTCGCCGATTCGGCATCTTTGCCTTGAACTTTAAATCCACCTAATCGATCAGCTGTTTGAGGAGTCAAGCCAATATGTCCCATAACAGGAATTTTAGATTTTATAATTCCATTAACCACTTCTAGACATTGATCAAACCATTCTATTTTTACAGCATCGCACCCAGCTTCACCAATAAAACGTTTTGCGTTAGAAATAGCATCAGAAGGATTAATCTGATATGATTCAAAGGGCATATCAGCAACAATCAATGCGTTCTGAGTTCCTCGAGAAACAGCACTCGCATGATAGATCATCTGATCAACAGTCATATCTTTTGTTGATTCAAGACCCAAAACAACATTAGCTACAGAATCTCCAACTAAAATTATATCAATTCCAACTTCATCAATAATCTTAGCCATCGGATAATCATAAGCCGTAAGCATTGTAATCTTTTCATCTATCTTTTTTTTACTTAAAATATTTTTATATGTCTGCTTTGTCATTTTTACTTTTCTCTTGAATATAAGAATCAATTTTCTCTGCGGCCTTTTTTCCCTGGGAAAGAACTTCAATAAAACTAGACGAAGCATCAACAACTCCACCAACTGCGAAAATATCATCAACAGATGTCGCGTATTGATCTTTTTTCACCCAAACGGAGCTGTCTCGATTTATTTTAAGCCCTTCAATATCTTTAGCGATCAATGAATTCGAAATAACTTTATCCGATAAAATAACAGTATCAGCTTCTATTAAGAATTCTGAATTCTTTACTGGAACAACTTTCCAAGATCCTTTGCCATCCTTATCAGCGAAATCCATCCGAACGCAACGCACAGCTTTCACACTATCATCTTCATCAGATAACATTTCAACAGGATTAACTAAAACCTCAAACTGCACACCTTCTTCTCTAGCACATTTAAGCTCAACATTCGAAACATCCATATCCGCCTCTGTCTGCGGATAAACAACAACTACCTTTTTATTAAAACGAATAGCAGCACGAGCACAATCAACTGCCATCGCATTAGACCCGATAATTATAATCTTATCCCCAAGAAAACCAGAAGGCTGGATCGCAATTGATTGCGAATCATTTGTTAAATTTAAACGCATCAAAAACTCTTGAGCAAAATAAACTCGCTTTAAATCTGATCCTTTAATATCTAAAGTTTTTGCTGCTGAAGATCCCATCGCAAGTAAAATAACCTCATAACCTCTATTTCTCAAATCTAAAATTGTTTGTGTTTTGCCAACAAGACAATTCGTTTCAATTTCAACGCCAAGAGATTCAATATATGCAATTTCTTCATCTAAAACTTTTTTAGGAAGCTTAAACTCTGGAATTCCATAGCGCAAAATTCCACCAGGCAAATAAAAAGCTTCAAAAATCTTTACCTTATATCCAAGCTCAACTAAAACAGATGCAGCCATTAATCCCGATGGACCCGAACCAACAATAGCAACTTTATGATTATTTCGATTTGAGCTTTCAGCATTAAAAAGCTGTCTTATTCTCGATCGACCATGATCAAAAGCAAAACGCTCAAGCATCTTAATATTAATCGGCTCACCATTTTTCTCATTATTTAAAATACACGCCTTTTGACATGGAGCAGAGCAAATACGCCCACAAATTCCAGCCAAACTATTTTGCTCTCTTATGCGATGCAATGCTTTTAAATTTTCTTTTTCTCGTAAAGCGCGAACAAAACCAGGAACATCAACTCCAAGCGGACATCCTTCAATGCATGTTGGCTGAGAACACTGAGGGCAACGCTGCGCCTCTAAAACAGCCTGATTCTTCTTAAGTCCAAGAAAAGCTTCACAAAAACTTTTAATTCTTTTGGTGAGTGGTTGAATATTTTCAAAAATATGTTTCATAATTATTTCTTAAAACTTTTTTCTCTTTTTTCTAAGAATTTAAAATCAATCTGGCTAGCATCAAATTCTGGACCATCCACAGAAACAAACTTATATTGATCGTCAATTTTAATCATATCCGATCCACAGATACCAAAACCATCAATCGTCAAAGGATTGATCAAAACTCGAGTCATTACATTTTGATCTCGTATAATAGTTAATACTTCTTGAATCACAGCCAACGGTCCAGAAATATAAATACGATTAATTTCTTGCTCTTCAAAAATCTTACTAAGAGCATCGCTAATATATCCTCTTTTTCCAGTTGATCCGTCTTCAGACATGACATAAGACTTCTGAGAACAAAGATGGATCTGCGGCTCTAAACATAAGTTTCTTTTTGTTTCTGTACCAAGAACACTAATAACTTTATTGCCAACTTTGTGAAGAGCTCGGCAAACAGGCAGAAGCGAGACAACCCCAATCTCATGTCCGATGCAAAGAACATTGCCAAATTCATCAATTTCAGATGGCACGCCAAGAGGTCCCAAAACAGCCAGCGCAGAATCTCCAATCCATAAATTGCCTAATTTCTTTGCTGAAATGCTATCTTCTTTAAAAATTAAAGTGATCGTTTCTTTAGTTGCATTTATTTCAGCAATAGCTAAAGCAATACGAAAAGATTTTTCATCTGGCATGACAACAACAAATTGTCCTGGCTTTGCTTTTGAACAAATAACAGGCGCGTAAATTTCAATACGTCTGAGATCATTGCCAATAACTTGTTTACTTATAATTTCATACATAATTTATTTTCCAAAAATTTTCTTAGCGTTTTCATTTAAAGCGTAAGCTGCTTTATCTAAATCAATATTTTTAATTTTTGCAAGAAAATCCAATGTTTTGAATACATCCCTTGGCTCAGATTGAAAACCCGACTCTCCCATTCTATAAAAAACAGGGGTATCTGTTTCAATCAAAATTTTATCGATAGGAGCAAATTTAATAGCATCCTGAAGCTCCTTGCTATAACTCAGCGCCGGCGTTGCCGAGATATAATAACCTTCATCTAAAATATTCCTTAAAACATCCTGCGGCCCACTATACCAATGGAATACAGACTTCTTAATATTATTTTCCTTGGCCATAGAGAAACAATCAGACCAAGCCCCTCGGCTATGAATAACAATAGGCAAATCAAATTCTTTAGCCAAATCAATTTGCTTTTGAAAAACTTCCCTTTGCTGATTTTTCTTGTCATCATCCTTGCGAACCCAGCGATACCAAAAATCTAAACCTGTTTCACCAATAGCAACAATATTTTCCTTATGCGAACGAATAAAATCAAAAGTTTCATCGATCTGATCGACAACAATATTACCAGGATGGATACCAAAAGCCAAGCGAATATCTATATCAGGAAATTTTTGTTTAATAGCCAAATTCTTTTTATTTGATGACAGATCAACACCTTGTGCAATAATTCTTGTAACCCCTGCCTCTTTGGCTCTCTTTAAAGCAGAATCAATATCTTCAATATCATTTAAATGTGCATGGGTATCAATTAGATTCAAAAATACTCCTTAAATATAATCAAAATGTTTTCCCTGAATAGGAAAAATCTATTTATAAATTAACTCATTTGCTTAAAATTGATTCTTTCGATACTCTTCAACTCTTTTTAAAAAACTTTCCCGAACATCTGCCCCAAGCTTTACGGCTTCGTCACAATACTGAACAGCTAATTTCCTTTTACCAATCTCTGAATACGCCAAAGCTAATCCATAATAACCATTAGCAAATTCAGGCTTAATCTCAACTGCTTTTAAATACAATTTAATCGATTCTTGATAATCTTTTTTGTGAAAATAAACATTTCCCATATTGTAATAAGCACTGCTGTGACTAGGATCTGCAGCAATGGCTTCTTTATAATAATAAATAGCTGTTTCATAATCTTTTTTGTCCTCAAAATAAATATTTGCAATATTATAAAAAGCTGACGCATATCCAGGATCCACAGCAACAGCCTTCTGATAACTTTCAATAGATTTTTCATATCTTTTTTCTCGTCGATATAAGAATCCGAGATTATACCAAGGCTTTGGATTGTCCGGATACTTACTTATTTCTTTTTGATATTCAGAAATAGCATCATCAATCATGCCCTTCTCTTCATATACGATGCCAATATCATTGCTAATATCGAGATAATTCTGATCTAAATCATACGCTTTTTTAAGAAAAATAAGAGCTTGATCCCATTGCTCTAAATCCACATAAGCCCTTCCTAAAGCTGCATAATGCTTTGCATTTGGCTGAATCTCAATAACTTTTTTCAATGTTTTAATTTTTGCTTGAGGGTCAGATTCCTGCACCAAAGCTAAATTAAACAAAATGTCTGGATTCCCAGGGCTAAAAGATAACGCCTTAGAATATTTCTCTATAGCTTTATCCTTACGCCCCATTTTTTTATACAAAACTCCGAATCCCATATATGGCTTATAACTACGCGGATCGGCTTTAACGGCCTCATTCATTATGTCGATAGCTTTCCTGTCCATGCCTTTCTCAAGATAACAAAAAGAAAGACCTTGATAGGAACCCCAAAAGTAAGGCCACAGATCAATGGCCTCTTCAAAACATTTTATAGCCTCATCATATTCTCCTAAAGATTGATAACTAAGTCCCATATTTTGAAAAGCTGCTGAATATTCGGGATTAATCTCAATTGCCTTTTTCAAAAAAAGAATAGCTTTCTTTAGGTCACCATGATGTCTGTAGGTGCTGCCCAAATTATATAAAATTCTTGGCTGATTAGGTCTTAAATCGAGATATTGTTGATACGCCTTAATCGCCTCAGGATAACGTCCCAGCGTATCAAGCATGGTTCCAAGTTCATGATACACACCAAGAAAATTTGGATCCTCTTGGATAACAATATTAAATTGTTCTTCTGCCTCAGCGTACTTACCTAAAGAATGATAAACCCATCCAAGTTTATAGCTTATCAAAGGATATCCTGGCTGAATCGACAAACTTTTTTTATAGCATTGTACTGATTTATCAAAATTCTCAAGATCTTGATAAAAAGCTCCTTCAAAAAGTAATTCTGCTGCTTCTTTGTCAAGAAATCCACTCTTAACATCATCCAAAACAGAAACAAAATCTTTATCCGAATAATACCAGGAATCATCCTTGCGCTTGATATCATAAAATTTTTCAAAATTTAAACTTGCTTTTTCAAGATCTCCTTTCATAGCCTGCAACAAAGCCGCTTTATAAAAAATACTCTTATCTTGCATACCCGCGGAAATAGCTTTTTCAAAATAATCCAAAGATTTCTCAAAATCGCTTTCTTGCTCGACAGAACGAAGATCCATTCTTTTATAACTATCTGATATTTTTAACGTAAAAGACCATACTAACAGAACTAAGCTTACGATGCCCAACAAAGCAAATATTCGCTTCTTCCTTATATCGCTTGTTAAGTTTTCTCCGTAATAGGCAAGAACTCTTTTTGAGTTTGAAAAATAATTCAAAAAAACAACAAGGCAAAGAATATTCTGTACAAACACTTTAATATCAAAAGACCGTGGTGCAACTGTTTTAGAAATAAGATACATAAAAATCGGAAAAACGACCAACCACAAAACCATCAAATTAGAAATCTTAGTAAGAGTACCTTTTTCTTTTTTTCGAAATATTGCGATAATTTTCCACAAGAAAACAGTATTAACGATAACCCACGCCAACATAATAAAATTAGAAAAAATGAGATTATCGTTTACCCTAAGATTTTCTCTAAAAAGAATGCTTAAGGGAATGATAACGGAAAGCAATAAAAAGAATGCGATGTTAATAGCGATGGTAAACCAATTACAAAGATAGAAGAATTTTAACCATCCTCCAAATTTTGATAAAGATTTCACATCATCTTCATCTTGAATGTTTGCATCCGTTTGATTTTCTTCTTCACTAAATTGTTCTTTTACTTTAGGGCGAGTCAAGAAATATGCGAGACTAATAAATAAAATAATTTCAAAACCCATAACAAGAAATGTCAAAATCTTTAGGATTGTTAACGCTGCGGAAAAAGGCACAGCCGATGTTTCGGAAAAAATCAAGACCTGTTGATTAAAATATTGTGGGAAATTTCTAAAAACAACAAAAGGAAGCTCTATAAAATAAGTATAAAAACGATAAAAACAAACAACCAAAAGAATTCTTCTAAAAATTTCCTTAGATTTAAAAAAAAGTCCAAATCCTACAAGCATTTGGATAATTATAAAAATACTAGATATCAAAAATAAAGTCAATACTGCAGCGTCTGGCAAAGGCTGCAACAAATCTCTATAAGCTCCATATGGTCCTTGAAATAATGACTGAGCATTAAGTAACGCGTCAGCAATAAGCAATATTGCAAAAACTATTATTCCTGCAAACTTTTTTCTCATTACTCCTCCTTTATTTCCTTATCTATTTAAAAACACGTAAGAATGCCAGCTACCTTTCAGCGCTCATCCTACATAAAATTACGTGCTCTCTAAAACAAACGTCACTGGTCCATCATTAACCAAAGACACGTCCATCATCGCGCCAAATTTTCCAATCTCAACTTTGCATTCTTTTTTGCGTAGAGCCTCAACAAACACACTATAAAGCTCTTCCGCCTTTTTAGGATCTGCCGCCTTATCAAAAGAAGGCCTTCTTCCCTTTTTGCAATCTGCCAAAAGTGTAAACTGAGAAACAACTAAGAATTCGCCATTTACATCTAGAATAGATGCATTCATCTTTCCTTGATCATCCTCAAAAATTCTTAATGTCAGTAATTTTTCAATAAGATATTCAATATCGTCAAGTCCATCATCTTTGGCAACTCCAAGTAATACAAGAATTCCTTGGCCGATTTTGCCAACAATTTGACTATTAACAGTAACGCTTGATTGTTTTACGCGCTGAATAATGAGTTTCATAATTTATTTTTATTATTATTTATATTAGTAGATTATAGATTAGACAACCCGTAAGGTCAACACAAGAAAACTTCTAATGAAACTAGTCATTTGACACTCCAATTCTTATCTTATAAACATAGAGAGCCGATGTTTCCATCGGCTCTCTATGTTTTGCTCTCAGAAAAATAACGACTCTCTGCAATTCTAATTTAATAACGCTAAATTATCAAGCTTGCCTTCACTATCTTCTAATCCTAAAAATGGCAAAAGACTGCCACTAATCGGAACCAAATCAATAATAACAGGCCTAAATATATTGACATTCATATCCAGCACAGATTGAACAGCCGCAGGATCAAACTTAATAGCTGATGATACACTACCCTGCCTATCAACCGCAATTTCTTTTAGGTTGATACCTCCAATTGATGAAGAGGCCTTACCAGAAATCACTTTTTTTATCTTTTCGATATTAAATTTCAAATCAATGTGTCTCGGATCACTTTCAGCGCGCGAACCACCACCAAAAGACTGACCATCATCCATCTTTCTTGTCTCATCGTTAATTCTAAAAAAAAGTTTTTCCAAGCGCTCCTCTAATAATAAGACCACCTCATCAAAAGTTAGGCCTAATGCTCTTAACTTCAAAGCCGCACCTTTCATAACTTCAAAATTTAAACTCCGATCTAATGCCAAAGAATGAAAAGTTACCCTATCTGTATCTGAAACTTTTAACTCATCTAATAGCTTAATTGCGTCAGAATAAGTTTTCCAGTCTGCATAATCGCTCATCAACTGATCAAAGCTTATTAAACTCCGATCTAATGCCAAAGACTTGAAAGGTGCCTTAACTGTATCTGAAACTTTCACCTGATCAAAACTTATTGGCATTACTTCAACGCGAGCTGGTATGGCTGGCTTCCCCTCTACAGTAACCCAAGTAGGATCATAGGACATGGAATATGGCTCTCTTTCGATCGATCCTCTTATTTCAGGAATCTTAGGATAATATGTTGCTCGAAAATCGCCATCTCTTTTGGAAAGCCGAAGAGCCTCCTCATAATCTTTTTTGCTTCCTAATCTTTTAACAGCCCTTAAGCGTTTCTGAGGGTCTGTGCCCGATAATCTTTTTAGATTCCAAGCCCTTGTCCATCTGACAACGATCATCGACCCAGCTTTTCTATCTATTTTCTCAATATTAATCTTAGATACATCTTCATTAATTGTAATACTAATGTCTTCTAAAATTAATTCACCATCTTTTTTGTACAAATCTAACTCTGGCAATGTATTTAGATCAACTTCTTCCTCTGAACCATTAAGAATAACAACGTCTCCAATCAATCTTGCGTTTTGCATCTTAACTTTTCCTCGAACTTTAAAATATTCTAGTTTCTGTACTTTTAGGTATCCAAACGCATCAACGTAATTCTGATACTCTTTCCAGTATTCTTTATCGTTAGGATCTTCTAAGTCGACCCCTGGAGGGACAAGCCCTTCTTGAGAGTCATCTAGAGAAAATCCAGAATTAAACTCATAGTAATCAGTATTGGCCTGCAAAAATATATCAAACGGATTTTTCGTTGGTGAAAAAAATGGCGTCCTTGGAACATCTACAAAAAACAACAATCTATCAATCCCTCTATCTGACAATATCTTCTTGACTTGCGGATTTGTTGCTGTCTGAAAGAATTCACTTAAGTTATGCATTACAGTTCCAATGGCACCATCAATAGGACGAAAATATCGATCGTCTCCATTTTTTTTATGCTTCTGCTCAAAAGGTTTTTTAATTAAAGTCGGCGCTATCACTTTTAGAATCTCTTTAACATCAGCATATTTCTCAACCTTTTTTAACTCTTCAAATATTTCACTCAAAAGTGATTCATCGATATAAAAAATATTTGTGTTAAATGGCTGCTTACCTTCTTCGCCGATTCCGCCTTCTTGTCCAGCAGAATAAAAAGCCTCCTCTTGACCAGCTAAAACAGCATCTGCTTTCTCCATCTGCGCAGGAACATAGACGTCTTTGCCATTAACCTTAGTAATCCTTGCCCCATCTTTTCCACCTTTTTTATCGATTGATGTCGCCATAACTGTCAGCTTTACAATTGGAAAGTTATTTCTTATCATCCAACCTATCACGTGCTCATCTGCTCGACTGTTGATGTTGTCCCCATTATAAAAAACTCTAAAACTCTTCTTATTACTTTTTTCAATCGGCGTCTTAATGATGTCATACAAAAATAAGAATCCTAACTGAGCATGACCTCCTACTTGCTTATAATCCAATCCTTGCTTAAGATCATCTAGGGCAAGAGTATTGCTTTCTTGCTCAATCCAAGGAACATCCTTTTGCTCAATCATTTCCAACACTTCAACCTTAGCTTCTGTCAAGGCTTCTCTGTATGATTGCCCTTCCTGCTTACCTTGAAGCCTTTCATGAAAAGTTGGCTGCTCAAGAAGATTTTCATAAGAAAATTTTGATTGCCAGTTGACGATCGGCTGAAGCTTCATGCCAGAAAATTTCTTTTCTTTAGCTAAATTGATAAGCTGTAAAAGTTTTGCCTCAGCAACGCTAATAAAAATCTCTTTGCTATCTCTTGTTATAATGTACCCAAGATCTGTTCCTTTGGCACCCATCCTTATTTTCTGAACTTCTTTCTCGGACATGCCTGCTTTTCGAGCTTGGGTTTGCAAAAACTTTAATCTGTTTAGAGATTCGCCAATTCCACCATCTAGCGAGTTGATCGTAACCACTGCCCGTTTTGCGGCTTTTGCATTTTCTGGATCAGCAGCAATTTCTCTATACGAATAAGACCCCAGTATTTCTTTGCGTTCTTCCGGCGTCATCAAAGAGGCTAAAATAAAATTCTCATCCGGTTTCTTATCCTTTCGATCTAAAATAATCTTTAGCTGCTCTCCTTCAAGAGGCATTTGAACCCAAAGATTAGCATAATATTCCCTATCAGAATCTGTAAACCCATATAATTCTTGAGCTTTATCAAGCCTATTTAATTGTTCTCGACTTAATACTGGAACAATACTTATTGCTTCAGAAAGATCACCTTGATGCTCTATCTCAAAATCAAATCCGTCCTCTTTAAACTTTATTGTTTGAGGCAAAAATTCTGCTACCTTCTGCCTAATCAAATATAATTCTTCTTTACCTGTAAATATAGATATCTTTTTTACAAGCTCATCAAAAATCTTTACCGCCTCGATAGCTCTTAAATCTATTCTTTTTCGAAGCGCTTCAATAGCACTAAGACGCTTGCTAAAATCTTTGTTGCTTAATCTTTTCAAATACCAAGGAACTGTCCATTTAATCACGGAATCTTTATTAGGATTCTTTACCGCTTTAAAATGATCCATATCTGAAAATGCGGTCACTTCCCCTTGCGTCATATTAAACTCAATGCCTGAAAATTTTCCGCCTTCAGAAAAATCTTCATTTATGCCCTCAAGAACCGAAATATAAGCAACGATTTCTTCTTCAGATAAATTTTTCATTGTATAACCAAAAGTTAAATGAGCTGCTGGGTCGCCTACTTCTTGACGCACAAAATTCTTGTAACCAATAACATTTTCTTCTAAATAAGCCTGAAGCTTTCTCCTGTATTCTTGAAAAGCCTTAAAATCATCTTCATTGACTATTTTAAGAGTAAGCTTAACAACGCCTGGAGCAAACATCCCAACACCTTCGATCCTTACCTTTGCATTTAAATTAGGGACCACGTAACCTTTGCCATCGCCATCACGAAGAAAAGCGAATGTTGCCTTTTCGATGTCTTGCCTAACCTTAATGTATTTATGATGCTCAGCACCCGCAGGATTTAACTTGCTATTCTCAAAATTAGCTTTTGTCTCTGGTTCATTGATAAGGTCAAAAGTAGTCGCATGAAAAGAATCTAGATCAACGAACGCAAATAAACGTTCAAGCCTGGCCGCCTTTAATCGTCTTTTAAATTCAAGTGCCATAACACTTAACTTCATCTCCTTCGCCTCATCCGTAGAGATGTTATGAATAACAGAAATCCCTTCAAATGGTAATGCCTTGTAATGACCTGTTATTCGATTAAAACTATCCGAATCATACTTCTTATCACGAATTCCTGGCAATGCTTTGTGTAATTTTTCTCTAGACAATTCAATTAATTTACGAAACGCATTAACAGTGCCAATAATAGACGACCCTACTTTTCCTTCTCCTTTTTCATTCGACCTCATTCGCATAGAAAGATTATAGTTGTCGCCTACGGGATTAATGCCAGTGCCTGGATTTCGCGTAACTTTCTTAGATCTAAATCCACCTGAGAAATATTTACGCGGAATGATTTTCTCAGTTGCAACATCGCGCTCTGTCTTAATGAAATCGTAAACACCTTTTTTATAAGCTTGCATATATTGATCATAAATCTTATCTTTAAAATCTTTATTCGTTATCTCTATGCCAGCTATCTTTTTTTGATCAGCATAAAAACCAGACAACAAGCTTGATTTAATTTTGTCCTTGTACCATTGAGCAAGAATTAGCGAATAATAAATTTGTCTTAACGGAGCAAAATTCTTACCCTGATTAATTTCTTTCTCAATTTCAGGAATAATAACTTCGCGAAGAATATTAGAAGCTATCGTAGAACGCTTAGCGTTTAGATCTTTTTCTTTGCTATCCACTATACTCTGTGTGCTATTTTCTAGCGCAGCATAATCTTCATCCAACATAACTTTTAGCTTGGCTTCAATAACATAAACAGTCTCTCCATTTTCGTAAACGCTAGCGCTCTCGGGCAAGATCCATACCTTATTAAATGTATCAACAGGAATCTGCGTTGTTCCAAATTGTTCATAAGATTTTGAATAAACGCGCTGCCAGAATTCTTTTCCTAGCTCATCTTCTGGATAAATAAGAGAAGCTGTAAGCTGTTTTAAAAGATAGTCCTGGGCAAGCAAATCGCGGCCAAGATCTGTTTTAGCTAAAGCATCAGGGATAATTCGATCGTTTTCTGTCGGAGACAAATTGACCCATAGATCATCTTTTGGAATTGTTACAGATGCCAAAAAGTATCGAAGGAGTTTTTGGGATTCTTCACGTACCTCATCAGAAGAGAAATTTGAATTTCCGTTATCCACTATAAAATCGAATCGCAAAGGGTCGTCGGAATAAATTTTCATCCCCTTCAACAAAACAGGAACAAAAGCTGGACTAGGCAAAACCATGCTCCCTGGAGCAGGCAGGCTTAAAGCCCCTTGAGCATATGAAGGAGCGATCGAGGAAAAAATAAATATAAAAGCAATAAGAAATGTTAGAAGTTTACGGAAAGCTGTGCGGCATTTCTTAGAATTACGCATAAAAGCGAATCCTTTTTCAAGTGGATAGATTGAAAACATAGTTAAACTCCGTTTTCTCCGTGGCGTATTAATTTAAAATGGCGGGATACATCTTGTCGCAAGCAAGTAAAGTATAGCATATTTCCTTCAAGAGACAAGCTTTAGCAATCTTGCATAAAAAATGCTTTTATTGCTCGATTGACACCTCAATCCTTTTGTGTTAAAAATATTGCTCACTTATGGACATCCGAGCAACTCTAAAAAAATACAAATTCCCGTCAGAAGTCATTGATGCCATTGCATCTCCTGGAATCAAAGAATTTTATCCACCCCAAGCTGAAGCGATTGAGAAAGGTGCTCTCGACGGAAAGAATCTTCTTTTAGCTATCCCGACAGCAGCTGGTAAAACACTCATTGCAGAACTTTGCATGATTAAATCCATCATCCAAGCAAATGGCCGCTGCCTATATATCGCTCCTTTAAAAGCCTTAGCCAGTGAAAAATACGAGGAATTTAAGAGAAAATACAACCCTCTTGGCATTAAAGTTGGTATCGCCATTGGCGATTTAGATAGTCCCAGCAAGAGACTCAATCAATATCAAATTATTATCGCAACTGCAGAGAAAGTCGACTCGCTTCTACGTTCACGTGCCAAATGGCTGATTGACGAATTATCTGTTGTCGTTTTAGACGAAATTCACTTTATCAACGATAGCTCTCGGGGGCCCACCTTAGAAATTTTAACCGCACGCATTAAACAACTTAATCCAAGCTCACAAATTTTAGCTTTAAGCGCAACAGTTAAGAATGCCGATGAAATGGCTTTGTGGCTCGATGCTGAATTTGTTAAAAGCACTTGGCGACCTGTACCATTAAAAGAAGGCGTTTATTTCTCAGAAAAGATTCAGTTTAAAGATTCAGGATGCCGCCTTATTAAAGAAGATCCCCCTGATGATTTAGGTAAAATCGCACTCGACACTCTTCGTTCAAAAGGACAAGTTCTCGTTTTTGTTAACTCTCGGCGATCAGCACAAGCTTCAAGTCTTCTTCTGTGCAAAACTGTTGGAACAATTTTAAGTCCAGAAGAAAAGAAGAAGTTAAAAATAATTTCAAGAAATGTCTTGTCCGGCAACGGAGAATCAACAAAAATTTGTAAGAAACTTGCAAATGTTATTCAAAATGGCGTCGCTTTTCATCACGCAGGATTAAGGCCTCATCAAAGAAAATTAATTGAAGAAAGTTTTAAAAAAAATATTGTTAAAGTTATTTGCTCAACACCAACCTTAGCTGCCGGCGTTAACCTTCCGGCAAGACGAACAATATTACGCGATACCAAACGCTATAAAGCCGGTATTGGCGCTTCCTATATCCCAGCCTCAGAATACAAGCAATGTGCTGGGCGCGCAGGACGTCCTGGATACGATGAATTTGGTGAAGCTGTTATTATTGCCAAGTCTTTATCCGAATCAAACCTTTTATTTGATCGATATATAAACGCAGAGCCTGAACCTGTTATTTCAAAGCTAGGAAATGAATCTGCTCTTCGTATGCATATTCTTGCAGCCATATCAGCAGGACATGTTCATAACGTAAACGAGATGTTTGAATTTATTTCTCATACATTTTTAGCACATCAGCGTCAAACAGCACATTTAATCGAAATGATTTCTGAAATCTTTGAATTTTTAGAAGAAGAAGAATTAATCGAAAAAAGTGGATTTAGATATTTTGCAACGGCATTTGGAAGTTGCGTTAGCCGACTTTACATTGATCCAATTACAGGCATTATTCTTCGCGATGGCCTTAAGAAAGTTCATGAAAACAAATCCCCTCTATCGATTATCGGAATTTTGCATTTAGT
This sequence comes from uncultured Planctomycetales bacterium, assembly GCA_964648665.1. Classification (GTDB taxonomy): domain Bacteria; phylum Omnitrophota; class Gorgyraeia; order Zapsychrales; family Aceulaceae; genus Aceula. The sequence continues at coordinate 13,587 of CAZYOA010000005.1, read as the reverse complement.
TTGCTGTTGTCCTGATGCAGAACGAAGCGTCAATATTGCAAAATCAATGTACGACGATCTTGAATATTTTGCAAATGAATATCAAGATGACTTTATTATGACACGTAAAGATGTCGCCGAGCTTGATGATATGTACTTCTATCTCACAACGCTCAAAACCACCTGGTTTCTTTCTTGCTGGATCGACGAAGAAAAAGAAGAAAATATTTGTGAAAAATTTAATATGGGTCCAGGAGATGTTCACCGTCATACAGAAAGCATGCGATGGCTTCTACACGCGGCCACTGTTATTGCCGAACTCTTTAAATTTAAACGCCTAACGTTTGAAACTGAAGATTTGAGAAATCGCGTTCGCTATGGCATCCGCGAAGAACTCTTAGAAATGGCTTCCTTGAGAAACGTCGGTCGCGTTCGTGCTCGAAATCTTTTTGAAAAAGGACATAAAAAACTTAGCGATCTTAAATTTGTATCCTTAGACAATCTTGCCAATGTGGATCAAATTGGAAAAACGCTTGCCAAAGAAATCCTTTCTCAACTCAAACGATTTCGAATTTAAAATTATTTTAAATATTTTGCTGCTTTAATATGACGATCAATGTGGAAGACAAGAAAGTTGTTCAGAATATATTTCAATTCTTTCTCAATCATTGGAGAGAGTTTTAATCGAAGCGCTTTGCTCCAACCACTTCGCTCAATATGAGCAAGCGATGCAATTGTTCCTCGTGTTACCATGTGAGCTGAATGATCATTAGATCTACAATTTTCACAAACAAGTCCACCCAACTTCACACTAAAACGCATCCGAGGTGTTATTTTTTCATGACAAACAACGCATGAATCTAAAAAAGGACGAAATCCTGATAAAAGCAAGATCTTAATTTGAAAAACATGAACAAGCTTATTAATGTCATCAGTATGTTCAAGCGTATTTAAGTAATATACAAGTAATTTATAAATATCTTTATTTTCCTGCTCAACTGGCATGATCACATCGACAAGCTCTAAAGAATAACTTGCCGCTAAAGTTCTTTTCATGTCCTGTCGAATAGGAAAGAAAAAAGCCTTTAAATCGCATTGGCTGATCAAATGAAGATCAGAGTTGCGGTGAGTATAATAAACAATATCATTAACTGAAAACTGATCGATATTGCTACCAAATTTTTTGTGATCTTTTCGGATGCCCTTGAGAACACCCTTAACCTTACCATAATCTTTTGTGAAAAATGTAGCGATTCGGCTTGTTTCTCTAAAATCAAATGTTTTTAAGATAATGCCTTCGGTCTTAAGTATCATTTCTTAGATAAATATTGTAAGATTTGCTTTTCTTTGATACGCATTCTTTGCTCTTCTTGTCTCGTTTTATCTTTATAGCCAAGAAGATGAAGAATTCCATGAACGACATAAAGCGTTGCCTCGTCTTTTGGCTTAGCATTATAAAGCTTAGCATTGCGATAAGCTGTCTCGCCAGATACGAAAATTTCTCCCTCTATTTTCTTGTTTCTAGATTCATGAGGCGATAAATCAAAAGATAAAACATCAGTGGGGTAATCATGATAAAGATATTTTTTATTTAGTGTGTGCATGCGTTGATCTGTCAAAAAGACAATCGAAAGCTCTGCATCTAAAATGTTTTCGCAAGAAAGAATACGCCTTGCTTTCTGCTTAACAAGCTTAGGATTTATTGGAATTTTCTTCTGAAGATTTTTTACGATTAGCTTTATAGCCATTAGATTTTTCTGGATATTTGATTCGGCTATGATACATCGCACTTAAAACACGTGAAAATGTAGCGCTGATGCGATCGAGATCTTTGAGCGTTAAATTACAATCGTCAAGCTGACCATCAATAAATTTATTATTAATAATTTTTCGAACTGTTTCGTCAATGCGTGTCGGTGTTGGCTCATCCAAAGAGCGACATGCGCCTTCAACAGAATCAGCCAAAAGAACAATAGCGGTTTCGCGCGTTTGTGGCTTTGGTCCTGGATATCGGAATATTTGCTCATCAACCGTTTCACCTTCTTGAGCTTCTGAAATTGCACGCTGATAAAAATAATGCATCACGCTTGTACCATGATGTTGAACAATAAAATCTGAAATAACTGAATTTAACTTATACTTCTTAGCCAACTCCATTCCATTCTTGACATGATTCAAAATAACAAGTCGGCTCATCGATGGCTCAAGGTTATCATGCTTGTTACTTCCAAAAATTTGATTCTCCGTAAAATATTCTGGTTTATCCAATTTTCCAATATCGTGATAATAAGCTCCAACGCGCGCTAAAAGAGCATTTGCGCCAATTGAGTCAGCCGCCATCTCTGATAAATTACTAACAAACAAACTATGATGATATGTTCCCGGACACTCTAAAATCATTCGTTTTAAAAGTGGGTGATTAAAATCAGACAGTTCCAAAAGGCTAAAATTTGTCATAACACCAAAAATATTTTCAAAAATCTTAAGACTTACAAAAACAAAAGCCGCAGAAATACAGCCATTAAAAAGCAAAGCTAGAAGATGATCAAAGCCTGAATTTTGAATAAACAAAAACTCCTTAGAAGGATCCAAAAGAACAAGCGCTAAAACCTGAATTAAACCAACAAAAAGTGCAGCGTTTAAAAGCTCTGAACGTGTTCGTGAACCACGCACAGAAAAAGCTCCAATTAAACTTCCACAAAAATAAATAATCATTAAATCAAAACGATTTCCTGCAATGAGACCAACTAAAATACTTGATGCAAACGACATAAAAAAAGCAAGCTGTAAATCATTATACAAAAGCATTACCAGCATAACAACAGCCGCAACTGGAATATACAAAAGAGATGTCGACGTATAAGAAAGGAGTCCTGCAGAAGCTGCAGCAATTAAAGTTAATAAAAGTCCAAAATGTAAAAATAATTTCGTATCAATATTTTTACACGCTTTTAGATAAAGACCTAAAACAAGAAACAACAATGCAATAGACATTGAGAAACTAGCAACATAACAAAAAAATCCCAAAACCAAAGTTAAGAAGAAAACAAAAACAATTTGGAGTGGTTTTAAATTACTTAGAATTCGATCTTTCATAGGCCTCAATAATTCTTTGAACAAGTTCATGACGAACAACGTCTTCCCCTGTAAGGTGAACAAATTTTATACCATCAACATCTTTTAACACTTTTTCAGCAGATACTAAACCCGACTCTTCACTAGAAGGCAAGTCGCTTTGAGTTGTATCCCCAGTAATAACAGCCTTAGAGTCAAACCCTAAACGCGTTAAAAACATTTTCATTTGATCCGAAGTACAATTCTGAGCCTCATCTAAAATAACAAAAGCATCATTTAAAGTTCGCCCCCTCATATACGCAAGTGGAGCAACTTCAATAATTCCTTTTTCTGCATACTGATCAACTCGCTCAGTTTCAAGCATATCATAAAGCGCGTCATACAGTGGCCTAAGATAAGGTGAAACTTTTTCGACCATATCTCCAGGTAAGAATCCAAGACTTTCTCCAGCTTCAATCGCTGGACGCGTCAAAATGATTCGTCGAACCAATCCTTTTTTAAGCGCATTGACAGCCATGGCCATGGCCAGATATGTCTTTCCTGTTCCTGCAGGACCAACACCAAAAACAATATCGTGATATTTAATTGTTTCAACATATTCAACTTGCCCTTTAGTCTTAGGAGTGACAACAGATCCTTTTTTTGATGAAACTGGAATTCTTCTTTTTGAAAGTCGTTTAAGATCAACACCTTTATCAGACTCAGAAAGTCTCAAAGCATAAATAATATCATGACGCTTTACATCTTGACCATGCTTAATGAAATCAGACAAATAATCAAGAAGCCCTTTTACACGCTCAACTTTTGAATCATCTCCAATAACCCTAAGACCTTCTTCTGTTCGCGTAATTTGAATGCCTAGCTCTTGCTCAATAAGCTTTAGGTTATTATCATATTTTCCAAAAAGAATTTGAAGATCTTGATTATTATTCAGTTCTATGTTTTTTTCCATAAGATATACTCAACAATTACTTAGATTGTGGCACTTTAATAACTTTGCCTGGTTTAATTCGATCAGGATTTGGAAGCATGTCTTTATTAATCTCATAAATTTCATACCATCTTTTATATGTATCATAAAACTTTTTTGAAATTTTCTGAAGAGTATCGCCCTCTTGAATTTCATAATCCACATAAACAACTTCTGGCTCTTGAATCATTTCTTGCTGTGCATCATAAATAACAACTGATTTTTGCTTATCTAAAGAACCATCAGAGCTATTAACGTTATCGCATTCTTTAGAATAAAATTCATTTGTATCGCCTTCTTGTATACCTGCATTCTTTGGATTCTTTGTAAATTCTAAAACATATGTCTTTCGTGTTTTCTTAACATCGCTCCTATCAACTGACTCACAAGAACCTTGAAGACAGCCTGCATTTCCTCTCATCTCTTGATCAACACGGCTTTTGTCTTGAACATAGCTACGAACACTACAACTTGCTGTTGCAAATGCCAAAAAAACAATACCAATAATTCCAATAACTTTTCTAGCCATTTTATCCTCCTGTTTAATATTAAATAAATAAGTTCAATATGATTCTCATCAACTTACAATCACAGCTATGACTGCTTTAATCCTAAATCTTTAAGCTGTTTAGCATCAATAGATGCAGGTGCATCTGTAAGCAAACAATTTCCCTTTTGTGTCTTAGGAAACGCAATTGTATCTCGAATCGAATCAAGACCCATCAAAATCGCAACTAATCTATCGATACCATAAGCAACACCAGCATGCGGTGGCGCTCCATATTTAAAAGCCCTAAGGAGAAAACCAAATCTTTTTTCAGCTTCCTCTTCATCAAATCCTATTATATCAAATATTTTCTTTTGTACATCTTGTTTATGAATACGAACAGATCCACTTCCAATCTCATTTCCATTTAAAACTAAATCATAAGACCGTGATCGAATTTTGCTTAAATCATCTGTGTCTAAAAGTTTCTCATCTTCCTCATAAAACGATGTGAACGGATGATGCTCACTGTCCCATCTTTTCTCTTCTTCATTATACTTGAATAATGGGAAATCAACAATCCAAACAAATGCAAAGTCTTCGCCCTCTTTTCGAGTATCCGGCTTATCGCTATTATATTTTTCCTTCGCTTCAGCATGTGTCATGCGAGGAAAAGGAGTCACAAGATCAATGCCCTTGACTTCTTTGAAAACCTGCTTATACAGCCTTTCTGTTAAATCAAAAACATCATCTTGTTCAGCAAACGACATCTCCATGTCAAGCTGTGTAAACTCAGGCTGACGATCTGCACGGAGATCTTCATCTCGAAAACATTTAACAATCTGATAATATTTATCCATTCCTGAAACCATCAAAATTTGTTTAAACAATTGAGGTGATTGCGGCAGCGCAAAAAACTCTCCTGGATTTAATCGTGACGGAACCAAGAAATCGCGAGCACCTTCTGGCGTTGATTTTGTAAGCATAGGTGTTTCAATCTCATAAAAATCTTCTTTATCTAAAAAGTTTCGAATTGTCAAACAAAGTTTATGACGAAGCTTTAGAGATTCTTGAAGTTTTTGACGTCTTAAGTCTAGATAGCGATACGTTAAGCGCAGCTCTTCTGAAACATCCCCCTCATCATCAATTTCAAAAACTGGCACTTCTGATGTATTTAAAATTTCAAGACCATTTGCACAAAGCTCAACTGTTCCTGTAGGAATGCCTAAATTAACATTTTTTTCAGGTCGCACATTAACCGTACCTGTAATTTTAACCACAAATTCAGGACCTAGCTGCTGAGCCTTCTCGTGTGCTTCTTTACTTACAGATGGAACAAAAACAACCTGCGTAAATCCATAGCGGTCTCTAATATCAATAAAAATAAGTTTCCCGTGATCACGTCTTCTATGAACCCAACCACAAAGCGTAACTTCTTCATCTTTATGTGTTTTGTTTAATTCTCCACACGTATGTGTTCTAAGCATAAATAAAACTCCAATACAAATTGTTTCTATAAAATTGAACTAATAAATTCAACAGCTTTTTCGAGCTCGATTTCTTCTTGCTCGCCGATTTCCATATTCTTAAAAGTAACAATTCCTTTGCTCATCTCATCTTGACCAAGAATCAAAACATATTTTACACCCATCTTATTTGCTGCACGCATTTGCGCTTTCAGAGAACCTGATCGATAAACAATGTCACTCTTAATATTTTTATCTCTAAGATCATTTAAAATCTCAAACGCTTTTTTAAAAGCTATCTGATCGAGTGTAACGAGAGCCACATCAACATTTATATTTTGTGCTGGTAAATCTTTAAGCGCAAGAATAATTCGTTCAAATCCTAAAGAAAATCCAATAGCATCAACATTCTTACTTCCACCAAGTTGCTCAACAAGACCATTATATCGTCCTCCTGCACCAAGAGCATCTTGACTTCCAAGAAGTTTGCTTGTGATCTCAAAAACAACACCCGTGTAATAATCAAGTCCACGAACTAAATTTGGCGTCTCAACATACGCAATGCCGATATCAGTTAAAACTTTCTTAACATCTCTATAATATTTCTGACTTTCTAAAGATAGGTAACCATCCTTAATCTTTAGTTTCGAAACTTCTTCCTTGCACCCTTTGTTCTTACAATCTAAAACACGAAAAATATTTCGATCGAATCGACTTTGACAATTCTCGCATAAAGATGATTTCTTGTTTTCTAGTTGTAGACGAAGTTCTTTTGATAAATTTTCTTTATCTTCAGACGTTCCCAAGCTATTAATTTTCAAAGTTATGTCGCCAATACCAAAATCTTTCAATAATTTTACAGCCAACGAAATAATCTCAGCATCAAGATAAGGATTCTGACTTTCTGGACCTAGAATTTCAGCTCCAATTTGATTAAATTGACGAAGCCTTCCTTTTTGTGGACGCTCACCCCTAAACATTGAACCAATATAAAACAATTTAGTCAAAGATTCTTTTCGATCAACGCTATTTTCAATATATGAACGAACAACGCTTGCTGTTCCTTCAGGTCTAAGAGCAAATGTTTTCTTTGATTGACCTTCTTCTCCTTTGCGAGCGTTTCTCTCAAGTGTCAGCATTTGCTTTTGAACAACATCGCTTGTTTTTCCCATAGATCGAGCAAACAGATCCACTTCTTCAAACATAGGAGTTCGGATTTCTTTGTAATTATAACATTCAAAGACATCTCGGGCTTTTTTCTCAATCATTGCCCAGCTAAGCACAGCTTCTCCGAAGACATCAGCAGTTCCGCGTGGGATAGAAATATTCTTTTCGCTCATAGGATTAAAGTTTACATTGTTAAGGGCGAAGAAGTTACCTTCTCCGCCCTTATATATTTATATTTATATATTATTCAAGATAAAAAAATTATTTAATTTTTTCTTTCATCTCAAGGCCAGGCTTAAACACTACGACCTTTCTAGGAGGAACAGGAACACTTTCGCCTGTGCGAGGATTTCTGCCAAACCTTGCTTTTCGCTCTTTTAGCTTAAATACACCAAAATTACGTAATTCAACTTTTTCATTACGAACAAGACTATCTATAATCGAATCAAAAGTTTTTTGAACAACTTTTTTGACATCAACCTGCTTAATTCCAGTCGCATCTGTAATCCTTAAAACAATATCTTTTTTTGTCATTTAAATTCCACCTCCTAATCATAAGTATAGTATCAACAAGCGCTTACAGTGTCAAGAAATAATTGACTAGTCCAGAAACAAGAGCTTAAAAAATAAAAATACCTTTAAATCTAAGAATTTTTCCTATTACGTTTCGCTTTAAAATAATATTTATGCGCCCTATAAAGCACTCTACCTAAGAAAAAAACTGCCAGCGCGCTTAAACCCTTAAGCAATATCCCTCCATGCACAAGAAAAAAGACAAAACTGAATAAGGGAATTCCGAAAAGAATCCAAGCCCCAACATACAAAATAAACCTATCCGGTCGAGTTACCCTGCGATACATAAAACCCTGAGCTCGAATCTGCTTAATAGGGTCAATTGTAGAAATAAACCCAACAGGAGCGCCACAATGAACACAAAAATCAACATCTTGGTCATTTTCTTGATTACATGTAGGACAAAGAATTTGTTTATTCATATCTCATTGAATTATATTCAAGCCATCCGCCAGATTTCCTATGCTGTAAATCATGATGAGTCCAATGCACAACTCCACCTTTATCGTTCCACACATATTCTCCTCGAAAATAAACTTGATCACCAATGCTTAAATCTTTAATTCGAGGCGCAATATCAATATTATGTGCAATTAAAATTGTTTGTTCATGAAACAACTTTAAAATAAAACGCTGATGACGACTTCCTTCTAAATCATCTGACAAAATCTTAACAACAACACCGCTTGATTCAACAAAAAAGTCTGATTGATGGCTTTGATACGCTGAATAAATCTTTTGCGCATCATCTACATGATATGCTCGAGAATCAACTCTTACAGGTCCTTGAGCTCCTGCATCACAACCGCAAAATAAACAAGAAATCAAGAAAACAAAAAAAATCTTTAATTTAAAAAATCTCATCAAACACACACCTATCTTTTATATCCGTATTTTTGATAATCAACTCCAAATTCTTCCATATCACACTTCATTGGACCATGAAATCCAAAAGGAGTCTCTATAAAAAATGCATCTACAACATCTTTTTCATTCACCTGATCTCTATCATCTTCTTTGGCAAAAAATTCTGCCTTCTTAGAAATCGTATCTTTAACTACTGAGCGAATAAAAATAGGTGTTTTCTTGATAAGTTTATCAAAAATATCTTGTGCGCGAGAATTCCACATAAATTTATAATATAAAATATTAATTAATCAATTTTAGGTTCTGGATCTAAGAAAAAGCTATTTTGATCTTCAAGGTTCTCATCGGGCTCTGTCGAATCCATTTCATCTAGCTTATCTTTTGCCTTCTTAAAAGTTTTATCCATATTAACAAAATAATCATCAAGATTGTACACTTTAAGAGGCTTTACGATTGGAGGCTTAAGTCTGGCATAATAAGGAGGCTCTGAACGAAACTGACCCTGAAAGGCAATAGTTCCCATTAATGAAATTGCAATTAAAGAAACTGGAATTGAAATTGCCAGAATCATTCTTGTCTGGAATTTTAAATGAGTTGCATATGTTTTATGCAAGAATAATAAAAGAGCTGTTAAAGATCCTAAGAGAATCACAAAGGACCAGATCTCAAGAGCTCGATTCATAAAAATAAATCCTAAAAATCCTGATATATTAATAATCGGAATAAGCAAGATAACAAAAAAGCATGATATTGCAAAATGAACTCGGAAACGATATCGATGTCTTATAAACCGACCGATAAGAGCCCAAATTCCAGCCCAAACGACAATGCCGACTAAACCCAAGAGCTCACCAAAAATAATTTGATTCGTCGGGTTATCAGTAAATGGATAATAAAGCCATCCGTTAATATAATTAATAAGAATAACTCCAATCAGCCCAATAATCCAATGCGTTGAAGATCGTCCAAAATAATAAAGGAAAGATTTTTCCTTAGAAATTGGTTTAACTGGTAAGATTTTATGGCTCGAATGAAAAACTCGGATTAACGTATTGCCAATTAAAATCAAATCGCCCGAATCAATTTGCGTAGATTCTGAAATTCTTTTAGCAAGTTTTAAATGATTTTCGTTCTTAAGAGTTGAAACACCGTTTCGGCTATTTAAATCTTCGACAATTAAACTTTGATTCTCACCGCAAGAAATGCGAACGTGAACGCTATCGACATAAGAATCGCTCAAGATAACATCATTATCGTATCCTCTTCCAATTGCAATGCTATCCTTATCAAGAATATGCAATTCTCTCTTAATCTTTGCTGAAGAAATAATTTCTACAATTATTTTTCCCATTCTATCTCACTAATAAATTTCTTTAAAAAGTTTTTACTTTGTTTGTCTGTGACGCCTAAAAGAGAAATGTTAACAACAAGTCCCTGATTAAACATATCAATTCGACTTATTTGAAAATTGATATCAAAAAGCCCTTTATAGGCCCGATAAGCGCGTGTACAAAATTCAATTTTTACACTTTTCCCTTTAACATCAACAACATTCTGATCGCAAATAAAATTACCTGCATCTCGACGCTCCGCATTACCAAAACGATATTCTCTATTTGAAGCATAAAGCTCATAGAGATTATAAAATCGAAAAGGATTGTATCCCTTGCTTTGATACCATTCATATTGAAAATATACAGAACCTGTATGAAAAGAATCTGAAATAAAAATCTGATCTTCTGTTGAACATGTTAAATACGCATCTTTAATCCAAGATCGCTTATCGTCTGCAGGCCTATCCCAACACTTAAATTCTGAAGATATTTCTGCCGGAACTTTGACGATACCAATTTGACGCTTATCCCAATTCTTTGCATTGATAACTCTTTCAACAAACACTTCTTGCTCCCTAGCCAAACGGGCTCCAATAATATCTTCCCAATTTTGTGCTAAAGCCTTGCCATTATTGCTTACAACTTCTTGGTAAAGTTTTTTTAGATAATAAACTGGAACGAAAAAACTAATATCATTTCCCGCTGTTGCCACGTTTACGCCTAAAACAGAACCATCACGAAAAACCGCCGGCCCACCGCTCATGCCAGGATTTAACGAACCTGAAAATAAAATCTTTCGATATCTTGAATGCTCTAAAAGACCATTGTAAAGCCCCTCAACTACAATCATGCCTAAATCATAAGGATTACCAAAAGAAAATATTTTTTCTCCTTTGCTAAGATCCAAACCACCTAACTTTAAATATGTATCCAATGGTTCATCTGCGCGTAAAATAACTAAATCATGAACCGGATCAACATTTAAAATTTCCATCTTTCCCTTCGCTCCATCGCTTGCAATATACTCAACGAAATAAGATGACGGATGATTAACAGCCTTTGAGACAACGTGAAAATTAGTCGCAGCAATTCCATCTTTTTCAAAAAAGAAACCAGAACCGAGCGCCGCTTTTTCTCCAGAACGTAAGCTAATAACACGGATTTGAACAATAGATGAGTTGTGCTTTTCAAATATCTGCTGAGCTTCTTCTGTTAAATCACGAGCCTGTGCCGATGAAATAAAACAAAAGAATATAAATAAGAAAATTAACAAGGAAAGGAATAAAGAATTTCGAAATCGATAAACACGTAAGTTCATGTAAGTATTGTAAAGGATTTTGTGCCTTATGAGAAATGAATAATTAAAAACTTGCAATGCTCCATTTATTCATTTTAAGAATATCAAAGAGAAATTCTAAATATGTTACAACTTTAAACTGATCCTATCTTCTCCAAGTAATCCTTTGAGGTCATCCATGAGGGATTCATTAGGAGAAACATAAAGATCTTCGCCAACTAAAATTTGAACACTTTTATGTTCGCTAGTATTCAAGTGAAGATATACAGGAATCGTTCCCGGAAAACGTGCTAATTTTTCCTTAAGAACTTCAAGGCCATTTTCATTGACTCCGGAAAGATCAATATTTATTTTCTTTACATTTTCATAAGCATCTTTAACATCTTGAATCTCTCCTGCAATAATTTTTGGCACAGCATCGCGCAGGCTAACACGCCCTCTTAAAACAACAACAGCTCCTTCTCTTAACAAAGGCGCAACTGTAGGATAAGTTGATGGAAAAATGACAACCTCAATCTCCCCTTCCATGTCTTCAAACTTTACAATGGCCATGCGCTCGCCAGTCCGTCGCGTATTCGTCAGCTTAACATGATTAATAAGTCCAATAATTTTAACTTCTTGATTCTCAGTTGCCTTATTAAGCTCTTTCGTCGAGTAATCAGTAAATTCTTTAATCTCAATTTGATAATGTGACAAAGGATGTCCACTGACATAAAATCCTAGAAGTTCTTTTTCATCAGCTAACATTTTCATTTTAGGCCATTCATCAATTTCAGGAAACGTTTCTAAATCTTTTGTAAAATCTTCCAGACCCTGCATATCAAAGAAAGAAAACTGTCCTGAACTTTTTTCTTTTTGAGATTTTGCTCCTGCCTCAAGAGCATTATCTAAAATAGCCGCCAACTGCGAACGTTTAACTCCGAATGAATCCAAAGCACCACAACGAATCAAACTTTCAAAAACCTTGTGATTAGCTGTACGCAAATCTACGCGTCGGCATAAATCAAAAATATTTTTATAAGAACCATCTTTTCGTCTTTCTAGTATAGATTCAATGGCAGCTCCACCAATATTTTTAACTGCAATTAATCCAAAGTGAATAGCGTCTTCTCCTTCGATACTAAATTCAAGATCGCTAGAATTTATATTCGGTGGCAAAATCGTAATGCCTATGGCTTCAGATTCTTTAACATACTCAACGACTTTATCTGTATTATCTTTTTCACTTGTTAACAATGCACACATGAACTCAATAGGAAAATTAGCTTTTAAATAAGCTGTGCGATATGAAATCAAAGCATACGCCGCTGAATGACTTCGATTAAAACCATATCCAGAAAAATAATCAATCAAATCAAATAAGCGATTAGCCAAAGGTTCTTTAATTCCTGATGTTTTCTTACACCCCGCAATAAAATCAATTCGCATTTTATTCATAACATCAGAGATCTTTTTACTCATCGCTCGCCTGAGATGATCTGCTTGCGTCATGCTAAATCCTGCAACATCACTAGCAATCTTCATAACTTGTTCTTGAAAAATAATAATTCCATACGTTTCTTTAAGCACAGCCTCAAGTTTTGGATGGTCATAATGAACATGACCTCCTCCTCGCTTACGGCTGATGTAATCATCAAGCATGCCGCTTCCAATTGGACCTGGTCGATAAAGAGCCAGAATTGAAATCAAATCCTCAAACTGAGTTGGTTTAATTCGTTTTAAAAGTTCCCTCATCCCAGAACTTTCAAGCTGGAAAATACCAAAACTATTCGCACGGCTTAACAAATCAAATGTTTTCTTATCATCCGGCGGCATATCTTCAACTTTTAAATCAATATTTCGAATTTTCTTAACAAGTTTCAGAGCTTGATCAATAACAGTTAAAGTCTTAAGACCTAGAAAATCCATTTTTAAAAGACCAATTTTAGCAATTGCACCCATAGCATAACCCGTTGTGATCTGACCATCACTCGTCTTAGAAAGCGGAACATGATCTGTTAGAGGCTTATCTGAAATAACAACACCAGCAGCATGAGTCGAAGCGTGACGATTTAAACCCTCTAAAACTTTAGCCGTTTCAAGCAGCTTTGCTGTTTGTTCATTTTCATCATAAAGCTGCTGCAATTGCGGCTCTTTAATAAGTGCATCTGCGATCTTAATATTAAGCTCATTAGGAATAAGTTTTGCAATCTTATCAACATCAGCATAAGGAACGCTCATTACGCGCCCAACATCGCGAATTGCAGCTCGTGCTTGCATCGTTCCAAACGTAATAATTTGCGCAACGCTATCTTTTCCGTATTTATTTGTTACATACTCAATAACTTCTGGTCTTCGCTCATAACAAAAATCAATATCAATATCAGGCATTC
>CAZYOA010000004.1:0-130873 GCA_964648665.1 uncultured Planctomycetales bacterium | reverse complement strand
CCATAGATCCTGGCGCAGGCAGTCCTGACATACTCTGCGCTAGGGCTTGATTAGGGCATACGCTATTAACTGCAAAGAAAAAGACGATAGCTAATACAATGCATTTAAGCGTAATATGACGTTTTTGATAATAATAAAACATACGTCCTTTCTTCGTGTTCATCTATCTTTCATATAAGCTTCTACCCTAACTATAAAAGTATAGATTATATATATGCGAATTAAAGGGGTTTTCAGGGGTTTCGGGAAAGCGTTTTCTTTAAATGAGTGCATAAGTTATGAAGCAAAGGCTCTTTAACTTATAAGTGCGAATTTATTTCGCATGTGAAGCGTGCGAAAAGAAGAGATATAAAGTATATTTATATTAATATTTAAGGAAGGTGTTTAAGAATTCAGATTTAAAACAAAAACAAACTCGCCTCTTGGGGATTTCTTAAGGAAATAAGAAATAAGCTCGCTTGCTTTGCCTTTTTTTACTTCTTCAAACTTTTTAGTCAATTCTCTGGCACAAACAACCACAGGATCGCCTAAAACATTTTTGATATCTTCAAGCGTTTTGATAACGCGATGCGGCGCTTCATAAAAAAGCATAGTTCTTTTCTCATTCTCAAAAGTTTTTAATTTTTTCTGGCGCGCTACAGACTTTACAGGCAAAAATCCTTCAAAACAAAAATTGTTTGCCGGCAATCCAGAAACCGTTAAAGCCGCAACAAAAGCAGTTGGACCAGGAATAGCTGTAACCGCAATATTATTTTCTTTTGCAATTTTAATTAAAACATAACCTGGATCACTAATTCCGGGTGTTCCCGCATCAGAAACAAGAGCGACATCTTTTTCTTCTTTTAAAAGATTTAAGATATACGCAGATTTTGATGTTTTGTTATACTCATAATAACTTGTTAACGGCGTTTTAATTTCATATTTCGAGAGAAGAGTTTTGGTGTGACGGGTATCTTCAGCAGCAATTAAATCGACGCTGTTAAGTGTTTCAATAGCGCGCAGGGTGATATCTTTTAAATTTCCAATAGGAGTTGAAACGATATAGAGCATTATTCAACCGTAACAGATTTAGCTAGATTTCTTGGTTGATCGACATCGCTACCTCGAGCAACAGCAATATAATAAGCAATAAGCTGCAAAGGCACAACAGTAACAAGCGGAGTCAACATCTTTTGGATTGAAGGAATGTAAATAACGTTATTAGCATGTTGCTTAATTCTCTCGTCGCCCTCTGTTGCAATCGCAATAATTCTTCCTTTACGGGCTCGAATTTCTTGAATATTAGAAATCATTTTTTCATAAGTGTCTGACTCAGGAACAATACAAACAACAGCACGATATTCGTCGATTAAAGCAATAGGCCCATGCTTCATTTCGCCAGCGGCATAACCTTCGGCGGGAATATAAGAAATTTCCTTAAGTTTTAAAGCTCCCTCTAAAGCTGACGGGAAATTAATATTTCGTCCCAAAAATAAAAAACATCCAAAATGTGAATTAGCTTTCGCAACTTTAGAAATTTTTAGCTTTAACTTTAAAACTTTGGAAATAGCATTGGGTATCTTTTTAAGACCAAAAATAATTTCTTTGGCTTTGCGCGGTTTAATTTTATTTCTAACCATCGCAAGCTTTAAAGCAAATAAATATAACATTCCAAGCTGAGCCGTATATGCCTTCGTCGAGGCAACACCAATTTCTGAACCAGCATGCGTATATAAAATCCCATCGGATTCTCGCGTCAAAGAAGATCCTACGACATTGCAAATCGAAACAACTTTAGCTCCTTTAGATCTTGCCTCTCGAATTGCCGCTAACGTATCTGCCGTCTCTCCGGACTGACTGATCGCAATCACAAGAGTTTCTTTGTCAATAATCGGCGTACGATATCTAAACTCACTTGAAACATCAATTGAAACAGGAACGCGTGAGAATTCTTCAATAATATATTTTCCAACTAATCCCGCATGATACGCTGTTCCGCAAGCAACAATAATAATATTCTTGATTCTTTTAAGCTCAGCATCTTTTAAAGAAAGCCCATCTAAAACAACTTTATTATTTTTAATTCGACTTGAAAACATGCGCGACAAAACTTTAGGCTGTTCATAAATTTCTTTAAGCATGAAATGAGCAAAACCTTCTTTTTGCACAGCATCAATCTCAAGCGAAACTTTACAAACCTCATGCTTAACAGGATTACCATTAAGATCAAAAATCGATATCTTTTCTCGTCGGATGTCTGCGATCTCTCCATCTTTAAGATAAATAATCTTTCGCGTCTTTTCTAAAATCGCTGGAACATCTGAGGCAATAAAATTCTCTTTTTGGCCAACGCCAATAATAAGTGGTGATCCTAATCGAGCAGCAATAAGCTGATCAGGATGATCAACGCCAATCACACCAAGAGCAAATGATCCTCTTAATTTGCACACAGTTTTTTGAACAGCTTTAAACAAATCACCTTTATACACAGAATTGATTAACTGCACAATCACTTCTGAATCTGTTTCAGAAAGAAATTTATAACCTTTTTTCTTTAAAGAATCTTTGATCTCTTGATAATTTTCAATAATCCCATTATGGACAATTAAAAACTTTTTTGTTGAATCAAAATGAGGATGAGCGTTGGCTTTTGTTGGTCTTCCATGCGTAGCCCAGCGCGTATGAGAAATACCTAAAGAACCAACTATTGAATTATGACTCTTAAGAAGATCCATTAAATTCTGAATCTTCCCCTGTGTTTTTAGAAGATTAATTTTATGCTTTTTTTCATTCAAAACGCCAACACCACATGAATCATACCCCCGATATTCTAAGCGCTTTAAAGCGCTCAATAAAATCGGTTGGGCATTCTTATTTCCAATGTAGCCGACAATTCCGCACATAAAATTTACTTTTTAACAATCTTTTTTGTAACTTTTTTCTTTGCAGTCTTCTCTACAGGACGAACATTGACAAAAGTAACTGCTTTGTTATATGTTCCTTTTTTTCGGGTAAAATAAACTTCGCCATCACAAGCCGCCGTAAGATGCATCCTGCCTGCCACATTGATACCTGGCTTCCACTTATCCCCTTGACGCGTTAACACAGTTCCGGCTTTCACTGTTGATCCGCCAGACACCTTGATTCCTTTTGTTTCTTTATAATTAATTTTTGATAAACCACCGACTTTACTCATTAACTGCCTCCTTTAAACATATCTTTTTTATCTTATTTTAAAATACTATCAATTTTCTTCTTTAAATCCTCGACACTTCTAGCTGTCGTTTTCTTACCATTTATAAAAAATGTTGGCGTTCCTCTAACACCTGACTTTTGCGCAACAACTATAGCCTCTTGAATCATTTTCTCCAACTGAGCATCTTGATTTTTAAGCTTTTGCTCGAACTCATCTGGATTGATTCCAAGCTGTGAAGCGTACACTTTATATTGCTCTTGACTTAATTGCTTCGCATTCAAAAAAAGCAAATCAAGCATTTCCCAATATTTTCCATGTTGCTTTGCTACCAAAAGTGCCTTTGTTGCAGGTTTAGCTTGTTTATGATAATTCAACGGAAAACTCATAAAAACATAATTAACATCATCAGGATATGCATTTATCGCTTCCATTACAATTGGATGAAATTTCTGCGAATAAGGACACTGGAAATCAGAAAATTCTACAATAGTTACCTTTGCATCTTTTTTTCCTTTAATCGTCGCTTTTGAAAGATCAATATCGTAGACTTTATTAGGATCCGCTACTCCTGGCCTTTTTTGATTCTTTACAGCTCCCGTTTTAACACCTTGAAGCATAACAATAATTTTCTTTTGATCCTTTGTAATCCCATTAAGTTGAGTCTCGATACGAGCTTGATAAATAGAATTTTTTCTGTACTCATTAACTTTTACAGCAAACACAACAACAAGAAAAAACACAATACAAACAAAAATCATAATTTTCTTTAACATATGTTTCCTTTCTTCATTCTACTTTTTGCCAAACTAGAATGAACGATTTTACCTTAGAACGCCTCATTTGGCAAATAAATTCTAGAGCCCAACTCCTCCGTAATAAGAAACAATATGTTTAATATCTTTCCAGCGCCAACCGCCTCCCTTACAACCAAAAATAGCAATAATCAAATCATCACCCTTATAAGACGTATATCCAACAAAACATGATTTTGCAGCTCGAGTATATCCAGTCTTTCCAAACAACTTTTGCTTCCAGTCAAAAGACAAAATCTTATTATGACTTTTAACAGTTATTTTACGCCCCTCTTCAGAAATAATTGTCTTGCTCTTATACGTTATCGCTTTTCTAAAAAAATCATGCTTTAATGCTTGTCTAAAAATTAAATACATATCATAAGCTGTTGTGTATTGCGTTCCCTTTTTCGTTGGAAGACCATTAGAATTCGCAAATTTTGTATCCCGACATCCCAGTTGACGCGCTCGTTTATTCATGAGAGCAACAAACTTTTTTTCTGTGCCAGAAACAGCCTCTGCTAAAGCCACGCTTGCATCATTTGCTGAGCGCAATAAAATCGCAAACAAAAGATCCGAAGTTTTATATCGATCACCTGGACGAGCATAAATTTTGCTCGGCTCAGGATATGTAGAATTCTTACTAATTTTAACCATATGATTCAAGGGCAATTTCTCTAAAACTAATAAAGCTGTCATAACCTTAACCGTGCTTGCTGGCAAAACCCTCTTGTGAACATTCTTTCCGTACAAACGCCGAACTTTCGTACTATTAGAAAATATTGCAGATTTTGCAGAAACTCGGTATCTCTTCTTAGCTTCAACGTTCGACGGTACAATAAAGAAGAATACAAAAAAAAGAATAAGGATATTAAAAGAAATTTCTCGAGATTTAAATGTCATAATTTTATTTTAATCGCTGAAAAGATAAAAAGATTATTTTTTGAATTAAAGTTTTATAGTCCATGCCAACTTTTCCAGCTGATTGAGCCACTTCATCACATCGAGCGATGCAAGGATTTGCATTTGGCTCAATAATATAAATTCTTCCATTGCTTGTCACTCGAATATCAAACCGAGCATAACTTTGAATATTAAGCGCTCGATAAGCACGCTTACATGTTTCCTTGATACACTCTTCTAAATCACCTGTAAGCTTTCCTATAAAAACACTTTTGATATCCCATTTTTCCCGATACTTATCATCCCATTTTGCTTTATATGTTGCAATGCGAGGTTCGTCTTCAGACATTTTTCCAAACTTCATTTCTCGCAAAGGAAGAACTTTTAATCTTTTGCTTCCGAACATACTGACATACATTTCTCGTCCTTCAACATATTCCTCAGCAATAGCGTCAGATTTCATATTTTCATGAATAAAGCGAATCCTTTCGATAAAAGTTTCCTCCTTATCAACAACTGATGCTAATGATATTCCTCTAGAGGCCTCCTCGCTTAAAGGCTTAACAACCACAGGAAGCTTTATTGTCTTTGGTAACCAGACACGACGCCCTCGATAGAATGTATAAAATCGTGGAACACGAATACGATGAAATCGAAGAATTTTTTTAGCCAAAGCCTTATCATTACAAATAAATAAACTTTCAGCAGAAGCCCCCGTATAGGGAATACCAAGCATTTCAAAAAGTCCGGCAATATTTTTATCCAAACGAGATTCTTGATTAAACACTTCGGCTAAATTAAAGATTACATCTGGCGGAAACTCTTTCACTTCATCTAAAAGCGGAACAATATTATTAAAAAGACCAAGCATTCGCACAGTGTGACCATTTTCCAAAAGGGCGCGATAAACATCGCTCTCTGTATACCAGTTATCTTTATCTTTAAATTCTTCTTTAAAATCATATCCTCTTGGCTTAATATAAGGGCTATCAAAAACTAATAAAACTTTAAGTCTCTTTTTCATAAAATTATTTCTTATCCCCTCGAAACCAACCTGTATAAACATAATTAAGCGTGAGCGCTGTAATATACGTAGAAATTTTTAAAATCGCCATACTTTCTGAATCCTCAGTAACAAGATTAAGCGCACGACATCGCAGGCAAACATCTCTAAACAAATCATTAATAATATATTTCTTTTCTCCTGTCCACATCGAAACATTGTCAAGTATTTCTCGACGGTATTTTATTATACTTTTAGCCGCTGGCGGCATTTTCTTATTTTCTTCTGTACGTTGCAGGAAAATACGTTTTAAGTTTTCATCATGAAAATGAGGAGAATCTTCTGCATGAAATCTTTTTTTCCTTTTATAGTGATTTTTAAGCGTTCGCTTTAATTTTGAAGCTTGCCAAAATTTTCTTCCCTTCTTAACAATCGGATCTTTTTCCTGAATCGAACACATAACAAACTCAACATATTCTAACTTCTTTATCGCTTTCCAATTTTTATACTGATTTTTCCAATCCGAATCAGGAGTCAACCAAACAGCAAATGTTTCTGCAAAATCTTCGTCCGGATGATATTGCGCATAAAATCCATCTAAATGACGAACAAAATTCTTGCTATGAGGACGATATCGATAAGTATCATTATATTCCTTAGAAGAGTGACCAAAAATCTTCTGCCATTTTCTTTTTTTGTACAAATGATAAGCATAGCTAACAGCATGGCCCAATTCGTGACGCAAGAGCTGCAAGCATGTTTTTTTAGTTCCACCCTCAACATCAAGCATCATCTTTTGTTCAAGCTTTATAAGCGTAGAATCTACTAAATAAAAAGGAACACCTATGACAGGTTCATCTTCAGGAGTAAGCCATTCATCCGCTAAATAAAAATCAGGCTTAAATTTAAGTTTTTTATCTTCGAGCTCTTTGCAAACCTCTGCGATACACTCCTGCACCCACGATCCTGAAATCTGAATCGGAAGCTCACAAAGCCTGAGACCTAAGATTTTCTCTTCAGACATACCAGATAAGCTGATTGAAGATTTCTCACGTCTTATTTTTTGATTTTTCATTGATAAAAAATTATACCATAGCTCATAGCCCTTTTCTTTAAAAAGATCACAAGAATTACTTTACACATCTTTGTTCTTAGTTTTTTGAATCAAACAACTATCACCAGCGAATTTTATTATTCTTAACAGACAAAAAAAGTTTTTTTTGTTATGATGTATGAGAAAAACAAAAGAAAGGATTTTATGTGGCTTGAATACACTATTTTAGGAATCGTTCAAGGTATTGCAGAATGGCTACCCGTAAGCTCAGAAGGTCTTGTTAGTTTAATAAAAATACATTTCTTTCCCTCTGATAATATGTTTAACATTATTAAGCTCGCTCTTTTTTTGCATCTTGGAACATTTTTCTCTGCACTCGTCTATCTCAGAAAAGATGTGGCTCGTCTTTTTAAAACACTATTTCACTATAAGAAATCTAGCGTTGAAAACAAAAAAACTCTAATGTTTTTAATAACTTCAACCATCGTTAGCGTTATCTTAGCTCTCGGGATTGTTTTAATCGTTTCTAAGATAGCCGCTTCTATGGGTCATCCTGGAAAAATTATCGCCGGTGGAATTGGAATCCTGCTTATCTTAACCGGCATTTTACAGCTCACAATAAAAAAGACAGGTATTCGAGAAATTAAAGATCTCACCAAGAAAGATGCTATTCTTTTAGGACTAATGCAAGGCTTTGCAGCACTTCCTGGACTATCTCGATCAGGATCGACGATAGCGATGCTTCTTTTAAGACAATTTGACAAAAAAACAGCTCTTAAATTAAGCTTCTTAATGAGCCTTCCGATTGTTTTGATTGGCAATATTTTCTTAGCTTTTAAATATTTTGATCCTAATCTCGAATCTCTTTTGGGATTTTTATTCTCATTTGTATTTGGTCTTCTAACAATCCATAGTCTTTTTAAAATCGCTGAAAAAATTAATTTTGGATACTTTGTTCTTCTCTTCGGAATCCTAACGATTTTCTCACTTTTTATATAAAAAAGAGACCCAAAAGAGTCTCTTTTATATTGGTAGCCCCAACGAGATTTGAACTCGTGTCTGATGACTGAGAATCATCTGTCCTAACCAGGCTAGACGATGGGGCCATATCTATTAACGCTTAAAATATTTTAAGCTTCACTTACAAAATTATTTCCTATAAAACAAAACTAACAAGTGGATAAAATAATACCACATCCCTTAAAATGGTCAACAAAAAAATACCGGCTTTGATTCTAAATCGCAATTAAGGTTGACATCAAAAAATCTACCATCTACTATAGAAGACAAGGTTATCAATTAATACTAATATTATTATACTATGTCTATTCAAATCGGTATCGGCTTTAGCAAAGACGAAAATCCATTTCGCGCGGCACAAAATGCCGCTATCCAGGCCAAGGTTCAAGCTCAAGGCGCCCCCATCCAACTCGTTATTGTTTTTGCAACAATACACTACAGTCGGATTGAGGCAATTCGAGTTATCAAAGAAAGCTTTCCTGAAGCAAAAATTGTTGGCTGTTCAACCAGCGGGCTTATTCTTTCAAAGACAATCGAAACTTGGGGAATTTCTGTTCTAGCCATTGCGTCTAAAGAAATTCATTTTGGAACAAGCTGCGTAAAGAATATCAGCGAAGGAAAGATAAGTGCTACTTCTAAAAAGCTTGTTAAGCAAGCGCTTGATAACTTTGGCCTAGATCGAAGACAACTCTCTCTTCTTTTAACCGATGGACTTTCTCAAAATAATTCAATTCTTCTTAAAGACGTCCAGCATTCGCTTGGGCTATTTTCTCCGATTCTCGGTGCTGGAAGTAGTGATAATTTTCAATCAAAAAAAACTTATCAATTCTTTGACAATGAAATTCTTACTGACGCTGCAATTGCTATTATCATGGGAGGTCAAGTTGCAACAGGATTTTCAAGCCATCATGGCTGGAAACCCTTAGGGAAACCGCGCATCATTACAGACTCAGAAAGAAACATTATTAAAAAGATTAATAATAAAAAAGCCATTTCCATTTATGAAGAATTCTTTGCTGAACAAGCTATAAGCCTTTTTTCTCATCGATTAAATCGCATGAGAGATTTTTATCCTTTAGGGATGCTTATTGAAGGACAAGAAAAATATCTTTTACAACAAGTCGTTGATGTTGCTGAAGATGGATCTTTAATTTGCCAAGGAGAAGTTCCGGCAGGAACCGAAGTACATATTATGATCGGAAATAAGGATTCTTGCCGGCATTCTACCCTTAATGCAGCTTGTGAAGTTAAAGAATCGCTTTTAGGAAAAACACCCGATTTGATTATGATTTTTGAATCTGCTTCAAGACAAAAACTATTAGGTCGCAATGTTTTTCAAGAAATTCAAATCATCAAAGAAGTCTTAGGAGAGAATGTTCCTATCTTCGGCATGTACGCCTACGGTGAATTTGCGCCTTTAGGAATACCCGAAAAGGCCAATGAAAGTTTCTTGCAAAATGAAACAATATCTATTTTAGCTATTGAAAACCACAAATTTTATTAGTATATTAAACATAAGAATCTTTTTACATTCAAAATAAAACTATGTTAAACATAACCAGCTCCTCAATTGATCTTAGCTTCTTTGCCATCGTTGGAATTGCAATTCTAACAATGATTGCTGCTCTTGTTTTTGTTTTGATTGGAAAAATCGATCAAGTTAAAGAGCTTAAATTTGCTCTAAAGAAATTAAAATTATCCTTTAATAGTCTTGATGAGCAAGCAAAACTTATTTTAAAAACTGACCTTGAGCTTAATCGTGCTCAAGAAGAACTCGACAAAAGACTTGCCAGCCTTGATGCGCTTCAGCGAACATCACGTCTCATCAGCACAACTCTCGATGCATCTGAAATCTTTAGAAGACTTGATAAAGCTTTAATGCTCCAGTTTGGCTTTGAACAAATTCTTGTTTTTATATTTGACGCAGAAAAAAATTTAATGACCCGTGTTAATTCTGGATTCTCAGAGAATGCAACCAGGGAAATTGCAACTCGCCTTTTAATAGAATCTATTTTTTCCTCTCTGTTCAAAGAAGGCTATGCTCTTTCATCAGCAACAGTGTCAAAAACAAAGAAAGCAAAAATCACATCCATTTTTGGGTCGCAAAATTTTATTCTTTCTCCTATCTTAACGCAAGATGGCACGATCGGACTCATCTTTGTTGGAAACCAAAGCGAAGCGCAATCCATGTCAGAAGCAGACGAAGAAATGATTTCAATATTAACAAATCAAATCGGTCAATCCCTTGAAAATGCACAGCTCTTCGAACAAGTTTACAAATCACGTCAAGAACTTGAATCAAGAATTCAAGAAAGAACTCGACAACTAGCTTCTGCTCTAGAAAAAGTGCAGAAAATAAGCCGAACTAAAACCGAATTCGTCTCTGCTGTTTCCCATGAGCTTCGAACACCTCTAACTTCAATTAAAGGATACGCAGCAATTTTGATGTCTGGCAAGCTTGGAGAAATTCCAGACAAGGTAAAAGAGCGACTTAATAAAATTAATAAACATTCTGATAATCTTGTTGAACTTATTAACGAACTTTTAGATATTTCTCGTATTGAATCTGGACGCGTTGATATGAAATTTGAAAAAGTTGCAATAAAGAATATCATTGAAAATGCTCGAGATATCCTTATGCCTCAAATGAAAGAAAAACAAATTACATTTTCAACTGAAGTAACAGAATCTTTACCAGATATCGTGGTTGATCAAAAACAAATTGAGCGTGTATTTATCAATCTATTAAGCAACGCTATTAAGTATACAGAGAATGGAAAAATTAGCATCATCGCATCCCACAACGAAAAAGGCATTCTTGTTGAAGTCGAAGATACTGGATCAGGTATTAAATCTGAAGACTTGCCTCGTCTTTTTGATGAATTCTATCGCGTTGAAAATGAACTCAACCAAAATGTTAAAGGAACAGGCTTAGGACTTTCCCTGGTAAAGCATATCGTTACAGCTCACGAAGGAGAAATATGGGCAACCAGCGAAATCGAAGTCGGAACAACATTTCATTTTACGCTTCCCATTAATCAAAAAAAAGAAAATCAAGACGATAAGAATAACACAAATAAAGAATCGTCAGAAAGCTAAGATTATAAATGAATCAACTTAAAATTCTTACCCTAGATGACGACCCAGATATTTTAGATGTTTTAGAACTTACCCTATCCGAAGATTACATTGTTTTTCAAGGCAAAAATGGTGAAGAAGGATTGCGTCTTGCCAAAGCTCATTCTCCAGATCTAATTATTACAGACTACAAGATGCCCGTTATGGATGGACGGCAATTTTGTCGTTTCATTAAAAAAGATATTTTATTACAACACACACCGATTATCATGCTTACAGGAAAAGGCGAAGTTAGAGATAAAGTCGGCGGACTTGAGGCTGGCGCAGACGATTATTTAGTTAAACCTTTTGAGCCCAATGAACTTCTGGCAAGAATCAGAATGATTTTAAGACGAACCAAACGTAGTCTTGATGCAAACCCTTTAACGCGTCTTCCAGGAAATAGCTCAATCATGGACGAGCTTCAATATCGCATACAAGCTCAGAATCCTTTTGCTGTTGGCTATGCGGATTTAGATAAATTTAAAGCCTATAACGATACTTATGGATTCGAGAGAGGCGATGAAATCCTTAAAGAAACCGCGCATATTCTTATTGAAGCCACTCAAGAAAAAGGCAACAGTGAAACATTTGTTGGACACATTGGTGGTGATGATTTTGTTTTTATTTGCGATGATAATCTAGCAGATGGAATCTCACAAGAAGTTATAAGAAAGTTTGACTTAAAAGCACCTCAATTTTATAGCGAAAAAGATCGCATAAGAGGATACATTCTCGCTAAAAATAGACAAGGCGAACAAATTAAAGTTGGATTATTAGCCATTTCGATTGGTATTGTTAGCAGCCGAAAACAAGAAATTTCACATATTGCTCAAGTTGCTGAAATTGGAGCAGAATTAAAGAAATACGCTAAGAGTATTGATGGAAGTTCTTTTGTACGTGATCAACGCATAGAGGAATAGGCTAAGGAAGTGTTTCTGGAACAAATCCTAACGACTCGCCCGGAGGAACGCAGCAAATCGTTACTTTAGCATCATCATAGTCACAATTCCCACTACACCACTGAGCAGTAGCACCATATTCTGAGTTAGGACACAGCGGGAACTCTTCAGAATCTTCAGCAGCAATAGCTCCGCATATTACTCCAACAAGATCATTATCATCAATACAAATTCTCGTAGACTCGTCATCACCGCTACAATTTCCTGCACACCAACTTACAAGCTCTCTGGTTCCAGCAGGACACGGATCTAATGAGGGCAAAGGAGGAAAACCGCCCCACACAACATCGAGAGTTATCACCCCTGCATCAAACATTTTATTGCAACAAAGAGTCACAGCTCCACCCTGACTTGAACAATTTCCTTCACACCACTTAAGAACTTCATAGGCTCCACCAATTCCAGCATAGCATTCATGATATATCGGTGTCCCCCCCCCATCTTCAGTAGGAAGGGCTCTACAAACAAGTGGAGGCGCTTTTGGTGGATCAGGAAGACGAATAACCTCATCACCTACAATCTCCCTTTGAACTTTTGTAAAATAACTCGTCATAGGCCCTCTAACTTCTCCGCCTTCTTCAAAAAATAGCTTGAAGCCTCCGAAGGCAACAAGAGCACAGACCGTTAGAATCAAAAGATATTCTATGGCAATTTGGCCTTTTAAAGTCTTATTTTTCATAATATGGAGAATCTTCACCCTTTAAGTATATCATATTTTTAAAGACTTTAAGTACTTGATAGTCTCTTTGGGCTTCGGCGAGCTAAAGAAATAACTAGCTGTAGCAAGAATATTAGCTCCAGCTTTAACAGCTTCAGGTGCTGTAAGCTCATTAATACCCCCATCTACAGCGATATCTTTATCAAATATATCTCTTAGCTCTTGAATCTTCGGAAGAGCAATAGGCATAAACTTTTGCTTTGCAAATCCAGGATTAACAGACATCACTAAAACACCATCAGCTTTATCTAAAACGCTTTGGATACAAACTGGCGTTGAAGGGTTCAAAACAACAAAAGCCTTTTTCCCTCCTGCTTGAATTCTCTCAATATCTTTTTTAAGACCCAATCCATTGATCGCATCAACTTTTCGCGTATAACCATCTATTTCTTTAGATAAATGCCCATCAAGAGCATAGCATTCTGCGTGCAATGAAAACGAATCTGCCCCAGCACTTAGAAATGAATCGATATATGCGCTTGGATTCTCAATCATAAGATGTGCCTCAATAGGAAGCTTTGTGAAAGGACGAATCGCATCAACAATAAGCGGCCCAATCGTAATATTCGGAACAAAATGACCATCCATAACATCAATATGAAGCATATCCACACCAGCATCTTCACACATTTTTATTTCATCAGCTAAATGTGCAAAATCTGCGCATAAAATACTTACACTTACCTCTATTTCTTTTGACATAATATTCCTTATTATAAATTAATTTTATTCTGAAACAGTTTTTCCCTTTAAATCTTGATACAAGTAGTAACTAAAAATAATAGCATAGACACCTAAAGCTGCCTTAACGACTTCAAGAATAATATTTCCAGCATAAGGAATCATAGCTAAAAAACCTGAAGCCATTCCAATTAAAACATAAACTCCTAAAAGTCCAAGCATCTTAAGAGAAAATTCTTTTAAATTAGTTTTAATAATCATTTTACTTGCGACTAAAGCTTCCTTCCCCTTCTTGCCATCAATTAAAAAGCAAAATTGCGCAAATCCATACAAAACACCAAAAATAATACCTGGAATGATAAAAAGCAGTGACCATAAAATAACCTTAGAAAAAACAAGGAGAGAAACAATGCAAAAAGGCTTAAAAGAATCCTTTGCTTCCTTATACATCTCGATAGCTCCAACTTTTTGTCCGTGAGCAAGAGCATCCGCTGTCTTAATAATCGTAATCGAATAAACAAGCGTTAACAAAAATGCGATTACGATAAACACAAAAAGACCTACCAATCCCAAAGGATTCACGCTTTGGGCAAGCATTGTCATGTCTATCTGAGTCATCGAAAAAGCAACGCCAAACAATACTCCTAATACAACCATCACTAAAAAGAAAATCGCAACAACAACAGCAAAAGTTTTTATATTCTTTGAAAACAAATCAAAGCTCTTCTTAAAAATCGACATATAACTATCAGTCATATTTTTCCCCTTTCGTTTTACAATAAATAATTATTTTTATTATACTTGAGATAAAAATGTCTTGCCAGCTTTCTTATCACTATATACACACACCAGAAAAACTTAGCATCTTTTTGGTGCGCGGGGTGGGGCTTGAACCCACACGGATTGCTCCACACGCCCCTCGAACGTGCGCGTATACCAATTCCGCCACCCGCGCATAAACTACTATCACAATTATTTCTTCAAATTTCTAAACTTTCACTATCCTTAAACAACTTTATTCATTATTTTCAAATTCTCTCATATCAATAATAAGAGTTTTTCCTAAGAAATGTTTTGGCATCTCAGAAATAGTTCCAGAATCAATCATAATCTCATACTTCATGCGCTTACTTTTATCTTGAACAGCTCTAAAAATAAACAGCACTGTTTTTGATTTATAATGAATGCGTATGTTAAGAATCTCTAATTGTCCTTTAGCTATTTCTCTAAGGGCACACGAAACAAGACCGACAATATCATGCCCATAAACTGTTGTCAGGCTTCCAAATTCATCACCACGCTTCTTTAAGTTTTCCTCTTCTGGGCGAATAAAATAAATTCTTTGATATTGATTAATATCAGCTCTTTGAATTTGACTTAAAACAAATTCAAATTCTTTCTGGCTTGGTAAAACACGATATTTTAATATCGTCTGATGAGCCAAAGCAACTCCTGAAATACTCAAAATAATAAGAAAACAAGTAAAAATTGTTTTACCATTTTTAAATATAAAATTAATCCAAGATCTTACAGACCAAATTATAAAAAGAAGAACCAGCGCCGCCAAGGGACCCATGCATCGATAATACGAAATATTGCCGCTATAAATTAAATTCGGCAAAAAACTTAAAACTACCAAAGCCCCCAAACACAAACATAAGATACTCCCTCTTTTAACAAGCTTCTTTCTCTGCGCCTTTTCTTTCTTAAGAATTTCTAAGATAATTGCAGAAATAATCAAAAACAAAGAAAATAACGCAAAAAGTTTATTTGGAAAAATATTCCACAAATTTAAAACATTAAAGAAAGGCTCTTTGAAAAACCAAGCAATCTTTCCAAGGAAATCAAAAGAAACATTATAGGAATTATATCCCAACAATTCTGGACGAGGAAAAAGCGGCTTGATCAGCTGAAGAACAATGGCATATATTCCCATTGACGCAAATGCAGGCAAAACCAAATTAACCATACGGCTCTTTATTTCAAAAATACCTTCAGATCCCATAAACAATACAGTGCATCCGGCCATGGTCCAATAAAACATAGCCGTTGGCTTATACGTTGCTAGTCCACAAAAAAACAGAAAAACAGACAAAACAAACCACCCATTTAAAACTCTAGAAATAATTTTATCGGAAATAGAAATTCGATACGCTGCAAAAAAAGCTCCAGCTGCAAATAAAATTGCTACAGGTTGGTACGCCATCGCTGTCTGGGAAGCATCAACCTGAAAAGAGGGCAAAGTAAAAACCGCCAAAGAAATCAAGAAAGAATTTATTCTAGAAATATTTTTCTTTCTAAGCCACAAAGAAAATAAGAATGCGCAGCAAGCAATAATCGCAACACCTAAAAATCGAACAAATTTAAGATCGCTCACCGAATTGATTAAGAAACCAAGACCAATATATAAATGTGAACCGATAAAGCGTCCATTACGCAGATTTGTAAAAGCCCCAGGAGCCTCAAGACGAGTTGGAGTTTTTAAAAAGAAAAGTGCATCGTCATGATAAACATAATTAGAAGATATCGCGGGCCAGAACGCAAAACATAGAAAGATTAAGAAGAGGCAGAAAAAAACGAAATTTTGGAAAGCTTTTGTTTTAATCATCACAAATAAATTTTAAGATCTCTTTGCCAAAGATGCAGCTACAAAACTCTGAAACAAAGGATGCGCCTTGTCTGGTTTTGATTTAAACTCAGGATGAAATTGACAAGCTACAAACCATGGGTGGTTTTTAAGCTCAAGAATCTCAACCAACTTTTTCTTTATATTAATCCCTGAAAAGACAACACCTTTTTTTTCAAAAGTTTTTCGATATTCATCATTAAATTCATAACGATGACGATGTCTTTCAGATATGCCTTCTTTTTTATAAGCTTGAAAACTTTTTGTTTTCTTTTGCAACTTACAAGGATACGCACCTAGTCGCATTGTCGCTCCCATATTCTTTATCTTTTTCTGTTCTTCCAAAAGACTAATAATGGGATGCTTTGTTCCTTTGTCAAATTCTGTTGAATTTGCTCCTTTACATCCGCACATATTGCGAGCAAATTCAATCGATGCGATCTGCATTCCTAAACAAATTCCGAAGAATGGAATATCATTTTCTCGAGCATATTGAACGGCACGTATTTTTCCCTCAATGCCTCTAGTTCCAAATCCACCAGGAATAAGAATGCCATCAGAATCTTTAAGATATTTCTTTGCGTTATTCTTTTCAATATCTTCAGAATCAACTTTATTAATCACAACTTTAGTATTATTTGAAATTCCACCGTGAACTAAAGCTTCATAAATTGATTTATACGCATCAGGCAATGAAATATATTTTCCAACGACAGAAATCTTGACCTCTTTGGCAGGATTTTTTAATCGCTTTACAACATAATCTTTCCATCTTTTTAGATCACTATCTGGCCTTTTAATATTTAATTTTCTTAGAATTAAATTATCCAATCCCTCTTTCTTAAGCAAAAGCGGAACTTCATAAATATGCTTAACATCAATAGCTTCAACAACAGCTTCGCGATCAACGCTACAAAAAAGAGCAATCTTTTCCCTCTGATCTTTAGTCATATGCTTTTCTGTTCGACATAATAAAATATCAGGAGCAATGCCAATTTCGCGCAAGCGTCCTACACTATGTTGCGTTGGCTTCGTTTTATGCTCACCAGCAGACTTAATAAAAGGTAACAATGTCACATGCACATTAATGCAATAGCTTGAACCTATTTCCCATTTCATCTGTCGAATTGCTTCCAAAAATGGCAAACTTTCAATATCACCTATCGTTCCACCAATTTCAACAATCGTAACATCCACGTCTCGAGATTTTGCAACTTTCTTAATTCTATTTTTTATTTCATCTGTGATATGAGGAATAATCTGAACAGTTTTCCCGAGATACTCACCTTTACGTTCTTTTGAAATAACAGCGAAATAAACTTTCCCTGTCGTAATATTGCTATCCTTACCAACACGGGCATTTGTAAAGCGTTCATAATGACCCAAGTCTAGATCTGTTTCCGCGCCATCATCAGTCACATAAACTTCTCCATGTTGAAAAGGACTCATGGTTCCTGGATCAACATTAAGATATGGATCACATTTAATTGTAGTCGTAGACAATCCTCTGTCCTCGAGCATCTTTCCGATCGAAGCAGAAGCAATGCCTTTTCCAAGACTTGAAACAACGCCGCCTGTAACAAAAATAAATTTACTCATAGATGATTCCTATCATTGAAACTTTTAAGCTATACGTTAAAATCTTAACAACTTTTTTCAAGCAAGTATTTACTTTGATTCTTTGAAATCTGCTCCGAATATTTTCCATCAAAACACGCATGACAAAATGCATTAGAATCTTTCATAACATTTAACATACCGTCGAGACTTAGATATTCCAAAGAATCGGCTTTGATAAAATCAGCAATTTCTTGAATACTTTTATTAGATGCAATCAATTCTTCCTTAGTTGGGAAATCGATCCCATAAAAACAAGGAAATGTAATAGGTGGACATGTCACTCTAAAATGAATTTCTTTAGCTCCCGCACGCCTAAGTTCTTCAACTCGACTTCGACTTGTTGTGCCGCGCACAATAGAATCTTCCACGACAACAACGCGCTTTCCTTTTAAAACATCTCGAATTGGATTTAGCTTCACACGCACTCTAAATTCTCGCAAAAATTGACTTGGCTGAATAAACGTTCGACCAATATAATGATTTCGAATCATGCCGATCTCTAAAGGAAGACCAGATTGTTCTGCATACCCAACCGTTGCATAACTTCCAGAATCCGGAATCGCCATAACAAAATCGGCATCAACTGGATACTCCTTGGCAAGCTGACGACCTAAGCGTTTTCGCACCAAATAAACATTATCATCGAAGATATGACTGTCTGGGCGAGCAAAATAAATATTTTCAAAAATACAATGCGCTTTCTTTTCTTTCTTTTCCAAATAAGCACTCTCGATCTTGCCATCTTTTATAAGAATAATTTCTCCAGGTTCAATCTCACGAACAAGCTCAGCACCAATCAAATCCAAAGCACACGTCTCGCTAACCAAAATATACGCATCATCTTTTTTTCCCAAACATAAAGGTCGAAATCCAAAAGGATCCCGCGCTCCAACTAAAACATCGCCAATCATAAAAACAAGAGAAAAAGCTCCCTTCAAGCGCATCAACGCCTGCTTGATCCAAGTTTTGATATCACCGTTTCTTGTTTTAGCCAAAAGATGAACAATAACCTCAGAATCCATTGTCGTCTGAAAAATAGAACCTTGTTCTTCAAGTTCATCACAGAGATCTTCTGTATTTGTTAAATTTCCATTATGCGCAATAACAATTGGTCTATTTTTGTGTGTCGCTAAAAATGGTTGAATATTTTTTGCATTGCTTGATCCTGTTGTTGAATATCGCGTATGGCCTATCGCAAAGCTTCCTTTAAGACCTTCAACAATGTTCTCATTAAAGCAATCAGCCACCAAGCCTCTTGCTTTTTGCATATGAACTTTTTTTCCATCAAAAGAAACAATACCGCAAGATTCTTCTCCTCTATGCTGTAATGCATATAAGCTCAAGAAAACTATCTTTGCTGCTTCGCTATGATTTGAGACTCCAACGACTCCACACACAGTTAAACTTCCTTCTTATAGTATTCTTGCAATGATTTAACAGAAAAAACTTTTTCTTTACTAGATTCAATACCATTAATTGCAGCCCATGCACCCTGGATCGTCGTAATGCACGGAACATTGTGCAAAATTGCAGCTGCCCGAATCGCTCTCATATCTGATTGGCTTCGCTTTCCAGATGGCGTGTTGATAACCAAATTAATCTTATTTTTCTTAATTGAATTAAGCAAATTATTCTTTTCTTCGCCAACCTTACCAATAGATTGAACATCAATACCGCTTTTTTTAAGCACGCGAGCTGTTCCCTTGGTTGAAAGAAGATCAAAATTCATATCTACAAGCTTCTTAGCTAAAAACGCAATGTTACGTTTATCGCAATCATTAACACTTAAGAAAATTTTTCCATCCTGAGGTAAAGATTGACCAGCAGCAGCCTGTGCTTTAGCAAACGCGGCGCCAAAGGTACTATCAATTCCCATAACCTCTCCAGTTGATTTCATCTCGGGACCAAGAACAATATCGACTCCAGAAAAACGCGAAAAAGGTAAAACAGATTCTTTAACTGAAATATATTCAAGACTTTCAATATCAACAAATTTAAATTCAGATATTTTTTTACCCACCATAATCTGCGAAGCAATTTTTGCTAAAGGAACACCCGTTGCCTTACTAACAAAAGGAACTGTTCGAGACGCTCTAGGATTAACTTCTAGAACATAAATAATGTCACCTTTAATAGCAAACTGAATATTTAAAAGACCAACAACGCCTAATCCTTTTGCAATATCACATGTATTTTTTCTAATTTGTTCAATCAATCTAGGGCTCAATGTATGAGGTGGCAAAACACACGCCGAATCACCTGAATGAATACCCGCATTCTCAATATGCTCCATCATCCCGGCAACAACAGCATCTTCTCCGTCAGAAATTCCATCAACATCAACTTCAATCGCATCCTCAATAAACTTATCAATAAGAATTGGATGTCCTTGCGAAACATCTTTAGCTTCTTCAATAAATTCTAAAAGAGATTTCTTGTCATAAACAATTTTCATAGCTCTGCCGCCTAAAACATATGACGGTCTAGCTAAAACCGGATAACCAATTCTTTGTGCAATCTCGATGGCTTGATCAGCAGAAAAAGCTGATCCATTCTCTGGCTGAGAAAGTCCAAGCTTAGAAATAAATTCTGAAAACTTTTCTCTATTTTCCGCAAGATCAATCGACTCTACTGTAGTTCCAATAATTGGTACGCCAGCCTCATCTAAAGCATGTGCAAGATTAAGAGGAGTTTGTCCGCCAAATTGAACAATCACGCCATCAGGTTTTTCTACTTCAACGATATTCATTACATCTTCAAACGTTAACGGTTCAAAATAAAGACGATCTGAAGTATCGTAATCCGTTGAAACCGTCTCCGGATTTGAATTAACCATAATTGTTTCACAACCTATATCTTTTAAAGCAAATGACGCATGGCAACAACAATAGTCAAATTCAATGCCTTGTCCAATTCGATTCGGACCGCCACCTAAAATCATAATCTTTTTCTTTTTATTTTCCTTTGAATCTTCGACTTTACTTTCTGCCTGATCTTCATAAGTCGAATAATAATATGGTGTATACGCTTCAAATTCAGCAGCACAGGTATCAACTAGCTTAAAGACCACACAAATACCTTTTTCTTTTCTAAATGTACGCATTTCTTTTTCTGTTATTGAAAAAATTTGGGCTAACTGCGCATCGCTAAATCCCCACTGCTTAGCTTGTTTTAAAGATTCTTCACTGATTTCTTTATTATTAATCGCTTCGCTCTTAAGATTATTTTCAAACTCAACTAATTCAGAAATATTTGAAAGAAACCATGGATCAATTTTTGTCATTTCAAAGATTTCTTCAACACTCATTCCTTTTTGAAACGCATATTTAATGTAAAAAATTCGAGACGCATTTGCCACCTTTAATCTTTGAATAATTTTTTCATCAGAAATATCTTCAAAGTTTAACTTATTATCAAGCCCAATATGACCTATCTCAAGACCGCGCAATCCTTTTTGCAAAGACTCTTTAAATGTCCGTCCAATAGCCATCGTCTCGCCAACAGACTTCATCGAAACACCAAGGGCATCCCCAGCCTCAGGGAATTTCTCAAATGTAAATCTTGGAATTTTGGTTACACAATAATCAATGGTAGGTTCAAATGAAGCAGGTGTTTCTCTTGTAATATCGTTTTGAATCTCATCTAAAGAATATCCAACAGCCAGCTTAGCTGCAAATTTCGCGATTGGAAATCCTGTTGCTTTTGATGCTAAGGCAGAGCTTCGAGACACACGAGGATTAACCTCAATAACAACAATGCGGCCGTTTGCGGGGTCCACAGCAAACTGAACATTGCATCCACCTGTTTCCACGCCAATTTCACGAATCAATGCAAGCGTTTGATTACGCATTCTTTGATATTCTTTGTCAGATAAAGTCTGAGCCGGAGCCACGGTAATGCTATCTCCTGTATGAACACCTAAGGCGTCAATATTTTCAATAGAGCAAATAATAACAACATTATCTTTGCAGTCTCGCATAACTTCAAGCTCATACTCTTTCCATCCTTCAATTGACTCTTCAATCAAAACCTCATTATTCATACTACTTTCAAGGCCTAAGAAAGCTGTTTTCTCAAGATCTTCTTTGTTGTAAACAAGTCCTCCCCCCGTTCCGCCCAAGGTATAGCTTGGTCGAACAATCAAAGGAAATCCTATTTTCTTTGCAGATTTGCGAGCTTCATCCATTGTATGAGCAAAAGCACTTCTTGGCACTTCAAGACCAACTTTCAATACAGCTTCTTTAAAACACTCTCGATCTTCTGCTTTCTTAATAACATCATAAGGTGCCCCAATCAATTCAACATTATATTTTTCTAAAATACCTTTTTCAGAAGCTTTCATCGCCAGATTCAACCCTGTTTGTCCTCCCAGCGTTGGCAAAAGTGCATCCGGTCTTTCTTTTTCAATGACACGTTCAACAAACTCAAGGGTCAAAGGCTCGACATATGTCGCATCCGAAATCTCAGGATCAGTCATAATCGTCGCTGGATTTGAATTAATCAACACAACTTCATAGCCCTCTTCTTTCAGCGCCTTGCAAGCCTGTGTTCCTGAATAATCAAATTCACACGCTTGTCCAATAATAATTGGACCCGAACCAATCAACAAAATCTTTTTTATATCATTACGCTTTGGCATGAAAATCCTTCATCATTTTAATAAATCTATCAAATAAGTATCGGGCATCATGAGGACCAGGAGAAGCCTCTGGATGATACTGAACAGAAAAAAGCGGATACTTTTTATGTGCAATCCCTTCAACCGTTTTATCATTTAAATTAATATGTGTAACTTCAACATCGTCGGCATTCAAGCTTTCCATGTCCACACAAAAACCATGATTTTGAGATGTAATTGAAATTTTATTTTCTTGTAAATCTTTAACAGGATGATTTGCTCCTCTATGTCCAAACTTTAGCTTGTATGTTTTTCCACCCAAAGCCAATCCTAAAATCTGGTTTCCCAAACAAATGCCAAATATTGGAAGCTTTCCTAAAAACTTTTTCACCGTCTCGACAACATAAGAAACGGCCGCAGGATCTCCTGGGCCGTTAGAAACAAAAAGTCCGCCTGGATTAATAGCTTGAATTTCTTCAGCTGTAACCGTAGACGGAAAGACATGAACTTCGCAACCAAGCTCAGCAAGGATTCTTAAAATATTAAATTTAACACCACAATCAATAACCGCAACCTTAAGATCACAAGTTTCTCCCTTATTCCAAATATACTTTTCTTTTGTCGTAACCTCCTTAACCCAATCGCTACCTTCCATATCTGGAACTTTTTTAATCTTTTCAGCCAAACTTTTAGGATCAAAATCTTCAGTTGAAATAATACCTTTCATAGCTCCACGGACACGCAAATGCTTTGTAAGCGCTCTCGTATCAACATTCTCAATGGCTATGATATTATTTTCTTTTAAATACTCCATCAAACATTTTGTAGCACGAAAATTAGAAAATCGACGGGCAAACTCTTTAACAATAAAACCTTTAACGTGAATCTTGTTTGATTCAACATCATCTTCATTGACCCCATAATTTCCGATTAATGGATATGTCATGGTGACAATTTGACCAGCATAGGAAGGATCGGTTAAAATTTCTTGATAACCGCTCATAGAAGTATTAAAAACCATCTCACCTGCACTCTCTCCACAGGAGAAGATAGATCGACCTTCAAAAATCGTTCCGTCTTCCAAATATACTATTGCTTTTTTCATGTAAGATTACAACTTAAAAGATGAGTGTTAAAGAAAAGTTATTTTAAAACTTAGACATAATAATACCATTAATCAGGTATCCGTCAAGAAATATAATGGTCTACAAACCCATTATTTTGCTAAATATTGATGAACATTTTGCGCTGTTGTTCGTCCTTCATAAATAGCCCAAACAACCAAAGATTGACCACGACGCATATCCCCTGCAGCAAATATTCCAGAGACGCTAGTCATGCCTTGATCATCTGTCTTAACATTTCCCCTAAGATCAAGGTCGACGCCAAAGTTTTCCAAAAGTCCTATTTTTTGAGGCCCTAAGAACCCCATTGCTAAAAATACCCTATCAACAGATACAGTAAACTCTGATCCTGGCACTTCCTTCATAGGACATCTGCCTGTGTCAGGATCTTTATCTCCAAATTCAACACGAACCGCATGAAGATTTTTTAAAACACCATTTTCCCCACTAAATTTCTTAGTCATTACACAATAATCCTGCTCAACGCCCTCTTCATGCGAAGTCGACACTCTTTTAATAAATGCCCAATAAGGCCAAGGGTTATCTTGCGTTCTTTCTTTTGGCAAATCTGGTAGAAGTTCAAATTGTTTTACAGATGACGCTCCTTGTCGATTTGATGTTCCCACACAATCAGCTCCCGTGTCTCCTCCACCTAAAACAACAACATTCTGACCCGCAGCATTAATACGATCACCTTCATCAACCTTAACGCCTCTATTCACACGATTTTGCTGTGCTAGAAACTCCATTGCAAAATAAACGCCTTTTAAATCACGTCCTTCAACACTGAGATCTCTCGGATTCTCGGCTCCACCAGATAAAACAATCGCATCATGCTTCTTTTGAAGCTCTTTGCGATCAACATCAACACCAACATTAACATTTATTTTAAATTGAACACCCTCTTTTTTCATGCGCTCAACTCGTCTTTCAATAATCTTTTTTTCCAATTTAAAATCTGGAATGCCTAAAGCTAAAAGTCCGCCCACAACTTCATTCTTCTCGTAAACAACAACGTTGTGACCCATTTGATTAAGCTGATCAGCACATGCAAGCCCCGCCGGACCAGAACCAACAACGGCAACTTTCTTACCGCTACGCACTTTTGGCGCACGCGGCTTAATCCAATTCTCTTTATATGCTTTTTCAACAATAGAAAGCTCAATATTCTTAATTGTTACCGCAGGATCTGTGATGCCTAGAACACAAGAATTCTCGCATGGCGCCGGGCAAACACGCCCAGTAAACTCTGGAAAATTATTTGTTTTCTGTAATCGCTCAAAAGCTTCTTGCCATCGATCTTTATAAACAAGATCATTCCAATCCGGAATAATATTTCCAATCGGACAGCC
Organism: uncultured Planctomycetales bacterium; assembly: GCA_964648665.1. Taxonomy (GTDB): domain Bacteria; phylum Omnitrophota; class Gorgyraeia; order Zapsychrales; family Aceulaceae; genus Aceula. The sequence goes on along the minus strand of CAZYOA010000004.1, from coordinate 106,109 downwards.
CCACTGACAAAAAGGAATTCCGCAATCCATACATCGTGCGCCTTGCTGTTTTAAAAAGCTTTCTTCAGGATAAATATAAAATTCATTCCAATGCTTAAGACGTTCAGCAATAGATTGCTTTTCAAAGTGCTCTCTATCGTATTTTAAAAATCCTTTTACTTCACCCATGACTTTTTGCCTCTTGCTCCTGATTTTTTATCGCCTTAGCTTCTTCTACAACACACCTGTAATCTTTTGGGTAAACCTTAACAAAATCTTTTAACACTTCTGGCCAAGCATCTAGAACATTTTTAGCAACACCACTTTTTGTTTCTTTGAGATGTTTTTCAATTAAACTTTTAAGCTCTTTAACATCTTCGCTTTCTACAACTTCTTCCAAATCTACCATCGTCATATTACAATGTCGACTAAAAACTTTTTCTTTATCTAAAATATATGCAATTCCACCACTCATGCCAGCTGCAAAATTTCTTCCTGTTAAACCTAAAACAACAACACGTCCACCAGTCATATATTCACATCCATGATCACCAATGCCTTCAACAACAGCATGCACACCACTATTACGAACACAAAATCGCTCACCAGCAAGTCCGCGAATAAAAACCTCTCCTTCAATCGCACCATAAAGAATAACATTTCCAACGATAATATTCTCTTCAGGAACAAAAGTTGCCTCCCGGGAAGGGATAACTGTAATTTTTCCACCAGATAAACCCTTACCTAAATAATCATTAGCATCACCTTCAAGAACAAACTTAACTCCCTTTGATAAAAATGCACCAAAACTTTGACCAGCAGACCCTTTAAAAAGAACTTGAACTGTTTTATCTGGAAGACCTTCAAGCCCATATCGCTTTGCAATCTCATGACTTAAAATTGTTCCAACAGTTCGATTAATATTTTGAATTGGTAATTCAATCTTAATAGCTTGTTTGTTTTCGATAGCATTTTTTGCAAGCTTTACTATTTTCTGATCTAATGCTTTTTCTAACCCATGATCTTGAACACCTTGGTGAGAGGTAATAACATCTTTTGGCACATCTGGTTTGTGTAAAATATGTGTCAGATCTAATCCATCAGCCTTCCAATGATCAACCACCTCTTGCGTTTCAAGCATATCGACACGACCAATCATTTCTTTAAATGTTTTAAACCCAAGTTCTGCCATAATCTCTCGACATTCTTCAGCAACAAAAAGAAAATAATTTACAACATGCTCTGGCGTTCCTCTAAAATTCTTTCTTAGATTAGGATCTTGAGTTGCAATTCCAACAGAGCAAGCATTCAAATGGCATTTACGTAACATAACGCATCCCATCGTCACAAGAGCAACTGTTGCAAATCCAACCTCATCAGCTCCTAACATTGCAACAATAGCAACATCTCGACCTGTGCGCATTTGTCCATCAGCCTGAACGCGAATACGTCCTCTAAGATCATTCATCACTAAAACTTGCTGCGTCTCAGCTAATCCCAACTCTAAAGGAAGACCTGCGTGTTTTATAGAAGTCTGCGGAGAAGCACCTGTGCCTCCTCCAAAACCACTAATCAAAAGATGATCTGCCTTACCCTTAGAAACACCAGCAGCAATCGTACCAACACCGATTTCCGAAACAAGCTTTACACTAACATCTGCCTTTGGATTTGAATTCTTTAAATCATGAATAAGTTGCGCTAAATCTTCTATCGAATAAATATCATGATGAGGTGGAGGAGAAATAAGTCCAACACCTTTTGTTGTATGACGTATATTTGCAATTTCCTGGCTAACTTTATGCCCTGGAAGTTGTCCTCCCTCGCCGGGCTTTGCTCCTTGTGCCATTTTAATCTGAAGTTGATCCGCATTCGCTAAATATTCAATCGTAACGCCAAAACGTCCCTGAGCAACTTGCTTAATACGACTACACTTTGAATCTCCATTAGCTAATGGCTTAAAACGCTCCGGATCCTCGCCACCCTCTCCTGTATTTGAAAAACCGCCTAAACGATTCATCGCGATAGCAAGCGTTTCATGAGCTTCTCTTGAAATCGATCCATAACTCATCGCACCCGTTGCAAATCGTTTTACAATCTCCACAGCAGGCTCTACTTCGTCAATAGAAATTGATTTTCCCTTTTTAAATTTTAAAAGACCTCGAATTGTCGCAAGATTTGTCTGATAATTATTTACAATATCTGCAAACTTCTTATACATCTGATAATCACCCGTTCGAACAGAATTCTGTAAAATTGCAATCGCCTCTGGACTTAGCTGATGATGTTCGCTATCTTTTCGCCAGGCATAACTTCCACCACCATCAAGCATAGTCTCTTGCATTTGATCTTTTGGATAAGCAGCATCGTGTCGCAAAAACATTTCTTCAGCAACTTTTACAACACCAATACCGCCAATGCGAGATGGTGTTGCTTCAAAGTAGTTATCAACAATTTCTTTGCCTAATCCAACACATTCAAAAATTTGAGCTCCACAATACGACTGAATCGTTGAAATTCCCATTTTTGAAATAACCTTAAACAATCCTTTTCGCGTTGATGACAAAAAGTTTTCTTGAATCTTTTCAAATATTAAATCACTTGGATAAGATCCTTTTTTAAATTCTGACTCAATAGTTTCAAGAACTAGATAAGGATTAATTGCATTTGCTCCATATCCAATCAATGTTGCAAAATGATGCATTTCTCTAGCTTCACCTGTCTCTAAAACAATACTCACCTTTGTTCGCGTTCCTCGGCGGATAAGATGATGATGAAGTCCTGCGCAAGCCAACAACGCTGGCATAGCAACATGCTTTTTATCAATACCTCGATCTGAAAGAATAATAATCGTTTTGCCCTGCTCAATAGATTCATCAGCTTTCTTAAAAACACTTTCTAATGCTTCTTCAATATTCTCTGGACCACTATTTCTTTCTAGCAAAATCGACAATGTCACATTTTGAAGACCTGGCTTCTTAATTTCACGAATTTTCTCTAAATCATCATTAACAAGAATTGGTCTTTTTAATTTTAATCTCTGAATATGCTGTGGAGTTTCCTTAAGAAGATTTCGCTCTGCTCCAAGCAAAACATCCTCAGCCATAACAATTTCTTCACGAATAGCATCAACTGGAGGATTTGTAACTTGTGCAAAAAGTTGTTTAAAATATGTATATAAAAGTCGCGGCTTTCTTGATAAGACAGCTAGAGGAGTATCCTCTCCCATAGATCCCGTTGCTTCTTTTCCGTCGGCAACCATAGGATAAAGAATAATTTTTAGATCTTCCAAGGTATAGCCAAACGCTCTTTGTCTCTCTAGCAATGTTTTTTCATCAGTACGATGAGACACTCTCGGTTTCGGAAGAGATTCTAAATCTACTAAGTTTTCTTTAATCCATTCTTCATACAAATTTTGTGTCGCATAAAAATCTTTTAATTCATCATCATCGATAATCCGTCCCTCTTGAGTATCAACTAAGAACATTCGCCCTGGCTGAAGACGTCCTTTTTTCAAAACGTTATCCGGACTAACAGGCAAAACTCCTGTTTCAGAAGCCATAATAATCATGTCGTCTTTTGTAAGCAAAAATCTTGATGGACGGAGTCCGTTTCTGTCTAATACAGCGCCAACATATCTTCCATCAGTAAAACCAATCGAAGCCGGCCCATCCCATGGCTCCATAATACTTGAATGATATTCATAAAAAGCTTTCTTTTTATCACTCATACTCTCATGCCCACTCCAAGCCTCTGGAATCATCATCATAACAGCGTGCGGCAATGATCTCCCACACAGCGTCAGCATTTCTAAAACATTATCAAACGTTGCAGAATCACTCGCATTAGGTGTAATAATTGGTAAAATTTTCTTTGTATCTTCTTCTCCAAAAAGTTCACTAATAAACTGCATTTCTCGAGCATGCATCCAATTAATATTTCCACGCAATGTATTAATCTCACCATTATGTGCAATAACGCGATACGGATGAGCTAACGCCCATGTTGGAAATGTATTTGTACTATAACGAGAATGCACCATAGCCAAGCAAGAAACAAATAAAGGATCTGCTAAATCTGTATAAAATCCATTAACCTGCTCAGCCATTAACTGACCCTTATAAACAATCGTTTTTGAAGAGAGACTACAGACATAAAAAAAATGTTTTTGCTGAATCTGAGAATCTCTGACTTTCTTCTCAATCAACTTTCTTATCACATAAAGCTTACGCTCAAAAGCACCTTCTTCTTTTGTATTATCACCTCTGCCAATAAAAATCTGCTTAAATTCTGGCTCTGCTAATCGCGCAACATGCCCAATTTTACTATTATCACAAGGAACATTTCTCCACCCTAAGAATTTCTGCCCCTCCTGATGAATAATTTGCTCAAGCCATTCCTCACAAAGATTGCGCTCCTCTAAATCTTTTGGAAGAAAAACAATACCAGCGCCATAACCTCCTTCTTCAGGAAGATTAATGTTAACCTTCGGACATTCTTTCCTAAAAAAATCATCTGGAATTTGAACTAAAATACCGGCTCCATCTCCTGTTAAAGGATCAGATCCTGTGGCTCCACGATGCGTAAGATTTTCTAGAATTTTAATACCATTTCGAATAATATCATGATTTCTTTTTCCTTTGATGTTAACCACAAAGCCAACACCACAGCTATCATGCTCGAAACGAGGATCGTACATTCCTTGTTTTTTCATCATAAAATTGTTACTCATATCTTAAATTGATTCACTTTTATTTTTAATTTTTTAATCTTAGAACAAATTGTATTTCGATTGATTCCAAGAATTTTAGAAGCTAAGGCTTGACTGCCAAACGCTTGCTCAAGAGCTTTCGTTATCAATACTTTCTCAACATCATTAATAATATAGCGATAGATTTTCCTCTTTTTGCTTTAACAAAATCCTTCTTTATTTCTTTTTCTGTAATTTTTTATCCATTTTAATATTTTTTTACAATCTTACAACTATTAAATAACTTTTTTTACTTTTCCGTATATTTATTAATAACCGGTAAACGTCGATCTTTACCAAAAGCTTTAGAAGTAATTTTAACGCCCAATGGTGCTTGTCTACGCTTATATTCCATGCGATCAACAAGTCCAATAATTTTCTTAGTAAGCTTAATGCTAATTTTCTTTTTCTCTAAAGACTTTATACTTAAATCTCCTTGCACGTAGGCCTCTAAAATCGAATCCAAGACATCATACGGAGGAAGGCTATCCTGATCTTTTTGTCCTTTTCTAAGTTCCGCTGTTGGAGGGCGCTTAATAATGCTTTTTGGAATTAAATTTGATCCTTCTTCTTGATTTCGATATTTTACCAAATCATAAACTTTCGTTTTTAGAACATCTTTAATTGGTGCAAAACCTCCTGCCATATCTCCATAAAGAGTACAATATCCAACAGAAATTTCACTTTTATTTCCCGTCGTTAAAACCAAATATCCAAACTTATTAGAAAGAGCCATCAAAATATTTCCTCGAATACGTGCCTGTAAATTTTCTTCAGCAATATTTTCTTTTTGGCCTGCAAACTGTTTTTTCAAAGTTGCGATATACGCCTGGTAAGTTTGCTTAATCGGTATCTCGAGAAAGGCAATCCCAAGATTTTTCGCAAGCCTCTTAGCATCAGCTTGTGTAGATTTCGATGTGTGTTGAGATGGCATTGAAACACCTAATACATTTTCTTTTCCTAAAGCATCAGCTGCAATGATCGCAACTAAAGCAGAGTCAATTCCGCCACTTATACCAAGAGCAACTTTCTTAAATCCGTTCTTTAAAATATAATCTTGGGTACCGCAAACAAGAGCCTTATAAATTTCTTCACAAGAGCTTAATTTCTTATTCTTTTTTAACTTAATAAAAACTTTCTCTTCTGATGTCTTTTGTTTTATTGTGCAAACACATTTTGATCTTATTTTCTTTTTTTCATCAATATCAATGTCAGTAACAATCAAATCTTCTTCAAATTGTCGACCTACAGCCATAGTCTTGCCATCAGAATCAACAATCGCGCTCATTCCGTCAAAAACAAGTTCATCTTGTCCGCCAACAAGATTGCAATAGCAAACAAATGATTTTCTTTGTTTTGCTCTTTTCGATAAAAGCATTTGGCGTTGTCGAGCTTTTCCAGAATGATAGGGGGAAGCAGAAAGGTTAAGAAGCACCTGAGCATCACTTTTTGCCTGCTTAACACACAATCCGTTTTCATCCCAAATATCTTCACAAATACTTATTTCAAAACCAATTCCATTTAAAGAAAAGATAAAGTTTTCATCGCCTTTTAAGAAATAGCGCTTTTCATCAAAAACACCATAATTCGAAAGACATTGCTTTGCGTAAACTCCCTTAATCTTTCCATTAGCAATAACAGCCGCAGCATTGTAAAGATTTTTATTACGATCACAATCTACAAATCCAACAACAGCTGTTATATCTTTTATTTTAGATGCCAAAAGACGAAGCTCTTTTTTATTGTCATCAACAAAATACTTCTTTAAAAGTAAGTCTTCAGGAGGATAACCTGTAATAGCAAGCTCTGGAAAAATAACAATATCGCTATCAATCTGACGTGCAATATCAACAAAGCTTAAGATCTTTTTAGAATTTCCAGAAAGATCACCAACAATAGTATTGATTTGTGCTAATGCGATTCTTATTTTTTTCATTATTTGCCTATTTTTTATGCATTAAATCTTAAAAGAATATTACTTTTCTCTAATAATCTTCACAAAATTCTTACAAATTATATTTGCTTGAGAATCAAATGTAGACTTAATTTTATCATACTCTTTAACAATTTCTTGAGCTTTTTTATCTTTAGAAATATCTTCAATATTCCAATAAGTCTTCATCCAGTTCTCAATCATAGGGCCATCAACCTCAACATGAAACTGCAATCCATAAACATTCTCACCAAAATAAAATGCTTGATTCTCACACCCCATAGATTCAGCTAAGAGCATTCCTTTTTTTGGTATATCAAATGTATCTTCATGCCATTGAAAAGCTTTCATAGAATATCCAAGACCCTCAAAAAGTGGATTTTCTAACCCATCCTCTGTTAAGCAGACATCATGAAAGCCAATCTCTCTAACAGATGACTTTCTTACCTTTGCTCCAAGCGCTTTAGCCAAAAGCTGAGCACCCAAACAAATCCCTAAGCAAGGAATTTTCTTCTTAATAAGCATTTGAATAAAATTATTCTCATCCTTAAGAAAAGAATGCTCATCCTCCTGATAAACATTCATCGGTCCGCCTAAAATAACAACAGCTTTGATGCCCGAAGAATCTTCAGGCATCACACTGTTTTTATCGAGATCAATAACCTTTATATCAAAACCTTCTTTTTCAAAAAGATTCTCAAAAATTCCAGGACCTTCAATATCGATATGTTTTAAAAAAAGAATCATTAGTTTTCCTAAATTAAAGCATAAACAACATTTCAGCATAAGATGGAAGCGGCCAAATATCTACAGGAACCAATCCTTCTAGCGCATCAACCGGTTCACGTAATCTCTCCATAGCTATTTTTGTTTTTACTCCATCTCCCTTTTTAACAACACTCTCTAATTTCTCAATTAAAACTAAAGCTAGTTCTGCCTGCTTTGTAATTTCTTTAAGAAGCTTACGCGTTGCTATTGATTTTGTCTTATTCACAGACTCAACACTCTTGATTGTCTCAGCTAACTGATTCTGATACTCGACAGCAGCAGGAAGAATCATTGTTTTTGCCATATCAATTGAAAGGCGTCCCTCAAAGTCAAGAATAGTCTCATATGTTTCTTTATAAACTTCATATCGAGATTTTAATTCTTTTCTTGTTAAAACTTTTTGCCTCTCAAATAAAGCTGGAATTTTAGGATCCTTTAGAATCTCCAAAGCTTCTGCTGTATTCTTTAGATTTGGAAGCCCTCTTTTCTTTGCTTCTTTTACCCAATCTTGAGTATAATTATCTCCATTAAAAATAACTTTTTTATGTTCTTTGATAATGGTCTTTAAAAGATTCTGAATAGACTCATTAAAATCTTTCTTAGCTTTTTTATCTTTTTCTAATGTTTCACACATTCCGCCTAAAACATCGGCAACAATCGTATTTAATACAATGTTCGGTCCAGCCAAGCTTGCATTAGACCCTACAGCTCGAAACTCAAACTTTGCACCTGTAAAAGCAAACGGTGATGTTCTGTTGCGATCTGTTGCATCTCTCGGTAACGTAGGAAGAGAATCAACACCAATTTCTAAAACTCCGCCTTTTTTAGATGTTTTTGCACCACCATTTTCAATTTGTTTAATAATATCTGTAAGTTGATCACCTAAAAAGATAGAAATAATTGCAGGTGGCGCTTCATGAGAACCTAATCTGTGATCATTTCCTGCTGACGCAATCGAAACTCTCAGCATTCCTGCATACTTATCAACGGCTTTAATAACAGCACAAAGCACAACTAAAAACTTTGCATTCTCATGAGGATTGTCTCCTGGAGCAAGCCAATTCTTGCCATCTGGACCTACAATCGCCCAATTGTTATGCTTTCCTGAACCATTAACACCAGCAAAAGGCTTTTCATGAAGAAGACAAACAAATCCATGTTTTTCTGCTACCTTTTGAGCAATTTCCATACAAATCATATTATGATCAACAGCTAAATTAAGACTCTCAAAAACTGGAGCAACCTCAAATTGAGCAGGAGCTACTTCATTGTGTCGAGTCTTTGCGGGAATTCCCATTCTCCACATCTCGCGATCAAACTCTTCCATGAATCCCATAATTCGGCTTTTAATTGCTCCAAAATAATGATCAGACATTTGTTGATGTTTTGCAGGCTCTTTTCCAAACAATGTTCGCCCTGTTTGAATAAGGTCAATCCTGTCATAGTAATATTCTCGGTCAATTAAAAAATACTCTTGCTCGCCACCTAATGTTACATACGACTGTTTTCCCTTAGATTTAATTCCAAACAATTCCCCTAAACGACATACTTGCTTTGACAATGCATTCATAGAGCGCAAAAGTGGTGTTTTCTTATCTAAAGCTTCTCCATGCCAACCAACAAAATATGTTGGAATACAAAGTGTCGCACTTTCAGGACCTTCCTTAATAAAGGCAGGGCTTGTTGGGTCCCATCCTGTATATCCACGCGCTTCAAATGTTGGACGAAGACCTCCAGATGGAAAACTTGATGCGTCTGGTTCACCTTGAATTAATTCTTTTCCAGAAAATTTCAAAACAACCCCACCTTCTCCATCTGGCGTGATAAAAGAATCATGCTTTTCTGCTGTTGTCCCCGTTAAAGGCTGAAACCAATGTGTAAAATGTGTTGCCCCTTTTGAAACAGCCCAAGTCTTCATCGCATCAGCAACTTCATCTGCAATAGAAGGATCGAGCATGCCTCCAGTTTCAATTGTTTGACTTAAAGATTTATGCGCCTTCTCTGAAAGATAATTACGCATCGTCTTTAATGTAAATACGTTTTCGCCGAAGAAATCAGCAACTGTTTGTATTTTTCTTTCTTTTTTCATTTTTCCTCCTTTTAAATCTTCTTATTTATAGCTTTAACAAATTCTTCTACAGATTTTCTTTCTCTTAAAAAAATCCTCAAGTTAAAGCCTAAACAACATGCCACCGCTAGCTTTTCTTGAGGACGTCGTTGCCCAAATTTAAAACAAAAAAATCCGACCTTTCCCAAGAAACATCGTCGAGAAAACTGTCGGACATCATTGCCCAATAAAAAATCCGCTTAAAATCTTCATTGATTTAAGCGGACATCATTGCCCTACTACTGATCTAAATATACAATATTCTCAGGATTTGTCAAGTGCAAAAAATCACTTTCTTTTCGCAAGCTCATCCATTAAAATAATTGACTCAGAAATTTCTTTCATAGATTTGCAAGAATCCATACTCTTTTTATGAATCATTTTATGAGCTTCTTCCTCTGGCAATCCTTGCATGCGCATCAAAACCCCTTTAGCCCGCTCAACAAGCTTACGAGTTTCAAGCGCTTCTTTAGCCTTCACAGTTTCTTCTACCAATTTAGTATTTTCAATAGCAATTGCCGCTTGATTAGACACCATCTGAAGAACGCTAACTTCTTCTTGAGAAAAAGCATGCGGTCTTTTTGTATAAATATTAATAACTCCAATAACGCGATCTTTAACAATCATTGGAACTGATAGCATAGAGCTTAATCGCTCTTTATCAGCAAGATCACGATAAGCATATTTCTCTTCCATGCGAACATCAAAATACATCTTAGCTTTTTTTGCTTTTACAGCTTCCCCGCTTAAAGATTTAGCCACTTTAATATTAGGTTTCTTTTTATAATCCTCATTCAAAGATTGTGTTGCTTTGATAGAAAGCTCTTGTTTCTTTTCATCTAAAAGCATAACAGAGCAAATCTTTGAATCTAACATTTCTGCTGTAACGACAACAATTAAATTTAAAATCTCGTCGAGATAACTTTCTGAAGTAATAGACTGACTAACTTTCATCAATTTATCAAACTGAACAGCTTTTTTCTTTGCATCCGCATAAAGCCGTGCATTTTCAATAACGCCACTAACTTGTTTAGCAATAGTTGAAATCAAACTAACAACACTTGTTGGAAAATCATACGCCTTCTTATGCTGAGCATTGATAACTCCAATAGGAAACCCTTTGTACGGAATAGGAATCGAAAGAAAAGCTTCGTATTGATCCTCTGGAAGAACATCAAAATTCTTAAAACGAGAGTCTTTACACGCGCTCTTTTTAATACAAACTGTTTTGCTTTCCTTGGCAACCCAACCCGTAATACCTTCACCAACTTTTAATGTAATTCTTCCAAGTTCTTTTTTATGCGGAAGCTTAGACGCCATTAAAGTTAAAATCTTCTTTTTATCATCAAATAAATAGATAAAAACAGAGTCTGCTTTTGTGATTTGACCAACGATAGAAACAACCTCTCTTAAAATAAGACTCAGATCAAGATCGGAACTTGTTAAATCAACAATTTTTCGAAGAAATTGAATTTCTTGGGCTTGACTAATTTTAACAACTTTTTTAATAATTTTCCTCTCCCTTACAACCATTTCTTATTTCATTTAAAATGCTTAAAATATATTTTATCACAAAAAATCTGCAACGCGAACTTCTTTGTCGTTGCTGTTCTTTTTCGTTCTTTTGTTGAATTTCTACTTAAAACACGTTAAAATATCAACATGATAAAAAAGATTTTAATTATTGATGATGATCCTGTTCAAACAAAACTTTTAGCAACCAAGCTTCCAGAAAATGGATACACTGTTTTATCTGCAACAAAAGCTGCCGATGGTCTTCAAATGGCCATGGATAAATATCCAGACCTCATTATTCTAGACGTTATGATGCCAATCATTAACGGATACAATCTTTGCCAACTTCTCAAGAATGATCCAAAACACAAAAACATTCCTATTATTCTTCTAACTTCTCGCGATAAAGAAAAAGACATCGAAATTGGTAACGATGTCGGCGCAGATGACTACCTCATTAAACCTGTTGATTTAACAATTCTATTAGAAAAAATAAAGATTTTTCTAAAAAACTAATTTATCCAAAAACTCCTGATATCCATTTTCCTACATAATACGTCACAACAATAACAAGCACAGCAATCGTTAAATGCTCGGAAATCACTTTAATTGGATTTGCTTTATCTTTTTTAGCAATATAATAACTAAACACACCCAAAACCAATAATCCCCAAACAATACTAATAAAAATAGCCGTTAACGTTTCAAGAAAAATAACTGGTAGAACAAAAATGATGGAAAAACAAAATTTCACAACAAAAGTTGATGCCGTTGCTTCCCAAATCTCTCTTGTGCTATGAACACCCTCGGCTTCTTCTGAAAGATGAATACCTAAAGCATCTGAAAAAGCATCAGCAATAGCAATTGTTAGAATGCCGCCAATTACAACCATCTTAGATCCTGTTCCAGAATAAAGCCCAACAATTAAACCCAATGTTGTAATAATTCCTGAACTAAGACCAAAACTAAACCCTTTTTGAATTGAATGATTCATACTAAGCCTCTTTATTTTCGATCAAAAAATGGATTCTTAGACGTTGCCGTCAAGGGAACGACATAAGCAACTTTAATATCATCTCCTAAAATACCTGTTTCAAGAACAGCCTGTCCAACCGTATACATAACACGATTGTCAACTCTATGATCTGTCGCAACACTTATAGCAGAACCAAGTGCAATGCCTAAATCGCCTGTGTTAAAAACACACGGAATATTTTTATGTTTATCTTTTTCGCCACAATCTTCAAATCCACACATTCCACATTTTTTAAGACCTAGCGGTTTAATACGTGTCCCAAACAAAACAGCGACAGAAGCATTTAAAATATTTTCTGCGTCTCTTAAGAAAGCACCAGCATTACATTTTTCTCCGATTTCTTTTGTCTTTTTAGAAAGCATTTCAATGTCATCTCGTTCTGCAATCTTAAAAACAAATGTATCTGCACCTTTTCCCTTAGGAGCTGTGCGTGCAGCAATAATCATTTGTTGTGCAATATTTCTTAAAGCCTGATCTTTCGCTTCATTTTCATTAACCATAGATTCTCCTTTGTTTCAAATAATGCATTTATGCTATCACAAATAAAAGACGTTTTCTATGCATTTTCCTCTTGGACTTCCTTAATGAGACGTGTACAATAATGACATTATGGATAAAGCTAACATTACAATTATCGGAGCTGGCGTTTGCGGACTTGCTACAAGTTTTGCTTTATCAAAAAATCATAAAGATATCCTTGTTATTGAACAGCACGATTCTTTTGGGCGCGAAACATCTTCTCGTAATTCTGAAGTTATTCACGCTGGAATCTACTATCCACCTGATTCTCTAAAAGCAAAACTTTGTATCAAGGGAAAACAGATGCTTTATGACCTTTGCCAAGAACACAATATTCCTCATCAAAAAATTGGAAAAATATTAATTGCCTGCAACAACGAAGAAGAGAAAACAATTCAAGGTATCAAAGATAACGCTTTTGAAAATGGTGTTGAAAATCTTCGTTTTCTAGAAAATAACGAGCTCGCCTCTCTAGAACCAAGCATAAAAGCCCAAAATGCACTTTTTTCTCCAGACACCGGCATCATTGATTCTCATCAACTAATGCATTTCTTTTATGAACAATCAAAACAAAATAAAGTTGAATTTGCTTACAATATAAAAGTTATTGATATCAAGAAACAATCTTCAGGATACAAGATTACCGTCAAGGAACCAACGGGAGAATCTTTTTGCTTTGAAACAAATATCATCATTAATGCGTCTGGATTTTATGCTGATCAAGTTGCCGCTATGGCTGGAATCAATATCGAAGAAAATAAATATAAAATTTATTACAGTAAGGGGCAATATTTTCGTATTGCAAATCCAAAGAAATTTAATATCCAGCATCTTGTTTATCCGCCTCCAAGCTCGACAGACCTTGGTATTCATATCACGCCTGATCTTGCAGGCGGTCTTCGCCTTGGCCCAGACGCAACCTTCACTGACAACATTGATTACACTATTAATGAAAAAGATAAACAGAAATTTATTTCATCTGTTTCGCGTTTTCTTAAAAATCTTTCCAATGATGACCTGACTCCTGACACATGCGGAATTCGTGCCAAACTTCAATCACCAGAAGATAAATTTAGAGATTTTGTTATTGTTAATGAAAAAGAAAACAACTTGGAAGGTTTTATTAACTTGCTTGGAATTGAATCGCCAGGCTTAACATCTTGCTTAGCAATCGCTGAAATGGTAAAAAACTTTTTATAATCGCTCAATAGCCATGGCAATCCCTCCGCCACTACCAAAACAAATACTCATCAAGCCAATTTTCTTATTTTGATCTTCAAGAGCATGTAAAAGAGTTATCAAAATTCTCGTCGCCGTTGACCCTAAAGGATGACCGATCGCAATATCTCCTCCAAAGATATTGAATTTCTTATCTTCAATATTCAATTCTTTTTTTGTCAAAACAGCTTGAGAAGCAAATGATTCTCCTATTTCAAAAAGATCAATTTCTTCTTTTTTAAGATTACTTTTCTTAAGACATTTCTCGGTAGCTTTTATAGCCCCTAAAAAAGATTGCTTAGGATCAAGCGCCACGGTTGCGTAACCTAGAATTTTCGCCTTAGGCTTAAAGTTGTATTTCTTAATAGCTTGATCATTCGCCAATAAAACAATTCCAGCCGCATCTGCCGGCGAAGAAGCGTTGCCAGGCGTGATGCTTCCGTTTTCTTCAAACGAACTTGGAAGCATCTGCAGTCTTTCAAAACTTATATTCTTTCGTACGCGCTCATCTCGCGAAAAAAGTTCACCATTATCTTTTTTAACCGAAACAATTTCTTTATCAAATTTTCCTTGTTCTTGAGCTTTGTAAGCTTTTTGATGACTTTCAAAAGAAAGCTTATCTTGCTCTTCTCGTGAAATCTTAAACTCTTTTGCTAAATTTTCTGCAAGCTCTCCCATGTGAGCATCAGACATCACACAAGACAAACCATCAACAAGAAGACTTTCAACAGAATCGTTTCCTCTTTTTATGATTTGAGGATTATGAGATGCGCTCTCTGAACCACCAGCTAGAATTAAATTTGCTTGATTACTTAATATCGCTTGAGCACCTAAAATAACAGATTGTAAGCCAGAGCCGCAGACGCTATTAACAGAAAAAGCAGGTGTTTCAATATCTAGCTCAGACAAAGAAACAGCATGTCGCGCCATACTTTGGCCTGTGCCCGCTGAAACTGTATGACCCAAAATAACCTGATCAACTTCTTTTTTTATATTTGAATAGCGACAACACATCTCGTCGATAACAAAACTGGCAAGCTCTGCCGCAGAAAAAGATTTAAGGCTTTTGAACGTACTTCCGACTGGAGTACGAATACCGTCGACAATATAAATGGGGTTTAAAATTTGATTGGAAGCCATTTATTTAGAGAAATGACCGTTTTTTCATTCGGTGTAACTTTGTACCGATTATTATTAATTGAAATAAACATTTCTGTTGGACGCTGTAAAGCAATCTTATTTAAAGGCTCTGCTTTAACAATAACTTTTTCTGTTGTAATTTCAATATTAAACCAAATATCTCTATAGCGAACAGAAAACTTCATTTTAGTCCATTTTTCTGGAAGTTTTGGATTAAGCGAAATTTGATTATCTTGAATGCCTAATCCCGCAAAACAACGCATTACTAAATCAATGGTGCCGGCCATAACACCACAATGAATACCTTCTTGCGTTGTGCCTCCTTGAGTATCATAAATATCACTTTTAAGAGCAGCTTGAAAATGTTCCATAGCTAAATCTTCATAATCAACGCGCTCGGCTAAATAAGCATGAACAACACGACTCAATGTTGAGCCATGCGATGTACGTTTAGAATAATAATCATAATTTTTTCTAAACATATCTTTAGAGACGGGATATCCTAACTTTTTAAAAATTGAACGAACCTCTTCGTCATTTAAAAGATAAAATGTCATCAAAGTATCCGCCTGCTTAGCAACCTTATAATTATCAGGAGAAGATCCTTCTGCTTTTAGAATGCGATCAATGCGATGAATATTGTCATATTTAGCACGATACTCGTCCCAATCTAATTCTTTAAGATCCATATATCCTTCAAACTGATGAATGATGCCGTCTTTGCTCATCAGGATTGTCATTTTTGTTGTGATATCTCGCCAACGATCAACTTCTTCGCCAGAAACTTCGATTTTTAAAAGCAAAGCCTGTCTTTCTTCCTCGCTCATGGAATCAAGCAAAAATAAAGCTTTTTCTAAGATCCAAACAACCAAAATATTTGTATACGCATTATTTTTAACACCTGATTTCTCTGACCCTGGAAGCTTTTCATGAAATTCATCTGGCCCCATTACACCTTCAATATAATATCTCTTAGTTTCTTCATCAAATTTTGTAGCACTTGACCAGAAATGAGAAATTTCTAAAATCATTTCTGCTCCATATCGTGCAAGAAAATCGCTATCCCCTGAAGTGTAATAATATGTCCAAACATTGTACGCAATCGCAATTGAAACATGTCTTTGAAGACAGCTATGATCCGGTCCCCACTTACCTGACATCGGATTTAAATGAACAACCTGCGTTGTTTCGTTTCCTGCTGAAGCACTTTGCCAAGGATACATTGCCCCTCTGTATCCACTTTCTCTTGCATATTCTTTTGCCGCAGATAAACGACGATAGCGATACATCAAAAGAGCACGTGTAATTTCAGGTGCTTTTAACGTATAAAAAGGATAAACATAGAGTTCATCCCAAAAAATATGGCCTCGATAAGCCTCACCATGAAGACCCCGAGCTGGAAGTCCCGCATCAATTTCTTCATTATATGTTGAAGCAACCTGAAGAGAATGAAATGCATGCAAACGAAGAGCACGCTGACTAAAATCATCACCGCTAATTTCAATATCAAACTTTTTCCATAAAGCACGCCAACGTGCCGCATGAGGCTTATAAAGACTATCGAAGCTTTCTATTGTCGAAACGCTTTCCTGCGCAGCTGCACAAGTATCAACAACACCTTGATCGCGAGAGGTATAAAGACCCATCACTTTATCGACAACATACCGTTTTCCTTTTTCAACATCGACAGAAAACTCTTTAACTGTGCGTTCCCGCCCATGCGTCAATACACGCATCTTCGGATAGATTCTTTGGTTATCAGAAAATACAAGCGTTCGAACAGCTTGAGTGATTTCAATCTTTGATTGATTAGTCTGCATCTGTAAGAAAAGTCCATCTTGTCCAAAACATCCTAAAGCTTTTGGTTCAAGATGTTTTGAATTAAGCTGCTTATACCGTTCAACTCCAGCGTTAATGATTTGTCCATCAATTCCACTTCGAAATGTTATTTTTCCACTATAATTTTCTGGAGTTATTGTACACTTGAGCGCAGCACAATGAGGGTTGGCCATGCTCACAATGCGGTGATTGTCCATAACAGTAATCCGTCCTTTTTCATCTTGCCATCGAACACGTCTCGATAAAACACCTTTTCGCATATTGAGAGTCATTTTCCAAGAAAGAATTTTTACCTTCAGACGATCAAACCACGGACCATTCTCTATGCAAAAATTAAGCATTAGCCAATTAGGACAATTAACAAAATCTTCATTTGCAACTTTTCGCCCTGCAACATCTGTAATCAGTTCATTATAAACACCAGCGATATACGTACCTGGATAATGCACCTTCGTGACTGATGTTTCTGGAGCAGCACCCCGCGTTCCAAAATATCCATTTCCAAGAGTACAAAGAGATTCTCTTAGAGATTCTTCTTCTGGAACAAATCGATCATATACAAGTTTCCAAGTATTCATTATCAATTAAGATCAATAAAAGTTTGTAAAACTTTTTTGACTTCCTCTGTGTCTTTAACAATATATTCGGCTTCAGTTTCTCTATCAGCTGTCGCGACCAAGACACCGAATCCCTTTTCTTTTAATGCTTTAAAAGCATCTTCGTCTGTTGTGTCATCGCCAATATAAACCGGCAAAATATTCTGAACTTCTTGTCCAAAAATATTCATAATCCAATTAACAGCTTTTCCTTTATGCCAATCTATCTTTGGACGAATTTCAAAAACTTTTTTTCCGTTTGTTTTTCGAAGCTGCGGATATTCCAACAAAACACTATCAACTTCTTTTTCAAATTCTTCAAAATCTTCATCCTTAACAAGTCGATAATGGCAAGATACCGTATATTTAACATTTTCAATTAAAGCGCCTTCAATATGCTTAACGCGTTCAGTCAATTTCAATTGAATTTCATCAACAATAGGACGGATCTGCTGCGCTTCATCATTAATTTTGACCTCGCCCGATGGATAATTAATTTCAAAACCATGACTTCCAGCATAAAAAATACCTGAAATCTTCACCTTTGAGCGAACATCATCAGTTGCTCTTCCTGAAACAATCGCTACTTTTATTTTTTGAGAAAGATTTTCAACCGTTGAACGCATTTCATCAGAAATAATTGCTAAATCTGGCGTTGCAACAATAGGCGTAAGCGTTCCATCATAATCCAGAAAAACAACTAATGTTTTTCCATTTAATCGGCCTTTTATTTCATCTAAATATTCAAAGAAATTCTTTAACTTTTTTCCTGAAGCCATTGATCAATCCTTTGCGCGTTAACTTCTTTGAAATTAGCAACAACAACATCTGCCCCGTTACTTTTAAGCTCTTGCTCGTTTCCTTCACGAGCCACACCCAAAACAAGAGCAAAATCTCCATTTTTTCCAGCTTGAACTCCCGAAACAGCATCTTCAACAACAACACCTCTTTGAGGCATACATCCAATATTTTTACAAGCCGTTACAAAAATATCCCCTTCCGGCTTGCCCTTAAGCCCAAGCTCTGCAGAAACAACGCCATCAACTCTACTTTCAAAAAGCTCTTCTAATCCAGTTTTTTGTAAAATAAGCTGGCAATTCTTGCTAGAAGACGCCACAGCAACATGAACACCATTAGCTTTTAAATCTTTAATTAATGCAACGGCTGGCTCAAAAACTTCAGCTCCTTTTTGCTCTAAAATAGCTTGAAACTTTACATTTTTCTTATTTCCAAGTCCACAAACGGTTTCACTATCAGGTAAATCTGAAGGATCACCAAAAGGAATGTCAATATTACGGGATTCTAAAAAACTTTGAACACCTTTATATCTAGGCTTACCATCAACAAAAGGAAGATAGTCTTTTTCATGAGTAAATTCCTTGAACGGCTCACCATCTCGAAGCTCTCTAGCTTTAAGATATCCATCAAACATTTCTTTCCAAGAAGCGGCATGAACTAACGCTGTTTTTGTAATAACACCATCTAAATCAAAAATAACTGCATCATAGCTCTTCATTATGCATTCCTTTTTTATAAACCTTTATTTTTCTAACGCTTATGACTATAAATCAATAGGTAAGATTTGCATTAAATATTATACGTGATTTGTCGTCTATTGGCAAGCTATTCTCGGAAATAAGCCACCTAGTACTCTGAAGTCATGATATAGTCAACAAAGATAGACAACGTATTTGGCCCTATTCTTCCATCTGGCTTTAAACCATTCTGATCTTGAAACCTCTTAATAGCTTCAATTGTTTTAGATCCAAGCTTTCCATCTATCTTGCCAGGATCAAATCCCTCTCTCGTAAGAATTTGCTGAATAAAAGCAATATCAATTTCTCCATCAAAAACAAGCCCTAAATCTGTATATAAATTTAATTCTTCCCAAGTCGGCTTGTCAATATACCGATTAACGTCTAGTCCGCGATCCTCCTGAAAACTAGCAATCGCTTCTCTCACTTTTTGACCCATTTTTCCATCAATTTTTCCAGGGGAACAACCATTAACCTTCAAAAGTTTTTGAATTTCTTCAACTTTTTCATTCTGCACAAAAGGAACAATCTCGCCAATCAACGCCTTTTCATGTGCTGCTTGCTTTTGAATAATCCCATAAATAAAATCACACCCTATTAATAACGGAAGAACCAAAAGAATTAAGTACAGATATATGCGCATTTTAAACATTTTTGACCTAAAAATAAATAACCCCTGCTTTTCAAAAAAAACAGAGGTCATTCTTAAAATATAACGTTTCTTATGAAGTTAATTTCTCAATCGATTCTAAGATATATTTAAAATCAACTGTTTTAACCGTAAAATCGTCTGCCCCTGCTTCTCTAGCTCGTCTAGCATCAACAGCTTCAAGCTTTCCGGTGTAAATTAATACCTTTATTTCATCATTGTCATTCTTAATTTTTCGACAAACATCAAAACCGTTTTCATCTGGAAGCATGACATCAAGAATAACCGCTACCGGCTGCTCTTTTTTAATAAGCTCTAGTCCTTGCTTAGCATTATCTGCAACAAACGTTACATACCCAGCTGCTTCTAAATTAGCTTTTAAAATTTTTTGAATATCTAGCTCATCCTCAACAACTAAAATTTTCTTTTCCATCTTATTCTCCTAATTTATTAATTTTTTTACTTTTTCTAATAATAACTCATAATCAAATGGTTTAAACATGTAGCCTTGGGAGCCAACACTCTCAGCTCTTTCTTTAAATCCTTCAGACGCTGTTGATGCTGTTAAAAACATAACCGGAATATCTTTAAGATTTTCATCTGATTTTATTCTCTTGCACACTTCAAATCCATTAAGAAGCGGAAGCGTAATATCTAAAAGAACCATATCAGGCCTTTCTTCAGAGAGCATATCTATCGCCATCTGCCCATCAATAGCTGTTTTGACCTCGTACCCCTCTTTTTGAAGACGAAAAATAACAACTTTTAATATATCCGGCTCATCATCAACAACTAAAATTTTCTTTGCCATAACCCTCTCCTTTATGTCTCGCTTTCACTCTTTCTTCTCTCTTCAACAGGAATAAGAAAAGAAAAAGAACTTCCCTTTCCATATTCAGACTCAACCCAAATCTTTCCACCATGGCTTTCGACAATTTTCTTTGAAATCGCAAGACCAAGTCCCGTGCTTCCTGTTTTTCTTTCTTTACCTTTTTTCAATTGGCTAAATGTTTGAAAAAGCTTCTCAAAATCATCTTCTTTAATGCCTTCACCTTGATCAATAACAGAAACTTGGATAGTATTGCCTTGATGTGATGTTTTAATCGTTATCGGCTTACCCGCCGCATATTTAATCGCATTATTAACTAAATTTGTTACAACTTGAGTAACACGATCATGATCCATATTAATTTCTGGGATGGTCTCATCTAATTCTGTTTTTAATTCACATCCATCTTTTTGCGCAATCTTCTCCATTGTTTTGCCAACTTCTTGAACTAACAAATTAATATTTTGTAATTCAAAATCAAATGTCATCTGCTGAGCATCGAGTTTCTGGAAATCTAAAACATCATTAATTAACCGAGACAATCTTTCAACATTTCTCTTCGCAACAGATAAAAATTCTGCTTGATCAGGATTAACCTCGCCAGTCACACCATCAGCAACAATAGAAATACCTTCTTTAATTGCCGTCAGAGGAGTACGCAATTCATGAGAAACAACAGAAATAAATTCACTCTTAAGCCGAATAGCATCTCTAGCTTTATCTTCAGCAGCTTTACGCGCCGTAACATCTTCTTTAACAGCCAAGAAATGCGTTGCTTCTCCTTGATCATTTCGTATTGACGATATCAAAGCAAGCTCCCAATACTCTTCACCATTTTTCTTTTTGTTGCAAAATTCTCCCCGCCATTCTTTTCCAGATTGAATCGTATCCCACATATCCTTATAAAATTCTTCAGGCTTGTCACCAGATTTTAAAATTCGAGGATTCTGGCCAGCCGCTTCTTCAAAAGAATATCCCGTTAACTCGCAGAATTTTGGATTTACATATTCAATATTACCCTCTAAATCTGTAATAACAACGACACTCGGACTTTGCTCAACTGCACGAGAAAGCTTTATAAGTTCATTTTGAAATTCTTTAATCTCTGTGATATCTGTTCCCACGCATAAAATTTCGCTTCCTCCATCTTTTCTTGAATCTAAAACAACTTTATTTGACCATCGAACCCAAACTCGTCGACCATCTTTACAAATATTTTCATTCTCATTATTCGCATATTTCTTAGGATCTTGCAAGATACGTGAAACCACTTCATTTAAATCGTGACCCACCCCGTCCTGCTCAGGTAAAACAGTTCCAATAACATGTTTTCCAACAATTTCTTCTTGAGTAAATCCGAAAAATTCCTCCGCATACTCATTGAAAAATGTAATTTCTCCTTGATCATTGATTCGCAAGATAATACTATTTGCATTCTGAACTAAATGACGATATTTTTCTTCACTCTCAGCTAGACTTTCTTGAGCTTTCTTGCGATCTGTAATATCTTCGAAACTTTCTATGCCTCCAGAAACATTTCCATGTAAATCGTAAAGCAGATCCGCATTCTTTGCAATAGTTCTAAACTCTCCATCTTTTCTTCGAATGCGGCATTCTCTAGACGAAACTGGTTTTTCGATCTGATCAGAAAAAAGTCCACAAATTTCTTTACACGGGTAATCCGCAAAAATAGAACAATCTTTACCTATAATTTCTTCAGAAGAATATCCTGTTGTATCTTCTGCTTTTTTATTCCATTTTGTAATAATCTTGTCTTTATTGACTGTAAAAATTGCACTCGGGCTAAGATCAAAAACTCGTTCAGCGGAATCTTTGGCTGCAGCAATCTCTTCTCGTGATTCCTCCAGCTTCTGAGTCTTATCCGAAAGATCCGAATAAAGTGCTTTAATCGCATCATTTGTTTTTTCTAAACCCCAGGCTTTTTCTTTTAAAGCTTCCTGTGTTTCTTTTAAAACTTCTTGAGCTTTTTTCTCTTGAGTAACATCACGCGCAATTGTTGCCACCTCCCCAACATTGCCCTTAGAGTCTCGAATAGGCGAAATGTTTAAAGATACGACAATCTTGCGTCCATCTTTAGTAATCCGCTCTGTTTCAAAGTTTTCAATCCTCTCACCCAACTTAATTCTTTTTAAAATATTTACAATTTCTTGTTTTTGATCATCTTTAGCTAAAATTGCAATTGACTTTCCTATAATTTCTTTAGCTGAATACCCATACATTCTTTCAGCGCCTTTATTCCAGCTTATAATATTTCCTTCAACCGTCTTTCCAACAATGGCATCTGATGAAGACTCAACAATAGCTACAAACCCTCTCGATTTCTCAGCAGAGCTATTTGCAATAGATACAATAATAAAAGCCACGGTTACTAAAACAATAAGGAATAAGAAAACTATAATTCCGAAGAATTTATAAAAAGTTATTCGTTTTGATGGCATCAAGATTAGAGAAGACCAACCTTTAGTTTTAATAGGATGGCGAAAAGCAAGAAAAGATTTCTTTTCTAATTCAACTTTTTCGTCAACTTGAATCTTTTCTAAAAGAATAGATTGAAAAGGTCCTACACCAAACTGCTTGCTCTCAATAAGATCTTTCTCTTGCTCAGCTGTTAATGGCCATAAAGACCTTAAAACTAAACTTGGGTTGCTTGAAAGAAAAATAATGCCATTAGGATCAATCAAAAAGCAAGGATGGAACTCTAAAAAATCCTTAGCAAGAACATCAACATCTCGCTTCATAACAACGACTCCTATGACGCTATTAAACTCATTTCTAATGACAGCCGATGCATAAAATCCTCTTTTTCTTGAAGTTACACCATAAGCGAAATATTCACCATATCCATCTTGCTTTGCCATTTGAAAATAAGGACGGAAACTGTAGTCTTTTCCCACAAAACTATCAATGTTTTCATGATTTGAAGATGCAACTGTAAAGCCTTCTGTATTAAGAACATAGCAAACCGTATCTGTTAGAGCATCTGCATAACGATCAAGAACACTATTTGCTGTCATTAAAACTTCAAATTCAGATGACTGCAAAGCATTCTTCAATGAAGCATCTCCAGACAAAGCAACGGCAACTCGATGAACTTCATCAATTTCACGATTAACACTATTGGTTAAAGCAAAAAGAATCGCTTGTGCTTCTTGAGCAATTTCTTCTTTACCATACTGAGCCATTTTAGGAACGACAATACTTCCTGTAATTATAATTAAAAACGCGATCATCAAGAAGATTGCACACGATTTTGTTTTAAGGCATTGCTTTTTAAAGCTCATTTATATTTTCTCTATCGCTTTTATTAAAACACTAAAATCGCTTGTTTTGGCACAATAATCATCCGCACCAACTTCTCGCGCTTTAACAGCATCAATAGCATCAGCTGTTCCTGTCATAACAATAATTTTTGTTGTTTCAGAATTTAACTGCTCTCTTATTTGCCGACATGCTTCAAACCCATCTATTCCAGGTAAAAGCGTATCGCATATAACGATATCTGGTTTATCGCTAATTGCAACTGCAACTCCTTTTTCGCCATCTTCAGCTGTCAAGCAAGAAAAACATTTCTCTTCTAGCATATCTTTAAGCATATTTAAAACAAAAGCACTGTCATCGATGATTAAAACTTTTTTATTCATAAATCTATCCTTAAGTTTTTAAGATATTATATTATAGATTGTTTCGCTAATTTTATCCAATGAAACGATGCAATCAATACACCCCTTATCAATGGCTTCTTTATTCATACCAAAAATAACAGATGTTTCCTCATCTTGAGCAATTGTTTTTCCTTTGCATCGCTTAAGCGTTTCTATCCCAACTGACCCGTCTCTTCCCATGCCTGTCATGATAACTCCAATTGAACGCGAGCCAAAACTTTCGCCAACAGAAGCCATCGTCTCATCTATAGAAGGAACAAATCCTGACTTACTTAAAGATCCTTTTTTTAACTGAATAACGCCATGATCATCAATGCATAAATGGTATCGATCCGGTGCTAAAAAGATTTTTCCATTCTTCAAAATATCACCTGTCCGTGCAAGTTCAACTTTGTGTGGCGTTACAGACGAAAGCCAATCTGCCAAGCCTCCAATAAAACCATCAGACATATGCTGAACGATCAATATGCCAGCATTGAAACTTTCGGGCAAAGAAGAAAGAACAACCTGAAGAGCCTGAGGCCCTCCCGTTGAAGCTCCGATTGAAACAACAAAATCTAGATCTTTCTCACTAGAAAACTCTTTTTTAAAATCTTTTTCCTTTTTTTCTTTTAGTTCAAAGATTTTAGGAGGTATCCGCTTTAACGGTCGCACATTTGATGAAATCTTAACTTTTTCAATCAAGCTCTTAGAAACTTCGTCAATTTCATCTGAAACAACAACAAAATCCATAGCTCCAATAACGAGTGCTTTCGCAACAATTCTCGCATCCATACTGCTAACAACAATGATAGGCGTAGGAACATCAGACATAATCGCCTGTATCGCATCAAGACCATTCATAACCGGCATGTTAATATCAATTGTAATAACGTTTGGCTTTAAGACACGTACTTTTTCACATGCCTCTTGTCCGTCTTTTGCAAAACCAACAACTTCAATATTTTCATCTGATGTCAAAATTTCCTCTAATGCTTTTCGCATTAAAGCAGAATCATCAACAATCAAAACTCGTATTTTATTATCCATTTTTATTAATTTCGATTTCCAATATATAGTTTTATTTTCTTAATTAAAAATTCTGGCACAGGTGGTTTCAAAATATAATCATCGGCATGCCGATGAAAAGCCTCCGTAATAACCTTAATATCATCTTGACTGCTAACAACGACAACCATAGTATTTTTGAGCCGATTATCACTCTTAATCTCAGAACAAATATCCAGTCCAGACATATCAGGAAGCATCAAATCAAGAAGAACAAGATCTGGAACCATTTCCTGTGCAAGCTCAAGACCTCTTTTCCCTGTCGAGGCAACTTCCGCAATCAACCCTTCTTCTCGCAATAAATCTACTAAAATATTCGCATCCGTCTTTGAATCTTCTATGATTAAAACTTTCTTTTCCATGCAAACTCCTTTATCAGCTATCCAACCAATCGTTCAATCGTTTCTAATAAAATCTCTGATGTAAAATCTTTCTTTAAAATATAGGCATTCGCCCCAGCCTCTAAACCTCGGCGCTTATCTTCATCTTTTTCTCTCGTTGTTACCATGATAATAGGAACACCCTTATGTGTCTTGCTTTTTCTTAAGTTTGTTGCAAGTTCAAATCCATCCATTCGCGGCATCAAAACATCAGAAATAACAAGATCAAACGTTTCTTGAGCGGCGCGGTCCAAAGCTTCTTTTCCATCACGTGCAATCACAACAGAAAAGCCTGAAGATTCTAGAATATTTTTTTCAAGCATCGCTGTGCTCAAGACATCCTCGGCTAAAAGAATTGTCTTTTTCTTTTTCCCTTGAATAGCTGGCTTTAACACAGCAATTGGTCTTTTAACAATAACCCCTTCAGCAGAATCAATAATCGATGGAACATCTAAAATAAGAATAACTTTTCCATTTCCTAAAATTGTGGCTCCTGCGATATCGCGAACATTCTTTAAAGGATCGCCAATCGCTTTTGTAATAATTTCTTGTCGGCCTATCAAATCATCAATTAAAATGGCAATTCTTTTTTCAACAGATTGAACAATAACAACAGGCGAAAAATTCTTTTCAAAAATTCCTTTTCGAGAAATACCAAAAATATCTGAAATACGAACCAAAGGCAAAATATGCCCTCGAACAACAACAACATCTCTTGCTTCAATCGTTTTAATCTCATCAGTTTTAATTCGAATTGTTTCAACAACAGATTCAATGGGAATTGCAAACATATCGCTACCCGCAGCAACCAAAAGACTTTCGGTGATGGCAAGCGTTAAAGGAAGCTTAATAATAAACCTTGTTCCTTTCCCTGGATCTGATTGAACCTCAATCATGCCTTTAAGCTGAACAATATTTTCACGAACAACGTCTAATCCTACGCCACGCCCAGACGTTTCTGTTACTTCCTCTGCCGTGCTAAAACCTGGAGAAAAAAGCAACTGATACACTTGGTCATCGATCATATCATTAATACGACTTTCGGAAACAAGCCCTTTGCTAACAGCATGCTGTTTTACTTTTTCAACATCGATACCATTTCCATCGTCAGAAACTTCAATAACAACCAAAGATCCTTCTTGATAAGCTGAAAGTGCAATCTTGCTTTCTTCTGGCTTTCCTTTTTCCTGTCTTTTCTCTATCGTCTCAACACCATGATCGACGGCATTACGCAACAAATGCATGATAGGATCCTTAACCTGATCAACAATCGTTTTATCCAAATACGTATTTTGTCCATTAATTTCAAGCTGAATATTTTTTCCTTTTTGTCGCGCTAAATCACGCATTGCTCTCGGAAAAGTATTAAATAAATACGATATTGGAATCATTCGAGATTTCATAACCTCTTCTTGCATATTAGAAGTCAAGAAATCCATTGTGTCTCCGAGGGAAGTCAATCCTTTGCTAATTTCAATAAAAGATTCTCCAATATCAGGAACTTCTGACACTTTCTGTTGTAGCCCTGAAACAAGCTCTTTTAAACGGATTTTACTAACAAGCATTTCTCCAGAAAGATTAACAAGTTTATTTAACTGGCTAACATTAATTCGAATACTATCTTCCGTCTTCGCCTCTTTCCAATCTTCTTCAGCAATTTCTTCTTTCTTAGCAAGCTCTTCTTTTGACTCTTTCTTTTTAGATTCTTCAGAAATTTCATCTTCACAAAAAGCGCTCTTCGCCTCAGCACAAATATTCTCAACAAAAGAAGCATCAATGCCTTTGTCCTGCCATGTTACTTTATCCTCCAAAAGAGGATCAATCGCATCTAAACATTTAAGCAATATATCAAAATGATTCTTCTTTAAACTTAACTCTCCTTGTAAGGCACGATCAAGCCCATCCTCCATGTTGTGAGATATGTCTGCAATACGTTTATATCCCATCATCGTCGCTGATCCCTTGATAGTATGTGCTTTACGCATAAGGCTTTCAAGAAGCTTTTTGTTTGTCGGCTTTTTCTCCAGCTTTAAAAGCCCCAAACTCAAATCTTGCAAAAGCTCTTTAACTTCCGCTTTAAAGCCTTCTAAATATTTTGCTTTATCAAATGCCACTTAAATTCCTTGTTTATATTTATTCAAGCTCTTTGGATAATTTATTAAGCTCTTCTCCCAAAGCAGAAAGATCTTTAACCGCTTGCTGTGTTTGTTGCGCACCAGCAACAATTTGCTTCATCGCCTCATCAATATTGCCCATGGCCTCAGAAATTTGTTTTGATCCGCTAATTTGCTGATTTGCACTCATTGCAATTTCCTTAGACCGCTCTGCTGTTTGCTGAGCAAGCTTTGCTTCATCATCAACGCTACGCAAACTTCCCTCCATAGACATAATGGAATTTGTCATTTCATGCTGAATAATTTCAATCAAAGACGTAATGTCTGTTGTCGATTTTGCTGTTGAATCTGATAACTTTCGAATTTCATCAGCAACAACTGTAAATCCGCGCCCTTGCTCTCCAGCACGAGCCGCCTCAATAGAAGCATTAACTGCTAGCAAATTTGTCTGATCTGCCACATCATCAATAAGAGATGTAATTTTTCCAATTTTCTGAGACTTCTCTCCTAAAGAAGCAATCATTTCACTTGTCTTTCCAATAGAGTCTTTAATCTTTGCCATACCAGCTAACGCATGACCTGCCGCTTCAGAAACGCGACGAATACTGTCCCCAACCTGTTCAGAAGTGGCTGAAAGCTCTTTAGCCGAGGATGTCGTCTCTGCAACTGCCGAAGATTGTTCTCGCGCTCCTGATGTTTGTTGCTGACTAGCAGCTAAAATCTCGGTTGAAGCAGAAGTAACTCGCTGAACAACACCTGTCAATGTTTTAATAGCTCTGCTAATAACACCAAGGATATAAAATACAACAAACGCCCCCAGCAACATAACAACAAACAGCGATATGTAGATTGTAGAGGTAGCAGAATCCTCAATAGCATGAGCTTCGGCAACATGATGCTTGTAATCTTCATGCCCTACTTCTAAAATCTCTTTAACGATAGGCTTTATTAATGCAGCAGTTTGAGCAAAATTAGAATCTTTATTTCCTAATGATCCATCTTCGTGCTCATTTTCTAAAGATTTCTCTAAACCATCAACCATGGCTAATACTTGCGAAACATAAATATTAAATAACTCTTCTAGCTTTTCAATTTTTAGCCTTTCAAGATACTCCTCTTCTATTATTACTTTAATATTTTTAAGTTCTTGCAAAGCTTTTCTAGCTTCCTTAACATCTCTGCTTTTAAATCGATCCTCGATGTACTTATCTTTAGAAAATTTAAAACCTTTTGCCTCATGTCGCAAAATAAAATCTTTTTCATCTGTTCGACAATGCTGAAAAGCAAGAGCAAAATCTTGACTAAAATCTACCAAAGCCGAACCTTCTTTTTGGGCATCATCCCAGCTTTCATTAATATGATTAATGCTAACAAGTGAAACAATTCCAAGAACCAGTACCATTAATAAAATAAAAATAAACCCAATTAAAACTTTTTTCTTCATTTTTTTACTCCCCTTTTTAAATAAATATTAAAATTTAAATATTTCCTTTTCGCAAATTTTTTATTTCATCACAATTTAAAATATTATAAATATCCAAAAGAATATAAATCTCATCGCCGAGCTGTATCTGACCTTTTGTATATGCTGACAAGTTCCCTTTTAGCGTCGCCAGCGGCGGCTGAATTGATAGCTGATCAATATCAATCGCATCCTTGATTCTATCAACCATGATTCCTAAAGATTCACCAACAACATCTGTAACAATCAAACGCGCATCCTGCGGTTTTCCTTTTTTCTCTAATCCAAAGAAATAATGAATATCTAAAACAGATAAGACCTCACCTCTTAAATTTATAATCCCCACAATAAAGGCGGGGGCATTGGGCACTTTTGTTATTTCTGGCAAACGGACAACTTCTTTGGCGTGATTAATATCAATACAGTAATTCTCGCCACCAAGACAAAATGTTAAGACTCGGATAGTGTGCTTTTTATCGTCTTGATTTAATAAATCTTGATCATCAACTTCAATGATAATCTTTTCATCGCTTTCCATCAACGCTTGCCTTTCTTTTTACCTCAACATGCTTATGAATCTTTTCAGCGCTTCTCTGAGCATCTTCACTTAAAAGTTTTTCAATATCAAGAATCAAAATAATCTTTGATTCAGACTTAACAACTCCTGTTAAATACACAGTTTCTTTTAAAACATCGTCGGGAGGAACAACGGATTCATCTTCAAACGCAACAACATCAGAAACGCTATCAACAATAATTCCGATCAACTGATTATTGACTTTTACAACAATAACGCGACACTGCGTGGTGCCTTGTTGAGCCACAATTCCAATCTTTTTTCTTAAATTTATAATTGGAATAACTTTTCCATGGAGACTAATAATGCCTTCAACAAAATCCGCACTATCTGGAATCGGCGTCATCTCTCTCATCCGGATAACTTCTGAAATCTGAGAAATGTTTATTGCATACGATTTTTCTTCTAAAACAAAAACAATGGCTTTCATTTCTTATTCTTCCTTCTCCGTAAATATTCCAAACTTTAGGCGTTCCAAATTATCACGACAAACACTCATTAATGTTGCCGCATTAAATCCGCCGCTGTAGGCTATTATAGTGTCTGAAGATTTTGATGACAACAACTTTAAAGTGTTTCTGTATTGACGAATAGCATCATCAGCTTTATCTTCTTGCTTAAACACTTGAGCTAAATAGAAATGGGCGATCAAAAAATCATTATCTAGAAAAAGCGCTTTGCGAAGACTTTCTTGAGCATCTTCAAATCGGTCTTCTTCAAAACAAATACATCCATTTAAATAATGTGCAGGAATAAAAAGAGAGTTTAGCTTTAGAGCTTCCTCTAAACTATTTTTTGCCTCGTCACTTTTACCCTGATTCATCAATATTTCTGCTTGCAAATAAAACAAATCCGTTGACTTCTCGTCGATTGCTTTCCCTTGCGTAATTAAATCAAGACCCTGATCATACTCTTTAAGATGAAGATGTTTCGTGACCGCAACAATAATATCTTCAAGCTTTTTAGGTGCCTCTCCAGCTATTGGCTGACTTTCCATCTTGGCCAAAGCTTCCGCGCGCGCAATTTCTCCTAAAACCTTATCAATATCAACTGGTTTTTTTTCTTCCCCTACTTGTTCACCTTGCAAAGGTATGTTTTGTGAGTCAATATTCTTAAAATAATAAATCGCATCTTTCCATGTTGCCATCTGAAACTTATTTTTAATAAACTGCAACGTCTCTGAATAACCAATAAACATGCATCCATCGTCAACAAGGCTATTGTAAAACTTACTCATAACTTCAATTGTTGTTTTAAGCTCAAAATAAATAACAACATTGCGGCAAAAAATAATATCAAATCCCATAGGGTAATCTTCATCCATCAAATTAAAAAATCCAAACGATACCATTTTCTTAATATCGCTTGAAATTTCATATTCACATTTACCCTTATTATTCGTCTTCTGAGTAAAGTATTTCTGACAACGCACATCATCAACATGACGCATAGAACTGGCTTGATAAATACCTTTTTGTGCTTTTGCCAAAACAGTTTGAGAAGCATCCGTTGCAAGCACGTTAATATCCCAATTCTCCAAATCGTCGATAAGATCAGCAATAGTCATCGCAATCGAATACGGCTCTTCTCCAGATGAGCATCCAGCGCTCCAAATACGAAGCTGCAGACGTTGATCTGAATTCCTTAAATGTTCTCGTCTTTTTCTCTCTATGATTGCAGGTAAAACTTTTTCTCGAAGAGTAATAAAATGAGGCTTATTTCTAAAGAAATAGGTATGATTGATTGTTAATAGATTTAAAAGCTCACGAAATTCATCATCTTTTTTATCAGATACAATAAGATGGGAATAATACGTTGCGAAAGAATCAAATTTTTTTACTTTAATTCTCTGCTCAATAGCGCTTTCTAAATTTCTTAAATCATGATCTCGAAAATAGAGACCACTTCGATGGGCAATGAGGTCTTTAAATTTTATTCTTAATTCTGGCGGAAAAGCCATAAAAATTATTTTACTTTTCTTTTTTAATTTATCTTCTTCGAAGAAGCATTCGAATTCTTGCTAAAAGCTTATCTTCATCAAAAGGCTTACTCAGATAATCGTCAGCTCCAGCATCAAGTCCCTGAAGCTCATCTTCTTTAGTCGCTTTTGCCGTCAACATAACAACAGGTGTTGCTGCAATCTCAAGATTATCACGTATTTTCTTTGTTGCCTCAATGCCATTCATAACAGGCATCATAATATCCATAATAACCAAATCTGGCTTTTCTTGACATGTCCGCTTGACACCTTCCGAACCATCCTCTGCCTCTAAAACAGTATATCCCTCGACAGTGAGACGCATTTTTAACACTTCTCGAATATCTGGTTCGTCATCAACAATAAGAATACGAAATTTTTTATTTACTTGCTTATGAAGTTCCCTTGAAATACTACCTGGAACTTTAGAAGCTTTCTTTTGATTGCTCGCTTCTGTTAAAGTTTGCTCAGATGAAAGCTGACAAACACGTTCAATTTCTTCAATTGTTGTCAATCCATCAATAATTTTCTGAACACCTGCCTCAGCTAAAGTTTGAAGACCGTTTTGCCTTACAACTTCCCAAAGATCAGCCTGTGAAGCTTTTTGAGATATTAAATTCTTAACTTTTGCATCAATCTGCATAATTTCAAAAATAGCAGTTTGCCCAGAAAAACCCATATAGTTACAATGCTCACATCCTTCTGCGCGATACAATTTCTTAATATCATGTCTTTTGATAAAAGCCCCGAATCGTTCGTTTTCTTTTTCACCAGGCTCATACTCTTTCTTACAATTCTTACAAATCAAACGAACTAATCTCTGTGCAACAATTAAAATGACAGAAGATCCAACCAAATACGGCTCAAGACCAATATCGTAAAGACGAACAACTGTTGAAAGCGCATTATTTGTATGCAAAGTAGAAAAAACCAAATGCCCTGTTAAAGATGCGCGAAAAGCAATATCTGCTGTTTCCTTGTCACGAATTTCTCCAACCAAAATAACATTTGGATCTTGACGCAGAATACTTTTTAATCCGGTTGAAAAAGTAACATTTTTGACAGGATTAACTTGAATTTGATTAACGCCTTGAATCAAATACTCAACAGGATCTTCAATCGTAACAATGTTCTTTGTTTCATTCTTAATATTATTAAGAGCTGCATACAATGTCGAAGTTTTACCACTTCCCGTCGGGCCAGTAATCAAAATAATGCCCTGAGGCCTATTAATAGCTTCTTTAAATATTTCTAAATTTTGAGATTCAAAGCCAATACTATCTAATTCAACCCTCGATTTTTTTTGATCAAGAAGACGAATAACAATCTTTTCCCCATGAAACGTTGGAATTGTAGAAACGCGTAAATCAACCTTGCGTCCTTCAATTAGAATACTACTTCTTCCGTCTTGAGGTTTTCGTGTTTCTGCAATATCAAGGTCCGTTAAAATCTTGATACGCACTGCCAAAGGAGGATGCAACCTTTTAGGAATTTTCATAATATTTTTTAAATATCCATCAACGCGATAGCGCACCTCTACAATTTTTTCGTATGGCTCAATGTGAATATCGCTAGCTCTCGCCTTAACCGCATCCGAAACAATTAAATTACAAAGTCTGACAATAGGAGACTTTTGCCCAATAAAGTATTCATCCTGAAATATTTCTTTTTCTGAATCTTTTTGAACAACTTCAATCTTAATATCTTCGGTCATATTCTTAATCAAATCATACGTCAAATCATCCAAAAGATAATGTTTTTCAATATGACTTTCAATATCACTCTTTTTTGCTAAAACAGGTCTTGTGCCCATTCCGCAAATAGCACTAATATCTTCTAAAGCAACAAAATCTTGAGGATCACACATGGCAAGCAAAAGCTGACCATCTTCAATGCGAAAAGGAAAAACGCCATAACGTTTAACTTTTTCAAAAGGAAGTTTTTTTATAGCTTCAGGATCAATTTCTTCTTGGGAAAGATTACAAACAGGAAGGCCAAAAACATCAGAAGCAACGCGAGCTAAATCTTCTTCCTGAACAAAATCCATGTCTACTAAAAGCTCAGAAATCGATTTTTTAGCCCCTACTTGCTTAATTCGAGCATCTTTAATTTGCTCGTAAGTAACTAAATTTCTCTCAGTTAAGGCATCTAAAAGCTTACTCATGCTTATTTGACATTATCTCTTCAATGGTTTTTATTAAAAGTTCAGAATCGTATGGTTTTTCTAAATAAGCCGATGGATTTTGAGCTAAAACAACCTTTTTTTCTTCTGGATCATCTGACGCTGTTGAAATAATAACCGGAATGCCGCTTGTATGAACAGAAATTTTCAAATTCTTAAGCGTATTAACTCCTCCACCACCTGGAATTTTTAAATCTAAAATAATAACATCCAGCTTCTCGCTATGAGCAAGCTGAGTAGCACTAAAACAATCAGAAACAGCAAGAACTTGATATCCTTGTTCGGTTAATCGTTTTTGCATAACCGCTAAAAAATCGACGTCATCTTCAACAAAAAGAATTTTATACATAATACGCTCCTTGTGTTTTATTGTACCGTGAAAAGCAATGTTTTCAACTTATAATTAATTAAATATAAATATTAATAAATATAATCTATAAAAAATTTATCGATGACAGGCAGAACAAGAACTGGAGAGTTTTTTCTTTAAAAGAGGAGTAATAGTTGAAAAAGTGAAACGCCACTGCCAGTTAGCTTTTATAGTCGAAGGTTGATTCATTCGAGCAGATTCATCTAAATTCAAGACATCTTGAAGAGGAAAAATAACAGTATTAGCAACTGAATTCATAGCTAAATTCATAAAAATTTCAGAAATATTTTCTTCTGCAACCTTTTGACCACCAAGATCACAAATCTGTTGTTTTATTTCATTATTGGCTTCCTGGCGAAACCAACCTTTAGTTGTATTGTTATCGTGCGTTCCTGTATAAGCAATACAATTCTTTATATGATTTTTAGGCAAATATGGGTTATCTTGTTTCCCATCAAAAGCAAATTGCAAGATTTTCATTCCCGGAAAACGATATCTCTTGATAACTTGCTTAACATCATCGGTAATCACACCTAAATCTTCAGCAATAATTGGAAAATCTTCAAAATAATCTAATAATTCATCAAAAAAGTCATATACATTAACCTTAGACCACGCTCCCTTAATTGCCGTCTTTTCTCCTTTGGGAACTTCCCAAAAGGCAACAAAGCCTCTGAAGTGATCAATGCGCACCAAATCAAAACATTCAAAATTATGTTTTAATCGTTTTTTCCACCAATCATATCCATCTAATTTTAAGGCATCCCAACAATATACAGGATTTCCCCAGAGCTGCCCTGTCTCACTAAAGTAATCTGGCGGAACT
Organism: uncultured Planctomycetales bacterium; assembly: GCA_964648665.1. Lineage (GTDB taxonomy): Bacteria > Omnitrophota > Gorgyraeia > Zapsychrales > Aceulaceae > Aceula. The sequence continues at coordinate 71,080 of CAZYOA010000004.1, read as the reverse complement.
CCCGCTAAAAATTTACATTCTCCATTTTTATCAAGCTTAAAGAATTTCTTATTTGCCCAAACATCAGCGCTATCGTGTTGAACATAAATAGGAACATCTCCGATGATTTGAATTTCTTTTTTATTACAATATTTCTTTAACTCTTTCCATTGAGAATAAAAAAGATATTGAAAAAAAGTTTCTCTTAAAATCGACTCACTTAATTTCGCTCGATACTTTTCAATCACCCGAGGATCTCTTTGACGGATATCATCAGGCCATTGACACCATCCCGCTCCTTCAAATTTTTCTTTAAGAGCAATAAAAAGCCCATAATCATCGAGCCAAGATTTATTCTTAGAACAAAAATCTAAGAACTTTTTATCAGAAGAAATTTCTTTCTTTACATTCTGAAAAGCTTTATAAAGAACATCAACCTTATGCATGGCAACGGAAAAATAATCAACTGAATCGCTTGAGAAATCCTTTAGAGGAATATCCTCTTTTTTAAGAAATCCATCTCGAACAAGAAATTCAGGACTAATCAAAAGAACATTCCCAGCAAAAGCCGAACAACTACTATACGGAGAATTAGCAAGAGCAATGTCTGTTGGATTCAAAGGAAGAATTTGCCAATATGCTTGTTTGCTTTCTTTAAGAAAATCAACAAATTGATACGCACCTGAACCAAGATCCCCTATCCCATAAAGTGACGGCAGCGACGTAATGTGAAGCAAAATACCACTAGATCTTTTGTTCAATTTCATCTTATCCTATTTCAACTTGTAAAAATTTACCTAAAAGCTCAAAAGCCTCAACCCAAGATTTAGCCCGTTCATCTGCTCTTTGTGCTCGAGATTTTTTATCTTTTAATAATTTTCGACTCAAAATAATGTACATATTTTGAGCTTTCCATAAATCTAAATTATAATTTAAAATATTTAAACTTTCAACAATCGAACTTAACATTTCAATAAAAGAAATTTCATCTGGATCGCGAACTAGCTGCTTCATCAATCCATCAATTCTGCGTCCTGCAATAAAACAAATCAACTGCTTGTCTCTAGAAAACGACCATCTCTTAATCTCCCAGACTAACATTCGTAAACGTTTCAAATCAATAGGATCAGCCTGGATAACTTCAGACAAATCTCGGTTTAAAACAAATTCGGCAATTGTCGAAAGAGCTTTAGGTAGCGTAACTTGAAGCTCTTTTTGAACTTGCATCAAAGGATGATGTTTTTCATAAATTTCTCTAAAAGAACCCTCAATCTCATCCATAGTTGTTTTCAAGACTTCATCTAATATCTTTTGTTGTTCTTCTTTAAACAAATGCTCTAGCGAATAATTTTCTGGTCCATAATACTTATCAATCAATCGCGTAGTTTCAGGAATTTTCTTAGCCGCAAAAGCATCTAAAATTTCTTTCTCAGCTTGCTCAAACTCTCCCTGCAAAAGCTGTCTAACGCCTCGAATAATATTATGATTTCCAAGATGAAATCCTGCAAAAAAGATAGGAGTTTCTTCAAGCGTAATATCAGATCTAACAGTTCCATATCCAATCGATAATTTAAGACGATCATCTTCTTGCTGATGAGATTTTTCTGTTCGAATTGTATAACAATAAATCTGTGTTTCTTTAGGATATTTCTCAAATAATGACGAAACAGCATAATGTGCTCCGACACGAAAAAGATCAACAACAAACGGCTTTACATTCTTAGTATAAATATTCTTTGCATTTCCAACCTCTGGAATATTGCTTTTTATCTTCTCTAAAAGACTTAAAAATTGACCCTCAACTTTATTGCCAGAAATCTCTTCGATCAACTGAATAGAGCGAGCCGCATATTTAAGGATCTGAGTTGGCTCAATGCCTGATACCTCATCAAAAAACCACCCACAACTCGTATACATAAACATGCTATTACGCTGTAACTCAAGCAACTTTAATATTTTTATTTTTTCTTCGTCAGATAAAGACTTCTGAATATTTTCTTTTAAAAATTCTTCAATATTCTTAGAATTTCGATTTAAAACAACATTGATGTATTGATTTCGCAGGTGCCAAACATCTTTAGAAAATGCGCTCATCTGGTGTTCATAAACTTTAACTCCTTCATCGCGCAACCAATCCAACGATTCTCTTAAACCTTGTCGCCATTTTTGATTCCATTTTGGATTTGATCCCATTGAACATCCGCAATCTGACCGCCATCGCTCAATACCATGAGCACAACTCCACGACGTATTTTCTAAGACCTCAACTTCATCTCGCGGAGGAAACTTCTCTAAAAATTCTCCATAAATTGTCACCTTAGCTAAATTCTTTTTTTCAATTAATCGCAAACAATATGCCAACGCCATATCCGCAAACTTATGATGATGTCCATACGTTTCTCCATCCGTTGCAATATGAACGAGCTGATCTTTTTCTGACTTTGAATCAAAAGCACCTAAAAGACGCTGGGCAAAATCTTCTCCATTTTTTAAAAGTCCTTCAAAAGCAACGCCTTGAGCAATCGGTCCGTCATAAAAGAAAATATTTATACTTTTTCCTGAAGGTAGACGACAAAGGTAGGCCTTTTTAGGATCAATGCCTCTACCTTTAAGATCAATCCACTTCTTATCCTGTATTCTTTTTACTCGTTTTGCTTGATGAGGAGCTAAGATCGTAAATGAAATATCATGCTCAGCTAAAACTTCAAGAGTTTTAATGTCGACAGCAGTTTCTGCCAGCCACATTCCTTCCGGCTTTCTCTTGAAATGATACTCAAAATCTCGAATACCCCAGATAACTTGTGTCTGCTTATCACGCTCATTAGCAAGCGGCATAATCATATGATTATAAACTTGTGCAATAGCACTTCCGTGTCCAGAAAAATTTTGTTGGCTTAGTTGATCCGCGTAAAGAATATCTCGATAAGTCTCAGGATCTTTTTTCTTCATCCAAGACAAGAGCGTAGGACCAAAATTAAAACTAATCTTGGAATAGTTATTAACAATATCAACAATCTTCTTTTTATTATTAAGAATACGTGAAGCAGAGTTGCGGGAATAACATTCAAAAGAAATACGCTCGTTCCAATCATGAAAAGGAAGAGCGCTATCTTGGCTTTCGATTTCCTCTAGCCAAGGATTTTCTCGAGGAGGCTGATAAAAATGACCATGAAGACAAATGTATTTATTCAAAAATTTCTCCGTTTGCTTATCTTGCAAGTACCAAAATTAGAAATAATCAAACGACCACCAAGCCTTACGATGTCTCTCGGTGGTCGCTTTAAGAATAAAAGTTTTAGAAATTATTTCTTAATTTTTAAAACTTTTTTTAGTCTTGATTTAACAGCTTTCTTAATCGATACCTTAGTTGCTCTAACAGCTTTCACTGCTTTAATTATTTTCGCTGCTTTAACTTTTTTATCTATTTTTACTGCCTTTGTTTTCTTAGTCAGAGTCGTCTTCAGTGGAAAAAAACTACGAAAACATTCAAGCTCTGGCTCAATTAAAGAAACAAAAGTTTGATTCTTTCGAGAAACATAAGTAATTTTGTCTTCTCGAGCAAGCCACCCTAAAGACTGAAAAACAACTTCACCTTTTTCTTTAACAAGCTTAGCAAGATCAGTCACCTTGACTTCTTTTTTCTCACCTAAAATTTTCCAAGTTTTTCCAGCCGTTTCAATAATCTTACCTTTCATCCTACCCTCCTAATTAATATAAAATTAAATAATCTAAAAAGTAACGCCATATTTGTATACCAAAACTTAAATTTCGTCAAGTGAATTTCTATTCAAAAAACTACAAAATTCTATACTTTTTTAAGAAAAAGCATTCCTAAGGGTGGCACAGTAATCGAAAAAGAATCTTGGCATCCATGTGCCGGTATTGACTCTGTTTTCTTTCTTCCAAAATTACCCTGTCCGCTTCCACCATAATCTTCTGCATCACTATTTAAAACTTCTTTCCATGTTCCTGCTTCTGGCATACCTAAGCGATAATCAAAACGTGTTTCTGGCGTAAAATTACAAATAGCGACAATTTTTTGGTTCCAATCATGTCCCGTTCTTACAAAGCTAACAATTCCTTGTTGCCAATCATTACAATCAATCCACTTGAATCCTTCGGGAACAAAATCTTTTTCAAATAATGCTGCTTCTTTCTTGTAAACAGCATTAAGATCTTTCATCCATTTTTGCAAACCTTGATGCGGCGAATACTGCAAAAGATGCCATTCTAAACTTTTTTCATGATTCCACTCAGCCCATTGTCCAATTTCGGCTCCCATAAAAAGAAGTTTCTTGCCCGGATGAGCAAACATATATCCCAACAAAAGTCTCATATTGGCAAATTTTTGCCAATCATCACCAGGCATTTTTGCCAAAAGTGATCCTTTCCCATGAACAACCTCGTCATGAGAAAGCGATAAAGTAAAATTTTCTGTAAACGTATATAAGAAGCTAAATGTTAAATCGTTATGGTGATATTTCCTAAAAACAGGATCTTTAGAGAAATACAAAAGAACATCATGCATCCATCCCATGTTCCATTTCATTCCAAACCCAAGTCCACCTTGAGAAACTGGACGTGAAACACCCTGCCATGCCGTAGATTCTTCAGCAATCATTTGGACATCAGGAAAATCTTGATAAACAGCAGTGTTAAGCGTTTTTAAGAAATCAACCGCCTCAATATTTTCACGGCCTCCAAATTGATTTGGAATCCATTCACCCTCTTCTCTCGAATAGTCTAAATACAACATTGAAGCAACTGCATCAACGCGAATGCCATCAATATGATATTTATCTAACCAAAAAAGAGCGCTTGAAATTAAAAATTCTTTTACTTCGGCCCGACTATGATTAAAAATATAGCTTTTCCAATCCGGATGAAAACCTTTTTTAGGATCTGCATGCTCAAAAAGATGCGTTCCATCAAAATAAAAAAGGCCATGAACATCCGACGGAAAATGAGATGGAACCCAATCCAAAATGACACCAATATCATTTTGATGCAAACAATCAATTAAATGCATAAAATCTTGAGGCGTGCCATATCGAGAAGTTGGCGAGAAATATCCAGTAGATTGATATCCCCATGAGCCATAAAAAGGATGCTCCATAACCGGCAGGAATTCAACATGGGTGTAACCCATCTCCTTAACATAAGCGACAAATTCTTCAGCCATTTCCTTGTAATCTAAGGGTCGATTATATTCTTCAACAACGCGCCGCCAAGAACCAAGATGAACTTCATAAATCGACATTGGAGACTCAAGTCCATTTTTCTTCTGGCGAGTTTTCATCCACTCTTGATCTTTCCACCGATAATCTGTATTCCAAACAATGGAAGCCGTTTTTGGAGAAATTTCATTATAAAAAGCAAACGGATCTTTTTTATCTTCATAATACCCGTTATCTTTTGACGCAATATAGTATTTATAAACATCACCCTTTACAACTCCAGGAACAAACCCTTCCCAAACCCCAGAAGAATCCCAGCGCACACTCAAGGGATGACTAGATTTGTTCCAGCCATTAAAATCACCAATAACATGAACTGAGCTTGCGTTGGGAGCCCAAACAGCAAAATATGTCCCTTGCTGATCATCAATCACCATTTCATGAGAACCTAGCTTATCATAAAGCCGATAATGCGTACCCTCTTTAAAAAAATGCGCATCTTGCTCTCCAAAACGTGTAACGCCGTGCTTAATTCCGTTGATGTCGTAAAGCATCGTACTCCCTTGTAGGTAAGTTTATCTTATCTTTAATAACGCCAAACAATTACATCTCTAACAAAAAAACAAGCTCTTTATTTTATATCAAAACTACATTTTATCAAGATTTTATTTTTTTATGGAAATTTTGCTGCAACATATTGGAAATAATAGAATTACAAAAGAACCTACTAAAAAGAATACACCAGAGAAGAAATAAAACGAAGATCGTTTTTGCTGGTTCCACCGCTTGGATTAGAATCAAAATCATCAATCACGCTTATTTTAAAAGACAAGTACTCATCAATTGGATTTATAAAATCAACCTGGCCCTTTATGCGATAGCTCTTAACATCATTAAAAGGCAAATAAAGAGACACATCTTTTGCCAACTTCGAATCACCAATAAGCGTATATTCGGAAGAAATTCTAGGCACAATAATTCCTTCGCTTGAATCCTTTTGATTATTTCGATAATTCGTATGTTCAAAACCAAGCCCAAGCTCCCCTCTCCACCTTACATCTGGTTGATCAAAAAACCAATAACCAACACCTGCAAAAGGAGTCAATCGATAATGAATATTTGAAAATCGATCATGATCAGCCTCAAAACGATAAAAATTATAAGCTTTCAAGATTTTTCCAAAACTAAATGCATAACGCGCAGATGCATCCCACTTTTGAGAATCCATCTTTTTATTTGCAGATGAATACGATGATCTTCCTCTGAGTGTCCATTGATCTAGCTGAGTCTTTCGATCCAAAGAAAGCGACGCAGTCATCTGTGATTTATCAGTATTTCCTCGAGAAAAACTATACCCAGCCGAAAGCTTTCGCTCCCAGCGTACTTTTTCTTCTTCCGCTTGAACATCTTTTTCTTGATCTTTTATATCACTAATAATATTATCAATAAACTGTTTCTCAATAACAATAACACCAACAGCTTCAGATTGAATCTGAATATCTTGGTCCGTATCGGATAAAATGTCTCCTGACAACTTGTCACCATTCTTTAAGTAAACTTCATCAGCCCAAACACATGTTGCGGCCAAAAGAAAGATTATACTTAAAAAAAGGATTACTCTTCTCATTCTACTCTATCTCACTCGCCATCTCTGAAACCTCTTTAAGCATTGCTTTGCGATCATCATCGCTAGCGGAAGCCACTGAACTAAAATATTTCTGATCAATCAATGTCATCGCACAAAAATCTGCCAAGCTTTGTCCGATCGTAAAATTCATTGCCGTAAAAGCACCCGTTTTCTCACTAACAACAGCTGGCGCATTCAGAGTACAAATCACCAATACTTTTTTACCCATCAAAAGCCCTTTAGCTTTTTCATCATAAGCAAAACCAACGCTAAAAACACGATCAACATATCCTCTTGTGATCGCCGGCGTAGAATTCCACCAAACTGGAAAAATAAACGTAACCACATCTGCCCAACGAACAAATTCGTGCTCCTCTGAAACATCTAAAGCATACGCTTTTTGATTCATAAGCTCAAAATCTTGAACACTTAAAACAGGATTAAATCCTGTCTCGTAAAGATCTCTAATTTCAACATCATGCCCAGCTTCTCTAAGTCCATCAGAAAATGTTTCTAAAATAGCGTGATTGAAGCTTTTAGGGTTTGGATGACTATAAATAATTAAATGTTTCATATAAATTTCCTTTTTGGTTTATAAATATTTCTTTCTTAATAAATTAATCTTAATAACAAACAAATCAATAAACATTTGAGCTGAATCAAACAGTGGATTAACTCGGCTTTGCGCATTATTCACCCAAACAACGGGAACTTGTTGAATTTTAAAATTATGAACTTTAGCAATCGCTAAGATTTCAACATCAAAAGAAAAACGCTCAATCGTCTGGCGTTCAAAAATAATTTGAGCAGCTTTTTTTGAAAATGCTTTAAACCCACATTGTGTATCTTTAAAGTCTCGATAAAACAAACACTTAACAAATAAATTAAACACACGTCCCATAAGAATACGAAAATAAGGCTGACGGAGCTTCACATTCGATCCTTCAATTGATCTCGATCCCAACGCAACATCACATTTCCCATCTGAAATTAATGGAACAACCTTCCTCATTTCTTGAATCGGAGTCGAATTGTCTGCGTCAATAAATAAAATGCATTCTCCTTGAGCAGCTAAAACTCCTTTTCGAACAGAAAATCCTTTTCCTTTATTGCTATCATTTCTTAAGATAATTATATTTGAATATTTATCTTTAAATCTATTTACAATCAAGAAAGTATCGTCCCGGCTTCCGTCGTCAACAATAATGACCTCAGCATCCACACTGTCTTTCTTTAGATAATAAAAAATTTTACTTAATGTTTTTGCAATTCGTTTTTGTTCATTGTATGCAGGAATAACAATAGATATGCGCATGATTTCTCTTATTTCTCGTTAACATATTACACAAGTGATTTCTAAAAATTACTGTTTTTCATAAACAATCCAAAAAATCATATCTCCAACTTCTTTTCTTGATCGAAATCCTGGAAGATGCTCTAAAACATACATATGCCGATAAGGATAAATCTTTAACATAGCAATCTTTTCTAAATTCTTTGGAAGATATTTTTTAAAATGTTCCGGGCTGATAGGAATATTAGCATTCTTTCGATCATAAATACCATCTAAACTATTGTAGATTTCTTTATCTGCAAAATACATTGAAAGGACACTGTCAGGAAAATATATTCTTTCAGGATACTCTAAAGCAAGCTCATAGGCAATTTGTTGTGGACAGTTTCCCACCATCAACGCTTTATCTGTCATTTCATAAAGATGCGCTGAGCGAAATGCCATTAAACAAAAAACTAAGACACAAAACAAAACTTTAACAATTTTTAAATTATTCTTAGACAATCTTTGTCTCAAATTTAAAAAAAGACGCGTAATGCTCATAGCTGCAGCCAAAACAAAAAAGTATAAAGAAAAACTAAGATTATTAAAGTCTCCACCCATTTTAAGCATTCCTAAAATTGCTGTAGGTGCCATAAAAATTCCTACCCAAATAAACAAAAACCAATAATTTTGTTTTAAAAAATTTCTCAATCTTATTTTTTGCTTAAGCAACCCTTTAATATGCTTGAAATTTGATAAAATAACACATAAAGCATACGGAAAAATACTTTTAATCCAAAACCATGAAACAAGTAAAAATCCCCTTGTCCAGCCAAAAGCATATCTAGAAGGATGCCTCGAAGGAATTAAAAACATTTCCTGAAACATATATTGAAAACCAAAAACATGTGAAAAAAAAGCTAAAGAACAGAAAGATATCAATAAAATCTGAGCAAAATAAATAAGCGCTACTTTTCGCCCTTGGGTAATCCAAAGATATAACGGCAAAGCAATAAGAAGAGGTGCAGCAATTTGCTTTGTCCACACAGAACAAACCACCAAAAAAGCAGACAATAACTTATGATGCGATTTTGGCGATAAACGATCCAAATACAACATCAAGCATGCTAAAATCGCAAATCCAATCGACGGGGCATCCGCATGAATCATAAACATCGATCGAGTTAACGGAATCGCGTTAAAAGCAAGTAAACAAAAAAACAAGAAATAACAAAAAAATGCTTCTTTAAAACGAGCCTGTTTTCTTGATTCAACAATAAAGAAAATACTCGTTGGAACAAAAATAAATAATACGCTCAAAAAAGACCCCATCCAAATAGCGCTAATCGGTGTTTTCATCCACGTGCACGGCCAATACGAAAATGGCATCAACGGTCCATACATACGCGCGAGAATAGGCCCTTGAAACAACCCACAAAAAACTTTATATCCATGCTTGATTGAAAACGTCCACACAAGGCGTGCAGAATTCCAATCAAAAAACGGTTCCGTTAAAATATTCATGACAATTGTCGTAATGCTAAAGCAAACAGCAAAAGAGAAGATTCCAGCATATAGATGATCTAAAAGATTCTTTTGTTTTGTTAAATAAAAAACAAAAAAACCAATCAAAACACAAGAGATTAAAGCAGAAAGGAAAATATTTTCAATAGATGGGATTAAATAGATTACCCAATAGGTTATTTTTAAAAACAGAAAAGAGAAAAAGACGCTTAAGCCAATACTTTTCCAATAGCGTGATACTTTTTTTAAAATCGATAGAAACATAAATATCTTTTTAAATTAAACGCTGCCCGGCTTGGATTCGAACCAAAACTAACTGCTCCAGAGGCAGTCGTGCTACCGTTACACAACCGGGCAATAAATATTATTTTATTTTTGCCTTAAGAATCAATAACAGCTTTGAGTCTTTGGATTGTTTTTTGTTTTCCAACAATAGCCATCGTGTCAAAAAGACCAGGACCAATTGTTTTTCCTGTTAACGCAACACGTACAGGGTGAACAAGTTCTGCAGCTTTGATTCCAAGTTTATCAACAACAAATCGAAAAGATTTTTCACACGATTCAACATCAAAAGATTCGACACCACCAAGCTGTTCAATCAAAGAATTAAAACGCTCTTTAGTTTCAGCTGTAAAAAACTTTTCTCGATCCTCACCAGAAGCTTGAATCTTTTCTAAAAAAGCAAAATCTGCCCAATCCACAAAATCCTCTAAAGTCGATATTCGTCCTTTAAATAAATTCGCAATCTTTTTAACCATATCTTGATCAAAATCATCTTTAAGATACTGCGCCTCTTTTAAAAATGGGACAACAAGATCTACAAAACTTTCTAAATCCATCTTTCGAATATGCTGAGCATTAACCCATTTTAATTTCTCAATTGAAAAAATTGCTGAAGCCTTATTGACCTTTTTAATAGAAAACTTTTCAACAGCCTTTTTTAAGCTAACAATTTCTTGATTTGCCCCCGGAGACCATCCTAAAAGCATCAAATAATTAACAATTCCATCAGAAATAAATCCCATCTTCTTATAATCACTAACAGCGACAGCTCCCGTGCGCTTCGAAAGTCGACTTCCGTCTTCGCCCATAATTAAAGGAAGATGTGCAAATTTCGGCACCTTAAAACCAAGCGCTTCATAAATAATAACCTGTTTAGGCGTATTCGAAATATGATCTTCACCGCGGATGACGTGCGTAATCTCCATTAACGCATCATCAACAACACAAGCAAAGCTATACGTTGGCGATCCATCAGATTTCATTAAAACTTGATCTTTCAGCAAAGCCGTATCAAAAACAATTTCATCACGAATCAAATCATAAATTTTAACTTCTTTATGCGGCATCTTTAAAATAACAGCTTCACCATCCTTATAAGCTTTATCTTCATCTAAAAGTTGTTGTGCGTATTTTTTATAAAGATCAAATCGGTCACTTTGCTTATAAAGCTCGTCAAAAGAAAGCCCCAGCCATTTCATGCTCTGCAAAATTTCATCTAAAAATTCTGGTTTTGACCGCTCGAGATCTGTATCTTCAATGCGCAAAACAAAAGTTCCGTTTTGAGCTTTAGCATACATCCAATTGAATAAAGCCGTTCTAGCTCCTCCAATATGCAAAAATCCTGTCGGACTAGGTGCAAATCTTACCTTCATTATTTACCTTTTTTGAAAATATTTTGAGAAAAAGAAAAACGTTCTATCTTTTATTTATACGGGGTCTGTTCGTATCCTTCTTTTATCAGCTGCATAACGACGCTCCTAATTCTTTTTTGTTCTTCAGGAAGAATATTAGAAAATTCAATACCAGTATCATAAACCGTCGTCTTTAGCTGATTCTTAGCTTGCGTCTTAACAGACCATACAACGCGCCCTTTACACTTAATATTCTTTTCCATATCGAGAAGATCAATTTCTAGATCAACTTCTGAAAAAAGCCTCATGCCTTCTTTAAAAATAACACAAACACCGCCTGTTCCAACATTTTCTGTATGTGTTAAAAAAGCGTCTAGATTTTCAAGCTCATTTCGAACAGTTACGAGACACGGATAATTAACTCGCGGGAATTGCCTTCTTTCAAGGCCTTGCCAATCTGCCATTTAAATCCTCCTTTGAATTCTTTGTATGTTTAAGGCTGCTCCTGAATCTTCATCAATTGTAAAAACAACACCATTAAGACGAACATCATTTAATGCAACTTCAAATTTTGACGGCATACTTGTTAAGAAACGCTCAACAATCTTTTCTTTATTTTGTCCTATGACTGAATCAAAAGGACCAGTCATACCAACATCTGTAATATGTGCTGTTTTCTTAGGCAAGATTTTCTCATCAGCAGTTTGGACATGCGTATGTGTTCCAAAAATGCCGGAAACTTGCCCATCAGCAAAATGACCAAAAGCAATCTTTTCACTTGTGGCTTCACCATGAAAATCAACAATAATATTCTTTGTTTGCTTTCGAATATCTTTAATAAGATCCAAAAAACTTTCAAACGGACAATTAACATTATAACGCATAAAAACACGCCCTAAAAGATTAATCACAGCAATTTTTACACCTTTTTTTGTTGTGACTATACAATATCCCTTACCCGGAGAATTCCTTGGAAAATTAGCTGGCCGAATAATGTTTCTTTCTTCATCTAAATATTCAATTAGATTCTTTTTATCCCAAACATGATCACCTAAGGTCAAAACATCACATCCAAACAAAAATAAACTTTCTGCTAATCGTGGAATAAGCCCAGCTCCTCCAGCCGCATTTTCTGCATTTGCCACAACACAATCAATATTATGTTCTTCAACCAATCCTGGCAAAAGCATTTCTACCGCATCGCGCCCGGGCCGTCCAACAATATCTCCAATACATAAAACGTTCATTTTTTAAAAATGCCTTTTTTATTTTGCGTATTCTGTTGCTCGAGTTTCTCGAATAACAATAACTCTAATTTGTCCTGGATAATCCATGTCAGATTCAATTTTCTTTCGAATATCTCGAGACATAACAACCGCTTCGTCATCTTTAACTTTATTAGGTTTTACCATAATGCGCACTTCACGTCCCGCTTGAAGAGCATACGCCTTATCAACACCTTTAAACGAAGTCGCAATCTTTTCTAAAGATTCAATACGCTTAACATATGTCTCCATGGCTTCTGCGCGTGCACCTGGACGTGCTGCGCTCACAGCATCTGCAGCCGCAACAAGAATACCATAAATGTTCATTTCAACTTCTTCATGATGAGATTCAACAGCTTTTACAACCTCAGGTTGTTCACCATATTTTCTAATAATCTCAGCTCCAACAAGAGCATGAGGCCCTTCAGCGTTTTCTCCAGCCACTTTTCCAATGTCATGCAAAAGTCCTGCTCGCCGAGCAATTTTAAAATCTAGATTCAGCTGAGATGCCATAATACCCATCAGCGAAGCAACCTCTTTACAATGACGAAGTGCATTCTGCCCAAAACTTGTTCTATATTTTAATCTTCCAACTAATTTAACAAGTTCTGGATGCATGCCGTGGATGCCTAAATCAAAAGTTGCCTGCTCACCTTCTTCTTTAATTTTTGTATCAATTTCTTTTTTTACCTTTTCTACAACTTCTTCAATGCGTCCTGGATGAATTCGTCCATCATGAATAAGTCTCTCTAAAGAAATCTTAGCAATTTCTCGGCGCATCATATCAAAACCAGAAATCGTAACAGCTTCTGGCGTATCATCAATAATGATATCAACACCTGTTGCCATTTCAAAAGCGCGAATATTTCGTCCTTCACGTCCAATAATACGTCCCTTCATCTCATCTGATGGCAAATGCACAACACTGATCGTCGTATCTCCTGCATGATCACTTGCACAGCGATGAATAGCCGAAGACAAAATCTCTTTAGCTTTTTTATCTGCATTTTCCTTTAACTCTTCGTCCATTTCTCTGATACGCGTTGCTTTTTCTGCAATTAGCTCATCTTCGATCCGAGATAAAAGAAGCGCCTTTGCCTCATCCGACGTCATAGAAGACACTTTCTGCAAGCGTTGCTTTTCTTCATCAATAAGTTGATCTAATTTCTTTTCTTTATCCTGAAGATCAACCTCGCTTTGATGAAGCTGTCCAACACGATATTCAATATCTTTTTCTTTTTTCTCTAAAAGATCAACGCGTTTTTCCAAATTTCCTTCTTTTTGCAAAATACGTTTTTCAGCAGAAGAAATTTCATCTCTGCGTTCTTTTGTTTCTTTTTCAAAACGTTCACGAAGCTGAATTAACATATCTCGGCTTTTAATTTCAGCTTCCTTAATTTTATTTTCAACTTCACGCTCTGCTTTTTCTAAAAGTTCTACAGATTTCACCTTTGATTTTCTAAGTCGACGATCACTAAAAAACCGACTCAAGAAATACCCAGACAGAACTGAACAAATAATAATAACTGACAGTATAATATTATCTACAACAGATTGATTTTCTAACATGTTATATATTTCCCTTCTATAAGTAAAAACATTCTAATGCGTGTTAAGAATGTTGCCCTTTTAGTTTGTTAAAACACAAGAGACAGGAACATCATGATCTTCGATGAGAGGCAAGCTAGAAAGGACTTGAAAATCAAAGGCAAGTCCTATTGTTGGCGTTGATTCAGGAAGTATTTTTAAAAAGCGATCATAATATCCTTTTCCGCGACCTAAACGATTATTTTTTTGATCAAAGCCAAGACCAGGAACAATAACCAAGCCTAGATCTTTTAAATCAAAATCTCTACAAGCATCTTCTTTAGGCTGCAAAATGCCATAAGGCCCTTTTAATAAATCGTTTTCAATATTATTAATCACGGATGGTATAATTTTGTTCTCTTTTTTAATCGTAATTGGTAAAACCACTTTTTTCCCTAATCGTTGCGCCTCTTGGATCATCGAAAAAGTTTCTACTTCTCCATCAAAAGAACAGTAAAACATAATTGCTCGAGCGCTTATAAATTCTTGCATTTTAAACAACTTATTTGCAATAAGCTTGCTTTTTTTAAACCTGACATCCTCCTTTTGAGTTCTCAGTAATTCTAAAAGACTTTTTCTTAAAAGTTCTTTATAATTATTAACCATTTAACATCCTTCAAAAACACATCTTATGTATAGTCACACATTGTATCACTTTTATAATATGTAGACAACTATTAATATAAGTAGTCTTTAATTTTAGTAGAATAAAATTAGATATCAGATAAACCTATTATCTTCATAGAGTTACGTCTTTATTGAAATCTATAAATAGACTTGCGGCAGGCAAATAAAATCCCCGCTTATGCCGTTAGGATAGGTAACATGAACCGTATGTGTCAAGTGGGTGCCTCTTTGAAATATCCACAGATAATTCAAAAGCTTAGCTCCCGTTTATACTGTGTTGGTTCAGTATAACTTGACCTAACGCACACAGCAGGGATAAATAATTATATCACGATTTTTAACGTTTGATAGCTTGCAAATCAGAAATAAGTTTTTGGCAAATAACGCTATGAGCTTGCTCAACTTCTTCTTCAGTCAAAGTTTTTTGGTGGGATTGATACGTCAAAGATATTGTGATTCCTTTTTGTCCTTGTTCAAGCTTTTCGCCCAAATACTGTTCAACAAAATCAATATCCGTAACAAGAGGCTCTTTAACATTGATAATAACATCTTTGATCTTTTGATAACTAAGATCTTGTTTAACGCTTAAGCTAATATCTCGCACAACACAAGGATATTCGCAAACTGCTTTATATTTTGAAATCTTTTCTGATGCTTTTAAAATTGGATCAACATCAACCTGAGCAAAAAAAACATCCTGATGCTTAATGTCCCATTCATTTAAGATATTCACATCTAATTTTCCTATAGAGCCAATTTCCTTGCCTTCAAAAACAATCTTAGCCGCTTGTCCTTTGTGATAATACGCTTCCTCTGTTTTCAAGAATGTAGTTTCTTTTTTAGAAAAATAATTTAATACATTTTCGAGAACACCCTTGCTGTCATAAAAATCTATTTTTCTTTTTTCTTCTCGCCAATCACCCAGAGAATTTCCTGTCATGATAATCGACAAAACATCTTTCTCTCCCGTCGACAAATAAACTTTTCCAAGTTCAAAGAATTTTAAATCTCTCTGCCCTCTTTTAATATTTGTTGATACAACATTTAAAATATTTGGCAAAGAACTTACGCGCATAAACTCTTGATCTTCTGTCAAAGGATTCTGATTTCGAAACATCTTCTTATCCGAAAAAACTTTAGCCGCTTTAAGCGCTTTTTCTCCAACCATTGTATAGCTAATAATTTCATCTAACCCTTGGCCTGTTAAAGCTGCAGATAGCTCTTTTTTAAGAATCCATTTCTTCGAACAATTCATATTTTGAGATTTAATTTCAGGCATCTTCGACGGAAGATTATCAAAACCAATAACGCGAGCAATTTCTTCAGCCACGTCAACAGAAACTCGAATATCTCCTCGAAAAGATGGAGGAATAACTTCTAGAATATTTTTATTTTTTTCAGAAACTTGACACTCAAGTTTTTTCAGAATATTTTTTATCTTCACTCCGTTTAAGCTTGAACCTAAAAGAGAATTGATTTCATCAACGCTGACATATATTTTCGTTTGCGCATTCTTTATTTTCTTAAGATACACATCTTTTTGAGACAACGCTTGTCCACCGGCTAAATCTTGAATCAAATGAACTGCTCGCTGCGCGCCGGTTTCAACCATGTCTATATCAACACCTCTTTCAAAACGATACGACGAATCGCTTCGAAGTGCAAGTTTACGCGATGCTTGACGAACAAGTGCTGGATTAAAATACGCGCTTTCAAGCAAAATATTTTTTGTTTTATCCGTAACCTCTGACTCTTTGCCTCCCATAACCCCTGCAATTGCAACAGGTTTTTCTTGATCAGCAATAATTAAAATAGACGGATCAAGATTATACGTAACATCGTCAATAGCTGTAATCGTTTCACCTTTTTTTGCACGACGCACAACAACTTTTCCACCAGCAAGCTTGTCATAATCAAACGCATGCATTGGCTGACCGGTTTCCATTAAACAAAAATTTGTTATATCGACAACATTGTTAATGCTCCGAAGCCCCAGAGCAGAGATTTTTTCAACAATATTTTTAGGTGTTTTTTTGATGTTTACATCTTTGATAATTGCTCCAATATATCGAGAACAGTCATCTTTATCTTCAATAGAAATATCACACTTATTATTTAAGAATTTAATTTTCTTAATTTTTGGCTTTTTAAGCTTTTTGTCAAGAATGGCCGAGAATTCTCGGGCCAAACCAATCAAATTAAGACAGTCTGGCCGATTAGGAGTCACTTCAAGTTCAAAGACTGTGTCTCCGTCGATCTTCTCAATTTTCTCGACTTCCTGACCAGACAAAGTCAGTTTGCATGCAAGCTCATCAACTTTACTCGGAATATCAATATAATCTTTAATCCAATTTAAACTTATTTTCATCTTATTTTATTTCTTTAAATTGCAAATTATTATAGTTCTCCACTGCCACAATTTTCCCCGCCTCATCCGCTACCAGCCCTACTCTACCGTAGATAGTTCCTCCTCTAGAGAAGGAGTCGTTCCTCCTCCACCACCTGGAAGATTTGCAAAAGTTATAATCTCCTGCCAACTAGATCCTGAAGAAGCAGTAACTGTCGGTGCACACATTACAAGCGCACACAGGTTTGGTCCGACGCTTGCACAATTAACACCCAGCGTTCCGTGAAGAGAGCCATCACACGTACCAGACTCTCCTAACTGAATTCCATCATATGCTTTTATTCTTGAGTTAAAAGCTGAAATTCCACCCACAGAAAGAGTTCCATTAAGTTTTGTATTTGCTTCTGCAACCCATCCGTCATCATCCCCAACTCTAAGAACAGGAGTAGTAACTCCCGCAACCCCTTCGCGAAGAATTTCTAAAGCTGCATCAGGAGTGCTGTCATTGATTCCTACATTTCCAGAATCATCAATATAAATACCAAGCCCCCCTCCATCATTGCTGATATTCCCACCATTTAAACTAATGGTCCCGCCATTAATATCTAATGCAGATACTGGGGCAGTTGTTCCAATTCCAACACTATCCCCAACATAAACATCACCTCCTTGAAAATAAGCTGAATAATCCAACCCATGAGCAAAAATTGCCGTGTTACCAATAGCTGGCATAGAAATACCTATGGCATCCGTAGAAACAACAGCAAGACCAGGAGTATTCGCCTTACCTGTCGCAATTAACACCAAAGGATCTGTCGAGTCTATACCAAAAGAACCTGTTTCGTCATCAACCATAAACATCACGAAAGGATCAGCTGCCCCAACGCCAACATTTCCATTTTTCAAAATTGTAAATGCATTTGACGCTGCTCCTGGAGGATCACCCACAGGTGCAGCTCCATTACCAATAACAAACAAAGGATCTGTCGCAACCCAAGTCGCTGAATTTCCAGAAATAACATTATATCTCCCAAAAGCAGCAGAAAAAGCCGCTTGTGCTGTTAGATTTTTTCCAAAAGCAGCCGAAGAATCTCCAGTAACGCTGTTAGATTCCCCTGAAGCAAAAGACCTGTTTCCCTCTACTGTATTGCCCGAACCAAAAGCAGCTGAATAATTTCCGGTAATGCTGTTTTCTTGCCCTGAAGCAAAAGACGTGCTTCCGTCTACTGTATTGGTCGAACCAAAAGCGGATGAATAATGTGCAGCAACGTCGTTAGCTATCCCTGAAGCAAAAGACCTGCTTCCATCTACTGTATTGCCCGAACCGAAAACAGCCGAATAAGTTCCAGTAACGGTGTTAAGTCCTCCTGAAGCAAAAGATCTATCTCCGCTTGCTGTATTACCTGAACCAAAAGCAGAAGATAAATTTGTTGCGGTATTCAATCCTCCAGCTGTCAAAGCTCCTTCTCCTGCTAAAGCAATGATCTCTACCGTATGCGTTGGATCCGTTGTCCCTACCCCCAAGACTTCCCATAACCCGCATCTCTTGATACATACCAAAAGGTGCTGGATAATATGTTGTTAAACTCAAAGTTTGTGCAAAAACAGAAGACGAAAGAACTAAGAAAAATAAAGCTAAAAGAAACAGTACTTTTTTCATACACCCTCCCCTAAGATTAAAAAATTATAAATAACTCTTATTTTTTAAAAAACAATAACGAATTATTCTAAAAACTATTTAACAACAAGAACCTCGTTTGCAAGCTTAGTCTATCGAAGGAGGATCCTGCTCTAAAGAAGGAGTTCCTCCGCCGCCTGCAGTATTTTCAAATTTTTTAACTGTCTGCCAGCTAGACCCTGAAGCAGCGCCATCTGTTGGTGCACACATTATAAGCGTGCACTGGTTTGGCCCAATGGTTGCACAATTAACACCCAACGTTCCATGAAGAGAGCCATCACACGCACCAGGCCCTCCTAACTGAACCCCATCATATGCTTTTATTCTTGATCCAAAAGCTGAAATTCCACCCACAACAAGAGTTCCGTTAAGTTTTGTATTTGCTTCTGCAATCCATGGGTCATCCTCCCCAATTCTAAGAATAGGAGAAGTTAGCCCCGCAACCCCTTCATAAAGAATTTCTAAAGTTGCATCAGGAGTATTTTCATTAATTCCTACCTTTCCAGAATCGCTAATATAAATACCAGCTGCCCCTCCATCATTACTAATATTCCCACCATTTAAACTAATGGTTCCACCATTAACATCTAATGCAGATACTGGGGCATCTGTTCCAATTCCAACGCTATCCCCAACATAAACATCACCTCCTTGAAAATAAGCTGAATAATCATCCCCTTGAGCAAAAATTGCCGTGTTACCAATAGCTGGCATAGAAGCACCTAACCCATCTAGAGAAACAACGGCAAGGCCAGGGGTCTTAGTTGTACCTGTCATAATTAACGACAAAGGAGCTGTCGAAACTGGATTAAAAGCACCTGTTTCATCATCAACCGCAAACATCACCGAAGGATCAGCTGCTCCAATGCCAACGTTTCCATTCTTTAAAACAGTCACAGCGTTTGATCTCGCCGCAGCACTTGCTCCATCACCAATAACAAACAAAGGATCTGTGGCAACCCAATTCACTGTACTTCCAGAAATAACATTATATCTCCCAAAAGCAGCAGAAAGAGCCGCTTGTGCTGTTAGATTTTTTCCAAAAGCAGCCGAAGAATCTCCAGTAACGCTGTTAGATTCCCCTGAAGCAAAAGACCTGTTTCCCTCTACTGTATTGCCCGAACCAAAAGCAGCTGAATAATTTCCGGTAATGCTGTTTTCTTGCCCTGAAGCAAAAGACGTGCTTCCGTCTACTGTATTGGTCGAACCAAAAGCGGATGAATAATGTGCAGCAACGTCGTTAGCTATCCCTGAAGCAAAAGACCTGCTTCCATCTACTGTATTGCCCGAACCGAAAACAGCCGAATAAGTTCCAGTAACGGTGTTAAGTCCTCCTGAAGCAAAAGATCTATCTCCGCTTGCTGTATTACCTGAACCAAAAGCAGAAGATAAATTTGTTGCGGTATTCAATCCTCCAGCTGTCAAAGCTCCTTCTCCTGCTAAAGCAATGATCTCTACCGTATGCGTTGGATCCGTTGTCCCTACCCCCAAGACTTCCCATAACCCGCATCTCTTGATACATACCAAAAGGTGCTGGATAATATGTTGTTAAACTCAAAGTTTGTGCAAAAACAGAAGACGAAAGAACTAAAAAGAATAAAACTAAAAGAAACAGTACTTTTTTCATACACCCTCCTAAAGTTAAAGAATTATAAATAATAATCATTATCCCCAATATGCTTCACACCTAGAATACCATTCAAAAATCTAAACACTCATTATCCCGATACACTCCATATTTAAAATTAATTCAAACAAATAACTTACGAAACATAAACGTTCGCAAGTTATGCCCTCATTAAAATTGCTTTAAAAATCTTTTATCATTTTCAAAAAATAAACGTATGTCATTAATGCCATACTTAAGCATTGCAATTCGCTCAACACCCATTCCGAAAGCTAAGCCTGTGTATTTATTTTTCGGATATTTAACAGCTTCAAACACTTTTGGATGAACCATACCACAACCTAAAATCTCAAGCCATCCTTTTCGACCACAGACTGGACATCCCTTTCCTTTACAAATATAGCACGAAATATCAACCTCAGCAGATGGTTCTGTAAATGGGAAGAAATGAGGACGAAAACGCATTTTAATATCTTTTCCAAAGAATTTCTGACAAAAAACTGTTAATAATCCTTTGAGCTCTGAAAGAGTAACTTTTTTATCAACAAGCAACCCTTCTATTTGATGAAACATAAATGAATGGCTCGCATCCACAGCATCTGGACGATATACCTTGCCTGGTACAATAACCGCCAAAGGCGGTTTTGTTGCTTTCATCGCCCTAATTTGAGCAGGAGATGTTTGACTTCGAAGAAGTAAATTACAATTTTTATCTTCAGGATCTTTTGCGTCTAAATAAAATGTATCAAAAGCATCTCGAGAAGGATGATCCTCCGGAATGTTAAGAGCTGTAAAATTATTAAATTCTGTTTCAATCTCTGGGCCTTCAAAAACAGAAAAACCAAGACTCTCAAAAATTGCACAAATATCATACATAGTTTGTGACAAAATATGAGCATGGCCTAAAGCCGTTTTAACACCTGGCATGGTTACATCGATTGATTCTTTTTCACTTAATTGACTTGTTTGAGATTGAAAAGCATTCTTTTTATTATCAATAATGGACTGAATACTATTTCTTAAATCATTAGCATTCTTCCCAATAACTGGCTTTTGATCTTTTGACGCAGACCCAAGACTTGCATAAATATCAGAAATTAAACCCTTTCGCCCTAAGTATTTGATGCGAAACGCCTCAAGTTCTTGTGCATTCTTTACATTAGACGATTCTTCTAAGATAGACGTATTAATTTCATCAAAATTCCAAGCTGTCATTTTAAACCTTTAAATAAGTACTAATTAAAAATATAAGTATTAATATTATACTATAAAAATTGAGCGAAAGAAAAAATTATTTGCGCCAAGCTATTGGGACAAAAAGGATCAAAATCGAATAAAGCTCAAGACGTCCTGCCAACATAAGAAAAGCCAACATCCATTTTCCTGGAGCAGAAATCCATGAATAATTCTCAATAGCCCCCACTTTTCCAAGCCCAGGTCCAATATTACCTAAACATGCAATAGAGGCAGTTGCTGCAGTTTGAAAATCACATCGGTTTGTAGCTGCCATAGCCACAGCACCAAAAACAAAAAGAACAACAAAAATCGCACCAAAAGATAAAACTCCTAAAATAATTTTTTCTGAAACAGGCTTTTTATCAATCTTCACAGGGATAATGGCATTCGGAAACAAAGACTGAACCACCGAACGAAGAGCTGTTTTTAAAATCAAAAATATTCGAACAACTTTCATTCCTCCACCCGTTGATCCTGCGCACCCTCCAACAAACATTAAACACACAAGGCTTACTCGAAGAACATTTGGCCAAAGATTAAAATCTGCTGTCACGTACCCCGTTGTTGTTAAAATGGATACGATTTGAAAAGCTGCTGTTCGAATAGGAAAAGATAAATCATAACTACTCTTGAGAACAAGAGTAAAAACAACTGTCAGAAAAATAACCAAAAAGAAATACCATCGAAACTCTTCACTTTTAAAAAATGTTTTAGGGCTTCCTTTAATTGCTTGGTAATGCAAAATAAAATTCGTTCCCGCTAAAAACATAAATACAACAATAACCCACTGAATAAAAGGATTAAATGCCGCGATGCTCGCTGTTTTTGTTGAGAATCCACCCGTAGCCATTGTTCCAAAAGTATGACAAAGCGCATCAAACCAATTCATTCCACCAATTTTAAGCAAAAGCGTTTCTAAAACAGATAGCACAAAATAAACACCCCAAAGCGCTTTTGCTGTTTCTTTAATTCGCGGTTGAGCACGCTCTGCCGTCGGTCCAGGAGCTTCAGCCTGATAAAGTCGATACGCACCTTGACCAACGGCAGGAAGAAGCGCTAAGAAAAGAACAATAATTCCCATGCCTCCCAACCAATGCGTTAAACTTCTCCAAAATAAAAGTCCCTTCGGAAGACTTTCAATATGCGTTATGATTGTTGCCCCTGTTGTCGTAAATCCGCTAACCGTTTCAAAAAAAGCATCTGTAAAGGATAAAACGCTTCCCGTGAAATAAAATGGCATAGCCCCTAGAAAAGACAAAACAATCCAAGATAATCCAACAATAGCCAGTCCATCTTTAGCATTTAAATATTCAAAGTCATCCTCATGGAGAGGACAAAACGCGCGTACCACAAAAGATATAAGAAGACCAAAAAGAATTGTTCCTGAAAACGCAAGAACTTCAAGGCTTTGGCTGTTATCAAAAAAAGCCCATCCCAAAGGGATGAGCATAATTAGACTAACAACTAAAACGATTCGAGCAACAATGCTAGCAACAATTCTTTTATGCATAATTTTTTAGAGAATTTTTTTTCGGATAAATAGTTTTTGAAGTTTTGTCACACATTCTTCTCGGCAAAAAACGATTGTTCCCTCGCCTTCTTGGATTAAAGTGTTTCCGTCCGCAAGAATAACATCGTCATCTCTAAAGACAGCACCAATAATAGCATCTTTTGGAAATTTTATATCTTTAAGCGGTGCTTTTGTAATTGGTGAATCTTCTTCAGGAATAAGCTCAAGAGCCTCGGCATTGCAACCTACAATCTTTGTTACCGCATTCACGCCTTCCCCTCGAACAAGTCTAAGAATTTGATCAACCGCTAAAAATCGAGGATTAATCATAACATCAATTTCTAAAGATTCTAAAATCGACATGTAGTCAGGGTGCTGCGTAACAATGATTGTTTTTTTCGCTCCAGCTTTTTTAGCTAAAACAGCACTAACCAAATTCGAATGATCACCGTCGGATGCAGAAATAAAAACATCAACAGCTTCTATGCCGCACTCCTTTAAAATTTCTTTCTCTGACGGAGATCCGTTGATAACGCGAACGTTATTTAGTCTTCCAGCAACCTCTAAGGCTTCTTTTTCATTTTCCTCCAAAACAACAATATCTCGAACATACCCCTTAAGATCTTGTGCAATCTTTTCGCCAATATTCGTTGCGCCGTAAATAACAACTTTTTCTGGGCGACGAGTGTTAGGATCAACAAAAGCTAAGAATTCTCCGAGAGATGCTGCAGGCAACAAAACAAAAACACGGTCCTCTTTTTCAATGACAAAATCTCCCTTAGGAATAATGATTTCATTGTCTCTTTTGACGGCAACAATTAAAAAAGGCCACGGCGATTCATCATTGCGAAGATCTTGAATCTTTACACAACACAAAGGAGAAGACTCTGGAACAATGAAAGAGCGCAACAAAATTTTTCCGTTTCCAAAATCAGCACCTTCATGAGAACCAGGAGCTTTGACAATTTTAACAATTTGCTCAGCGGCAACTTGTTCAGGATTAATAATTTCATCAATGGAAAAACGAGAATACCCAAAATCATCTAGGGCTTGACTTAAAGGAAGGTTGCGAATGCGTGCTATTCTTTTCTTTGCACCATACGCTTCAGCTAAAGAGCAAACAACAAAATTTGTTTCATCTGAAGCTGTTACAGCAATAACCAAATCTGCAGACTCAACGCCAGCTTGACGCAAAATGCTAGGGTTTGAACCTTCTCCGGTTAAAACCTTAGCATCAAGTTTTTCGTTAGCCTTATTTGCAACTTCAGGATTCTTTTCAACCACATAAACTTCATGGTTTTGGTCTGAAAGATCTTTTGCGAGATTTGACCCAATGACCCCAGCGCCAACAATTGTTATTTTCATATCAGAATATCGTAAATGTTTACAAACAAAATGTTTACGGCTCTAAGAAAATTAAGCCTTTGGCTTCGCCTTTGCCTTGATCTCTTTTGTTTCTTTTTTTTCTTTTGCTACCTTAGGAGCTTTAACTTCTTTTTCAACCTTAGGAGCTTTTATCTCTTTTTTGATCTTAGAAACTTTAACTTCTTTTGCTACCTTAGGAGCTTTTTCTTCTTTTTCAATCTTTGTAATTTTTTTAAGCTTAGGACCAGGACTAGTTACTAGCTCTTGAGCAATTTTAATAAGCTTTTTTAAAGCAACTGGTGAATTGACTGCCAAATCAGAAAGCATCTGACGATTAATTTCAATTTTAGCTTCTTTTAATCCCTTAATAAATCGACTATAAGTCATTCCGGCGTCCCGACAAGCTGCATTAATACGGACAATCCAAAGTGATTTAATTTCACGCTTCTTTACGCGTCTATCCCGATAAGCATAGACTAACCCTTTATTTACAGATCGGTCAGCTTGCTGATAGCGTTTAGATCTATGTCCAAACTGGCCTTTAGCTTGTTTTAAAACTCTTTTTTTTCGCTTGCGTGATGCAACAGCATTTGTAGCTCTCGTCATGAGATCATTTCCTCCTTAGAAATTAAAGATATGGCAATATTTTTTTTATTTTTTTTGCGTCGCCTTTTTCAAGATATCCATCTTTACGAAGTCTACGCTTTCTTTTACTTGTTTTTTTACCTAAAATATGTCCGCGGTTTGCGCTGCGCTTTTTTATCTTACCTGTCTTCGTAACGCGCACGCGTTTTGCGGCAGACCTATTTGTTTTCAACTTGGGCATAATAATTCCTTTCTACCTTCTTTATTTCTTATTCGCTTTTGGGGCAACAACAACAGACATAACGCGGCCCATCATATTCAAATCTTTTTCGATCTGTCCGTACTCTGCAATGTCGCCAATAAACTTTTTAAGAACTTCTCTTCCTTGGTCTCTAAAAGCCATTTCGCGTCCTCTAAAGAAGAGATTGATTTTAACCTTGTCTCTCTTATCTAAAAACGAAATTACTTTTCTAAGCTTTATTTGATAATCGTTTTCATCAATACGAGGCTTGATTCGAATTTGCTTGAGATGTGTGATTTTCTGACTTTTCTTCTCAAGACGCTCTTTCTTTTCTTGATCATACTTATATTTACTAAAATCCATAATACGACAAACCGGCGGCTTTGCAGTTGGCGCAATCTCGACGAGATCAAGATCACTTTCTTGAGCCAATTCCAATGCCCTTTTTATAATAACAACTCCCAGCTGCTCTGAATCTGGGCCGATAACACGCACTTCTGGTACTCGGATACGATCGTTAGTTCGAATATACTTATTAATAGAAACTACCTCCTGCTATTGGGTTTATTTTATATTTTCTGAACAACTTCTTCTTTTAGCTGTTCGATAAAATCTGTAAACATAAGGCTTGTTTGATTACCACCTCTTTTACGAACAGCAACTTGCTTTGCTTCGATTTCTTTATCTCCTAAAATAATTAAATACGGAATTTTCTTAACAGAATTTTCTCGAATTTTTTTATTTAAAGTTTCATTACTTTCGTCAATTATAACTCGAAATCCATTTTTCTGTAAATCTTCTTTTATTTGTTTTGCATACTCTTTATGTTCTTCTCGAATCGGAATAATCGCCACTTGCACAGGTGAAAGCCATAAAGGAAAAGCACCAGCGTAATGTTCAATCAATGTTCCAAAAAATCGCTCCACGCTTCCTAAAACTGCGCGATGAATCATGATTGGCTTCTTCTCTTTACCTTCATCGTTAACATACGTCATCTTAAATCTTTCAGGAAGAGCAAAATCACACTGGATTGTCGCACATTGCCAAGATCGCCCAATCGCATCTTTTAATTTAATGTCAATCTTAGGACCATAAAAAGCACCATCTCCTTCATTAATCTGATAATCAATTTGCTTTTCTTTTAAAGATTCTTCTAAGGCATTCGTAGCCAAATCCCAATCTTTAATATCTCCAATAAATTTTTCTGGTCTCGTACTCAGCTCAATTTCATAATCATCAAAACCAAATGTTTTCATCACATCAAATACAAAATCAATAACACTCATAACTTCATCTTTAATCTGATCTTCTCGACAAAAAATATGTCCATCATCTTGCGTGAACCCACGCAAACGCAAAAGTCCATGCAAAACACCTGCTTTTTCATGACGGTAAACAGTTCCAAGCTCAAAAAAACGAATTGGTAAATCGCGATAAGAACGCGTTTTTGATTTATAAATTAAAATGTGCCCAGGACAATTCATCGGCTTTACAGCATATTCCTGATTATCAACATCAAAATAATACATATTTTCACGATAATAATCACTATGCCCCGACGTTTCCCAGAGTTTACCTTTCAAAATATTTGGCGTTTGTACAAGTTGATAGCCGTGTGCAATATTTTCATCTTTGATATAATCTTCAATAATTTTTCTTAGCATCGCCCCATTAGGATGATAAAAAATAAGTCCTGCTCCAGCCTCTTCTTGATAAAAATTAAAAAGATCGAGCTGTGGGCCAAGCTTTCGATGATCCCTTTTTTGTGCTTCGGCGAGCATCGCCAAATATTCTTTTAACTCTTTTTCCGACGAAAAACATGTGCCATAAATACGTTGAAGCATTTGCTTTGTTTCATCGCCACGCCAATACGCACCTGCAATCGAAAGAAGTTTTAATGCTTTTATCTCTGAAGCATTTTCCACATGCGGACCTTTGCACAAATCTATAAACCCGTTTTCACCTATCTGATAAACAGAAATTTCTTCATCCTCTAAATTTTCAATGAGCTCAACTTTATAATCTTCGTTTTGTTTCTTAAAAAAATCTAATGCTTCTTGTTTAGACATCACTTTTCGAACAATTTTCGGCTTGTCCTGAATAATGCGTCGCATTGCTTTTTCAATCTTCTTTAAATCATCAGGTTCAAACGGTTCTTTGCGCTCAAAATCATAATAAAATCCATTTTCAATTGCAGGACCAATCGCTACCTTTGCGTCAGGCCAAAGCTCTTTTACAGCTTGTGCCATAACATGCGAACAGCTATGTCGAAGCATTTCCAACTGTTTTTTATCCATTTATAATCTCTTATTTCTCTTGTATCTCTTTGCCCAACAACAACTTACATGAAACTGGTGGGCCCACGAGGACTCGAACCTCGGACACCTTGCATGTCATGCAAGTACTCTAACCAACTGAGCTATGAGCCCACAATCTATTTTTTTAATAATTGATAATCTTTTTTGCTAAATTCTGAGATATCTGCCGAACCAACATTGGTTGCTCATGCTTATAGGTCGATTTTATTGCACCTACTAACAACCCCTGAAACTCATCACTATTTTTTGTAGAATCTTGTACGCTAAAAATAGAAACACTTTTTTTGTTTGGGTGAATATAAAAACCTCCTTTAAACACCCCAGAATCCGTCTTAACCATTCCCCCTGAACCAGGAATGACAATTGCCTCTTCTTCGCTCATATAAAAAATTCCCTTTCCACTAACATCGGCAAAAACGGCTTTATATGTTCCTGTAGGAATAATAAAAATTTGACCAGCTAATCCTGCTTTGCTTATCAAGTCTTCAGCCAAAACAATTTCGCTATAACTATCTTGTGAAAGCGGTGATATCTTCACTGTTCCCATCAATGTTCCGCAACCCACAAAAGAAATTAACAAAAAAACTGCCAACATTCTTTTCATTCTTTTCTCCTCAAAAAATTAATGGGCAAAGAGGGAGTCGAACCCTCATAGTCTTTCGACCATTGGATTTTAAGTCCAACGTGTATGCCATTCCACCACTTGCCCAAAAATCTGGAGGCGCGAGCCGGATTTGAACCGGCGCATAATGGTTTTGCAAACCACTGCCTTACCACTTGGCTATCGCGCCAGATATATTCCATCTATTTTATTTGTTTTTTAAAAAAGCGCAAACTTTTTTTATAATTATATCTGCTTGTGCAAGATGCCCTTTTCCAACATCCCCACAGGCAAGCTTCCCAAAAACAGGATCAACAAACTTTATATTATTTTTTTTCAAAATCCCAATGTTATTTTGAACAATTTTATTTTCATACATTGCAGTATTCATCGCAGGCGCAATAACAATCGGCACCTTTACCGTTAAGGCTATACTCGTTAAAAGATCGTCAGCAATACCGCCTGCTATCTTTCCAATCACGTTTGCCGTCGCAGGCGCAATTAAAAACAAATCTGCCTTTTGCGCTAAACTAATATGATCAATTTTCCAATCTTCATTTTTTTCAATAAACAACTCATCGTATACTTTGTTCTGAGAAAGACTCATCAAGGTTAACGGAGTAATAAATTTTTTTGCCGCTTCGCTCATCACAACAGTAACATTATAATTCTTTTTTTGAAGCCCTCGAATAATATCGCAAGCTTTATACGCTGCAATGCTTCCCGTTATCCCTAAAACAATTTGTTTCATTCAAATCCTGCTTTATTCTTCAGATTTTTCTTTTTTCTCTTCGCCTTCTGCATCTTCTTCTTTTGGCAAATCACCAGGAACTAGCTGATCTTCAGCACCCTTAAGCACAACTTTTCCCTCCAGAATCTCATCAAGAGCAAGAGTCGTTGTTTTAATCGTCGAAGGTCTATCAATAAGCTTTGGCATGCCTTCGGCAAGCTCAGTCGCTCTTTTCGCGGCCAACAAAACAAGTTTATAAATACTATATTTTGCCTTAGGCAAAAGTTCTTCTAGTGGCTGATATCCCATTATTCCTCCTGTTTGATTTCGTCTAAAATAATTGTTTCGATTTTCTTTACAACTTTACTTAAAACATCGTTGATGACAACATGCGCATACTGATCTTTTTCTTTCAACTCTTTTTGTGCTGTCAAAATACGTTTTTTAAAATCCTGTACGGTTTCTGATCCTCTACTTTTAAGTCTTTTCCTTAGAACGTCTAAATTTTTTGTTTTTACAAAAATTCCGACGACACCTTTCTTTTTTAAAAAAACATCCTTCGCACCTTGAACATCAATGCAAAGAAGAACATTTTTTCCTTTTTTAAGAAGTGCCTCTACATTCTTTTTCGGCGTTCCATAATAATTATCAAAGACCTTTTTCCATTCTAGAAAATATCCAATTTTCCGACGATAGGAAAATTCTTTCTCAGTAAAAAATAAATAATCTCGACCGTGTTTCTCGTTTTCACGAGGAGCTCTCGTTGTCGCCGAGATTGTTTTAATCAATATTTTTGCTATATCTTTATTTTTAAGCACACATTTATGGAGAGTTGTTTTTCCTGATCCTGATGGACCCGAAAGAACAAAAAGCTTACCCCTCTTTATTTTAATTCTTTTCTTATTCAATGTTTTGTGCTTGTTCGCGTAACTTTTCAATTTTGCTTTTTAAGGCAATAACAGCATTTGAAACAATTTTATCCTGCATTTTTGAACCAATCGTATTCGCTTCTCTTTGCATTTCTTGAGCAATAAAATCAAGCTTCTTTCCAACAGTAGTATCCCCTTTTAAAAACGAGCGAAACTCTGCAATGTGATGTGACAATCTTGAAATTTCTTCATTAATATCTAAGCTATTCTGACAAGATTCAAATTCTTCTCTAGCCAAAGACTTCTTAGCACGACTTAATATTTGTTTTTCACGAGCCTTTATCTTCTTTATTTGCAACGACATACGAGACAATTGCTTCTTAACATCTGTCGCGATACTCGCTCCTTCACTTTTTCTCATCTTAACAAGCGAATTAAGAGCACTAACAATAGATTTGTTCACAGTTGGCCAAATTGCACTCGCATTAACATCCGTTTCACTCACATCAACAACACCGGGAAGACGAATAAGCTCACCTAAAGATAAGCTTCCTGATAATCCAAATTCTTTTTTCAAAGACCGCTCTTGTTTCAAATATGTCTGAATGACTTTTTTATTAAAGAAAACGCTTGGTGCTTCTTTCTTTGTAATCTTCATAACAACCGAAATTCGCCCACGTAAAACTTTTTTTTGAACAAGCTTTCGAATTTTATCTTCTAAAAGCATAAATCCCGGCGGCAAAAAATACCCAATATCCATGTATCGATGATTAACACTTTTGGTTTCAATAATACCTTTTGTCGACCCACAAGAAAATTCAGTACTACCAAAACCTGTCATCCCTTTAATCATAAATTTTCCTCTCGACGACAAATCGTCATTTTATTTTTTTATAATATTAATGATTCTTTCAAGATCGTCAGGTGAATAATATTCAATAACCATTTGTCCGCGCTTCTTTTGTGCCTTAATGCGCACTTTCGTTCCCAGCGTTCTTTGCAAATCTTCTTCTAAAGCAACAACGTATTGATTTTTTTGATCCAACGAAACTTTTTTCTTTTTAGAAAAACCATCGCCTTCGATTTTTGCTAAGTTTTCAATCTCTCGAACAGAAAGCCCCTTGTCCATTGTTTTCTTCCAAAGAAGCTTTTGCTTTTCTTCATCTTTAATGCTTAAAATTGCACGTGCGTGCCCCATAGAAAAATTACCAGAAGAAATACTTTGTTGAATATCTTCAGGCAAAGAAAGTAGTCGCAAAATATTTGTTACAGTTGTTCGATTTCTCCCAACTGATTGCGCCACAACGTCTTGCGTGAAATTAAAATCATCAATAAGCTGTTTAAAAGCCTTTGCTTCTTCAATCGCATTTAATTCTTGTCGTTGAATATTTTCAATCAAAGCCAATACTAGCGCTTCTTGATCTGATGCTTCTTTAATAATTGCTGGAACTTTTTCAATGTTTAAACTTTGCACAGCTCTGAATCGACGCTCGCCAGCAATGAGCTCATACTGGTCTCCGCTCCTTCGAACTAGCAATGGCTGTAAAACACCTTTTTCTTTAATAGAAGAAATCAAATCAGATAATTTTTCTTTATCAAATTCTTTTCTTGGCTGTAATGTGTTCTTTTTAATCTGAGAGGTATTAATATATGCAATTGCCTCCCCTTTTTCTAAAGTAGCATTCTCTGGAATTAACGCAGAAAGACCTTTCCCTAAGGCTCTTTTTTCCATGAACTGATCTCCTCTTATTTTTCTTTATTTACTTAAGAAGGCTCGTTAGCTTCAACGGTCTTCTGGGTTGCATCTTCAACTTTTTCGCCTAGAAACTCATTAGCAAATTCATCATATTTTTTTGCACCGATAGAATTGCTATCGTAAACTGTAATTGGTTTTCCAAAACTAGGTGCTTCACTCAATCGAACATTTCTAGGAATAACTGTTTGATAAACTTTATCCTTAAAGAAATTTCTTATTTCTTTTATAACTTCTGTTGTCAAGTTTGTTCTAAAATCTGCCATCGTCATTAAAACACCTTCTATGGCAAGATTCGGATTAAGCCCGTCCCTAATCAAGTTAATCGTATTTAAAAGCTGTGACACCCCTTCTAAGGCATAAAATTCGCACTGTATAGGAATAATAATCGAATCACACGCAACTAAAGAATTTAACGTAACCAATCCTAACGATGGCGGCGAATCAATAAAAATATAATCATATTCATGTTTTATTTCTTCAATCGCCCTCTTTAACCTTGTTTCTCTAGACAAAGCTCCAACAAGTTCTATTTCAGCTCCTGTTAAATTAATATTACATGGAGCAACTTTTAAATTTTCATATTCAGTTTGAACAGTTATGTCATTTATTTTTGCTTTATTAAGCAAAACATCATAAACAGACACTTCAATATTATTTTTATTAATCCCAACTCCGCTCGTCGCGTTGCCCTGAGGATCGGTATCTACTAAAAGAGTTTTTTTGCCTTTATGTGCCAACGCTGCAGACAAGTTCACCGCTGTTGTGGTTTTTCCTGTTCCGCCCTTTTGATTACACAATGCAATTGTTTTTCCCATGTCTCAACCCCTATGTTCCACGTGAAACATTGATTAATTCTTTTGCCGAACTTAAATATTATTCTACTATTATTCCTTCAAAGAAACAATGATTTTTGCAGGTTTTTCACCTTCCATGCCAAAAAGCCCTTTTTTCTCTTCCGAAACAACTTTCACAACAACGCTACTTCTTCCAACATTTAACTCTTTTAAAGCCTTTTGAATGGCCTCCTCAACAGTTGCTCCATCCGATTCGATGCTCTTAGGATTGTTTGTTGATTCATTTACCATCTTATCCTGCCTTTTTTATTTTGGACATTTTTATCTGTGTAAACGTAGATAAAATATAAAACATAGTAAAATATAACGTTAGTCCACTAGCAAATTTATAAAAGATAAAACCTAAAAATATCGGAAATAATGTAGCCATCATTTTTTGCTGCATTATTTGATTAGGGTCTGATGTCGCCATATTCTTTGCAGATGCTTTTTGCTGAAAAAACATAGCAACCATCATAATAATCGGTAAAATATTAAATTCATTTCCAATAATTGGGAACGAAGTCGGAAACGTAAACAACCTATCCGGCTGAGATAAATCTTTAATCCATAAAAATCCAGCTCCCTTAAATGCTACATTTCTCCAAAGAGCTTGATATAAAGCAATAAATATAGGCATTTGCAGCAACATTGGCAAACATCCACCCATAGGATTAACAGAATTCTCTTTATATAATTCCATAACCTCTTTGTTCATGCGCTGAGGATTATTTTTATGTTGCTCTCTTATTGCTGTGATTTTTGGCTGTAAAACTTGCATTCTTTTCATAGACATCATGCTTTTTATAGTCAAAGGATATGTTACAAGATAAAACAAAAGACTTATTATTAAAATACAAAATCCCCAATTCGGGACAAATTTATGTATAAAATTCATAACAGTAACAACAAAATTTGATATTGAATTTAAAATCCAATATTTACTAAAAACAGATGCTTTTTCTATACCAATTCCGTAACTTAATAATATTGTTCTATCTTGAGGTCCAACATAAACAAGAGAATTGTAAGAAATCTCTTCATCTCTTTTTATTTCAACATTTTGTGTTTCCAAGACAAGATCTAGCTGATTCTTTTGAACAGGAATAGTTTCATAATCTTTTGTATTAAAATCTGGTTTTACAATTGTACAAAAATATCTATTTCTAAACGCTGACCACTGAACCTGTCCCATTTGACTAAAAGAATTTTTAGAAGAAAAATCAAGAGCATTGTTTTTACGTATAATTTTGTCGTCTAGCGACACGCTATATTCATACAATCCTCGTTCTCGTGCATTTTCTTTTGATCCAACTAAAGAACTTGTTTCAATTGTAATAGTATTTATTTTTAAATTCTTTACTTTGGACATTCTTGAAATATTTTTTATTTTTGTTTGGACATCAAACAAGTAATTCTGTTTGGACAAATCATAGGTTTTTTCAATTTCAAATGACTCGTCTCGATAATAAAAGACAATTTTATTATCCATTGCTTGACGAAGAGAGAAGGGATAGTCCTGATAATCAATTAAACCAACAATATTTTGAACAGGAAGAGTTTCATCATACTTTTTTATGGTTATGCTTTTAAGAGCGCCCCCGATATTTGAAAATTCAGCCTTAAAAATATCATTTTCAATTACAGTTATCTTTTCTTTTGCGCTAACAACTTTCTTGAGAATCTTTCTTTCTTCTTCTATAAGTTCTTTGTTTTCAACTACTTGCGCAATATTTGAAGAAGTTTCGACGTCTGTTATTACAGCTTCTTTATCTTTTTTTAAGAATAAATTATTATATGTAATAAGTATTCCTACAGATATTAATATTGCTAAAAAAGTTCTTTTTTCCATAAAAATTTTCCTATCATTTTAAAGGGTCAAACCCACCTCGAGAGAGGGGGGAGCAGCGCAAAATCCTTGCTACAGCCTTCGCAGAGCCTTTAATGGACCCGTATTTATGCAAAGCTTGAAGCGCGTATTCTGAGCATGAGGGATGAAAACGGCATGATCGCATAAAAAGACTATGCTTGATTTTTTGATATATTTGAATAAAATAAATTAAAATTTTTGTAATCATTATTTTTCTTGTAACAAACTTTAAACTGTTAGCTTTTTTCGTCCTTTTTGTCGTCGACTCTTTAGAATTTCTCGTCCATCTGCAGTTTCCATACGATGACGAAATCCATGTTTTCTTTTACCTTTTATATTGGTTGGCGTCTTTAATGTTTTTTTCATTTTTTTACTTTCCTCGTTAATAAAATCCAAAAAGATACTGGAATTCAGTATCTTCTTTGTTCCTTTGAAATATTTGAATAAGTATAACACGACTAGTTCTCTAGTCAAGCTTTTTCTAATTCTAAAAGAGCTAAAACAATTTGTCGTCCAACGTGTTATGAACATTTTAACCGTTTTTTAAGGCTCATAATTCATCTTGTAATCTACCTGTGGTTTTTTAAGTTGAAATTCGCATTTTCTCTGTTATAATAAATTCACTTTTGACCCTGTTGTCAAAAACGTATTTTTACGCTTTTTTAATTTCTCCGAGATACCTTCTCAAAAGAAATGTATAAAGTTTCTGTGGAAAACCTGTTAATTCTGTGAAAGAGTTAACTTTAATTTTATTTTTGGAGCTTATGAGCTTATTAAATATTTGGAAAAACGCACAGCCTATCATTCGTTCTCAAATCGGAGAGACCTCTCACGATACTTGGTTTTCTGCTCTTGATATAAAAGAGAAGGATCCCGAAACGTTAGTTATTGGAACTCCCGATGAATTTTTTAAAAATTGGATTATTGAGCATTATTTAAAATTCATCGAAGAAGCCATCAACGAAAACACACCTAAAAATATTAATTTAGAATTTGAAGTTAATGCTACTATCCTTGCCGAAAAAACACAGAAAAAGTTTACAGAATTAGAAAAGAAATTTGAAGAACGTCCCCGAGAAGGAAAATCTTTTATTGATTCTTCGGCGATTGCTCCACGGTTCACATTTGAAAACTTTGTGATTGGTCCATCAAATCGTTTTGCTCACGCTGCTAGCCTTGCTGTTGCAGAATCGCCAGCAAAAGCATACAATCCTTTATTTCTTTACGGAGGGGTAGGATTAGGAAAAACTCATTTAATGCAGTCTATCGCAAACCAAATTCGAACAAAAAGCCCTAATGCAAAATTTTGTTATCTTTCCTCCGAAAAATTCACTAACGGCCTTATTGATGCTATTCGCCACCGCTCAACAGCTCAATTTCGTCAGAAATATCGAGATATTGATGTTCTTCTTGTTGATGATATTCAATTTATCGCTGGGAAAGAATCTACTCAAGAAGAGTTTTTTCACACCTTTAATGATTTACATCAAGCTAGAAAACAAATTGTTATTTCTTCTGATCGTCTTCCTAAAAGCATTCCGAATCTTGAAGATCGCTTAAGTTCTCGATTTGCTTGGGGTCTCGTCGCTGATATACAGCCGCCTGATTATGAAACGCGCGTTGCTATTTTGAAAAAGAAAGTAGAAAGAGAACCTACAAAGGTTCCTGATGAAGTTATTTTGTTTATTGCAGAAAGAATAAAAACAAATATCAGAGAGCTTGAAGGCGCTCTTGTTCGGGTTATGGCTTATTCCTTATTAGAGGAGAGACAAATTTCTTTAGATATGGCAAAAGTTATTCTTAAGGACATGGTTAAAGAAACAGCCAAACTAATTAATGTAGATATTATCCAGAAAATTGTGGCTGCTCATTATAATATTTCTTTACATGATCTTCGCACTACCAAAAGACATAAAAATATTGTTTTTCCAAGACAGGTTGCAATGTATTTGTCCAGACAGCTTACAAGCTTATCCTTGCCTGAAATCGGAGCAGCGTTTGGAGGAAAAGATCATACAACTGTTTTGCATTCATGTAAAAAAATAAGTAGAGAATTGTTAGAAAATAATGTTCTTAAACAATCTCTAGATTACTTGTTCATGGAAATTAAGAAATAAACAACTTAAATTGATAGGTTTTAAACAAGCATTTTTGTTGTAAGTCTTTTATTTTGTTATAGTTTTGTTCTTGTTCAAATTATCCACAAGACCTGCTGTAACTATTACTATTTTTTAAAAAGTATTTAGAACCACTTTTCTGAAAAAGGATGTGAATATTATGAAACTTAAAATTTCAAAAGATGAGTTGGTATACGGAATAACTAAGGTACAAAATGTTGTGTCTTCAAAAGCAACGCTACCTATTCTTTCAAATATGTTGCTAGAAACAACAAGAAAATCAACAATTCGTCTCTATGCAACTGATTTGGACATAGGAATATCCTGTGAAATACCTGTGCAAATCTTAGAAGAAGGCGCAATAACCCTTCCGGCTAAAAAGTTTAGCGATATTATTAAGGAATTGCCTTCAGGAGATATTTTAATTACAACTAAGAAGAATAATCATATTGAAATTGAAGGAGAGAAATGTTTATTTAAGCTTATTGGTCTCCCTAAAGAGGAATTTCCAAAATTTCCTGAGTTTAAAAATGTTGAAGCTGTTGTTATCGATCAGGATGTTTTAAAGGAAATGCTTAAAATGACATCCTTTGCTGTTTCTCATGAAGAAGCAAGGTATGTCTTAAACGGTGTTTTATTAGAAATTGAAAACGATCTTATTCGACTTGTTGCTACGGATG
Organism: uncultured Planctomycetales bacterium; assembly: GCA_964648665.1. GTDB lineage: Bacteria > Omnitrophota > Gorgyraeia > Zapsychrales > Aceulaceae > Aceula. The sequence goes on along the minus strand of CAZYOA010000004.1, from coordinate 34,021 downwards.
GAAGAAGATTGGCAAAAATAGAGAAAAAACTTGAAAAATCTATAGAAAAAGAAATAAAAATTATTATTCCAACGAAAGCTGTTTATGAGGTTCTTAGGAATATTAAAAATACGGGACAACTTTCTTTGTTGACAAACACAAATCAACTTTTATTTGACATTGATCATGTTTTAATTGCGACAAGAATTATAGAGGGAGAGTATCCTAATTATAATCAAGTTGTTCCTTTGGAGCAAAAAACGAAAATAAAAATTAATACAGAAGAATTGCTTGCAGCAATAAAAAGAGCTAATCTATTAACAACGCCAGATTTTCAAGCTGTTAAGTTTGAGGTTTTTAAAGATAAGCTAGTAATCTCAAAAATTACACCTGATTTAGGAGAATCTCGAGAAGAAGTAAAAATTGAATACGGGGGATCAGAACTAATCGTTGGATTTAATCCTCATTTTTTTATTGAAGTTTTAAAAAATATAGAAGAGAGCGAAGTTGATCTTGAGCTTTTAGGACCTGACAAACCAGGCGTTATTCGGATTAAAGATTATTTATATTTAGCGTTACCTATGCGTATTTAATATGGAAAATATAAAAAATATTATTCCAGGTGTTGTTAAGTTATTGTCTAAAAAAGAAGTTCCTCGGGAGACAAAAATTGACCGTGTTTGGGAAACTCTTTTAGACGGTAAGATAAAGAAGCATACAAAGATTTTTGGAATCAAGGAAGGGAAAATGATGGTTTGCGTAGATTCTCCAGCGTGGATGCATCATTTAAATTTTAAAAAAAGAAAACTTATAAAAGACATTCAAGAAGAGCTTCCAGAGGTTACGGAAATTTGTTTTAAGATAGGAAAGGTATAATGGAAAACGAAGAGCAGAAGGGGAAAAAAGTGGCAAAAGAAAAAGAAGTAAAAAAAAGTGATTATAATGCAACGAATATTCAGGTTTTAGAAGGTGTTAGTGCTGTACGCATGCGTCCTGCTATGTATATTGGAGATACAACAACGCGAGGGCTTCATCATATGGTTTATGAAGTTGTCGATAACGCTGTTGATGAAGCAATGGGAGGGTATTGTGATAAAATTGAAGTAACAATTAATGAAAACAATACAATTAGTGTTTCTGATAACGGACGAGGCATTCCTGTTGATATTCATAAGACCGAAAAAAAACCGGCAGTTGAAGTTGTATTAACAACTCTTCATGCAGGCGGAAAATTTGATCATCGTGTTTATAAAGTTTCTGGAGGTCTTCACGGCGTTGGTGTTAGTGTTGTTAATGCTCTTTCGGGGTGGCTTGAAGTTGAAATTAAAAGAGAAGGAAAAATTTATCATCAAAGATATGAAAAAGGACAAACAGCTTCTAAGCTAACTGTCGTCGGAAAAACAAAAGAAACCGGAACAAAGGTTACGTTTAAGCCAGATAAAACTATTTTTCAGGAAACGCAAACTTTTTCTTATGATACTCTTGCAAAACGGGTGAGAGAATTAGCTTTTTTAAACAAAGGAATTTGGATTAAGCTGACGGATAAAAGAGAAGAAAAAGAAAAAGAAAATATTTTTCAATTTAAAGGGGGCATTGTTTCTTTTGTTGAGCATCTTTCAGCGAAAAAAACGCCGCTTCATAAAAAAGTTATTTATTTTCAAAAAGAAAAAGATAGATTTGCAATGGAAATCGCTCTTCAATATAGCGATAGTTATTCAGAAAATGTTTTTACATATGCAAATAATATTAATACTATTGAGGGGGGAACACATTTAAGTGGATTTCGCTCTGCTTTAACTCGAGCATTAAATAGTTATGCAAAAGGAAAAAAGCTTCTTAAAAATGATATTACAATTAGTGGAGATGATACACGAGAAGGACTAACAGCGGTTATTAGCGTAAAAATGCCAAGTCCACAATTTGAAGGACAAACAAAAACAAAGCTAGGAAATTCAGAGGTCGATGGTTTAGTTGCGTCGATAACACTAGAAGAACTAAATACTTATTTTGAAGAAAACCCTTCCATAGCAAATAAAATTATTGATAAAGCTATTGTGGCATCGCGAGCCAGAGCGGCTGCTCGTAAAGCTAGAGAATTGACTCGACGAAAAGGAGCTCTTGAAAGTGGCGGCCTTCCAGGAAAGTTGGCAGATTGTTCACAAAAAGACCCGTCGCTGTGTGAACTTTATTTGGTTGAGGGTGATTCTGCAGGAGGTTCTGCGAAACAGGGAAGAGATAGAACCTTCCAGGCGATCTTGCCATTAAAAGGAAAAATTCTTAATGTAGAAAAATCTAGATTAGATAAAATTTTAAGTAATGAAGAGATTCGAACAATTATTACGGCACTTGGAACAGGTGTTGGAGAAGATTTTAATTTAGAAAAATTAAGATATCACAAGTTGATTATTATGTGCGATGCTGACGTCGATGGATCTCATATTCGAACTTTACTGTTAACTCTTTTGTATAGACAGATGAAATCGCTTATTGAAGCGGGACATGTTTATGTTGCTCAGCCTCCTTTATATAAAATGAAAAGAGGAAAAAGAGAAGAGTATATTGAAACAGAAGAAGAAATGAACGAGCTTATTTTAGAGCTTGGGTCAGAAGATCTTATTTTTTCAAAAATTAAGAAAAAGAATTTGCTCAAGGGGGCAGCTATAAAGGAGATTTTAGCAAATTTAGTTGAGATTGAAACAATATCAAAAAGATTAGGTCGAAAGGGAGTGAATTTTCAAGAATATGTTGAAAAAATGAACCCAAAGACCAAAAAAATGCCAATTTACATGATGAATGTGGATCACAAGAACCAATTTATATATGATGATAAAGAGCTTGCTAAGGCAACAAAAGATCAAGAGGATGTAAAATATATTGAAATATTTGAATCCGAGGAAATTGAAAACATTGAAAAAGTACTTTTTAAGCACGGCCTTAGCGTAACAGAGTTTTTAAAGCCTGAAGTTAAAGCGTTTGTGTTTTCTGAGGACAAGAAAAAAGGAACGAAAAAAACAGAAAAAGTTCAAGATCTTAAGCCTAAGTTTGTAGTGGAAAACGGAAAAGAAAAAGAATATTTTGTTAGCCTTGAAGAAGTTTTAGGTTTTGTTAGAGCTCAGGCCAATAAAGGAATTTATATTCAAAGATATAAGGGTCTTGGAGAAATGAATCCTCAGCAACTATGGGAAACAACTATGGATCCTGAAAAGCGCACAATGCTTCAAGTTGTTCTTGAGGATGCTGTTGTGGCCGATGAAATGTTCTCAACTCTTATGGGCGATGCTGTTCAACCTCGCAGAGAGTTTATTGAAGCAAATGCACACGAAGTTAAAAATTTGGATGTTTAAAAGGAAAAGATATTTTTAAGAAAGGTTATGAAAAAAAGATGAAAGATTTTACGACAAAAGAAAAGATACTCCCAATTAATATTGAAGAAGAAATGAAGGCTTCTTATCTTTCGTATGCGATGAGCGTTATTGTTAGTCGCGCGCTACCAGATGTTCGAGATGGGTTAAAGCCTGTCCATCGACGTGTTTTGTATGCGATGAAAGAGTTGGGGCTGGAACACAGCAAAAGTTATAAAAAGAGTGCGCGTATTGTTGGTGAGGTTTTAGGTAAATACCATCCTCATGGGGATACGGCTGTTTACGATACAATTGTACGCATGGCACAAGAATTTTCTATGCGTTATCCGCTTGTGGATGGCCAAGGAAACTTTGGATCTGTTGATGGGGATTCTGCTGCTGCGATGAGATATACAGAAATTCGTATGGAATCAATTTCTGAAGAAATTTTAAAAGATTTAGAACGAAAAACAGTTGACTTTAGCCCGAACTTTGACAACACACTTAAAGAACCTCAGGTATTGCCGTCGGCGATTCCTAATCTTTTAGTTAATGGTTCAAGCGGTATTGCTGTTGGTATGGCGACAAATATGGCGCCACATAATTTGGAAGAAATTTCTAATGGCATCATTGCTCTTTTGGAAAAGCCAGAAACAACCATTAAAGAATTAATGAAGCACGTTAAAGGTCCTGATTTTCCGACAGCAGGGATCATTTGCGGAAGACAAGGAATTTTTGATGCGTATACGACGGGACGAGGAAAAATTACTTTAAGAGCAAAAGCTGTTATTGAAAGACAAAAAGGAAATAAAGATAGGATTGTTGTTACAGAAATTCCTTATCAGGTTAACAAATCGAATCTTATTGAAAACATTGCGCGACTTGTGCATGATAAAAAAATTGATGGAATTACAGATATTAGAGATGAGTCTGATAAAGATGGTATTCGAATGGTTGTTGATCTTCGAAGAGATATTCAGCCTCAGATTATTTTAAATTACTTGTACAAGCATACTCAAATGGAAACAACGTTTGGAATTATTAATTTAGCGCTGACAAATAATCAGCCAAAGGTTTTAAATCTTAAACAGCTGATGAATTATTTTCTAGAACATCGACGCGTTATTGTTAGAAGGCGAACACAGTTTGATCTTGATAAGGCTCTTCGCCGCGCGCATATTCTCGAAGGATTAAAAATTGCTTTAAAATTTATCAATCAAATCATTAAAATAATTAAAGAATCCAAAACAACGCAAGTGGCTAAAGAATCTTTGATTAAGAAGTTTGAGCTTTCAGCAATTCAGGCTCAAGCAATTCTTGAGATGCAGCTGCAAAGATTAACAGCTCTCGAACAAGATAGGCTTGATTCAGAATATGATGAGCTTTTTAAAAATATTGATTTATTTCGGTTTATCTTAGGATCTGAAAAGAAAATAGATGAAATTATTAAAGAAGAAATTCTTTATGTAAAGAAAAAATATGGAGATGAAAGACGAACAGAGATCGCGGGGAAAGCTGAAGAAATAGAAATTGAAGATTTGATTGCTGAAGAAGACATGGCGATCACAATTAGTCATGCCGGCTATATTAAACGTTTGAGCGTTGATGCTTATCGAAAGCAAAAGCGCGGAGGTAAAGGTGTTTCGGCGATGACGACGAAAGAAGAAGATTTTGTTGAGCATTTGTTTGTGGCATCTTCTAAAGATTATCTTCTCATTTTTTCTGATAAAGGAATTGTGCGATGGCTTAAGGTCTATGAAATTCCTGTTGCCTCTCGCAACGCTAAAGGAAAAGCAATTGTCAATCTTCTGTCAGTCGGCAATGATGAGAGAATTAGCTCTATTGTTGCTGTTAAGGAATTTAGTGAAAATAAATTTGTTATTGCAGCGACAGCGAAAGGAAATATTAAGAAAACTAAGCTTTCTGCTTACGGAAATCCTCGCAGAGGCGGTATTGTTGGCATCACCTTAGAAAAAGGAGATGTTTTAATTGGAACAAACATCACGGATAATAGTTGTGAAGTCTTGTTAGCAACAAAAGAAGGGAAAGCTATTCGCTTTCATGAAAGACAAATTCGAGACATGGGAAGAGGAGCAAAAGGTGTGCGCGGGGTTAGGCTTGGGAAAAAAGATATTGTTGTGAGCATGGCTGTTATGTCTCCTGGAATTGAAAAAACAGGAAGCACTTTTTTAAGTGTAACTTCCCGTGGGTTTGCAAAGAGAACAAATTTTGATGATTACCGCCAGCAATCAAGAGGTGGTAAAGGAATCATTAATATTAATGTAACAGAAAAGAATGGATATGTTGTTCGAAGCCTTGCAGCAACACCAGAAGATGAAATTATGGCAATGACGAAAAACGGTATGGTTGTCAGGTGTCCTGTTAAAGGCATTCGTCAGACGGGACGCAACACACAAGGAGTAAAACTTATCAACTTAGGTAAAGATGATGTTGTGAGTTCTGTGGCGAGCGTTGTTGCTAAGGAAGAGGAAGAAGAATAAGAGCTAATTATTTTTTCTTGACTGTGTTATTTTTTTGTTTATAATGCTGAAACATAAATCGATAAAAAATATTATGACCCCATCGTCTAGCCTGGTCAGGACACAAGCTTTTCAAGCTTGCAGCGCGGGTTCAAATCCCGCTGGGGTCGCCATATAAATAAAGCTCTGAAGGTTTTTTCTTCAGGGCTTTTCTTTTAAAATGAATTTAGAAAAATTTTAAATAATATTATTAATCAAGGGAGGCTATATGAATGAAAAAAAGATTTTTTTAAATGAAAGAGATATTCCAAAGCAATGGTATAACTTAGGGGCAGATCTTCCTACACCGGTTTTGCCTCCGCTGGGCCCAGACGGCAAGCCTATTACGCCGGATATGTTAGGTGCTATTTTTCCGATGAATCTTATCGAGCAAGAAGTTTCGACGCAGCGCTGGATTGATATTCCTGAAGAGATATTAGAAATTCTTTATCGTTGGAGACCTGCTCCTTTGCGTCGAGCAATATATCTTGAAAAATACTTAAAGACGCCAGCTAGAATTTATTATAAAGATGAAAGCGTTTCGCCTGCTGGAAGCCATAAGCCAAATACTGCCGTTGCGCAAGCTTGGTATAATAAGCAATTTGGCACAAAGCATTTGACGACAGAAACAGGTGCAGGTCAATGGGGTAGTGCATTATCTTTTGCTTGTAATCTTGTGGGGCTTGATTGTAAAGTTTACATGGTGCGTGTTAGTTTTGATCAAAAACCTCTTCGAAAAGCTATGATGGCAACATGGGGAGGAAAATGTGTAGCTAGCCCAAGCAGCGAAACAGAAATTGGGCGCAAGATTTTAAAAGAAATGCCAGATACTCCAGGAAGCTTGGGTATTGCGATTAGCGAAGCTATTGAAGAAGCTGTAGCAGATAAAACAGGAGAAACTAAATATTCACTAGGAAGTGTTTTGAATCATGTTATGCTTCATCAAACAATTATTGGGCTTGAAGCAAAAAAACAACTTGAGATAGCAGGAGAGAAAAAGGTTGATGTGGTTATTGGATGTGCTGGCGGTGGAAGTAATTTTGCTGGACTAGCATTTCCTTTTGTGAATGACAAAATTAATGGAGAAAAAATAGAAATTATTCCGGTTGAGCCAACAGCTTGTCCTAAAATGACAAAAGGATTGTTCTCTTATGATTTTGGTGACTGTGCTGGAATGACTCCACTTTTGGCAATGTATTCGCTAGGTCATGGGTTTATACCTCCACCTATACATGCAGGAGGACTAAGATATCATGGAATGGCTCCACTTGTTAGTCAGGCTATTGTTGAAGGGCTTATGAAACCAAAAGCTTATGACCAAATCAAATGTTATGAAGCGGCAATCCTTTGGGCTAAAACTGAAGGAACGATTTGTGCTCCAGAAACAAGCCATGCTATTGCTTGTACGATTGATGAGGCTCTTAAAGCTAAAGAAGAAGGCAAAGAAAAAACTATTATTTTTAATTATAGCGGCCATGGTCTTATGGACTTGGTTGGCTATGAAAAATATTTAGCAGGTGAGCTAGAATCTTATGCTTTGCCAGATGCAGAAATTCAGAAGTCTATTGATAAAATTAAAGATCTACCAAAAGCGGAAGTAAGAAAAACAGGAAAGTGGTAAAAAAAATGCTTAAGATTTACGGTGGAGATTTATCGTCTTTTTGTAATAAAGTTCGATTTGTGGCTAATGCACTTGGAATTGAATATGAGTATGTTCGAATTAACTTCAAAGAAAAAGAGCATAAAACTCCTGAATTTTTAAAGATGCATCCTGCAGGGAAAATTCCTCTTATTGATGATGATGGATTTTTTGTGTTTGAAAGTAATGCTATTATTAAATATTTAGCAGAAAAAAACAAATCATCTCTTTATTCTGAAAATTTAAAACAAAAAACAATTATTAATCAATGGATAGATTTTTGTTCTTTTCATATCGGAAGCGCCATGGATAAGATTCTGTTTAATAAAATTTTCGCCCCTCGCATAAAAGTTCCCGTCGATCATAGAGCGATTCAAGATGGATATATGTTTTTAAATCGCTATTTACCTATTATCGATAGCCAGCTTTTAAAACATAATTTTCTTGCTGGAAATGAGATGACGTTAGCAGATATCAATTTACTTGCTATTTTAGATTCGTGTGAAGTTGCGGAGATTGAACTTTCGGTATACGAAAATATTATGCGATGGAGAGAAGATTTAAAAATTCAAGATTTTTATACGCAATGCCATAAAACGTATGGAGAACCTTTATTGAGGATGAAAGCCTTATGAGAGTTGCTGTTATTCAACTTAATGCAAAAAACGATAAGACCAAAAATCTTGAAAAAGCTGTTAATTCTGTGGAAAAAGCTATTCGCAATAAAGCAAAATTTATTTTGCTGCCGGAAGTTTTTAATTATAGAGGAAAGCCGTGTGAGAAAACAGGGTTTTTAAAAGTTGCTGAAAGTATTCCTGGCCCGTCGATAAAACCATTTTTAGAAATAGCTAAAAAGAATAAGGTGTCTATTTTAGCAGGATCTATTTATGAGAGAACTAAAGGATCTAAGAAAGCTTATAACTCATCTGTTTTAATTGATGATAAAGGGAAGATTGTTTCTGTTTACCGAAAAAATAACTTGTTTGATGCTAATATTGATGGAAAGAAAATTAGAGAAAGTAAATATTTCTTTAATGGAAAGAAGACACAAGCAGCGAATGTTGATAAATTTAAAATAGGTTTAGCGATTTGCTATGATTTGCGTTTTTCTGACATTTTTTTAAAATATAAAAAACAAGGCGTTGACCTTTTGTGCATTCCATCGGCATTTACAAAGAAAACAGGACAATTGCATTGGGAGACCTTGCTTCGTTCTCGGGCTATTGAAAATAGATGCTATGTTCTAGCTCCTAATCAAGTCGGAAAAAATAGTCAAGGTGTTGAATGTTACGGAAATAGCATGATCATAGATCCTAATGGAAAGATTTTATCTAGAGCTTCTTTGAGAAAAGAAGAAATTATTTATTCTTATCTAAGTTTTGCTACAATAAAAATAAATAAGAAAATGTTTAATCTTGGGCAGGGAAAATTATAAAAAAATATCTTTTTTGTTTATTTTTTTAGTTTTTTCGTATTCTGTTTTTGTGTAACTGTTAAGCCTGGCAATGTATTATTTAGTGTCAAATGCAAGAATTTGTATAAATATTTGTGGAAGCATGCTTCGTTTTATTACTATCAATGATTAATTTAATAGTGGCGTGGTATTCAGCTGTGCAGTTATTGGGCTGGAGGTGTTTTTTATCAAAACATAATTTTTTTTGTTGTTAAAAAGAAGAGAAAGAGTTTTTAGTTTAAAGAAGCGGTAAAGAAGTAAGAGTATTTTTTTTAAAAAATATTTTTAAAGATTAGGAAGAGAAGAAATGAAAAAAATTAAAATTGTTGTTACAGGAGCAGCAGGACAAATCGGATATGCGCTTTTGTTTCGTATTGCATCTGGAGAGATGTTTGGCAAAAATATTGAAATTGATTTAAATTTATTAGAATTGCCGCAAGCAATGAATGTTCTTTCTGGCGTTGTCATGGAGCTAGATGACTGTGCCTTTCCTTTATTAAGGAGCGTTGTTCAAACATCAGATTCAAATGTTGCGTTTAAAGATGTGGATTGGGCTTTATTAGTAGGAAGTGTTCCGCGCAAGCAGGGCATGGAAAGAAGTGATCTTTTAAAAATCAATGGAAAGATTTTTGTTGAACAAGGAAAAGCGTTAGACCAAAATGCTAAAGAAGATTGTAAGGTTCTAGTTGTTGGAAACCCTTGCAACACAAATGCTTACATTGTAAAAAGTGTTTGTAAAAGAATTCCAGAAGAAAACTTTTTTGCCATGACCATGCTAGATCAAAACAGGGCTGTGGCGCAAATTGCACAAAAAGCAAATGTATCTGTACTCGATGTTAAGAAATTAGGGATATGGGGAAATCATTCAGCAACGCAATATCCAGATTTTTTTAATGCAACAATCGATGAAAAAAATGTTTGTGATGTGGTTAAAGATGACCAGTGGCTTAAAAATACATTTTTAGAAACAGTGCAAAAAAGAGGGGCGACTATTCTCAAGGCTCGCGGAAAATCTTCAGCTGCATCTGCAGCTAACGGCGTTGTGGATACTGTAAAAAATTTAACAACGCCAACAGAGGAAAATTCATTTTTTTCTGTTGTTGTTTGTTCTGATGGAAGCTATGGCATTGATGAAGGGCTGATGTTTAGTTTTCCTGTTCAGTCCGATGGAGAAAATTGGAAAATTGTTCAAAATATTGATTTGAGTGATTTTGCTAAAGAAAAAATAAACGTAACTTTGCAAGAGCTTAGAGAAGAAAAGCAAAGTGCACAGAGTGTTTAAATCTTAAATATTTTTTAGACGGAGAAATAATGGAAGAAAATAATCCTCAAGAACAAAAGCCTGAAGAAGAAAAAAAAGTTGAAGATGTTTTAAAGCAGATGGAAGAAAAAAAAGAAGAAGCGCCAAAAGTTGACGAAAGCGCGCCTGAGAGCGCAGAAGAAAATAAAAAAGAGGGCGAGCTTGAAAATTTAAAAAATGTTTTAGATGAGGCAGATTCACAAGCTGAAAAGAATTCAGAAGAAAACAAGCCTCAAGAAGAAACGAGCGAAGAAGCAAAAAAGGATGAATCTAGCGAAGCGGAAATAGAAGATAAAGAAGAGTCTGCTAAAAAGGCTGAGTTTTCACAAGATGTTGAAAATGTTGAAGTTAAGGAAAGTCTCGACGAAAATAAACCTCAAGATAAGGCGGTAGAAGAAGATTCTAACGAAGAAAATTCTTCTGATGATGAATCAGAAAAAAAGGCTAAATCTGAAAATTCTGAGGCACAAGATTCTAGTCTTGAAGCGGTTGATCAGCCAGAAAACCAAGAACTCAAGGGAGAAGAATCATCTGAATTAAAACTTTCTTTTAGTGAAAATGTTGGAAAGCTTGATAAGGTTTTGAAGAATTTTAAAGAAAAATAAGAGTAATTGTTTTTGAAATTAGTTGTTTTATAAAATTTAGTGTATAATTAAATCAGGTTCACTTCATGAAAGGAATTCGATGAACAAGAAACATGCCCAATCGACCTTAGAATATATTATGATTATTGTTACTGTTTTAGCTGCGGTCACAGTAATGATTCCTTATGTTTTTAGGGGTGTTAATGCATATATGCGATCTTGGGAGGTTTCTGTGCAAGAGGCTCGTCATGATGTTGGACAAGAAGTTTCTGCTTGGATTATTGATGGAGCTGAAGCTCCACCCCCACCAGAGTGTGATTATGATACCCCAGAACAATGCAATAATAATTCAGAGTGTCAATGGGCGGTTTTGTTAGACTGCTCAAGCTCTTGTAGTGCAGAAGAGAGTGGATGTGTTCCGGCAGGTTGTCCTGCAGATTATCATCCAGGTTTCCCTGGTAATCCTTGCGATTGTGATGGTATGCATGAGGTGGGCTTTGGCGAATGCTGTGAATACATAGGAAGCGTTTGGGGCTGGACCCAGGATTGCATCGCATGTTGTCCAAATTAAATTTATTAAAGCTTGTCTACGATATTTTTTTAAAACAAAAAAATTTCTCCAAAAAACTATTGTTTTAATCTTTATCACACACTATAATCAATATATAGTTAATTAATTTTTATAATAATATTCAAGGAGGTTTGTGTGAAAAGTTATAGATTTTTATTTATTTTTGTTTTTGTGTTATCTTTGACTACGGTTGGGTGCGATAAACTTTCATTTTTAGAAGATTATTTTCCTTCTTTGAAAAAGGAGGGCACAAAGACGACTGAGTCAGCAAAAGTAAGAGCAGCGTCTAACACTAAAGTTGAAAAACCATTAGCAAAAGATATTTTAGTTAAAACGGGTAGCTGGACAATGACTATTCAAGAATTTGATGAGAAGCTAATAGCTTTAAAAGAGGTGCTGCCTGATTTTGACGGAAAAGATATTGAAGGAAAGAAATTAGTTTTAGAGGAATTGATTCGTCAACAGTTGTTAGTTGAAGCTGCTGAACAAAAAGGAATAGATAAAAGAAAGACATTTCTTAATGCTATTGATGAAGCTAGAAAAACATTTTTAGTTCGTGAGCTAGCTGTTGAAATTGCTGAAAGTGTAAAAGTAACGGATGAAGATGCGAAAATATTTTATGATGAAAATCAGCAGTTGTTTCAAGAGCCAACGCAGTGGCGTATTCGAGAAATTATTGTTGAAGACGAACAAAAAGCGAAAGACTTAAATATTGCTATTTTGCAAGGTGCGGATTTTGCTCAGGTTGCGCGAGATAATTCTATTGTAGAAACATCTTCAGATGGAGGAAGCACGGGATTTGTTGCTGAATTTGAAGATCCAAAGGTTCAAAATGCAGTTTTTGCTCTTGAAATAGGATCTATCAGCAATGTTTTTAAAGGAGATGAAGGGTTTTATATTATTAAACTTGAAGAGGTAAAAGAAGGCGTTCTTCAAAAGCTTGAAGATGTTAATGAAGAGCTTAAAGAGGGACTAATGGCAATGAATCAACAGCAAGCGATTGTTGATTATGTTGAAGATTTGCGCTCAAAAGCGAATATTGAAATCAACGAAAATCTTTTAAAATAAAGGTTGGTTTATGGCAATTGACTTTAAAAAACTTGATATTAAACAAACTGGAGTTATTGTTTTAGCTCTTGTTGCTGGATTGGTTGCCGTTGTGCTAACTAATGGGTATATTAATACAGCTGTTTCCAAGGGGGCATCTTCTGAGGAGCTTAATGCTTTATTCGAAAAAATAAAAAACTTAGAACAAGAAAATCAGGCACTTTATCAGCGTCAAGATGCGTATGCAAATCAAATGCAACAACAACTTGAAGGCTTATCACAAGCGCAAAAAACTAGGCAAGCTCCACAACAAGATCAAAAAGAGAGCGTAAGAGTGCAGTCCCTTGCTCTTCAAACTCCATCAGGAAAGCGTGCTGTTACTGTTAAGATTGAAACACTTTTAGCCGCAGGAGGATTAATCAATCCAGGTGACTTTGTTGATGTGATCGTTCATCTTAAAATTCCTCGAGATCGAGAAAATTTGGAAATTCTTGAAAAGACAACAGTGACATTATTTCAAAATGTGCAAGTACTAGCCATTGCTGCTAATGTTGAAGATCCTTCGAATTTTGTAATGCAGCAAAAAATGCCGACACTTCCTATTACGCTAGCCGTTGATCCAGATCAAGCAGAGATGCTTATGTTTGCTGAAGGGCAAGGAAAGCTTCAGCTTGTTTTGCGTGGACCGAGCGAGAAGCGAGAGTATAAACTTTCAACAGGAAATTGGGAGTCTTTTAATAAGTATCTTCTTGAAACTCAAGGTGTTATTATTGATACTTTCAAAGGGAAAAAAGATAAAAGGGATGAAGAGGATGAAGAGGATGACATTCAAATTTTTCGAAAAGGGACAAATTAAAAAATTATGAAAAAAAATATTCTTAAGAAATGTATGCGAGTTTTTGTTTTTTTTGTAACATGTTTTTTCTTAATCAATTGTTCCACAACTGCATTTTCTCAAAGCCTTCGTCAATTTATAGACTTGGCATCCGAACAGGGACAGCTTGTAATTATTGCAGGCGATCTTAAAATAATTTCAACAAAAAATTTAACAAGAGTTGCTATTACTGATCCGGGTGTTGCAGATGTTGTTGAGTCAAAAAAAAGCGAAATTTTAATTTTAGGAAAAACTCCCGGAAAAACAACGGTTTTTATTTGGGATGATTATGGTAAAAGATCAATTGAAGTTCGAGTTTTTAGTGAAGATTTAGATTTGGTTGAGTCGCGCATTAGAGCGCTTTTAAAATCGGCGAATGTTAAGAATTTAGATTTTAAGAAAAATAATCTTGAAGGAAAAATTATTATTTCTGGTGAGCTTGATGAATACAAAAAAGGTAAATTTGACGAAATCGTTGAACCGTTTTCGCAAAGCATCGTTAGTCTTGTCCGTGATCGAGAAAAAATTGAGCTTATTGAAATTGATGTAGAAATCGCAGAGCTTAATGTTTCTGCGACAGAAGATATAGGCGTTGAGTGGGGAACATCGACTTGCAGTGACACTCTTAGCCTCAATGGGTATGCGGCATACCAAGAAAGTTTGCCGACTTTTGGCGGAAATACTCTAGAGGACTTTTTTAAAATTGGAGACCTTCACCGAAACACTTCTCTTCAGGCAAAAATTAATGCATTGATTACAAGAGGTGAGGGAAAGATTTTGTCTCGACCAAAAATTATAACGAAGAGCGGCGAAGAAGCAAATTTTAACGTTGGAGGGCAAGTTCCCGTCTCAACAACAACAACGAGTGACGGTGGAAATGTTACTGAAAATGTTGAGTTTAAGGACTATGGAGTTCAGCTGAATATTGTCGCAACTGTTAGAGAGAATGATAAGATTGATATAGATCTTAAAGTTGATGTTACGGATGTTGACAATACATACAAAGTTGATAATAATTTTGCTTACGTTACACGTACGGCAGATACAAAATTACTTTTAGACAATATGCAGACTATTGTCATAGCAGGATTTATCAAAGACAGTAAAACCGAAGCAATTCGAAAAGTTCCTTTTTTGGGAGATGTTCCTTTTTTTGGAGCTTTGTTTAGAAGCAAAACAATTGATCCAAACAAACAGACAGAGCTTTTTATTACTTTAACGCCAAAAATTATTTCAACAAATCGTCCAGAACCTTTAGTTCAAGAGCAGCTGGATGTGGCAGAAGAAAAAGTTATTTTTATTGAGCACAAGCCAAAATCTACAGCACGTGAAACGTTTCGATCTATTTCAGTTCCAGGAAATATGGCGGGATATGTTCAAAGTGTTCAGAAAAAAATTGCAAGAAATTTAATTTATCCTCGAGAAGCCAAGAAATTAAATCTTCAGGGAGCAGTTAGTCTTGAGCTTATCCTTCTTCAAAACGGAGCTCTTTTGTCTTCTTCGATTCAACAATCCTCTGGATATCCAGTTTTGGATCAGGCAGCGTTGAATACTACACAGAGGTTTTCTCCTTATGGACGGTTTCCTTCTGATGTTAGGGCTAAAGAGATAAAAGTTACAATTCCTATTGTTTACCGATTAAACATGAATTAATTTTTAATTTTAAGAGATAATATGAGCGCAAAAACAACGGTTGTGTTTAGCACTAAAGGCGGCGTAGGTAAGACATTTGTCGCTTTAAATTTAGCTGTTTCTATGGCTAAAAAACAAAAGAAAGTTCTTCTTTTAGATTTTGATCTTCAAGCAAGTCAAGACCTAGAAAGAACTGCAAATATTAAAGTCGAGAAATCGATCGTTGATATTCTTTCTGATAAAGATGTTTTTGAAAGTGCTGATTTGATTATTAAACAGACTGCAAGGCATTCAAGTGGTTTGCATTTTTTACCGTGCGTTCGACAGGTTGACCAGGTTCCGTTGATTGATCAAGATAAAATCATATTATTCTTTAAAAAAGTGAAAGATCAGTATGATTATATTATTATTGATGGCGGAAAAGTTTTCAACGAAACGCTAATTACTGTTTTTGATCAATCCAATTTAATTCTGCTTGCTGCTACGCCAGATGTTTTGGCTGTTTTTCAAGCAAGATGGTGTTTGAGCGTTTTGGAAAGTCTTCATTTTCCAGGCAATATTGTAAAGCTTGTTTTAAATAGATCTCAATCTCGAGGAGGTGTTGCTTGGCAAGAAGTAAGCTCGGCTCTTCCTTGTGAAATTTTTGCTCAAATTCCTTCGGATGGACGCGCTGTTGGCCTTGCTTTAAACAGAGGCGTTCCGTGTGTTATAGATGCTCCTGATAGTCCTGCCACAGAAGCTATTGATAAAATTTCAGAGAAGCTTATTGAGGATCCTGTTTTTGTTCAAGGTACAGAAGTTGCGCGGATTCGAACAACAACGGGAGAGGATCAACAAAATAATTTCTGGGAGAAGCTTGGTATCAGCGACAAGATTTCTGGGAGTCAAGAAGTTATTGCTGCTGCACACGAGGGAGATGAAATTATAAAGCTTAAGCAGGCTGTTCACGACAAGCTTGTTGATCGATTAAATTTAAGCGCGATTACAACCGATGCTTTAAGAGATCCAGCTCAAGCCAAGAAAATCCGAGAAAGCACAGAAAAGGTAATTGGAGATCTTTTAGCTGAAGAGGCTGGTGCTATTATTTCTTCGCACGAAGAACGTAGACGGCTAGTCAAAGATATTGCTGATGAAACACTGGGGCTTGGTCCTTTAGAGGAATTTTTGGCTGATCCAGAAATCACAGATATTATGGTAAATAATAAAGATGAGCTTTATATTGAGAAAAAAGGAAAGATTATTCTTACTAATAAAAAGTTTATTTCGAATGGTCAAATTCGCGCGATTATAGAACGTATTATTGCTCCTCTAGGAAGACGTATTGATGAATCTGTTCCTATGGTTGATGCACGCTTGCCAGACGGCTCACGTATCAATGCTGTTATTCCTCCTTTGTCTTTAAAAGGACCAATGTTAACAATTCGAAAATTTGCTCAAGATAGAATTACGGCTGAAGATCTTTTGCATATACATCATTCGGCGTCGCAGCCTGTTGTTGATTTCTTGAAGGCGTGCGTTTTGGCTCGTAAAAATATTATTGTCTCAGGAGGAACAGGTTCTGGAAAGACAACGCTCTTAAATGTTATTTCTTCATTTATTCCTGAAGAAGAACGCATTTTAACAATTGAAGATGCTGCTGAACTTAAGCTTCACCAGCGCCACTGGGGGCGCCTTGAGTCTCGTCCACCGAATGTAGAAGGACGAGGAGCTATCAGTATTCGAGATTTGTTTATTAATTCTCTTCGCATGAGACCAGACCGCATTATTATCGGTGAGTGTCGTGGACCAGAAGTTTTAGACATGTTGCAAGCTATGAATACTGGACATGACGGATCGATGACAACTATACATGCTAACTCAACACGCGATGTGTTGGTGCGCATGAGTTCTTTAATTTTGCTGAGCGGACTTGACCTTCCTCTAAAAGCGATTTATGAAATGATTTCAACAGCGATTGATGTGATTGTTCAAATTTCACGATTTTCAGACGGATCAAGAAAAATTACAGGAGTAACAGAAGTTGTTGGGCTTACAGCTGAACGTGAAGTAGAGATGAGAGATATTTTTGTTTTCGAGCACGAAGGTATTGATCAAGAAGGAAAAGTTATCGGTCAATATAAAGCAACTGGTAAAATTCCTCGATGTTTTGATGATTTTATTAAAAGAGGAATCCATGTCGACAAAGAGATTTTCAAAGCTTAATTCAATCAGAATTTTCTTTATATGAAGATCATTAATCTTACCCAAAAAACCATTGTTTCAACACGAGCTAAAATAGCGAATAGTTTTTTTTCTCGCCTTAAAGGGCTTTTAGGAAAAGAAGAGTTTTCTCCTGAGGATGCTCTTGTTATCGGGGGGTGCCAGGCTATTCATATGTTTTTTATGAAGTTTGCGATTGATGTAGTTTTTGTTGATCAGAAAAATAAAGTAGTAGGGCTTATTGAAAATATAAAGCCTTTTCGAATGAGCCCATTTTTTATTAGAGCAAGACGAGCTGTTGAGCTTCCCGTAGGAAGCATTAAAAAGTCTTGTACTTGTTTAGGGGATTTCTTAGAAATTGAATAGACTTTAGATTTAATCGATATTATCGTAGGTGTCTCCTGCTTCGACAACACGATCTAGCCATTGATGACAATGCTTGCAAATACGGGCTTCTTTTAAAACTTTCTTTCCGCAAAAAAAACATTTCTTTTTTTCAATACTTTTATAATCAGAATGGGCTAAGTCATCAATGATAAATTGTTCGCAAAAAGGACACTTTCTTGGTTTATCTTCAAGTGTTTCAAAGCAGTAGGGACATTTGTTCATAAGGGCTTCCTTGCTTAAAATTAAAAATTAAAGTAAATGAATTTTAAAGCTTTATTTTTATTTTGAATGGTTTATTTTATTTTGCAAGAAAAAAATATAAAAAAGATCTCAGCATTTAGTCTTGCACTAAGAATATAGGTAATATATAATAAAAAATATTTTGGACATTCTCTTTCTGGACATTTTACCTGTTTGTAGTATTTTCTAATTTCCTAAAGAGGGCGAACAGCCAGTCTGTGAAAATGTCATTCTTATACAAAGAAAATCGACTTTATATATTTAAGGATGGAATATGGGTGTAACTTATAAGCTTAAAAAAGAAGTTGTTGATTATATTTTGCTTCAAAAAAGGACAAGTCCACGCCTTAGTTGTCGAAAAATCTCCAATTTAGCTAGTCAATTTTTTCAAAGAGAAATATCAAAATCTTCTGTTAATACAATTCTAAAGACTTTCTTGTTGAGCAGTCCTGTTGGCCGCAGAGCCAAAACAGACAAGAAACAGGAAAGTTTTAAAATTCCAGAACATAGAAAAAAAGAGCTTTTTGCGAATGTCCCTAGAGATGCTTTAGGCCAGAGCGAGCAATCTCCTGAAGTTTTGGAAACTCTTAAACCAAGAAAAGAAATGTTAAGTGTTAGTCTTGATTTGATTCTTCTCAAGATAGCAGAATTTCAAATTAAAGAAAAAGGGATCATGAGCACTTTCTTTGAAGAAAAAACGCATATGTTAGAGAGCCTTGTGTATGCACCTGTCTTTGGGTTAGCAACGTTATCTGATATGGCTCAAGATAAAGCTTTCTTGAGGCTTAATGGTCTTGATCCGAGTTTAAACTTTGAGGAAGCGCAGAAAGCGATAGAAGAGATAGAGGCTTTAGCGATAAAAATAAAAGAAGTAAAGTTTAAAGGGTTTGATTTATTTTCTGAGGCAAAACATTTTAAGGCTTCACTTAAAAATGGTGAAGAATTTATTATCGATTGTCAGCTGAACTCAGTCTGGACAAAAGAAAATGTCCAGTCTAAGTTTTCTTTGCCAATAGAGAAATCTCTTGATTTTTTATCAAGAAACTTGATAACTAATATAGAGCCACTTGTTTTGCGCTGTGCTCCTGGTACCGAAAATTTTCCTTCTTGTTTTTATGCCATGTTGGGATGTTTTGAAGGGTTTAATTCGAGAGCTATTGATCAAATTGATCTTGTTTCGCAGGAGAATGAAGTCTTGTCGTCGTTTGACCTTCTTCTTTTAAAGAAGCGTTATTTTATCTCTGGCCTATTGAATACGCACGCACTTTTTTCTGAAGCTTTAAGTAAGAAGGGACCCACTTTAGATGTTTATGTTGAGTCTTGTGATCAAAATGTTTTGTATTCTGAGGCCGATATTGTTCTTGCGCATCCTTTTCTTGAGAAATCTTTAAGCTTGAGAGTTTTGATTTTAAAGGTTGAGGGATGTTCTCCTTTCGGGTTGATGACCAATATTTTAAGGAGTAAAAAAGATGCGGTACAAGTTATTAATTTATATTTAAAGAAATGGCCTTATGGGGTTGTTGGATGTCAGGATTTTGCAATGATTAAAGAAGAGGCAAATTCGAAGAAAGTAGACCCATTTTTTTCTATCGACGAGAAAATTGATTTGGAAGCTAAGTTTCTCTTTTTTGAAAAAGAGAATGTTTTTATTCATAACATATTAATAAAATTATATAAATATTGTCAAATGCATTTTCTGCCAACACGGTTACAAGATGTTTCTTATATAAAAATAAAAGAGATTTTTTCTGATATTAAGGTAAAAATTGATTTTGAGAGTTCTTATCCAAAAGCTGTAGTTATGATTTCTCGAGACCATATGCATGTTAAAGATGTGGAATATGTTGTTAGACGTGTTAATGAGTGTGAACCGTGTTTTTATGATAAAAAAATAATTTTCTTGAAAGTTTCTTGAAGTAATAATCTTTTTTTGTGTGTTCGTTTTTTTGAAATCCTATAGATTTTTTAAAATTAGTATGCTATATTTAATATAGAAAGATTTTCCAAGTTGTTGAGAGGGAAAGAATTAAAATTAAAAATTGCTAACCGGCATTTTTTTCTCAAAATTCTTTAAGCCACGGGAGAAAAAAGTGAGAGTATGTCTTTTGAACAATAAAGCACAAAATTTAATTGAATACACTATTGTTATAGCTTTGGTGGCTACGGCTGTTGTTGCTATGAGTACGTATATTTTCCGTTCAACGCAAGCGGCACAGAAGCAAATAGAAGAACAGATGCGTTAATTGTTTGTAGGTTATTAATCGTTTCATAAAAGGAGGAGACAATGAAGTTGAAGAATAAAAAAGGACAAAGCACGCTTGAGTATATTATTTTGGTAACTGCGATTATTGCGGTTCTCATTATTTTCTTAAAACCACAGTCAGGTGGAGCTTTATACGATACAGTTAACAATGCATACACAACGGTATCCGATGAAATTACAGAGGCAGCAGATGATTTAGCAGCCGAGTTATAGTTTGATAAAATGAAATGTAAAAATTAAAGGAGGAAATAATGAAAAGAATTTTTAAGAATAAAAAAGGTCAGAATGTTGCAGAGTATGCCATTCTGATTGCTTTGGTCGTTGGGGCTATTATTGCCATGCAAACATTTCTTCAAAGAACGAGTCAAGCTCGCTTGAAAGATGCTTCGCAATACATGGTGGATAATACAAATTTTGGTGCTGATGCAGGAACGACGTATAAAACAGGGCAATATGAGCCGTATTATAAAGAGACTGATTACAACACACAGAGAGACTCAACAGACTTTCAGTCTGTTAATGCAGGCACAAAAAGAGCAACAACTGATACAGAATCTACAAGAACAGGAAGTTCAACAACAGGCTATACTGTTAACGGAATAGTTGACAAAGGTATGACTATCACAGAATAGGCATGATATTTTTAAAAAAGGAGGGGATCTATGTTAAGAAAATTAAGAAAAAGAACAGCTCAGAGCACGCTCGAATATGCGGTTTTGGCTGTTATTATTATTGCTGCATTAATTGCTATGAAGTCATTTTTGCAACAAAGTCTTCAGGGAAAATTTAAATCATCTGGTGATGATATTAGTGCAGAAAAGTTTGATCCGACGTCAACGATTTACAACAAGACAACGGTAACGGGTGGACTAACCAGCGAAGTGGTGGCGACAGGTGTAACAACTTCTACGTTGCAAGGTGACGGCGATTCAACGATAACAAACGTAATGTCAAGAACAGAGGAATAGGTACGGTGTTGATAAGAAGAGAGGTTTGATTGAAAAAGAAAGCGGCACAATCTTTAGGGGAGTATACGACTGTGATTGCTATTATGATTGCTGCAATTATTTCGATGTTGTATTTTACTCAAAGGGGGTTGTCGGCACGTATTAATGATGCTCGAGGATATGCGTTGACAACACTCGATAGTGAAATTAAGGATATTCATCTTCTTCGCGGTGGAAATGCTTATTCGCAAGTTTTAGCTGAATATGAGCCGTATTATACAGCTAAAGAAACAAATACAAGAAATGATACAGATACATTTGTTTCGATTAACGGAATATCGAAAAATTATAGCCGTCAGGCTTCTTCAGAGGTGAAGATTAAAACAACATCGACTGAAGGCTTTGCTCGAGATGATGATTATTCAGAGTAAGGATAATTTTGTTTAGAGTGCAGGTCGAAAGAAAAAAGTAGTAAAGTTTTAGGTTTTAGTTTTAATGTTCTTAAAGAAAGGTGTTTTTTGTGAAAGCAAAAAAAGCTCAAACATTAGCAGAGTATGCTATTATCGCTGGAATTATAGCTATAGTTCTTGTGACGATGGGGACGCCTTTTAAGAGAACAGTTCAAAAAATTATAAAATCAACAGCCGATGCTATTGGTTTCCAGGGTGAGTCGGAGCAAGCAGCTGAGCCTGATAAAGGATATTTGAATTCTGCTAAAACAGACATTTCTACAAAGTCTACGACATCCATAGATGAAGATCAGGGTTCCTATACGAGTGTCGTTGAAGAAACATCAGCGATGAAATCAGAATCATTAACCAACATGGGTTTTTCAGAATATGCAGATTAAAAAAATAAAATTTATAAAAAGACAAAACAATAAAAAAGGCCAGACGCTTTTAGAGTTTGCTGTTCTTTTTGTTGTTGTTGTCTCGGCGCTAGTTGCGATGAAGCCATTTATTCAACAAAGTTTTCAGGGTAAGTTGAAAGAAACTCTTGATGGCATGGGAAAACAGTATGATCCACAAGGAGAATTACATGTTTCTCAGGTTATGAGTTCGAATGCGACGACATTAATGAGTGTGGATACTTCAAACGCTAGTGGATACACAACCTCTCGTATTGATGAAACAAATACAGAGGAGTCGAAAACAGAAACCATTACACTTGATTAAAAATGCTTTTAAAAAGAAATAACAAAGCTTCTTCAGTTGTCGAATATGCGGTTTTAATTGTTTTGTTTCTTGTTGCGATTGTAGCGATGAACAAGCAAATTAAAGGAGCTTTTATGGGCAGATGGAAAACGTTATCTGATTCTTTTCTTGGAGCAGAACAAGTAAACCCTGAAACGGTTGAATGTATGCGCTATGTTCCTTTTAATAAAAATGTAAATTCTGGAGAAGGCGGATGGGATGCTGAGATATGGTATTATAAACCAGCATTTGATTGTTGCATGGATACACATAAAAAACATTGTCCACCTTCAGCTGTTGGAATAAGTGGAAAAGTAAAGCTTCTAGTCTGTCGAGGCAAGGAAAGCATGCAAGAAAAAAAAGAATGTTGTGCTCGTATGTGCGAAGAGCCAGATTTGTGTAATTTTTAGTGAGATATAATGAAAAAAATGAACAATAAAAAGAATATTGGGCAAACGATTTTAGAGCTTAGCATCTTAGGGAGCGTTTTCTTGCTTTTATTTGGGCTTTTGATTCGTTATTCGACTAGTATGTCTCAACAGCAAAAAACACAAATGAAAGCTTTTCGTAAGGCTTTAGAGATGTCTGCAACGACTACGGAAGATGGAACTGCTGCGCGTAGAAATGCTACTGTTTTGTGGATTAATGATGAGAAAACAGTAGAAGGTGGTCAAAAATACGGTTCTACTACGCGTTCTCCTGCCATAGCTATGGGATCTGGAACATTTTCAAATATGCTTCAGATGCCGATTGAATATGGAGAATACGAGAATCTTTCTGTTTTTGATATTTTTGTTAATGGAAAGATGTATACATTTCGAACATCAGATTTTAAGTGTTATGGGGATCCCTCAGGAGAATGTTCTTCGCATCTAGGGAGAATTGGGCCTAACGCAAAATATATATATGGCGATGCTTCTATTAGGAGAATTGGGCCTAACGCAAAATATATATATGGCGATGCTTCTATTAATGGAACAGCACAATTTTGGAATGAGAGTTTCTGTACACAGATTGGAGGATGTCGATATGACCCTTTTTCTTATTATCCGTCGTCAGCGCCAAATCCTGAAAGTGATATTAGAATAAATTATGGAGAACCTACTCTTATTTTTTGGACTAAGATTCCTCGAACGCATAGAAAATTTTGTTTTGTTGGAACGGATAATTTCTCTAATCCAAATCCGCTAGATCCTCCGGGACATCATTGTAGTTCTGTGAAGACAGCTGAAGTCGCGCAACGTTTTGATCTTAGAAAAGATGGAGTATCTGTTCCTTTTGACAAGAGATTCCAAATGATGTGGCAGTGGTATCCTGTTGCCGCAACAGCGGGCGGTGTTAATTTTTATGGACAAAGTGGTGATTCGCGATTTTCTGTAGTAGATGTTGATTTTGATGGAAAAGAAGAAATGATTTTAGAGTTTGGAACTCTAGGTTATGCAGATGCGCATTTGTCTCTCATAGATTTAGGCCAAAAGCTTTTTTCGGCGACATATTCTTCTTTCGACAATAATGGTGCCCGTACAACTCCTGCTGTTAGCTGGGGATATTCAAATGCTGGCCCTGATGCCAATGAACTTAAAAAAGCAAAGATAGAGTGGGTTAAAGTTATTGATTATAACGAGGGAGATATTGATTCAACATATAATGTTCATGATAGGTTGATTGGTCTTCCTAGGCCTGGCTTTGAAGATAGAGAAGCGCGCATTATTACGCTTACACCTAATGCTACTCTTAAGATAGATCAAGAAGGCGTGTCTGGAAGCCAGCAGACAGTTACTAAAAAAACTAAAGATTCTTATACTGTTATTGAAAGAGTTATTCAGTTGAGCAATAATCCTCGACCTTCTGGATGGAAACTGCGATGGGGCGATGGAGACATTAAAGCGTCGACGACTATCGGAGGCTGTGGAGATCCTTTGGATCAGGAAAGCACTAATTCTAACAAATATTATGATTGTTTTAATTGGGCAGAAAAAAAGTTATATATCCGATCAAGATTGGCGGATCGATTTGGATATAAGTCAAAAACAATTGTGGACTAAAATATGATAAAAAGGAAAAACCGAAACAATAAATTAAAAGGACAAGCAACGTTAGAATTTGCATTTTGTTTTCTGGTTGTTTTGCTAATTTTCTATAGTATTGTTAAGACGATGCAATGGATTGGTGTTTCTTTTTCTCAAACTGCAAATCAGCACGAGGTGATGTATGCGGATGGTTCCTCGACAGGATTGCATAATTATGACCCAATGGATCAGTTAGATGCTGTTAATGAGAAAAATCCTCAGATGAACATTGTTTTTAATGGAGAAGTATTTGATTAAATTTTTAAGGAAAAAT
Organism: uncultured Planctomycetales bacterium; assembly: GCA_964648665.1. Lineage (GTDB taxonomy): Bacteria > Omnitrophota > Gorgyraeia > Zapsychrales > Aceulaceae > Aceula. The sequence continues at coordinate 9,510 of CAZYOA010000004.1, read as the reverse complement.
TATGATTAGATTTTTTCAGAATTTTATAAAGCCAAAAAAAGCTCAACTACATAAAGGGCAGATTTCTGTTGTTCTGATTTTATTTTTTGCTATTCTTTTAATGACTTTAGGTGTTGTTATTAATCTTGGAAAGGCATCGCAGATTAAAACACATATGACTTTAGCTGCAGATTCTGCAGCAGCTTTTATGGGGTCTTCTATGGCAAGTTATTCTGAATCGCTTTTTCAGGAGGTAATAAAAAGAGGACCAAACGATGGGCATGAGCATCTTAGTAAAAATATAGCGGATTGGGGAATTTGGGGTAAGATCTTAGGAGTTGTTATTGCTATTATTGCACTTATTTTGACTTGTACGGGAGTTTTGGCTGCTCCAGGAGCTATTCTTTTTGCGGTTGCTGCAGTGGTAATTTCAACAACAGCACTTGTTTTGCAGGTTACCGTTGTCGAGCCTTCTGTTGCAAGTATGTGGGGTAAAATGTTTGCTAATATTCCAATGGCAGATCAAATTCAGGAAAATGCTATTAATATTATTTTTCAGAAGGCATCGAATGATTCTGTTCTGGTACCTGATATAATGGATATGGATCAGGATGGATATTATTATGGTGATGGCACAGAAATTGGTGACAAAGAAAAGGTAGGACGGTTTTCATTTCTTTATTCTCAAAGAGCAACTCAGGTTGCTGGAGAAGTTTCTCCACAGTCTGGAGTTGCCGGAAACTTTTTAAAAGCATTGGCAGAATTTGTTTATGACGAGCCTTTGCAGTCGGATGGATCTGCATGGTTTACGTGGGATCCTGCATGGACTTTGCCTCCAGATGGATGGGCTGTTTTGGATGGAAAAGTGCAAGATTGCCCAAATGTTGGATATTTTAAAAATGAATGTGATTTAGGATGTGGGCCAACAGGGACTGCTGCCACTTGTGATGATAATGGAACGCCGTGGAGATATTCGTATAATCCTCATTATGAGAATGGATTTAATGATTTTGAGTCTTTTAGAGAATTTATAGGACGGGATGATGAAAATCCAGCTATTTATTTTGATCCGCAGCCTAAGGGTGTTGCAGTGGCTGTTGACATATCTTCTTTGCCGGCATATTTAGAAAGAGATAGCTTGGGGCTGTATAATCTTTTGTGGCGAATGGATCGAGTATCTTTAAACGTGTCAGATTATCCCCCTAATGATAATAGATATTGTGAGTGGTGTGCAGATGACGATAACACAGGTCTTTCTCAATGTCTAAATCAAGGAGGCTTTGATTTAGGTGCGCAAACAACATCAAATAGTAATTGTAATAGTGATAACATGGGAGGTTGCTGCATAAATCCTAATCTAGATGAAGCTAGAGGTGAAACCCTTGATCCTAGAGACAATGATTTTTGTTATGTAAATGAGCCATATAATTTTTCATGGAAAAAAGGTATTTTAAAATATTTAGCACATACAATGCCATATAGTCAGGGGCCCGGGAAAAATTGTGATTCAAGCTGTATATTTAATAGCGATTTTAGTTGCTGTACTTCAAATGCGCCGATTGATATTTGTACGCCTGATTTTACGGGTTGTGAGCCTAATTGGTCTTGTGGTTTTGATGGAGCAGGTAACGCTGCTGGAAATACTGCTCTTTGGCGAGAAGATACGATTGATGTTTTTAGATATGGTGATTCAGGAATATCTATTGATTCATTTTTAGGGTGGGCCAAGGAGGTTTTAAAAACAGACCCGAACCTTTTGGTTTATGATTTAGGATGGAAAGAGGATTTTGATTATTGGTTTGGAAGTTCTCAAGGTATTGTTGCAAAGCTGTTAAGCTGGAAAGAGTCGGTGAATAAAATTCTTACCGAATTAATGCAATATACAACAAGTTCTTTGTCTACAGGAGATGTTTGTGAGGGTACTCTTGAAGAGGTTGAAGGGTGTTATGATGAGATATTAGAAGATATTAATACGTGTCATGCAGACTGCGTTAACAATACAAGCACGTGTGAGGCTTTGTCTTATAAATTAAGGTTTGATCAGTCTTTCGAGGAGCCCCCGCCGCAAAATCCTTATGATCCGATGTATGGTCAAGCGACAGGATGTGAAGTTTCAAATTCTACACATGGACCAGAAGAATATAGTTTTATGCGCGCGCTTATGATGTGGAAAGAAAAAATAGAACATCGAAAGGAATTTTTGTTTGGTCAAAATAGCGACGGAGGCGTTTATTATGAAGCGCTAGACTCTATTGTAAAATTAACCGCCGCTAGAAATAAAATTGAAGAATTTTTAGATGATCCAAGAGTTATAATGATGATTGAGTATCTTAATAGCACATCTTCATCTTTTTCTTTCGAACATTCTATGGCAGTGTATGCTTGGCAAGACGAAGCATCTGAAGATGGATCAGATCCTAAGTGGCATATTGTTCGAGTTGAGGCAAATCTTCCAACAAAATGCAGCGGAAATTGTGGACGTACGAGCTGTGAGGGGCCGCCTGCAGGAGTATGTAGAGAGCCAGAGCTTCCTTGGATTAAAAAGTGGGAAGCGAGTTGGGCGGCAACAAAGGATTGGTATTCGCTTATTGATTATTCGGGTAAAGGTCGCTGCGGACAAGGAAACAGAACTGATAAGAAAAATCGCAAGAGCTACAAAGATCCTGGCAGGTGTTTTAAGGGAGGTTTGACAAAAGCGCGCGTTGTTCGTTATGATGAAGGAGGCGATGTTTTAAAATGGGCAACAAATAAAGAATTTTGGAAAATGATCTTTAAAAATCCAAAAGCTAGTGCGAATACTAATCCTGATCTTATCGAAGATATGGATAAGTGTGGCATGCTTTTAGGCGCTGCAGGAGGATCGATAGATGGAGGCGGATCGTTTGGCATGGAGGGTGCTGTTATGTTAAGTCAACCATCAGAACAGAATCAAGCATGCTGGAATCTTCTTACAGAGCTTTTAAAAATGGGGTCAGAGGCTAGGTCGTGTACGGAATATTATTATACGAAAGATCCAAACAGAGAGTCAATGTTTAAAACAAAATTTGTTACGTGTCCTTCGGATGCTTTTTAACGTTATCATTTAAAACATATCAATGAATATTATTGCTCTATTTCTCGCTTTTTTAAGCGTTACTGTTATTTTTTATTTTACTCTTCCGCTAGCTTTTAGCGGTATTAAGAGTTTTAATAAAAAACGTGCAGAAAAAATGGTTATAAAAATGGATGACATGTTCATTCAAGCCAAAGAGAAGAAAATGGTCTTTTTGTATGTTTTAGCACCGTTTATTCTTGCTATTGTTGCTTTTTTTGTTTCCCCAAAAGAATATCAAATTCCAGCTATTGCTGGAGCTGGGATTGTGGGTTTTATTTTTCCAGGTTTTTATATTAGATCTCTTGCTAAAAAAAGAAAAAAAATGTTTTATGTTCAGCTCGTTGATGCGCTGATGATGCTTAACAGTGCTCTTAAGGGAGGTTTAAGTCTCTTGCAAGCTATGGAGGTTGTGGCTGACGAAATGCCTGATCCGATTAGTCAAGAGTTTGCAATTTTGATTGGTGAAAACAAGATGGGTGTTTCTTTGGAGACCTCTTTTGATAGACTTTATTCCCGCATGGGAACACCAGCTTTGCAGCAGTTTATTTCTGCGGTTTTGCTGGCCCGTGAGACAGGTGGTAATTTGCCTGTTATTTTCAATCGAATTATTGCAACGATTAGAGAGAATCGAAAAATTCAACAAAATATCGAGACATTAACTCTTCAAGGAAGAATACAAGGATTTGTCATGTCTTTGCTTCCGCTAGCTTTTGGTATTTTTGTGTATAGTTCAAATCCGGGATATTTTGATACCATGGTGAATTCTGAGACAGGTAAAAATCTTTTAATGTTAGCCGCGTTTTTGCAAGTCATAGGAACAATATTAATTATTAAAATTAGTCAAATAGGTGATTTCTAATATGATTCTTAATTTAATTTTCTTATTAATTTTTTTCTGTGTTTTTACGTTGGCTATGGGTGTCCATAGTGTTGTGCAGCCTGAGACTCGTCCAACTTTAAAAGGTTTGGTGGACTTACCAAAACAGGAAAAAAAGAAAAAGAATTTTCTAAGACACCTCTTCTTCTTTAATAAGCCGTTGTGCTCAGGATTGTTAGGCCAGAGGCTAGAAAGAGAATTATCCATAGCCCGCCTTTCGATCTCTCCAGAAGAGTTTTTGTTTATTAAAGAGGCTCTTATTGTATTGCTTTTATTCTTAACACGCCATATGGCAGATCCACAGTCAGTAATGATGTGGGCGATTGCTATGTTTGCCGCAGGGTACTATCTTCCTGACTTTTGGTTAAAAATGAAAATTAGGAAAGTCAAGAATTCTATTGTTCGCGACCTTCCAGATGCCATTGATCTTTTAAGTCTTTGTGTAAACGCCGGACTTGATTTTCTTTTGGCTTTAAAATGGGTTATTGAGAAATCTTCAGCTTCGATTCTTATTGATGAGCTTAATCATGTTTTACAAGAAGTTCATGTAGGAAAGCCAAGGAGAGATGCGCTTACAGATTTTGCTAATCGATATCAACTTCCAGACCTTTCAACATTTACAAGGGCGCTTGTTCAAGCAGATCGCATGGGAACATCTGTGGCCGATGCGCTTAATATTATTTCAGAAGATATGCGTCTTTCTCGATTTAGACGTGGTGAGCAAATCGCACTTAAGGCTCCATTGAAGATGTTGTTTCCTCTATTGTTTTGTATCTTTCCTGTTGTTGGCATTCTTGTCGCCGGCCCTGTTCTCTTGCAGTTTGTTCAGGGAAATCCGCTCGCAAATCTCTAAGATTAACAATTTTCTACATAAGTCATTAAATTGGACATTTATATGTGCGAGAAGTCCATTTTTTTGTTTGTCCAATCTGTAATGTCCACTCAGAATATAATATTTTTATATTAAATAATAAATATTAAAATATTTTAACTTTTTTAAAATATATATTATCCTTTTATAATACATATTTTATTTTAATTATTATAATAAAAATATTTTAACAGGTTGAAATGCTTGATGTTTCATGCCTACTTCAAAAAATATTATGAATATTTCTTAGCATCCTCGTCGGGTAGAATATAACATAGCGGGTAAACGTATTGTTAACGATGCACAAGAAGATGTTCATAAAAAGTATTTATTGAAAACAGATATTGACAAGATTCTGAGAAGCAAACGCTTCCTTTTGGAAGTGTTTCCAAAAAAAATAAAAATAATTTAAAAAACATGCAAGTCATTCTGGCTCAACGACTTACAGAATGTCCAATTCTTGACAGATCGATTTCTTGTGCTATATTTAATTTGCGCATCGAAATAGAAAGCCATAGAAAAAGCCACGGGATTTAAAGATTTTAATAAACGCAATAATTAAAATTCACGGGCTGTGGCATTGTCACAGCCCTAACTATTTAAAAAAGCCATGAAAAAACAAACATTTAAATCAGTTATAAAGAATTCTATTAGTAAAGCTATTAGCTTTGCTCAGGGATTTCTTTTTTCTGGTTTTAATAAGTCTCGCATGGCAAAGCTAGCTCCACAAGCAATTCAAGAATCAGGTGAAATTTCAACAGACACGCAATATTTCCAAAGTCGATTTAAGGGCTGGATCCGCACAGTCGCTTTAATCGTTATCTTAGTTTTCCTTCCTGAGCAAATTAGTTGGGCTTTTAATTACAATCCATCCATTTTGTGGAATCGTCAAAGCGCAGATGCGTATGTTGGTGATCAGTCATTTGAAACAGTTTCTCAAAGCATCCAGCATGTTTTAAATCAAATTAAAAATAAAAAAGATCCTAAGATTAAGCTTATTTTACCAAATAATGGTGTGAGTGGTTCAAGCAACCAAAAAGGTCTTTTAGTTTCTTCTAGTGCTATATTTGAAAATCAAGAAATTGAGGATATGGTTAATTGGTTAAGAACGCCAGATGTTCATCCTATCAATTGTGGTGTTTATGCCTTAAAAGATTTATTGTCTGCTCATCAGGTAAGCGTTGAATTGGAAGAAGCATCTGTTTTAACTTTAACAGTAGACATCTTAGGTAAGATTATTAAAGCGGGAGATCCAAAACTTAAGACATCGCTTTATGCTATCGATACAATTGCTAATGCTTATGGGCTTGATTATGTTTCTGCAAAAATTCCTGTTGTTGATATTCAGAAGATTTCGACACCTTTTATTGCAAATTTAGAACCAGAACATTTTGTTTTAGTTAAAGCTTTTAATGAAGACAATGTTATTTTTAGTGATATTGGTCAGGATAAAACATTATCTGTTGATCAATTTTCTTCTGAATTCTCAGGGTATGTGTTTGCGAAAGAAAATGATTTTCTATCTAAGTATGCTGAAAAAGTTTCAGATGAGAAGCAAGCATTTGTTTGGGGTTCAAGATGGCATAGCAAATACGATGATCAAATGACCACGGGAACTATGTCGTTTAAGAGTTTCATGATTGGTATTGTTATTGATATTGTTAGCATGCTCTTACAATTTATAAAACCGCTACAAATGATTAAAGGCACAAAAGAAGCTGTATCTTTAGTTAAAATTATTCGAACTTATGCACTTGCAAAAAGTATTAGTTCTTTGGCAAGCACAATTACACAAATTGGCGTTATGAAGTGGGGCTGGGATGGAAAAAAAGCAGCTATTATAAGTTCTGTTATTGTCACAGCTTTAACTGTAGCTGCTAGCGGTCTTGGTGATAATTTGGAAGGCGCAGCAACGCAATCTGCAGCCAATACGGCAGCACAAAAAGGAGCAGAGAAAGTAGCACAGATTACAGGAGAAGCGGTGCTGGATGTTGTAAGTGATGCAGCAAAAGATGCAGCTAAAATTACTCTTGGAGAAGGACTAAAAATAGTTGGAAAAAATATGGCGACAGGAGCTGCTATCGGTGCTGCTAAAGGTTTTGTTAATTACGCTATTATTGACTTTGTTGAAGATATGGGGATTGAGAGTGAAGTGCTTAAACAAGCTATTATTAGCGTAGGGACTTCTTTGGCATCAAGCATGATTACAGTTGCTGTTGCAAGTGGACTAGAGTCGCTAACTAAAAACGGAGAGTTTGATAGTGCGTATGGAATGAAGGATGGTGAATTTAAAACAAAGGATACTCAAGTTGTTGAGGTGGAAATTACAGATGAAAAAGGAAATGCAGAAACTATAATGTTGTCTTTGGATCAAGCAGAAAACTTAAGCGAAGGTCAGATTGTTGAGTCTGGAGCATATGCTGGATTTACAATAACAGGGAAACAAAATTTAACGATTGAGGCGATTTCTGTTGGAAGTGATGGAGAGATTGAGTATAGTCGAAAATATACTTTTGGTGAGAAACTTGTTCAGACTTTGGATGCTGAATGGAAAAATGCTAGCATACAGATTATTGGTACAGGTCTTGGAATGATTGCTGAGCGGATTGCAAAGAAAAAAGGATTAGATTCAAATAGTCTTTTTGTTCAAGGCGTTGTGCAGGGCGGTAATGCTATGGGTCAGGTTCTTTTAGATAATTTAATTTTAAAAACACGCCCAGATAGACACGAAGTTGTTATGGGTAAAAAAGATAGTGAGCAAGAAGATCAGATTATTGAAGCCACTCTTCTTGACAAAAAGACTTATCGTGATGCAGATGGAAAGCTAAACCGAAAGGATTGGAGATCTGCAAAGAAGAATAGTGTGCGCCTTAAATTAAATGATGAGTTGGTTGAGAAATTTGCATTAGATTATGTTGTAGAAAAGAATGATGGAGCTGGTATTGATAAGAAAGAGTATTCGAAAGAAAAGTATTCGAAAAATGGAAAACTTAATCGTAGTGCCTACAAACAAGCTAAAAAAGATTTTAGAGATGTGCGATCTGAAATTCGAAAGCAAAATGGTGCGGCGTGGGAGCAAGCTACGAGAACAACAGAAAAAAGGGAAGTAGTTGCAGAAACTAACCGAGATGAAACTGTACAAGCAAATCAGTTAAAAGAAGCGAATCAAAGCGCTACAGATTCGCTAGGGTCTATGGTTCGCCTGGAACCTATTTCTGTTAAGTCGATTGGAATAATTGAAGAAACGCCTAATTCTAGCGAACAGGCACATAAGAAAATGCAATTTTTTGTTAACGACGGAAGAGTTACAAGCCCATCTGTTTATAAAAGTACAGGTGGATTGATCTTAGGAAGCATTGGGCATGCGGCGATTAACGTTGGGCTTGGGTATGCACTTGATAAACAAAGACAGAAACGTATAGAGCAAGGCAAGATTAAAGAAGGAGATCTAGATCTTGGATTTTATGCATCAACAATGTTAATGTCAGCTGCATCGGCAGGTTTGGTTGCAGCTACAACACATGCGATTGATTTGGGTCGCTTAAATAGAGCCGCTAAGAAAGAAAAAGAATTGCCTGAAAACATGATTGCAGGAAGCTTGGTGAAACAGCCGTCTCTTCTAAACTCTAAAGGTCTTGATAATAAAGAAAAGTCACTTGCAGATCGTTATGGAATTGCAGGTCTTGATGGTAAAGAAAAGTCATCTGTAGAAAAATATGGCCTGACAGGAATTTTAGCTAACAAAGAAAAATCTCAGAAGGCTAGCTTTAAACAATTTGGAAAAGATTTTATTAATGTTGCGGCGAATCGAATAGATGCTTTTGCAGAGGATTATATTTATCAGGGTGGTCTTGGATCTGCAACAGGAGCAACGTTGGTTGATGATCAAAATAGAGTTACGCAAGGATTTGTAAATTATCATACTGGTGGCGTTCAGGGATTCAATGCACTTGTTGATCATGCGCTAACACTATCTGGAATGACTGCTGACTATGCTGTTACTTTTGACAGGGGGCTTGAAGCAGCGATGAGCGCTAATAACGAGGCGGATGAAGAGAATAGAGTTGGTGATGAGCAGGTTAGATCAAGCTATATTACGAATAGTGGATTTTCTAACAATCTTAATGTTGATCAAAATATTTTGAAGTATCAAGTTAGAAAACTTAAAAGCGCTACAACTGAAAACATAATTGCTACAGCTGAATATGCTAAAGGAAACATGAACTTAAGCCTTCTTGGTTTAGGAGATCGAAGAATAGATACAACGGCAAAAGGTGTTGATTTTGTTGTGACTTCTCCTTGGCAGATGATCGTATCTAAGAAAGACAGTAGCGGAGACAGGGTCTTTACTCGATCAGAGTATGGCAAGAGAGTTGATGGTCTTGGTCTTGCTATGTTGTCTTTTGGCACAGCTGGGCTTGATTATTTTGGGCAAAAAGATTCATACGTTGGGCAAGTTGTCAGGACAAAGCTTGCAAAGGGGAATGCTAGCAAGGAAGATAAAATTAAAGCTCTTAAGCAAGATGGCTCTTATGTAAAGGGTAGCGGAAGCGTTTTCAAAAATACAGGATGGAAATATGTTAAGGCTATGGGACTTAAAAAAGATGGAATTTCTGACAAGCATACAATTAGCATAAACGGTGAGCGCGTTAAGATGTTTAATGAAAATGGAGATCTTTTTGCAGTTAA